>SBGD01000037.1 GCA_006226775.1 Paracoccaceae bacterium | reverse complement strand
CGCGCGCCTTTCGCACCCTGACCGATCCGGCGGATTGCGGGCCGGTCTGCCTCTCCTTCTGCCAGGACGTGCAGGCCGAGGCGCATGACTGGCCCTCGATCTCCCCGAGCCGGGGCAGGATGCGGATCTCCCGGGTGGGCAGCTCTCGGCAGACGACGACCAGGAAGTTGCCGCTGCCGCAGGCCGGGTGGGACACCGTGATCGCCGACAGGACCTTGCACTTCGTGCGGCCGGTCCCAGCCCTTGTCGATCTCGGCATCGCGTTGGTCGCGGAACAGCGGGCCCGGCACCGTCATGATGTTGGGCACGCGGTTATGGTGCATCCCGAGCGTGGCGCGCGCCGTCAGGCACCCCAGTCGACGTCGAACTCCGCGACAAGCGCGGCCACCTCGTCCTCGTCAAGCGCACGGGGCGACAGGTTGCGGGTCATCATGGCCAGCTGCGCGCCGGCCTCCAGTTCCTCGATGGCGTAGACCGCCGCCGCGAGATCCTTGCCCGCGACGACGGGGCCGTGGTTGGCGAGCATGACGGCAGAGCGCTGGCCCGCCAGCCCGCGGATCGCGGTGCCGATCGCGGCGTCCCCGGGCATGAAGTAGGGCAGCAGCTTCACCCGCCCGAGCTGCATGATCGGGTAGGGGGTCAGGTGCGGCAGGAAGTCGTCCTCGTCCACGTCGGGCATCATCGACAGCGCGACGGAATGGCAGGAATGCAGATGCACCACCGCCCCCGCCGTGCTGCGGGTGTCGTAGAAGGCGCGGTGCAGCGGCATCTCCTTGGTCGGCCGGTCGCCCTCCACCAGGGTCATCGTCGCATCGAAGCGGCTGAGCCGCGCCGGGTCGAGCGTCATGAAGGACGATCCGGTCGGCGTGACCAGCAGCCCGCCATCCGCTGTCCGGACCGAGATATTGCCGGTGGAGCCATGGGTGAGCCCGCGCGCATGAAGGGTGTGGGCGAAGCGGCAGATGTCCTCGCGCAGGGTCGACAGCGCGCTCATGTCCGGTCCCCCGCCAGCGTCGCCAGGGCCTTGGCGAAGAAATCCTCGTCGCCGAAATTGCCGGACTTGAGGGCCAGCCGGAGATCCCGCCCCTCGGCGGCAAGTGCGGGCACGCCCGGCGCGATCTCGGGGCCGATGCGCAGCGCGGCGAGGCCGAGGCCCTCGACCACCGCTCCCGAAGTCTCGCCCCCCGCGGTGACCAGCCGGGTGACACCGCCGGCGACCAGGTGGCGGGCGGTCTCGGCGAAGAAGGTTTCGAGCCGGCCGGCCACCACCTCGCGGCCGTAGCGGTCCTGCGCGGCCTTCACCGTCTCGGGCGTGGCGGAGGAGTAGAGCAGCATCGTGTCGGCGCTTTCCAGCGCAAGGCCTGCGGCGGTCTCCGGCGTGACGGCGCCCGACATCACCTCGTCGGCGGTGATCTCGCGGGCGGGGTTGCTCTCGCGCCACCTGGCGATCTGTGCGCGCGTCATGCGCGAGGCGGATCCGGCGAGCACCGCGGCGGGGCCGGGAAGGCCGGTCCAGTCGTCCTGCGCCCCGCGGGCCTTGCCCGGCGCCAGCAGGTTGGCGGGCAGGCCGAGCGCGACGCCCGAGCCGCCGGTCACCAGCGGCAGGTCGCGCGCGGCGCGGCCGATGGCGCGCAGGTCCGCGTCGCGGATGGCGTCGAGCACGATGACCGGGCGGCCCGCAGCGCGTTCCGCCGCGATGGCCGAGGCGATGGCCTCCGGCCCGTCGAACACGGTCGGCGCCGGCACGTGGCCGACGCCGTGGCGGGTCTGCGCCGACAGCACGCGGCGGATGTCGGGGTCTGTCATCGGGGTCAGCGGATGGTCCTCCATCCCCGAGTCCGACAGCAGCCGGTCGTTCACGAACAGATGCCCCTGGAAGACCGAGCGGCCGGTGGCGGGGAAGGCGGGGCAGACAATCGCGGTGTCGGTCCCCATCCGCTCCATCAGCGCGTCGATCACCGGGCCGATATTGCCGTCGGAGGTCGAATCGAAGGTCGAGCAGTACTTGAAGAAGATCTGTCTGCACCCCTGGGCCTGCAACCAGTCGAGCGCGGCCAGCGACTGGCGCACGGCCTCCTGCGCCGGGATGGTGCGCGACTTCAGCGCCACCACGCCGGCATCGATGTCGCCCGGGGCCGGGCCCTCGGGCACGCCGGTGAACTGGGTGACGCGCATGCCCTCCTTGGCGAGCACGTTGGCCAGGTCCGAGGAGCCGGTGAAATCGTCGCCGATACAGCCGAGTTTCATGTCATGTGTCTCCGGTCGGTCGCGTCCGTGTCAGGAATCCCGCGTCGTCGCCTTGCGGGCGCGGCGGCGGCGCAGGATCGGCACCACCACCGTCATGGTCACCAGCAGGATCGCGATGCCCAGCAGGATCGCGCTGATCGGGCGTTCCCAGAAGATCGCCAGATCGCCCCGCGACATTGCCAGCGAGCGGCGCAGCTCGCTCTCGGCGATCGGGCCCAGCACCACGCCGAGGATGATCGCCACCAGCGGGAAGCCGATCTTTTCCAGCAGGAACCCCGCCAGCCCGAAACCCAGCATCAGCCAGACGTCCATCATCGCGTTCTGCACCGAATAGGTGCCGACGATGCAGCAGATCACGATGATCGGCCCGAGCACCGAATAGGGCACATCGAGCAGTTTCGACAGGATCGCGATGAACGGCTTGGAAAAGACCAGGATCAGGACGTTGACGATCAGCAGGCCGACGAAGACCGCGTAGATCAGGTCGCTGTTGCCGCTCATGAAGGTCGGGCCCGGGGTCAGGCCGTGCACGATGAAGGCGCCGAGGATGATCGCCGTGGTGCCCGAGCCGGGAATGCCCAGCGCGAACAGCGGCACCAGCGCGCCCATCGCCGCGGCATTGTTCGCCGCCTCCGGGGCGGCCACGCCCTCGGGCGCGCCGCGGCCGAAGCGCTTGCGGTCCTTCGACCAGCGCACGGTCTCGGAGTAGGCCACCATCGCGGCGGTCGAGGCGCCGATGCCGGGCAGGATGCCGATGGCGGTGCCGAGGATCGACGACCGCGCGACGGTTCCCCGGATCTGGCGGATCACCGGCCAGTCGAAGATGCGGATGCTGAATTTCTTGTTGCCCGTCAGGTGGATGTCGCCCTCCTGGCAGCGCTTGAGCACTTCGGAGATCGCGAACAGCCCGATGATGACGGGGATCAGGTTGACGCCGCTCATCAGGTGCAGGCTGCCGAAGGTGAAGCGCGTCGTCCCGGTCAGCGGGTCGAGCCCGACCGAGGCGATCATGAGCCCGATGCAGACGCCGATCAGCCCGAGCAGCAGGTTGCCGCCGAGCGAGGCGACCACGGTGAGGCCCAGCACCGCGAGCGCGAAGAACTCGGGCGAGGAGAATTGCAGCGCGATATCGGCCAGCAGCGGGGTCGCCAGGATCAGCACCACGGTGCCGAACATGCCGCCCACGGCCGAGGACAGGATGCCCACCCCCAGCGCCTTGCCCGCCTCGCCCTTCTGGGTCATCGGATAGCCGTCCAGCGCCGTCATGACCGCCTCGGGCGTGCCCGGCGCGCGGTAGAGGATCGCGGTGATCAGCCCGGAGAACACGCTCGAGGCGTAGATCGCCGTGAGCAGCATGAAGGCGCCGGTCGGCTCCATCGTGTAGGTGACGGGCAGCAGGATCACCACCAGGATGACGCCGCTGATCCCGGGCAGGGCGCCGCCGACGAAGCCGATCAGCACCGCCGATGCAAGGATCAGCAGGTTGACCGGCTGCATCACGACGCCGAAGCCACCGATGAGGTCTTCTATCATTATGCGTCCTTTCAGGCGCCCGGCCCAGGGGTCAGGGCAGCGGTATGTTCAGCAGATGGTCGAAGACCACGGCGACGATCAGCACGGCCGCGACGGTGCAGATCGCGATCCGCAGCGGCCGGCGTTCGCCCAGGATGACGTTGACGATGGCGGCAAAGACGGCGGTGGCCAGAAGGTATCCGGTGACGTCCATCGCGACCGTGTAGGCCACGGTCACCGCCAGCACCGCCAGGTGACGCCAGCCGGAGCCGCCGGCATCTTCGCGGATCACCGCCGCGTCGGCGGCGATCTCCTCGGCCGACATGTGATCGTCATCGGCGCCGGCGAACTGCGCCGGTCCGCGCAGGGCCAGCAGGATCACGAAGAGCGCGACCAGCGCCAGCATCGCCACGACAATCAGCAGCGGCCAGGTGCGCGGGCCGATCAGGGTGGTCACCGCCTCGCCACCCGGCAATTGCAGCGCGAGCCACAGAAACACCGCTCCGGCAAGGCCCACGGCGGCGGCGAAGGAATAGAAACGGGCTGTCATGTCGCGCAGGCCTTTCGGTACGGGGTGTCGGGGGCATTGCCCGCCCGGTGCGCGGCTGCGGACCGGGCGGGGGGCCGGCGCGCGGGTTATTCCGACGCCAGCAGCTTTTCGAAGTACGCCAGGTTCTCTTCGAGCACCACGCGATAGTCGGCGCTGCCGAGCCAGCCGGGGCGGACGTCGAGATTGGCCTTCCTGGCGTAGACCTGGTAGTCTTCCGACTTGAAGATATCCTCGAACACGGCCTCGATGGCGGCAATGGTTTCGGGCGGGGTCTCGGCGTTGATGAAGACGCCGCGCTCGTTGCCGAAGGTCAGGTCCCAGCCGTTCTCGACCGTGGTGGGCAGGTCGGGATAGGCCGCCAGCCGTTCATCCGCCAGCGCGAGGATCGGCTTCATCTTGCCCGATTCCATGTAGCCCTGGATCGCGCTGATCTCGTTGAACATGCCGTCGATATTGCCGCTCAGCAGGTTGGCCGAGGCGCTGCCCTCGTTGTCGTAGGGGATATAGGCAAGGTCGAGGCCGGTCATTTCGTTCAGGCCGAGAAACGCCATCCGGTCGACGCTGGCCGCATGGGTGCCGCCGATGACGATCTGGCCGGGGTTGTCCCTGGCATAGGTGAGGAAATCCTCGAGCGTATCGTATTTCTCGGTGTTGACGACAAGCGTCAGCACGTCCGACTGCATCCGCGCGACGGGGGTCAGCTGGTCGAGCCCGATCGGGTTCTGCCCGGCGGCGCGGCTGGTGATCAGGGTCGAGGAGGCAAATTCGATCGATTCGCCGTCCGGCGCGCTCTGGGCGGTGCGCTGATGGGCCAGGGCGCCCGAGGCGGCGGGCAGGTTGATGATCGTCATCTTGATGCCGAGCCGCTCTTCCAGCATCGGCTGGACGGTGCGGGCGAAGTTGTCGGTGCCGCCGCCGGCGCCGGCCGCGACGAAGGCGGTGATGCCGGAGGGGGCGTAGTCCTGTGCCTGCGCAAGGGCCGGCAGCGCCAGGCTCAGCGCGATGGCCGCCGGGGCAAGGGCGAGGGTGCGACGTGTGAAATGCATGATGGTCCTCCCATTTGTCTGATGCATGTGGTCGTTCATCTCCGGCGCGCGTCCCGTGTGCGCGCCGGGGTCGATTGGTGGGGCGCGGTCAGAGCGCCTGTCGCCGGGCCGCGAAGCGCCGGTCCTGGTCCTCGCGCAGGCGCAGCAGGACGCTGTCGCCCGAGAGGTCGAGATCGGCCATCCGGATCGGCTCTCCGGCGCGCACCGCGCGGGTGAGGGTCCGGTTGGAGGCGATGTAGAAGGGGGCAGGGCTTTGCGGCGACAGCACCGTGCCGGGCACCATCCGCGACGAGACGCCGTCGATGGAATGGTGATGCCCGCCCATGTCCAGCCGGCTGCCGGCGGCAAAGTCGCGGTCGGCCACGGCGATCAGGTCGACATGGTGGCCCGGGTGCTCGGCCCCGGACGAGACGCCGCGCAGGGCGATCTCGAACACGGTGGTCGCGGCCTCCAGGCCCAACAGGTGGCGCGGGATGTAGACCATCGCGGTGCGCGCGTTGCGGCTCAGCACATGGCCCTTGCCGCGCAGCATCTCCCATGTCTCGTCGTGGCGGCAGCGGACGACGACAAAGACGCCGCCGGCAAAGCTGACCTCGTCCGGGGTGCGCAGGCAATGAAAGACATCGAGCACGCCGGACCGCGACAGGATGCCGCCGTCGGCGCGTTCGCACAGGATCGACGGCACCTCGTCGATGCGGGCGATGGGACAATGCAGGTCGGGGCGGTCGGGCAGCATGCCGCAGGCATTGGCCACGATCGTCATTTCGCACAGGTCCGGCACCGCGCGCTGGGGCAGGGCCGCCGTCGCCGCGGCGCGGCGGGCGACCATCTCGGCCGCCTCGGCCGCGCCCAATCGTTCGAGCCCGGCAAAGCCCGGCACCTGGTGGAGGGTGCCGTTGCACGCGATGGTGCCGGCCGCCGGATCATGGACGAAGTCGTATTCGCTGGACTTGCCGGCGCAGACGATCTCGAGCCCCAGCACCTCGGCCCAGGTGATCAACCCGATCAGCAGGCTCGGCTGATCGCCGTCCACCGGCGAGACGATCACGCCGGCATCCCGCGCCATGGCGGCGAGGCCCGGGCCGACGACGCTGTCGACCTCCTTGGAGACCAGCGCGACGTGGCTGCCGGCTTCGATGGCGCGCTTCACGTGGGCGCCGCCGACCTCGGGGTCGCCGGTCGCTTCCACCACGACCGCGACGGGCAGGCTGGCCACCGCCTCAAAGCTGCCGGCGGCGATGAAGGCGCCTTCGTCCCAGGCGTGCCGGGCGGTTTCGGCGTCGGCGCACAGGCGGATGTCGGCCGCGGCAATGCCGACCGAGCGCAGGCTTTCGGCGGCGATCCCGGCGTCGCGGTCGACGGTGACGCGCACCGACAGCCCCGGCACGACAAGCCCCTGGGCGAGGAAGCTGCGCCCGAAACCGCCGGTGCCGATGATGCAGCACTCGACCGTCCGGTCGCCGCGTCCGAAGTATCCGTAGTAGTTCATTTCGTCCTCCCGTGCTCCGGCTTGCATGCAATATCGGGCGATATCGCCAGATAATCCCGGATTCGGCCTAATTTCGGAGTAGGTTGCATGCAAAAATACGGCTTGTCAAACTTTGCGTGCCGATTTCCATTGCTGTCGGAACTTATTGCATGCAATCTCGGGGCATGTCAGACCAGAACTCCCCCCCCGAGCCGCCCCACGGCACCCGCTCCGCCTTTGTCACCGAACGGGTGCGCGACATGATCATCCGCGGCGAGCTTGAACCGGGCAGCCGGATCAACGAACGCGTCGTGGTCGAGCAGCTCAATATCTCGCGCACGCCGCTGCGCGAGGCCTTCAAGGTGCTCGAGCGCGAGGGGCTGATCTCGATCCGGCCCAACGTGGGCGCGACGGTGGTGTCCTTCACGATGGACGACGTGGAGGCCTCGATCGAGGTGCTGATCGGGCTCGAGGCCATCGGCGCCGAGCGCGCGGCCGAACGCGCGACCGAGGCCGAGATCGCCGAGGTCGCGGACCTGCATGCCCGCATGGTCGCCGCCTACGAGGCGAGCGAGCTGATGGCCTATTTCCACGTCAATCAGGATATCCACCAGAAGATCGTCGACGCCGCCCGAAACCCGGCGCTGTCGCGGGTCTATGCCGGCGAGTGCGCCCGGATCCGGCGCTTCCGCTTCGCCGGCAACAGCGACCGGTCGCGATGGTCACGGGCGGTGCAGGAGCATGAACAGATCCTCGACGCTTTCGCCCGACGCCAAGGCCCGCTGCTGCGCGAGCTTCTGCGCGCCCATCACATCGCGGGCTGGCAGCAGGCGCGGCGTGCCCTCGAGGCCGGCGCGCCGCGCGCCATGCCTGCAAGGGGCGCGACGAAATGACAGGCGCGCCAAGGGCTTGGCAAGAGCGGTAGATCCCTCAACCGTACTTTCGAGCTTGCGCTGCACGCGCCGGATCGCGGACGGCAAATCCCAGTCCTTGAACGGCGCGCCGTTCCTGAGGGCACCGGGTTTGCAGGCCAGCACCGGAATGAAGAGCAGCGGGTCGTAGATGGCCTTGTCGCGGCCGAAGGCCCGGGCGTGCTGGCCGACGATCCTGCCATCCCGCCAGAACTCGACCTGCGCGGCACGGGAGCGGATCTCGACCAGGTACTACGTGGCCAGTTCGGATGCGATCGCGCTGTTACCGGGGGCGTGCACGTCTATCCCGTCAAGGACCTTCGCCCCGCCGAGACGCCGGCCCCTTCGAATTCGTTTCGCGATCACCGACCAACGACCAACACTGCTGGCACAAGGCCATTGCGACCTGCATGTCCGGGACATGCGAAGGGGATTTGCCAAGCGCCGAAAAGCCGCCGTTCAGGCAACTGTCAAGGCAGTTCTTCCATTCGTCGGGGCCAACCGGTTCGGAGGAACAAACCGTTGGGTCAAGGCGCCGGACGGCACGGATACCGAAATCATCGCCAAAGACCTCATCGCTGACGGCGTTGTCGTTGACCCCGGCGCGCCAGTCTTCAGAGGGCGTGATCCACCAGCAGAGTTCTTCAGGCTCGGCTACTCCTCGATACCTCTCGGGGGCGGGTTCCGGGGAAATTCGGATGATATCGGAAAGAGTTTCGGTGGCCGAAGGTACGTGACTTCGGGTGGCTTCATGGTTTCGACCGTGCGTCCCCCGAACAGGTCATGTATCGAAGCCGGGTCGACCCTGGGAGACAGCCCGAATTTGACCGACGCCGCGATCCGGTTGAATGGGCACGGGTCGCCGTCAGACCACGTTGCCGCATCGAACGCGGCGCGTGGCGCGCATCCGGCGCCTTCCGATGCCCGCCCGGGATGGGCGGCGCGCCGGCGGCCTATCGCGGCCCGGCGCGCCCGAGCATTCCGAACAGATCGCGGGGATCGTCGGGGTCGGCAATGATGTCGAGTTCCTGAAAGAACGGATGGTCCCGCAGCTTGTCGCGCAGATATCGCAGGGCCGAGAAATCCTCGATGGCGAAGCCGACGCCGTCGAAGAGCGTGATCTGGCGGTCGTTGGTGCGTCCCGGCACTGCGCCGGTGATGACTTGCCACATCTCGGTGACGGGAAAATCCTCCGGCATCTGCTGGATTTCGCCCTCGATCCGGGTCTGGGGCGGGTATTCCACGAAGACGTCGGACCGGGTCAGGATATCGCGGTGCAGTTCGGTCTTGCCGGGGCAGTCGCCACCGATCGCGTTGATGTGCACGCCCGCGCCGACCATGTTGTCGGTCAGGATGGTGGCATATTGCTTGTCGGCGGTGCAGGTGGTGATGATCCGGGCGCCCTCGATGGCCTCTTCCGGTGTCGCGCAGGGCACCAGGTCAAATCCCAGGCGGCCGAGGTTGCGCACCACCTTGTCGGTCGCCGCCCGGTCGATGTCGTAGAGCCTGAGCGTGTCGATGCCGCAGATCGCGCGCATGGCCAGCGCCTGGAATTCCGATTGCGCGCCATTGCCGATCATCGCCATGACCTTGCTGCCCTTCGGCGCAAGGTGGCTGGCCACCATGGCGCTGGTCGCCGCGGTGCGCAGCGCGGTCAGCAAGGTCATCTCGGTCAGCAGTTCCGGATAGCCGGTGTCGACCCGTGCCAGAAGACCGAAGGCGGTCACGGTCTGCAACCCTACCTTCGTGTTCTTGGGGTGGCCATTGACGTATTTGAACCCGTAATCCTCGCCATCCGAGGTCGGCATCAGTTCGATCACGCCTTCGGTCGAATGGCTGGCGACGCGCGGGGTCTTGTCGAATTGCTCCCAGCGGCGGAAATCGTCCTCGATATAGCGGGCGAGGTCCCCCAGCATGGTCTCAATGCCGATGCTGTGCACCTGTTTCATCATGTTCTCGACGCTGACGAAGCGAATATAGGCAAGGTCGGACGGGGCGGGGGCCGAAGTGTCGGAGGGTGTGGACATGGGCGTTCTCACGAATGGCTGTGGGTTGGACGGTCGAAGACGCTGCGGCCAAAGAGCGATGCAGTGAGATCGACCATGAGGCTGGCGGTGCGTCCCCGGTCATCGAGGAAGGGGTTGAGTTCCACCAGGTCGAGCGAGGTCACAAGACCGCTGTCATGCAGCATCTCCATGACGAGATGCGCCTCGCGAAAGGTGGCGCCGCCGGGGACGGTGGTCCCCACGGCAGGCGCAATGGCCGGTTCGAGAAAGTCGACGTCGAGCGAGACATGCAGCATACCATCTGCCGCAGAGACCCGTTGCAGGAAGTCCGCCAGCGGGGCGGCGATGCCGCGCTCGTCGATCTGGCGCATGTCGATGGCACTCATCCCGGACCGCGTGATGAACGCGCGCTCCGGCGCATCGACCGAGCGCAGACCGATGAAACAGACGTTTTCGGTCGGGACCGGCGCGGCCAGCGCCGGAAATCCGTCAAACCCTGTCTGACCGGTGACATAGGCGATGGGCGTGCCGTGCAGATTGCCCGACGCGGTGGTTTTCGGCGTGTTGATATCCGGATGGGCATCGAGCCAGAGCACGAACAGCGGGCGGTCCTGGCCTGCGGCATGGGCCGCGACGCCGGCGACCGTGCCCAGCGACAGGGCGTGATCGCCGCCCATGAAGATCGCAAACCCCTGACCCATGGCCGTCTCGGCGGCCTCCGCCAGAAGCCTGGTCCAGGCGATGGTCTCGTCACGCGCATGCACCTGGCCCGGGGGGGCGTCGGCCACCCAGGCGGGGCCGGGCAGATTGCCGCGATCCTCGCATCGCCAGCCCAATTCGCCCAGCGTCTCGGCCAACCCGGCGGTGCGATAGGCATCCGGCCCCATGACGCAGCCGCGGCGTCGTTTGCCGCAATCCATGCCTGCGCCGATCAGAATGCACGTCCGCGTGCTCATGTCTTGTCTCCTTGCGTGAGTGCCGCCGTGACAATGATCTCGACCAGCAGGTCCGAGCCCGCCAGCCGCGCCTCGCCGCAGGCCCGCGCCGGGGCCCGCCCTTCCGGCACCCAGGCGTCCCAGACCGCGTTCACCGCGTCAAAGTCGCTCATATGGGCCAGCCAGATGGTGGCTTGCAGGATATGGGCCTTCGACGATCCGGCCTCGTCCAGCAGGGACTCGACGCGGGACAGGCAGTCGCGGGTCTGCTCGGCGACCGTCGCGCCGCTGCCGACCTGTCCACAGAGGTAGACGACGCCTTTGTGCTTCACGATCCGGCTCATCCTGGCGTTCGTGTGCTGCCGCTCGATCATGGTGCTCTCCTTGGTCAACGGGTGGGGTCCGGCGTCATCTCGGCGGCCGTGCCGGTTTCGCGGCGGGCCAGGTGGCGCAGGTAGCGCCGTTCGATCCAGCGGAAGACGCGGGTGATGGCAAAGACGATCAGGAAATAGAGCAGTGCGGCGGTGATGAAGCCTTCATAGGCCAGGTAGTAGCGACCATTCAGCCAGCGCCCGACGCCAAGGATGTCCTGCAAGGTGATCGTGCTGGCCACGACCGAGCCGTGCAGCATGAAGATCACCTCGTTGGAATAGGCCGGGATGGCGCGGCGGAAGGCCGAGGGCAGGATGATGCGGCGCATGCGCGAAGGGTAGGAATGGCCGGTGGCGATGGCGGCCTCGACCTCGCCCTTGGGCGTGTCGACGATGGCGCCGCGCAAGAGCTCGGTCGTGTAGGCCGCGGTGTTCAGCGTGAAGGCGATCAGCGCGCACCACCAGGCCGAGGACAGGATCGGATCCCAGAGCCAGCTTTGCCGCACCGCCTCGAATTGCCCAAGGCCGTAGTAGATCAGGTAGGTCTGCACCAGCAGCGGCGTTCCCCGCAGCACATAGGTGTAGCTCCAGATCAGCGGGTTCAGGACCGGGTGGCGCGAGGCACGGGCAATGGCCATGGGGATCGCCAACAAACCCCCGAACACCAGCGCCAGGACCGTCAGGTTCAGCGTCGTCCAGACGCCGTAGAGGAAGCGGTCGAAATTCTCGGCGATCAGCGCGATATCGAGCGGGATGTAGGAGAGAAAGCTTTCCATCGGTCAGGTCCTCACCACGCCGCGACTGTACCGGCGGTCAAGCGCGCGCAGGGCGAGATCGGAAATGCCGGTCAGCACCAGGTAGATGACGAAAGCGGCGGCCATGAAGGTAAAGAGCTCGTTCGTGGAGCGACCCGCCGTGAAGGCGTTGTAGACCAGGTCCTGCAACCCGATCACCGAGACCAGCGCGGTGGTCTTGAGCTGCACCAGCCAGTTGTTGGTGAACCCCGGCAGCGCATAGCGCACCATCTGCGGCCAGATGATGTGGCGAAAGATGAGTTGCCTCGGCATGCCGCAGCTGATCCCGGCCTCGATCTGGCCACGCGGGATGGCCGTGATCGCGCCGCGGAAGGTTTCGGTGAAATAGGCGCCGAAGATCACCCCGATGGTCGCAGCACCCGCGACGAACTTGCTGATCTCGACATAGTCCCAAAGACCCATCGCAGCGCCGAGGGTGTTGACCGTGACCTGCCCACCGAAGAAGACCAGCAGGATCAGCACCAGGTCCGGCACGCCCCGGACAATCGTGGTATAGGCCCCCGCCAGGCGCTGCGCGAGGCGGCTTGCGGACAGCTTGGCCCAGGCCCCGAGAAGCCCGAAGACAAGCGCGATCACGAGCGAGATCAGCGCAAGCTGGATCGTCATGACCGTCCCGGCGACAAGCTGTGAGCGGTATTCGAGTATCAGGTCCATGAGCGCATCCCTGTTTGTGCCGGGGCGACATTGCGCCGCCCCGGCAAGTCAGCTCAGTTGGTTGCGGCATCCGCCGATGCGGGCCGTCCGCCGTAGATATCGAACGGGAAGTACCTGGCGTTGATCTCGGCGTAGGTGCCATTGTCGCGGATCGCGGCGATCGCGGCGCTCAGGGCATCGCGCAACTCGTCGTCGCCCTTGCGCACGGCAATGCCGACGCCTTCGCCGTAGCATTCCACGTCCAGATGATCGCCGCCGAGGAAGGCATAATCTGCGCCTTCATCCTTGCTGAGGAAACTTTCCTGCGCGATCAGCGAATCCGACAGTTGCACGTCGATCCGGCCCAATGTCAGGTCGCGGAAAACCTCTTCCTGCGTGCCGTAAAGCACGACCTCGGCATCGGGGAACATCTTCTCGGCATAGCACTGGTGCGTCGCCCCGCGCTGCACGCCGATCTTCTTGCCGGCCAACCCCTCGGGCGTGCCCTCGAAACCGGCATCCTTGGGCGCGACGATCCGCGCCGGGGTCTGGTAGTACTTCGCCGAAAAGTCGATCTGGCGCTTGCGTTCCTCGGTGATCGACATCGAGGCGACGATGGCATCGAACTTGCGCGCCTTCAGCGCCGGGATCATGCCGTCCCACTCCTGCTCGACCAGGTCGCAGTCGCGCTGCATCTCGGCACAAAGCGCATTGGCAATCTCGATATCGAAGCCGGACAGCGTGCCGTCGGATTCCTTGTAGGAAAACGGCGGGTAGGCCCCCTCGACCCCGATGCGCAGGGTGTCCTGCGCCACCAATGGGGCCGCAAAGGTGGCAAGCCCGATGGCTGTGAGGGTTGTCAGGAATGTTCTTCTGATCATGGTGGTCTCCTCTCTGAAACGGTTGGGTTCGGGTTGCGATCAGTTCATCCGGGACAGGAAGGCCCGGAATTGCTCGGTTTCGGGGACGGCAAACAGTTTCGCGGGCGGGCCTTCTTCGCAGACCTCGCCCTTGTGCAGAAACACCGTCTTCGACGATACGTCGCGCGCAAACCCCATCTCGTGGGTGACAACCAGCATGGTGCGGCCTTCTTCGGCCAGGTCACGCATCACGCCCAGAACCTCGCCCACCAGTTCCGGATCGAGCGCCGAGGTCGGCTCGTCGAACAGCATCACGTCGGGGTCCATCGCCAGCGCGCGGGCAATCGCCACGCGCTGCTGCTGGCCGCCCGACAGATGCGCGGGGTAATAGTCGGCCCGGTCGGACAGCCCGACCTTGGCCAGAAGTGCGAGGGCCTTTTCGCGCGCCTCGGCCTTCGGGGTTTTCTGCACGTACAAGGGGCCTTCGAGCACGTTTTCCATGACCGTCATGTGCGACCACAGATTGAAGCCCTGGAACACCATCGCGAGGCGCGCGCGCATCCGCTCGACCTGCCGGATATCGGCGGGCACGGTTTCGCCGTGGCGGTTCTTTTTCATCTCGATCTTCTCGCCCGCCAGAAAGACATCGCCGGAATTCGGCGTCTCCAGCAGGTTGATGCAGCGCAGGAAGGTGCTCTTGCCCGAGCCGGAAGCCCCGAGAATGGCAATCACGTCGCCCTTCTGCGCCTCCATCGAGACGCCTTTTATGACCTCATGCTGACCGAAGCTCTTGTGCAGGTCGTCGATTTTCAATGCGGCGGGTTCGGTCATGGTGATGTCTCCTTATGCGCGGCGAGGGCCGCCAATTCGCCAAGCTTGACGGGCTTGATCGGGGTGCGGGCGCGGGGTGTAGCCGGGTGGGCGCCGCAGGATGCCAGGATGCCGCGCACTGTCAGCTCGCACATGCGGCCTT
>SBGD01000082.1 GCA_006226775.1 Paracoccaceae bacterium | reverse complement strand
ATCTCGGCCGGGAGATCGAGGCCCGCAAGCAGGCCGAAGCCGACCTGCGTCGCACCCAGGAGGCGCTGATCCACACCGAGAAGATGGCCGCCATGGGCCGTATGTCCGCCGCCATCGTACACGAGATCAGCCAGCCCCTGGCCGCGATGGAGGCCACGCTGGCCGCCGCCGAGCTGGGCATCCCGCCGGGCGACACCCGCACCCCTGCGCGGATCACCAAGGCCCGCGACATGATCCGCCGCATGCAGCGCACCACCAAGCACCTGCGCAGCTTTGCCCGCAAGGACCGGGTCGAGCTGTCGCGCATCGACCTGCGGGCCCCGATCCGCTCGGCGCTGGACCTGGTGCTGCCGCGCGCCCGCACCGTCGGTGTCGCCCCGGTGCTGCACCTGCCCGGCGAGCCGGTTCCGGCCATGGCCGGCGGGGTGCGCATCGAACAGGTGGTCGCCAACCTGCTGCTCAATGCCCTCGACGCGGTCGAGGCCGTCGCCGCGCCCGAGGTCTCGGTCACCCTGGCCCGCGAGGGCAACGCGGCGCGGATCACCGTCTGCGACAACGGCAGCGGCATCGCCGCCGAGGACCTGCCACGGGTCGAGGATCCGTTCTTCTCGACCAAGCAGACCGGCGAGGGCCTCGGGCTGGGGCTGGCGATCTGCAAGGCGATCCTTGCCGATTTCCGCGGAACGCTGGATATTCGCTCCATCCCGCAGGAGGGCACCCGGGTGAGCGTCACCCTGCCCCTTGCCGACCCCGACGAAGACAGGACGTGATGGCAGCCCGAATTCATATCGTCGACGACGACGCCGATCACCTGGCCGCACTGGCCGACCTGGTCGAGACGGCGGGCTACGAGGTCGGCGCCTTCGGCTCAGCCGCCGCGCTGCTGGCCGTGGCCCCCGAAAATCCGCCCGACATGGTGATCAGCGATCTTCGGATGCCGGGCATGGACGGGATCGGACTGCTCAGGGCGATGCGGGCCCAGTCGATTGCCGCGCCGGTGGTGCTGGTCACCGGGCATGGCGATGTCGCCCATGCGGTTGAGGCGATCCGCGCCGGGGCCGATGACTTCCTGGAAAAACCCTATGACTCGGCGCATCTGCTGTCGATCATCCGCCGCACCGTCGATGCCCAGGCGGCCCGGCAAGAGGTGTCGCGGCTGCAACGGGTCCTGTCCGAGCGGGACCAGGTCAGCCTGCTTGGCAAGTCCCGCGCCATGCGCGCCTTCCGCGACCGGATCGCGGCGCTGGCCTCGGTCGATCTCGACGTGGTGATCACCGGCGAGACCGGCACCGGCAAGGAGCTGGCGGCGCGCGCCATCCATGCGGGCAGCAGCCGCGCCGAGGGGCCCTTCGTGGCGCTGAACTGCGCCGCGCTGCCCTTGTCAATGGCCGAGACGATCCTCTTCGGCCACGACCAGAGCACCTTCGCCCATGACGCAGGCGGGCGCCCTGGCAAGCTGGAAGCCGCCCATGGCGGCACGCTGATGCTCGACGAGGTCGAGACCATGGCGCCCGCGATCCAGGCCAAGCTGTTGCGTGTCCTGCAGGAACGGGCCATCGAGCGCATCGGGGAAACCGCGCCACGGCCGCTGGACGTGCGGGTGATCACCACCACCAAGGCCTCGCTGCGCCTGCTCGAGGGCTTCCGCAGCGACCTGTTCTTCCGTCTCGCCGGCACCGAGCTTGCCACCCCGACCCTGCGCGAGGCCGGAGAGGACATCCCCCTGCTCTTTGCCCATTACGCCCAGCTTGCTGCCCGGCGCTATGGCCGCCCCGACCCCGACCTGCCCTGGCTGCTGCAGGAGAAACTCAAGCGCCTCGCCTGGCCCGGCAATGTCCGGGAGCTGAAGGCCAGCGCCGAGGCCTATGCGCTTGGCCTGCTGGACATGCCGACCGGCGCGCCCGCCCCCTCTGCCGCTGCGGCCGGGCCTGCGACCCTTGCCGACCGGGTGGCCGAATTCGAGGCCCGCGAGATCGCCGCCGTCCTCGATGCCCACGCCGGCAACACCCTGCGCGCCTCGCAGACCCTCGGCATCCCGCGCCGCACCCTGAACGACAAGATGCGCCGCTACGGGCTGACCTCGGATTCCGGCAGCGACCGCGAGGCCTAGGTCATCGCACGCGGCAAGCGAGGGCGAGCGTCGGTCCTGCAATGGCGCGCGCCCGGGATCGCCCTGCCGTCGAAGCGGCAAGGTGACAGCCCTCGGCCATTCGGCAAGGCCCCGACGAGGCATGCCGGGCTGCCCGACCGAGGCCTTGCCTGAAAACCCGAAGGTTTCTGCCTTGTCTCGACCGGACGAAATCCCCATCGGGACCCTCTGCAACGCGACGGCCCCCCGCCGCCCTGCCGAGCCCCGCCGCAGCGGTGCACAGGGTGCCGACACCCTGCGGGAAGGTGACATGCCCGATGATCGGACAACGGCGACCGAGCGCTGCCCTCTGAGGTGATCGGCGCTGCCGATACGTCAGCGCAAGTGAGGCCCTGTCAGTCTCTTGCGTGGAAAACACACTGCATTTCAAAAGCATAGACCCAGCGGCCTGCATCACTCCGGGACAGGCGAGAGGTCCTGCGGACCGTGTTTTTCAAAAGTCGCGAACCCCTCCTCAGGTGGCGGCACGGGACAAGGAATGAAGTGGTCCTAGGAATCCGGACAGTCGGCTAAGGTGTATCCCAAACCTTTGAAGGGATACGAGAATGGCGAAGCG
>SBGD01000028.1 GCA_006226775.1 Paracoccaceae bacterium | reverse complement strand
GTGGTGCGCAAGGCCACGCCGCCCGCCGCAGCCCCGCAACCGCCGGTGGTGCGCAAGGCCACCCCGACGCCGCGCCAGCCGCAACCGCGCCTCGTGCGGGTGACGCCGACGCCCCGGAGAGTGGTCGCCGATGCCCCCGCCGCCCCGACGCCGCAATTGCGCCGGGTGCGCAAGGTCACCGTCGGTCAATACACCGACCTGCCGCCCAATACCGTGCTGCGCAGCAAGAACGGGCGGCGCGACGGGCCGGTGCTGGTGGTCGACAAGTCCGGCAAGGTGGTCAAGATGACCGAGGACGGCGTCCGGATCTATGCCGGCGAGAGCGGCCGGACGCGGGTGACCGGCCAGACGAGGATCGCGCCGAAGCGCGCTTACGAGAAGGGCGCCTCGGTCCGGGTGCCGGTGCCCGAGGGCTATGAGCCCGCCTTCAAGGATGGCCGTCACAGCCGGACCCGCGCGCATCAGACGCTGGACGGGCGGCGCAAGATGCTGCTGATCTGGTCCAACACCGTGCCGCGCAAGCTGATCGACCAATATACCGGCGAGGAGGTCGGCGCCTATTTCCCCGAGCTGCAATATCCCTACCGCTCGATGAAGGAGCAGCGCGCCGCCATGGTCTCGTCGCGCAACGAAGCCCCCCGCGCGGCGCCGAAGACGCTGCGCCGGGTGGAGCCTGCCGGCCCGCCCGCCAGCCATCGCTATATCCAGCTTGGCAGTTTTTCCAGCCGCGCCCGGGCCGAAGGCGCCATCCGCCAGTTGCAGGGCGCCGGGCTGCCGGTGGCGGTCAATGAATACACCACCTCGGGCACGCATTACTGGATGGTGCTGGCCGGGCCGTTTCGGCGGCAAGCGCAGCTGACCTCGGCGCTGGATCACGTGCGCCACCGGATCGGCTATCGCTCGGCCTCGCTGCGGCCCTGAGCGCGGACCCACAAGCTGCGGGACCAAGGCGGGCACAGACCCGCCTTTTTCATGTCTGCGCCCCGGGCGTGCTCACTCGCCGCAGATGGTCTGCAGGCGCAGCCAGTCGTTGTCGGACATAACCGGCTGGGCATCCTGGCCGCGCATCGGATCGGCCTCGATCAGGCTGAGGGTGGATTCGCCGGTCATGTCCATCGCATAGGCGTAAGGCGTGGAATTCAGCTGCGCCGCGCGGAAGCCTTCCAGAAGCACCGCGTCGGGCAGGGGGGCGGGATCGCGGGCCAGCAGCGACACCGCATAGGCCTCGAGCGCTGCCTCGGGCAGCTTGCCGGTGGTCAGAAGCTGGGCGGTGGCGAACATCCCGGCCTGCCGCAACAGCGCCTCGAGCGGGTCTTCCTGGGCGCTGCGCAGGTTCTCGACCAGCACGTAGCCGGCGGCGGCCTCGGGGTCTTCGGTGTCTTCCAGCACCGCGCGGTTGAGCAGGATGAACCCGCCGGGCAGATGCGCCGTGGGACGGCTGGCCTGGCGCAGCACGATCAGGTCGCCGGCGCGCTCGGGGCCGAGGATGCGGCGGCCCAGGAGGCGCAGCGCGGGCAGCGCGGGGGCCGACTGGCAGGCCGGGCCGGTCACCCGCGACAACTCGTCCAGCAGGGTCCGGCCGATGGCGTCGCGCTTGACCGAGGGCACCACCCGCATGGTGTGGGACAAGAGCGCATCGGGCAGCCAGAACACCGCCAGCGCCAGCGAGGCGGCAATCGCGCCCGCCCCCAGCCCCCAGCGCAACCGGCCCTGGCGCGGGCGGCGCCGCGCGATCTCGCGCCGCAGCCGTTCGATGGCCTCGATCATCTCGCTGGCATCGTCGCCCAGTTCAAGCTCTTCGGTGGGATCGCCGTCGGGGTGATAGCGCGCCGGGTTCTGGCCGGGATTGGCGCGCTCGACCGCGGCCAAAGACCAATGGGTCAGCGGCCGGTCGGTCATGTCGGTCAGCACCAGCGTGGCATCGCCCAGCGAGACGACGACGTCGCGCCGCTGCGCAGCCTCGTCGGCGCGCCAGAGGCCGGTGGCCTCCAACCGCTGGAATTGCTTCAACGCCGTCATGTCGCGGGCCTGCTCCGCCTCGTTTCGGGGCAAGAATACATGGCCCGCAGGGCAAGGTCCATCGGTGGAAGTTGCCCCGTCGCCATACTCAATATCTTGTGGGTGTCACCAAGGCCTGCGCAGGGGGAGACGAGGCCAGCCGCGCCTGGCCCCGGACCTGGCGCCGCGGTTGCCGTTGTCGCAACGTCATCCCGGGCTTGACCCGGGATCTCCCGGAGCGGATGGCAGGAGATCCCGGGTCAAGCCCGGGATGACGGATGGCTGTTGGCCCGAAGGAGGCGCCAACGGCATCCGTTTCACGGCTTGGGGTGGTCGTCCCACTGGTCGTTGAGGATGCGCCGGGCGTTGCCTTCGGGGTCGTCGTATTGCTTCGACTTGACGGTAAAGACAAAGGCCGCCAGCCCCAGCCCGCCAAGGACCAGCGCAATCGGGATCAGGTAGACAAGGACATTCATCGGTTCACCTCAGGCGCAGCGCATTCAGGCTGACGATGATCGACGAGGTCGACATCGCCAATGCGGCAATCAGCGGCGTCGCCAGCCCGGCTATGGCCAGCGGCACCGCAAGGATATTGTAGACCGTGGCAATGCGGAAATTCTCGCGGATGCGCCTGGTCGCCGCCCGCGCGGTGGTCAGCGCCTCGGGCAGGGGCGAGAGGTCGCGGCCCAGCAGCACGATGTCGGAGGCGACGCGCGCGGCGTCCAGCGCCGTGGCGGGCGAGATCGAGACGTCCGCCGCC
>SBGD01000103.1 GCA_006226775.1 Paracoccaceae bacterium | reverse complement strand
GTCATACATCAGCGCGTCCTTCGACATGCCGATCTCGAAGCTGCCGCCCGCACTCGCGCTTTGGCCGCTGGTGGTCTGCCCCTCTTCGGTGAAGGAGAATTGCGACTGCCCGGCGTCATAGGTCATCTTGCCCGACACGGTCATGCCTGCGGCCAGAAGCGCGGGCATATCCGCCGCACCGGACTCGGCCGGAATGCGCGCAAGGCTCTCCGAGACCAGCCCGGTGAGCGAGCCCAGCAGCATGCCCGCCCCCTCGCCTTCGGGATCCTGGCCGGCGACGTCATAGGAGACCGTCCCGATCGAGACCGTCTGCACCACCTCGCGCGTGCCGTCGGCAATGGTCACCTGAGCCTCGCCCTCGACCGGCCCGGTGGTCAATTCGGCCCGCAGACCGTCGCGCGGGATCTCTTTGCCATCGACCACCAGCTTCGACAGCGCCATCGCCATCGCCTCGGCGCTGAAGACATAGGTCATCGCCTCGGGATCGCCCGACACCACCATGTCGAGCGCGTCGAGCGAATAACCGATCTCCATATCGACCGCGTCCTCGTCCTCGGGCGCGACGGTGACGGAAATCGGCACGGTTTCGGGCAGGACCACCTTGACGGACCCGTCGCCCTGGCCGCGCAGCTCCATGCTGCCGAACGCGACCGCAACCGCGCCATTGGCCTCGGGCAGTGCCATGGTCACGCGCAGATCCGACAGCGTCAGCGTGTCGCCGGACAGCGCCTCGCTGGCGTTCACCTCGTAGCCGAAGCTCTTCAGATAGCCGCTGAAATCCTCCCAGACCTGCTCGGGCGTCACCTCGGCCAGCGCCGGCGATGCCATCAGCAACGCTGCGGCCACCGGCACGATGGCATATTTCGAAACCCGCATAATCAACCCTCTCTTCGGCGTGCGAAAAATCAATGGGCGGAGCTTCTGCCTCATGACCTGCCGGGTCAAGAGGCTGGACCGGGGGTATTCCAGCCTTTACCAAGGATGTGAATCGAAAAAACGAGGCATCCCATGGATCTGACAGGGAAAACCGCGCTGATCACCGGGGCGAGCCGCGGCATCGGCGCCGCCGCCGCCCGGACCTTCGCTGCGGCCGGCGCCAAGGTGGCTCTGGTCGCCCGCAGCGGCGACGCCATTGCCGAGCTGGCCGGCGAGATCGGTGCAAACGCCGTGGCCATCCCCTGCGAAATCTCGCGCTACTGGGAGGTCGAGCAGGCGGTGCAGAACTGTCTGACCGCCTTTGGCGGGCTCGACATCCTGATCAACAACGCCGGCGTGATCGAGCCCATCGCGCCGCTCGGCGCAAGCGATCCCGAGGCCTGGGGGGCGCTCATCGACATCAATATCAAGGGTGTCTACCACGGGATGCGCGCCGCGCTGCCGGTGATGACGCAGGCCGGCGGCGGCACGATCCTGACCATCGGCTCGGGGGCGGCGCATCGCCCGCTCGAAGGCTGGTCGGCCTATTGCACCTCCAAGGCCGGGGCGCTGATGCTGACCCGCGCGGCGGACGAGGAATACCGCGCCAAGGGCATCCGGGCGATCTCGCTATCGCCGGGCACGGTCGCCACGCAGATGCAGCGCACCATCAAGGCGAGCGGCGTGAACCAGGTCAGCCAGCTCGACTGGGAGGATCACATCCCGCCGGACTGGGTGGCCAAGACGTTGCTCTGGATGTGCGGCGAAGAGGCGGACGGGTTCCTCGGCGGCGAGGTGTCGCTGCGCGAGGAGGAGATTCGGAAAAAGGTGGGCGTGGCATGATCTCGCTGGAAAAGGACGGAGGCTATTGGCTGGCGGTGATCGACCGCCCGGACAAGGCCAATTCGCTGACCCCGGAGATGCTGGAAAAGCTCTGTGAAATCGCCGAAGCGGCGCGCGAGGCGCAGGTTCTGGTGCTGACCGGGGTGGGCAAGGTGTTCTCAGCCGGCGCCGATCTTGAAGCCGCGCGCGCGGGGCTTGCCACCTCGCCGCTCTGGGAGCGGCTCTCGGGCGCCATCGCGCGGCTGCCCGGGCTCAGCATCGCGGCGCTGAACGGCACGCTTGCGGGTGGCGCCATGGGCATGGCGCTGGCCTGCGATCTGCGCATCGCGGTGCCGGGGGCGAAGGTGTTCTATCCGGTGATGAAGCTGGGCTTCCTGCCGCAGCCCTCCGATCCCGCCCGGCTGGCGGCGCTGGTGGGGCCGGCGCGGGCCAAGATGATCCTCATGGCAGGGCAGAAGGTGCCCGTCGAGGAGGCGATGAGCTGGGGGCTGATCGACCGTGTGGTCGCGCCCGAGGCGCTGCTGCCCGCGGCCCGCGCACTGGCCGAGGACACGCTGGGCGCCGATCCGGCCCATGCCCGGGCGATCAAGACGCTGATCCGCTGAACGGTCGCGTCGGATGTGCGGGCGCTTCGCGCTGACCCAGCCGCTCGACGTTCTGACGGATCTGTTTCAGGCCACGCCCGACAACGATCTGCCGGAGCTGCCGGCGTATAACATCTGCCCCACCGTGCCGGTCGCCACGGTGCGCAGCGATGCCGGCCATCGCAGGCTCTCGGCCATGCGCTGGGGATTCCTTCCGCACTGGTACAAGACCCCCGGCGACGGGCCGCTGCTCTTCAACGCCCGGGCCGAGACCCTGGCGCGGAAACCCGCCTTCCGCGACGCCTGCCGCAGCCGACGCTGCCTGATCCCCGCCAGCGGGTTCTACGAATGGACCAAGGACGCCGAGGGCAACCGGCTGCCCTGGTACATCCACGCCCCGGATCATCGGGCGATGGCCTTTGCCGGTGTCTGGCAGGATTGGGAGCG
>SBGD01000043.1 GCA_006226775.1 Paracoccaceae bacterium | reverse complement strand
CTGGTCGAGGTGGCGCGCACCGGCGTCGCGGCGATCAGCCGCGGCGCACCTTGAACTGAGGCGGGCGGCCGCCGCGCCGCTTTGCCGGTTGAAATGACAAGCGCCGCCGCGAGAGGAGAATCGCGGCGGCGCTTGCGTTTCCGGGCGCCGCGGGGCGCCGGGAATGCGGCCTAGGCGGAGGCGTGCGTGGCCGCGGTGCGGGTGTTCCATTCGCGGCTTCGCGGGAAGCGCACGACATTGGAGGCCCAGCCCGTGGCCGGCCCCGCCGCATCCGAATTGGCGCAACTGCCCAGCTGCCGGGCGAGTTCGGGGGCATGATCCTGCACCAGCAGGATCGGGTTGGTCACCCGGCGGAACTGGCGATCTTCGCGCAACTCGAATTCAATGAGGTCCCCGGCATCGAGCGCGACGCCGGTCCTGGTGCCTTCCTCGGGCTCGACATAGTAAGCCAGATTGCCCTGATCCTCGCACCAGACCACAGCTTTCTGATCGTCAGGATTGCTCCACAGCACGACCCCGCACATGCGTCTGAGTGACATATCGAACCACCTTTTCTGCGTCTCGTCTGCTCAAATGTGGCACATATTTCGACCTTGCGAACACGCCTTCAGGGGCAGGTGCTCTTGTAATTTGTGCCAGATTCGGTCACTTTTGCATCTAATGAGCGTCGCATGACGCGCTACAGCATCAGCTTGAGGGCAAGCCGACCGAATTCGTGAGTTGTCATCGGTATTTGCGCCTGAAACCACCTTATTGGACCGCGTGGGAATCAACCTTGTCGAAACCTGTCACATCTCCGTCCGGAAAATCGGCCAATCCGGCAGAACTGCGTGCCATGTTCGGCGCGAACCTCAAGCATCTGTGCCGCGATGCGACCTCGATTTCCGCGCTTTGCCGGGATCTGGGGATCAACCGGACCCAGTTCAACCGCTATCTGAGCGGCGAGAGCTTTCCTCGCCCCGATGTCCTGCATCGCATCTGCAGCTTCTTTGACGTTGATGCGCGCATATTGCTCGAGCCGGTGGACAAGATCGCGGCGACCTCCGGCTTCGTCATGCATCACCCCGAACTGGCCGGCTTTCTGGGGCCGACCGTCACCGAGGTCGGACAGGAATTGCTGCCCGACGGGTTTTACCGTTTCATCCGCCGCTCCTTCATGGACCAGCAGAAATTCGTCGAGGCGCTGGTCTATGTCTACCGCCGGGAGGGGTTCTGTTTCATCCGCGGTCACGAGGCGCGCGAGGCGATGACCCGCTTCGGCCTGCCCGAGAGCCCGCGCACCCGCGAGTTCGGCGGGTTCTTCTTCCGCCAGGAGCGCGCGGTCGCCGCCATCGTGGCGCGGCGCGGCGCGACCACCGGGTCGTTCACCTTCCTGCACCGGGTGCCCTCGGTGCAGAACAACACCTGGTCCGGCTATACCGCGCGGATCACCCATGAGAGCGAGAACAGCTACCGCATGACCCGCATCGTCTGGGAGCATCTGGGACGGCGCATGGGGCCGGCCCTGCGGGTGGGCCGGGCGGCGGGGTTTCGCAGCTTCAACCAGCTGTCTGAAAGCGACCAGGCGCTCTTGCGGCCCGACAAACCCTTTGCGTGACGGGGGAGCGGGCCGATCTGTCGACAGATCGGTACCGATCCATTGATGGATCGGGCCCCCGTCAGCTGTCGGCGGCGTCGAACTGCAGCACCTGCGACACCGGGACAAAGGCCACCCGGTTCGCCCGGTCCTGCAGGCCCCAGATCAGCAGCGCCGAGATCGTCTCGGGGCGCAACCGGCCCAGCATGATCACCGCGCCCTCCTGCCCGGCCTTGAAGGCGGCCTGGTCGAGGAAGCGGCGGATCACCGTGGCACTCTGGCCCTTGCCGTCGAAATCGCGAAACAGCACCGCGGCAGAGACGCCTTCCTTGGCCGCCAGCGCCTGGCCGGTGTTCAGCCCCTTGGGATAGAGCACCAGCCCATGGCCGCTGTCGGCGAGGATGCGCGCCACCTGTTCCGACACGCCGCGGCTTTCCTGCAGCCCGCCGCGGTCGCCCTCGAGCACCGCGACCGCCTCGGGGATCGTGTCGAGCGCCGTGCCCAGCGTCACCTCGGTATCCTGCGGCCGGGCGCCTTCGGGCAGGTTGGCCAGCGCCATGACCTCGA
Organism: Paracoccaceae bacterium; assembly: GCA_006226775.1. Lineage (GTDB taxonomy): Bacteria > Pseudomonadota > Alphaproteobacteria > Rhodobacterales > Rhodobacteraceae > Marinovum. Next base: position 658 of record SBGD01000043.1, on the reverse strand, counting down.
ACCCCGCGTCGCGATAGCTGCGCATGGCCTCGGCGGCGCCGTCCCAGGCGCTGTCGACGGCAAAGGTGATCGGATAGGGAAAGGCCTCGAGCGCGTCGAGCCCCATCGGCGTGGTGCCATCGTCGATCAGCACGATCGACATCAGCGGCTTGCCCTGCTCCACCTCGACCGGCTCGGCATAGCGCGCCAGCGGGTCCTGGGCCGGTTCGGCCCCGGCGGTGTCGCTGCTGAGCGTCGGCAGGCGCCCGATGCGCACCTTCGGCGCGAGGTTGCCGACGGTGCCGGCGGGGGTGCCGACGCTGGGGCGGGCGTCGTCCCGGGCCTCGTCCTCGTCGTTCAGCACCATGACCTGCGGGCGTTCGGGCGCGGCGGCCTCGGGGGCCTGCACCGGGGTCTCCTCTCGCGGCGCGGGGCTCTGCGGCGCCAGCGCGATCCTCGGGGCTTCTGCTTCCGCCTCGGGGGCGGCGGGCGTTGCGGGCACATCGGGCGCGGCGGCTTCGGCGGTGGGGCTGACCGGCAGATCCGCGGTCTCGGGCGTGGCGGCGGTCTGCGGCGCGGCGGCGCTGGCGCGGGGCGCGGCACCCGGATCGGAGGCGGCGGGCGCGGCGCTGTCTTCGCCGGCGGGAACGGTGCGGTCGGGGTCGGCGGCGGCGGTCTC
>SBGD01000074.1 GCA_006226775.1 Paracoccaceae bacterium | reverse complement strand
GAAGAGGGGATCGTGCGGCCCGGCATGTTCCTGCTGTGCTACGACATGCATTGCACGAATTTCGGCGCGGTGGGGGCGCTTGCCCTGCGCACCGGGTCCGAGATCATCACCGTTCTGGCCCAGGGCACGATCTGGGTCCAGGTGCCCCGGACCATCCGCATAAGGCTTGAGGGGCGCCTGTCCCCCGGTGTCATGGCGCGCGACCTCGGCTTCCGCCTGGCGGCGGATTTTGTCGCCGGCTGCTACGGGCCCTACGATTACCGCGCGATCGAGTTTCACGGGCCGGCACTGGCGCATCTGCCGGTGGCCGAACGCATTGCGCTGTGCAACACGTTGACCGAGATCGGCATCTGCGCCTGTTACTTCACCCCCGACGAGCAGACCGCGGGCTGGTACGCCGACCGCGGGATCGAGGGCGGCGTCACGATCTCTGCCGACGCGGATGCGACCTACGAACAGAGCCTCACCCTCGATCTGTCCACGCTTGTGCCGCAAGCCGTCCTGCCGGGCGGGGCGGAGACCGTCGATCTCTCCTCGACCGATCTGGGCCGGGCGGTGGATCACGCCTACCTCGGCTCTTGCGGCTCGGGCACCTATGACGACCTGCTGGTCGCCGCGCGGGTGCTCGAGGGTCGCAGGGTCGCGCCGGGCACGCGGTTCCTGGTGACGCCGGGCAGCAATGCCACCATCGCGCGGATGGAGCGCGAGGGGCTGGGCGAGATCTTCCGCAAGGCCGGGGCGCTCCTGACGCCCGCGGGCTGCGGCGCCTGCGCGGGGGGCAACATGGGGCCCTTGGGGTCGGGCGAAACCTCGATCTCTACCGCGGCGGTCAACAATTTCGGCCGCATGGGCGCCAAGGATGCCGACATTTTCCTCGCCAGCCCGGCGACGGTGGCGGCCTCGGCGGTGGCGGGGGTGATCTCTGATCCCCGCGCCCTGGATGCGAAAGGATGACGAGATGAACTGGGTTTTTCGCGGACGCGCGCACAAGTTCGGCGACGGGGTGCCGCTCGACGACGGCTTCATTCCCTTCCGCCTTGCCATCGGGCGGGTGACCGATGCGCAAAAGCTGATTCCGCATCTGTTCGAGGATGTGCGCCCGGGCTTTGCCGAGCGCGCCAAGGCCGGTGACGTGGTGATCGGCGGCAGCGATTTCGCCGGCGGCAAGCCCCATGCCCAGGGGTTCATCGCCCTGCAGGCCATGGGCATCGGCGTGATCTGCGAGTCCATGCCCTACAACAGCCTGCGCGCCGGTGTGAGCAGCGGGCTGGCCTTCATGACGGGCTGCGCGGGCATCACCGAGTTCTTCGACGACGGTGACGGCATCGAGGTCGATTTCGCCTCGGGCCGCGTCGCCAACCTGACCCGCAACGAGACCCGCAGCTACCCGCCGCTGAACCCTGATCTGCGCGCGATCATCGCCGCGGGCGGCTCCAGGGGCGTGCTGCGCCAGTGGTGGTCCGAGAAACAGGCCACACCCGCACCGGAGACCCAGCCGTGAGCCAGCCCAACATCATCTGTGTCGCGCCGCTGGGCGCCTGGTGCTCGCGCGCCGATCATCCCGCGGTGCCGCTGACACCGGAAGAGATTGCCGAAACCGTCGCCGATTGCGCCCGGGCCGGGGCGTCGATCGCCCACCTGCACGCACGCGATGCCGCGGGCAACCCGACGCAGAACCTTGCGACCTACCGCGAGATCCACGACCGTATCACGGCGCGCTGCGACATCATCGTGCAACTCAGCACCGGCACGCGCGGCATGACCGTCGCCCAGGCGCTGGAGCCGGTCGGCCTTGCGCCGGAGATGGCCTCGCTGGCGCTGCGCGATGTCGGCCCGCAGCAGGGGCCGGACGTGCAGGCGCGCATCGAGGAGATGGCCGCGGCGATGATGGCGCAGGGCGTCTGCCCGGAATTCGACGCCTCGGACGCCGGGATGATCGACCGGCTGTCGCAGGTCTGCCGCGCCCTGCCGGATCTGCGCCAGCCCTGCGTCGGCCTCTTCCTCAAGGACGAGGTCGGCGCGGAGGCGGCGGCGCACCATATCCTCGACCTCGCCACCCGCCTGCCCGCGGGCAGCCACTGGTGGGCGGCCAAGGGCGGGGCGCATCATGCGCTGGTGCAGACCCTGGCGCTGGGGCTGGGCGGACATTGCCGCGTGGGTTTTGAAGACAGCCTCACCGGGGTCGATGGCCAGCCGGTCGCCTCGAATGCCGAGCTGGTGGCGCGCGTGGCCGCCCTGGGCGCCGCGGTCGGACGTCCGGCGGCGACCCCGGCGCAGGCGCGCGCGATCCTGGGATTGAACACCGCCCGGTGATGCGATGCCGGGCGCGATACTGAGACACTGACAAGACTTACGACACCTCAACGACTGAAAAAGGGAGAAGACACATGAAATCACATATTCTGGCTGCGGCCACGACAGTGCTGGTCGGCACCGCGATGGCGGGATCGGTCCAGGCGCAGGATCAGGCGGTCGATTTCGACGGCAAGCGGATCGAGATGATCGTTCCGTTCAAGGCCGGCGGCGCGACCGACGTCTATGGCCGGTTCTTTGCCGGCAAGCTGAGCGAGCATCTGCCCGGCAACCCGACCGTGGTTGTCTCCAACATCCCCGGCGCCGGCGGGATGCCCGGCGCGAACCAGTTCGAGGCCCGCGCCGAGGCCGACGGCACCACGCTGATCGCGATGACCGTCTCGACCCAGCTGAACTGGCTGTTCGAGGATCCGGCGGCGCAGTTCGACCTCAAGAACTGGCGCCCGCTCATCCTCACCCCCCAGCGCGAGGTGGCGCTTGTCCATACCGACACCGGGGCGACCGGGCCGCAGGACATCAAGGCGCTGCAGGACGTCGAGCTGCGCTATGCCGATCACAGCGTCCGGGGCCTGTCGATCTTCCGCCTGCTCGGGTTCGACGGCCTCGGCCTTGACGTGACCCCGGTCTGGGGCGTGTCCGGCGGCCCGGCGCGGATCGCCATGGAGCGCGGCGAGATCACGCTCGCCTTCGCCTCCTCTGCCGCCTATCGCAAGGACTATGCCTCGATGGTCGACAACGGCGTGGTCACGCCGATCTTTTCCTACGGCGACCTTGACGCCGACGGCAATGTGGTGCGCGACGCCACCTTCCCCGACCTGCCGACTTACCTGGAGGTCTACAAGGAGATCAACGGCAAGGAACTGGCGGGCCCCGAGCGCGCGCTTTACGAGATGCACCTGCAGTTCACCGGCGCGTCGAAATCGCTGTTCCTGCCGGCGGATACGCCGGATGCGGTCTACGACGCCTATGTCGCGGCGATCCAGGCCATTCTCGACGATCCGGCCTATGCGGAAGAGAACGCCAGGTTCTTTGGCGAACACCGCCAGGCGGTGGGCGAACAGGCGAAAGCCAACCTCGCCCAGGCGCTGGACCTCAATGACGAGCTCAAGAGCCACCTGTCCGGCTGGCTGAAGCAGAAATACGACCTCGACCTCTGACACCGCAGCGCGACGGCAGCGGGCACGCCCCGCCTGCCGTAGCGCCTTTCCGACCCCCCCTATCAAGGATATTCCGATGGACGTGTGGATCACGGCCCTAGACGCGCTCACGACCCTGTTCAGCGTCGGCCATTTCAGCTATCTCCTGCTGGGCGTTTTCGTCGGGCTGATCGTGGGCATCCTGCCGGGCCTGGGCGGGCTTGCCGGGCTGTCGCTGCTCTTGCCCTTCGTCTTCGGCATGGAGCCGTCGCAGGCGCTGGCGATGATGGTCGGCCTGCTGGCGATCACCACCACCTCCGACACCTTCCCCTCGGTGCTGATGGGCATTCCCGGCACCTCGGGCTCGCAGGCGACGGTGATGGACGGCTTTCCCATGGCCCGGCGCGGCGAGGCCGCCCGCGCCCTGTCGGCGGCCTTCGGCGCCTCGCTCTTCGGCGGCGTCTTCGGCGCGCTGGTGCTGAGCGTCGCCATCCTCTTTGCCCGGCCGCTGATCCTGATGATGGGCTTCGGCGAGCAGTTGATGCTGGTGCTCTTTGCCCTGACCATGGTCGGCATCCTGACCGGCAGCCACCCGCTCAAGGGTCTTGCGGCCTGCGGCGTCGGGCTGATCATGGGGGCGATCGGTTTCGCCACCAGCACCGGCGAATTGCGCATGGCGCTGGGCCAGACCTATCTCTATGACGGCTTTCCGCTGCTGATCATCGCCATCGGGCTGTTCGCCATCCCCGAGATCTTCGAGATCCTGGCGCAGAAACAGTCGATTTCCTCCTCCACCCAGCAGCAGAAGCTGGGCCGCGGCATCGGCGAGGGCCTGCGCGACGTCATCCGGCACAAGTGGCTGGTGCTGCGCTGTTCGGGGATCGGCGCGCTGATCGGCATGTTGCCGGGGCTGGGCGGCGTGGTCATCGACTGGATCGCCTATGGCCACGTGGTGCAGACCGCCAAGGACAAGTCGCAGTTCGGCAAGGGCGACATCCGCGGCGTGCTGGCGCCGGAATCGGCCAATAACGCCAAGGAGGGCGGCTCGCTGGTGCCGACCCTGCTGTTCGGCGTGCCGGGCTCGGCCACCATGGCGGTGCTGCTGGGCGGTCTGGTGCTGGTGGGGATCGAGCCGGGCACCAGCATGGTGCAGGAAAACCTCGACCTGACCTATACGATCATCTGGTCGCTGGCGCTGGCCAATATCGTCGGCACCCTGGTCTGCATCCTGCTGGTCCGCCCGATCTCGAAGCTGACCACCATTCCTTACGGCTATATCGGCCCGGTGGTCATCGTCATCGTGTTCTTCGCCGCCTTCCAGGCCACCCGCGACTGGCTCGATCTCATCGCGCTGTTCGGGGTGGGGATGCTGGGCGTCTACATGAAGCGCTTCGGCTGGTCCCGCCCGGCGCTGCTGATCGGCTTCTTCCTGTCCAAGGGGCTGGAGGATTCGGTCTACCAGGCGGTGCAGATCTACGGCTTTTCCTTCCTCGAACGCCCGATCGTCCTGGGGCTGATCGCGGTGATCGTGCTCTCGGTGACGATCACCTTCCTGCGCGCGCGCAAATCGCCCCGGCCCGACACCGGCCAGGGGGCGGCAACCCGCAGCGTGCGGGTCCACCAGATGGCCTTCCTGCTGGTTTTTGCCGCGCTCTGCCTCTGGGCCTTCGGCGATGCGCTGCAGCGCAGCTACCTGGCGCGGATCTTCCCGCTGGGCGCCTCGCTCGCCACCGGAGCGCTGCTGGCGGTGATCGCCTATCGCTTCGTGCGCGGCGGGCCCGAGGATGCGATCCATTATGACGAGGTGCGCACCGGCGAAGGGCGGCGCGCGCTCAATGTCTACACGCTCTGGCTGGTCGCTTTCCTGGGCGGCATCTATCTGCTGGGGTTCGTGCTGGCGTCGGGGGTCTTCGTGCTGGCGATGATCGTCTACGAACTGCGCCGGCTGAACTGGCAGGGCGCGGTGGTGGCCGTCACGGTCAGCGCGCTGCTGCTGGTGCTGTCGCAGGTCCTCAACCTCAGGTTCCCGCCGAGCCTGCTGCAACCCATCCTGCCACTGCTGTCGTGACAGCGCGGGCGTGACCCAAGAAGGGGGCCGGGTTCGGCCCCCTTTGCCGTGGGGCAGGACGCCCCGACCACCAAATCTCTTTTCACGGCGCGGTATTGCTGCTTATCTGTCCTTGTCAGCCTGGCATCGACATCCGGACCGAACCGGCCTGTGCTTCTTTCCATATGCGCCGCGGGGCGATCGCCCTGTTCCGGAACCCGGTCCGGGCGACCGTTGAACAGGGAGCAAAAAACATGCGTATCAAAGCGAAGGCCACCGTACTTGCCACCGTCGGCGCCATGGCCGTGATGGCCGGGCAGGGCGTTCTGGCCGAGACAGCCGACAAGCGCATCGCGCTGTCGAACAACTATGCCGGCAACTCCTGGCGCCAGGCCATGCTGCGCAGCTGGGAAAAGGTGACCGGCCAGGCGGTGGCCGACGGCCAGGTCGCGGCGGCGGATGCCTTTACCACCGCGGAAAACCAGGTCACCGAACAGGCAGCACAGATCCAGAACCTGATCCTGCAGGGCTATGACGCCATCGTCATCAACGCCGCCTCGCCCGAGGGGCTGAACGGCGCGGTCAAGGAAGCCTGCGATGCCGGGGTCACCGTGGTGTCCTTCGACGGGATCGTGACCGAACCCTGCGCCTGGCGCATCGCGGTCGACTTCAAGCAGATGGGCAAGGACGAGGTCCTGTATCTCGCCGAGCGTCTGCCCGATGGCGGCAACCTGCTGGAGATCCGCGGGCTCGCCGGGGTCTTTGTCGATGACGCGATCAGCGCCGGCATCCATGAGGGCGTGGCCGAGACCGGCAAGTTCGAGATCGTCGGCTCGGTCCATGGCAACTGGGCCCAGGACGTGGCGCAGAAGGCGGTCGCGGGCATCCTGCCCTCGCTGCCCGAGATCGTCGGGGTGGTGACGCAAGGCGGCGACGGCTATGGCGCGGCCCAGGCCATCGCCGCGACCGGGCGCGACATGCCGGTCATCGTGATGGGCAACCGCCATGACGAGCTGACCTGGTGGAAGGAACAGAAGGACGCCAATGGCTACGAGACCATGTCGGTCTCGATCGCGCCCGGCGTCTCGACGCTGGCCTTCTGGGTCGCCCAGCAGATCCTCGACGGCCAGGACGTGCCCAAGGATCTGACCGTGCCCTTCCTGCGGATCGACCAGGACACCCTCGAGGACTCGCTGGCCAATACCGAGGCCGGGGGCGTGGCCAACGTCGAATATTCGCTGGAGGATGCCAAGGGCGTGATCGCGGGCGCGATGTAGGTCGCATCGGCGCGTCCCGGCCATGACCAATCCGTCGGACCCGATCATAAGGCTGCGCGGCGTCGAAAAGTCTTTCGGCGCCGTGCGGGCGCTTGCCGGGGTCTCGCTCGACCTTGCGCCGGGCGAGTGCTTCGGGCTGGTCGGCCACAACGGCGCGGGCAAGTCGACGCTGATGAACCTGCTGTCGGGCAACCTGCGGCCCGACAGCGGCAGCATCGAGATCGGCGGCCAGGACGTGACCGCGGGCTATTCGCCCCAGGTCGCGGTGCGCCACGGCGTGCGCTGCGTCTACCAGGAATTGTCGCTCTGCCCCAACCTGACGGTGGCCGAAAACGCCCGCATCACCCATCCCGCCATCGCCGGGATCGGCTGGCGGCGCCGGGCGCGGGCGCTGATCGGCGAGATGCTGGACAGGGTCTTTCCCGGCCACGGCATCTCGACCGACGATGTCACCGGCGACCTGTCCATCGCGCGCCGCCAGATGGTCGAGATCGCGCGCGCCTTTGCCGTGACCGAGGCCGAGGCGCGGGTGGTGATCCTCGACGAGCCCACCTCCTCGCTGGATTCGGTGGCGGCGGGCAAGCTGCTGGCCCATGTGCGCCGCTATGTCGAGGGCGGCGGCACCGTGGTGCTGATCTCGCATCTGCTGGGCGAGATCCTCGGCACCTGCGACCGTATCGCGGTGATGCGCGACGGCGGGGTGGTGGCGCTGGACGCCGCCTCGGGCTTTACCCGCAACTCGCTGGTCGCCGCGATGGGCAGCGTCGCCGAGACCGCCCCCGCCGCGGCCCGTGGCCGCGCGGCGCTGCGCGACAGCGCGCCCAAGGTGGTGGAGGCGCGCCCGGCGCGGCCCGAGACCCTTTCGCTGGCCGCCCACAAGGGCGAGGTCGTCGGCCTTGCCGGGCTGAGCGGGCAGGGCCAGACCGAGTTGCTGGTCCAGGTCTTCGACCATGCGGCGGGCACCCAGGTGGGCGGCAAGGTGGCGCTGGTCGCGGGCGACCGGCAGAGCGACGGCATCTTTCCGCTCTGGTCGATCTCGCAGAACATCTCGATCGGGTCGCTGCGCCAGTTCCTCAACGGCTTTCTGCTCGACCATGACCGCGCCGATGCCTTTGCCGAAAAGTGGAAGGAGAGGATCGGCATCCGCACCCCGGATGTCTTTCAGCCGATCCTGTCGCTGTCGGGCGGCAACCAGCAGAAGGCGCTGTTTGCCCGCGCGCTGGGGGCGCCGGCGGACATCATCGTGATGGACGATCCGATGCGCGGCGTCGACGTCGGCACCAAACAGGAGGTTTATGCCATGATCCGCGACGAGGCCGCCCGCGGCCGCACCTTCCTGTGGTACACCACCGAGATGGACGAATTGCGCAACTGCGACCATGTCTATGTCTTCCGCGAGGGCGCCATCGTCGCCGATCTGCCGCGCGCCGAGATGACCGAAGAGCGGGTGCTGCACGCCTCGTTCCGGGCCGACGCATGAGCGGGCCGGTCTCTCCGCGCCTGTTGCGCAGCCTGCTGCCGCCGCTGTCGCTGGCCGCGATCCTGATCGCCATCTTCTACCTGCAACCGCGCACCATGAGCTATTTCGGGCTGAACCTGCTGCTGAACCTCGCGGTGCCCATCGCGCTGGCCACCATCGCGCAGATGTTCATCCTCTGCGTCAACGAGCTTGACCTGTCGATCGGCGGCTTCGTCAGCCTGGTCGCCTGCATCACCGCGACCTGGCTGCATGACACGCCGCTGCTGGGGGTCGCGGCGCTGGCCGGGCTGATCGCGGCCTATGCCGGGTTGGGCGCGCTGATCCACCTGCGCAACCTGCCGTCCATCGTGGTGACGCTGGGAATGTCCTTTGTCTGGCTGGGGCTGGCGGTGCTGGTGCTGCCGACGCCCGGCGGAAAGGCGCCCGATTACATCCGCGCCCTGATGACGCTGAAACCCGCGCTGGTGCCCTTTCCGATCATTGCCGCGGTGGGGCTGGCGCTGGTGGTGCATCTGTTCATCATGCGCTCGGCCTGGGGCACGGTGCTGCGCGGGGCGGGGGGCAATCCGCGCTCGCTCGAGCGTGCGGGCTGGTCGCTCTTGCGGATCAAGATGACGATGTTCGCGCTGGCCGGGTTCTTCGGCGTGCTCTCGGGCATGGCGCTGGTCGGGCTGACCACCTCGGCGGATGCCAATATCGCGCTGCGCTACACGCTGTTGTCCATCGCCGGGGTGATCCTGGGCGGCGGCGAATTCGTCGGCGGCCGGATCTCGCCCATCGGGGCGGTGATCGGCGCGATGACGCTGGCGCTGGCCGGATCCTTCCTGTCGTTCCTGCGCCTGAACCCGGACTGGCAGATCGGCGCGCAGGGCGCGATCCTGATCATCGTGCTGGCGCTGCGCGTCCTGATCAGCCGGGCGGAGACCCGGACATGAGCGCGGCGCGCCGCCTTCTCGGGCAGCCCTGGCTCTGGGCCTGGCTGGGCGCGCTGGCGGTCTGGCTGGCGACGGCGGCCTATACCGACGGCAAGGGATCGGGCGAGGTGCTCTCGGCCGCGCTGACCTTCGGGGCGTTCTTCGTGATCGTGGCGCTGGGCCAGATGTTCGTCATCACCCTGGGGCCGGGCAATGTCGACCTGTCGATCCCGGCCTGCATGACGCTGGCGGGCACGGTGTCGATGAAGACCATGGGCGGCGCGGCGGGCATGATCCCGCTGGGCCTGGCGCTGGCGCTGGCCATCGGCGCGGCGGTCGGTGTCACCAATTTCGCGCTGATCCGCCTGCTGCGCATTCCGCCGATCATCGCCACCCTCTCGGCAAGTTTCATCTTCCAGTCCGCCGCGATCTGGTGGAACCGCGGCCTGCGGGTCAAACCGCCCCAGCCGCTGGCGGATTTCACCACCGCCAAGATCGCCGGCATCCCCTTCATCGCCATCCTCGTCATCGTGCTGGCGCTGGTGGCCCATGTGGTGCTGACCCGCACGCTCTACGGGCGCGGCGTCATCGCCATCGGCCAGAACATGCGCGCCGCCCACCTCGCCGGGATCCGGGTCGAGCGTATCCGCGCCGCGACCTATATCCTCTGCGCCGCGCTCGCCGGGCTCTGCGGCTTCCTGCTGGCGGGGTTTTCCGGCGGTGCCGCGCTCAACATGGGCGAGGAATACCTGCTCAGCTCGATCGCCGTGGTGGTGATCGGCGGCACGTCCGTGGCGGGCGGCTTTGCCAATGTGCCCGGCCTGTGGGGCGCGGCGCTGTTTCTGTTCCTGCTGGTCACCATGCTGAACACCTTTGGCGCCGGGGCCGGCCTGCGCATGGTGCTGACCGGCCTCATCATCATCGGCGTGATCGTCGCGGCAAGCGGCGGCACGCGCAAAACCTAGGAGGTGACCCATGGCCCTTGTCGGCGAGTCCATAGACTATTTCGACCACCGCTTTCGCGCGATGACCGTGCCCACCGCCGATCTCGAGGTGCTCTACGACGGCTGCCGCTGGGCCGAGGGGCCGGTCTGGTTCGCCGATGGCGGCTTTCTGGTCTGGTCGGACATTCCCAACAACCGCATGCTGCGCTGGACCCCGGATCAGGGCGTCGGGGTGTTCCGGGCCGATGCCAATTTCTCCAACGGCAATACCCGCGACCGCCAGGGGCGGCTGGTCACCTGCGAGCATGGCGGCCGCCGCGTCACCCGGACCGAAGCCGACGGCACCCTCACCGTGATCGCCGACAGCTATGACGGCAAGCGGCTGAATTCGCCCAATGACGTGGTGGTGAAATCCGACGGGACGATCTGGTTCACCGATCCGACCTACGGCATCATGAGCGACTACGAAGGCCACAAGGCCGACCCCGAGCAAGCCGCCTGCCATGTCTTCCGCGTCGATCCCGCGACCGGAGAGATCGCGGTGGTGGCCGACGATTTCGACAAGCCCAACGGGCTGGCCTTTTCGCCCGACGAGACGCGGCTCTACATCGCCGACAGCGGCCTGTCGCATGACCCCGACGGCCCGCATCACATCCGGGTCTTCGATGTCTCGGACGCCAACACCCTGTCCGGCGGCGCGGTCTTCACCGAGGTCTCGCCCGGTGTTCCCGACGGGTTTCGCTTCGACGACCAGGGCAACCTGTGGTCCTCGGCGCAGGACGGGGTGCGCGTCTTCGACCCCGAGGGCCATCCGCTGGGCCATATCCGCCTGCCGCAGATGGTGTCGAACCTGACCTTCGGCGGGCCGAAGCGCAACCGGCTCTTCATCACCTCGACCCATACGCTCTGCGCGATCTATGTCGGCGTGAACGGCGCGCAGCGGCCCTAGGGCAGGCGGCGCACCGGCCGGATTCGCGGTTCAATACCGGCCGCGCATCGGCTACCTCTTTGCCGAATTCAGCCAATGCCACCGCGTCGGGAGGGAAGTCGCATGTTTCTGAAGAATGCCTGGTACGTCGCCGCCTGGAGCGAAGAGATCGTCAATGCATTGCAGCAGGTCAAGGTGCTGGGCGAGAAGATCTGCATGTTCCGCAATTCCGAGGGCGAGGTGATCGCCATGGAAGACGCCTGCCCGCATCGCAAGCTGCCGCTGTCGAAAGGCCGGATCAAGGGCGACACCGTCGAATGCGGCTATCACGGCCTGACCTTCGACTGCGCCGGGCAATGCGTCTGGGCGCCGGGCAGCGGGCGCATTCCCTCGGCGGCGCGGGTGCGGCCCTACCCGGTGCATGAGAAATACGGGCTGGTCTGGATCTGGATGGGCAATGCCGCCATCGCCGACCCCGAGGACATCATCGACATCCCCAATTTCGACAGCCCCGACTGGGGCCTCAACCGCGGCGCGGCGATGGAGCTGGACTGCAACTACCTGCTGGTGTGCGACAACCTGCTCGATCCGACGCATGTGGCCTGGGTGCATGAAAGCTCCTTCGCTGCCGCGGCCACCAAGGACACGCCGCTGCGCGTCACCAAGACCGACAGCGGGGTGATCGTCCATCGCTGGATGATGGATCACGAACCCGCGCCCTTCTACAAGAAGGTCATCGAGTTCGAGGGCAATTGCGACCGGCTGCAGCACTACGAGGTGCGCTATCCCAGCCATGCGCTGATCCGCGCCGTGTTCACCCCCGCCGGGACCGGCGGCGTTGACGGCACGCTGCACGAGAAGACCTTCGTCATGGACAGCTACAACTTCATGACGCCCACCACCGAGACCGAGACCCGCTATTACTGGTTCCAGCTGCGCAACATCCGGCCCGACGACGAAGACCTGTCGCGGATGATGAGCGAGGATGTCCGCGCGGCCTTCGAAGAGGACCGGGCGGTGCTGAACGCGGTGCAGATCGGCATGACCGAAAAGACCTCGCCGCATATCGACCTGAGCATCGACGCCGGCCAATTGCGGTTCCGCCGCCAGTTGGAAGCCATGATCGCCGAAGAGGCGATGGTCGACGCCAAGATGAGCCAGTAGCACGGCCTGCGGGGTGAAAGCCGCGCCGGGAAAGGGTGAGGTTGCCGCCGTCCAGCGGCGACAGCCGGCGGCTGGATCGAGGTGACAGGATCGGGTTCGGAGTCACACGTTTGCCTGGGTAGCTGCCTTCATGTCTGCGCTTGAACCGGGGCGCCCTGCGCAAGGACACGGTGCTGATCGCAGCGCCACTGCATGAGTGCTTGGCGGACCTGACGAAGCGCGAGGGGCCGGACGCGCTTGGGTCGGTCATAAATCCGATGTAAACCTCGAATACCGCAGTCATAATCCCAGCAAGGCGCGCCGCGATGAAAGCCACCTACAAGGATGTCAAATCCGACATCCTGTCGAAGATCACCCGCGGTGAGTGGGCGCCGGGCAGTCTTGTCCCCAACGAGGTCGACCTGGCCACGACCTATCGCTGCGCGCGGGCCACGGTGAACCGGGCGATGCGCGAACTGGCGGATGAAGGCTTGATCGAGCGGCGGCGCAAGGCCGGAACGCGGGTGCGGATGACGCCCATCCGCCAGGCGCGCTTCGATATCCCCGTTGTGCGCGCCGAGATCGAGGAAAAGGGCGCGGCCTATCGCTATTCGCTGGTCAACCTCGCGGTCGAACCGGCGCCGGACTGGCTGCGCGCACGGCTGCGGCTCGGGGAGGGGGGCGAGGTGCTGCATCTGGTCTGCATGCACTACGCCGACGGCGATCCCTATCAGCACGAGGACCGCTGGATCAATCTCGCCGCCTTGCCGCAGGCGCGCACCGTCGATTTCGCCGAGATCGGACCGAACGAATGGCTGGTCGCCACGGTGCCGTTCTCGGATGTCGAGATCAGCTTTTCCGCCGGGCTGGCGGATCGGCGGCTGGCCGGCCACCTGGCCTGCGCGGCGGGCGATCCGGTGTTCACCGTCGAACGCTCGACCTGGTGGGAGGGGCAGGCGGTGACCTATGTGCGGCTGACCTTCCGCCCCGGGCATCGGATGACGACGCGCTACTAGGGGCACCGCCGTCCGCAGCGGCGCCCTTGGTTCAGAGAATGCCCGGCAGGTTCAGCCCGTTCTCGCGCGCGCAGGCCAGCGCCTCGTCATAGCCCGCATCGGCGTGGCGCATCACGCCGGTCGCCGGATCGTTCCACAGCACCCGCGCGATGCGGCGGTCGGCGTCCTCGGTGCCGTCGCAGCAGATCACCATGCCGGAATGCTGCGAAAAGCCCATGCCGACGCCGCCGCCATGATGCAGCGAGACCCAGGTCGCCCCCGAGGCGGTGTTGAGCAGCGCGTTCAGCAAGGGCCAGTCCGACACCGCGTCCGAGCCGTCCTTCATCGCCTCGGTCTCGCGGTTGGGCGAGGCGACGGAGCCGGAATCGAGGTGATCGCGGCCGATCACGATGGGCGCGCTCAACTCGCCGCTGCGGACCATCTCGTTGAAGGCCAGCCCCAGCCTGTGCCGCACGCCCAGACCCACCCAGCAGATCCGCGCAGGCAGGCCCTGGAAGGAGATTCGCGCGCGCGCCATGTCGAGCCAGTTGTGCAGGTGGCTGTCCTCGGCGAGGATCTCCTTCACCTTGGCATCGGTCTTGTAGATATCTTCCGGGTCGCCCGAGAGCGCGGCCCAGCGGAAGGGGCCGATGCCGCGGCAGAACAGCGGCCGGATATAGGCCGGCACGAAACCGGGGAAATCGAAGGCGTTCTCCAGCCCTTCCTCCAGCGCCATCTGGCGGATGTTGTTGCCGTAATCCACCGTGGGGATGCCGGCTGCGTGGAACTCCACCATCGCCTTGACCTGCACCTTCATGCTGGCGCGGGCGGCCTTTTCCACCGCCTTGGGGTCGCTGTCGCGTTTTTCCTTCCACTCACCCATGGTCCAGCCCTGCGGCAGGTAGCCGTTCACCGGGTCATGGGCGGAGGTCTGGTCGGTGACGATATCGGGGCGCACGCCACGCTTGACCAGTTCGGGGAAGATGTCGGCGGCATTGCCCAGCAGGCCAACGGATTTCGCCTCGCCTGCGGCAGTCCAGCGCGCGATCATCTCGAGCGCCTCGTCCAGCGTCTCGGCGCGCTCATCGACGTATTTCGTGCGCAGGCGGAAGTCGATGCTGTCGGGATTGCACTCGACGGCCAGGCAACAGGCGCCTGCCATCACCGCCGCCAAAGGCTGCGCGCCCCCCATGCCGCCCAGCCCGCCGGTGAGGATCCACTTGCCCTTGAGGTTGCCGTCATAGTGCTGGCGGCCCGCCTCGACGAATGTCTCGTAGGTGCCCTGCACGATGCCCTGGCTGCCGATGTAGATCCAGGACCCGGCAGTCATCTGGCCGTACATCGCCAGACCCTTCTTGTCCAACTCGTTGAAATGATCCCAATTGGCCCAATGCGGCACGAGGTTGGAATTGGCGATCAGCACCCGCGGCGCGTCCTTGTGGGTCTGGAACACGCCCACGGGTTTGCCGGACTGCACCAGCAGGGTCTGGTCGTCCTCCAGGTCCTTGAGACTGGCGACGATCTTGTCGAAATCGTCCCATGTCCGCGCCGCCCGGCCGATGCCGCCATAGACCACCAGTTCATGCGGGTTCTCGGCCACGTCGGGATGCAGGTTGTTCATCAGCATCCGCATCGGCGCTTCGGTCAGCCAGCTCTTGGCGGTGATCTCGGTGCCGGTGGCCGGGTAAACGTCACGGGTGTTCTTGCGGGGATCGCTCATGAGGTGCCTTTCATGGACTGGGACAAGGCGGGGGCCAGGTCGGCCAGTCTTGTCAGGATGGATCGAAGATGCGGACGCAGGCGCGCGGCCTTGCTGTCGTCATGGGTCCAGGGCGGGGCTTCCGCGGTCAGGTAGGTGCTTTGCGCCAGTTCCATCTGGATCGCGTGCAGCCCTTCGCCGGGCCGGCCATAGTGGCGCGTGGTCCAGCCGCCCTTGAAGCGGCCATTGGTGACGGAGGTATAGCCGGGGGCGCTGGCGCAGATCTCCTGCGTCGTGGCCTCGATCTCGGGCGCGCAGGTGGTGCCGAGGTTGGTGCCGATGTTGAAGTCGGGCAGGGTGCCGTCGAACAGGAAGGGGATGCGGGACCGGATCGAGTGGCAGTCATAGAGGATGGCGATGCCGTGACGGTCGCGCACCCGCTCCAGTTCGGCCTGCAAGGCCGCGTGATAGGGCGCGTGAAAACCCGCGCGCCGGGCCTCGATCTCGGCCTCGGTCGGCGGCCTGTCCCAGATGGCGTGACCGTCGAAATCGGTCAGCGGCACCAGCCCGGTGGTGTTCTGGCCCGGATAGAGCGAGACGCCCGAGGGATCGCGGTTGGCGTCGATCACATAGCGATGAAACATGGCCCGCACCGTCGTCGCGCCTTCCAGCAGCCCATCGTAAAGCCTGTGAATATGCCAGTCCGTGTCGTCCAACCCGCGCCCGCGCGGGTTCAGATCAGCCATGATCGCCTCCGGCACGTAAGTCCCGGTATGCGGCAGGCCCAGCACGATCGGGCCGTCGCCGCGGGTGATCTCGACCGGCATCATGCGCAGAGATCCGGCATGGCGATCCCCGCCGCCGCGACGATCTCGCCCTCGGCAATCATCCCCGCCGCACGCTCAAGATCGGGCGCGAGGTAGCGGTCTTCGCCCAGGGCCGCCACGTCGCGACGCACCCGCGTCACCACGCGCTGCAAGGTCGCGCTGGTGCTCAGCGGCGCGCGGAAGTCGACCCCTTGCGCGCCGCACAGAAGCTCGACCCCCAAAATGCAATTCAGGTTCTCGACCATCTGCCCAAGACGCCGCGCGCCATGGGCGGCCATGCTGACGTGATCCTCCTGGTTGGCCGAGGTCGGCGTGCTGTCGGTCACGCAGGGGTTGGCCAGGTGCTTGTTCTCGCTCATCAGGGCGGCGGTGGTGACCTCGGCGATCATGTAGCCGCTGTTCAGACCGGGATCGGGGGTCAGGAAGGGCGGCAGGTTGAAGCTGAGGACCGGATCGACGATCAGCGCGACCCGGCGTTGGGCAATCGCGCCGATCTCGGCAATCGCCAGCGCGATCATGTCGGCGGCAAAGCCTACCGGCTCGGCGTGGAAGTTGCCGCCCGAGACGATCAGGTCTGCGCCCACCAGCACCAGCGGATTGTCGGTGGCGGCATTGGCCTCGATCTCGAGCGTGCGCGCGGCCATGCGCAGCACGTCCATCGCGGCGCCGGTCACCTGCGGCTGGCAGCGGATGCAATAGGGGTCCTGCACGCGGGCATCGTCGACCATGTGGCTGTCGCGGATCTGAGATCCGGCCAGCAGGGCGCGCATGGTCTCGCCCGCCTCGATCTGGCCGCGGTGGCCGCGCAGGGCATGGATCTCGGGCTGCAGGGGCGCGGTGGACCCCATGATCGCATCGGTCGAGAGCGCCGATGTGACCAGCGCCGAATGCGCGCCGCGCCAGGCACCGAACAGCCCGGCCAGCGCGAAGGCGGTGGAGAACTGCGTGCCATTGATCAGCGCCAGCCCTTCCTTGGGGCCAAGTTCGACCGGTTTCAGCCCCGCCGCCGCCAGCGCCTTGTCGCCGGGCAGGACCTGGCCGCCAAACTCCGCCTCGCCATGGCCCATCATCGCGGCGGCCATATGGGCCAGCGGTGCGAGATCGCCCGAGGCGCCGACCGAGCCCTGCGCCGGGATCACCGGGGTCACGCCCCGGTCGAGCATCGCCTCGATCAGATCGACGATCTCCAGCCGCACGCCCGAGGCCCCGCGCCCCAGGCTGAGCAGCTTCAGCGCCATCAAAAGCCGCGCATGCCCCCGCGGGATCGCCGGGCCGACGCCGCAGCAATGCGACAGGATCAGGTTGCGTTGCAGCGCGGCGGTGTCCTTTGCCTCGATCTTGACCGAGGCCAGCTTGCCGAAGCCGGTGTTCACGCCATAGACCGCATCGGTTCCCGCGACCGCTTCGGCAATGCGCGCCTGCGCCCGTTCGATCTCCGGGCGACAGGCGGGATCGAGCCGCACCGCGGCCTCTTCGCGGAAGATCCGCTCCAGGTCGGCGAGTGTCACCGCACCGGGGGTAAGGGTCAATGTGGTCACGATGTGCCTCCGAAAATGCGGGCGTGCAGCGGGTTGAAGCCAATGCGATAGGCCAGTTCGGCAGGATGCCTGACATCCCAGACCGCCAGGTCCGCGCGCAGCCCGGCCCTGATCGTCCCGGTGTCGGTCAGCCCCAGCGCGCTTGCCGCGTTTTGCGTGACGCCGCGCAGCGCCTCTTCGGGGGTCATGCGGAACAGGGTGCAGCCCATGTTCAACGTCAACAGCAGCGAGTTCAGCGGCGAGGATCCGGGGTTGATGTCGGTGGCCAGCGCCATCGGCACGCCGTGCTGGCGCAGCAGGTCAATCGGCGGTGCCTGGGTTTCGCGCAGGGTATAGAAGGCGCCGGGCAGGATGACCGCAACCGTCCCGGCCTCGGCCATGGCCCGCACGCCCGCCTCGTCGAGATACTCGACATGATCGGCCGAAAGCGCGCCATAGCTCGCCGCCAGCCTCGCGCCGCCAAGGTTGGACAATTGCTCGGCATGGAGCTTGACCGGCAGATCAAGCTCGACCGCCACGTCGAACACCCGCGCGATCTGCGCGGGCTGAAAGGCGATGCCTTCGCAGAACCCATCCACCGCATCGACCAGCCCTTGCGCATGGGCGGCGCGCAGGGCGGGGAGGCAGACCTCGTCGATATAGGCATCGTCGCGGCCCGCGTATTCGGCGGGCGTGGCATGGGCGCCGAGGAAGGAGGTCTTCACCCGGACGGGGCGCTTCGCCATGACCGCGCGGGCGACGCGCAACATGCGCAATTCGGTCTCGATATCAAGGCCATAGCCCGACTTGATCTCGATGCCCGTGACCCCTTCGGCGATCAGCACATCGACCCGGCGCAGCGCCTCGGTCAAGAGTTCCTCCTCGCTCGCCGCGCGGGTCGCCGTGACGGTCGAGACGATGCCGCCCCCGGCGCGCGCGACCTCCTCGTAGCTGGCGCCGTTGAGCCGCATCTCGAACTCCACCGCGCGGTTCCCGCCATGAACGATATGGGTGTGACAGTCGATCAGACCGGGGGTGACCAGACGCCCCTCCAGCGATTCGACCGGCAGGCCGCCGTAGCCCGACGGCAAATCCCCCCGCGCCCCGACCCAGGCGATCCGGCCCGCCTCAAGGACGATGGCCGCATCTTCGATCATGCCATAGGGGGCCGCGTCGCCGTCCATGGTCGCGGCGTTCAAATCCACAAGGACCCTGTCGTGCTCATCCATATTCGTTCGCCCGATCCCGAGGTTTCACTTTTCTAACGCGCATCTATTCGTTATATGTCTATACATAACGAGACGGAAGGTCGTCAAATGATTTTCGCAAGACAAGCAAGGCTGCCCGAAGGCTGGGCCGGGAACGTACGTGTGTCGGTCGCGGGCGGGGTGATCGCGCAGGTCGAGACAGAGGCCGCGCCGCGCCCGGATGACACGCGGGTCGACACGCTTCTGCCGGCGCTGGCCAACCTGCACAGCCATTCTTTCCAGCGGGCGATGGCGGGGATGACCGAGTATCGCATGGCCGGCAAGGACAGCTTCTGGACCTGGCGCGAGTTGATGTACCGTTTTGCGCGGCACCTGTCGCCGGACCATATCGAGGCGATTGCCGCCATGGTGTTCCTCGAGATGCAGGAAGCGGGTTTCGCCAGCGTCGGCGAGTTCCACTACATCCACCACCGGCCGGACGGCACGCCCTATGCCGACCTCGGCGAGCTTTCGGCGCGCATTGCCGCGGCGGCGGGGACGACCGGCATCGGGCTCACGCATCTGCCGGTGCTGTATACCTATGGCGGCGCGGGGCAGGTGCCGCTGGAGCCCGGGCAGGCACGTTTCGGCAATTCGGTGGACCGGTTCAACGACCTCGTGGCGCGGGCGCAGGAGGTGGTGCGGGCGCTGCCCCCGGATTGCCGCGTCGGCATCGCGCCGCATTCCCTGCGCGCCACCTCGCCCGGGGACCTGGCCTCGGTCTTGCAGGCGCATCCCGAAGGGCCGATCCACATCCACATCGCCGAACAACCGCGCGAGGTGGCCGAGATCTCGGCCTGGCTGGGCGCGCGCCCGGTGGAATGGCTGCTCGACAACGTCAAGGTCGACCGGGCATGGTGCCTGATCCATGCCACCCACATGACCGGCGCCGAGACCGCCGCCCTGGCCCGCTCGGGCGCGGTTGCCGGGCTTTGCCCGATCACCGAGGCCAACCTCGGCGACGGTCCGTTCAACGGGCCGTCCTACCTTGCGGCGGGGGGGGCCTTCGGCATCGGATCGGATTCCAACGTGCTGATTTCGCTAACAGAAGAGCTGCGCACCTTGGAATATTCCCAGCGCCTGCGCGACCTGGCGCGCAACGTGATGGTGGTCGGCGCAGGCTCGGTGGGCGCGGCGCTTTATACCGACGCGGCGCGCGGCGGTGCGCAGGCGTTGGGGCGGGGCAGCGGCGAGGTGGCGCCGGGGCAGTTGGCCGACCTGGTGGCGATCGACAGCCGCGATCCGGCGCTCTGCGCGCTGCAACCGCATCAGCTTCTCGACGGGCTTGCCTTTGCGGCCAGGGACAGCGTGGTCACCGATGTCTGGTCTGCCGGGCGCCATGCGGTGCGGCAGGGCCGTCACATCCGGCGCGACGGGATCGTGGCGGGCTATCGCGCGGCGATGGAGAACGTGATGGCGCTGCTCTGATCGGGATACCGCGGGGCAAGCTCCGGCACCGCCAACGCGCCGTCGCGCAGGATGTCCAGTCGCGCGATCCTTCCGGGTCCGCGGGGGGCGGCCCCCGGATCGAGAAGGATCAGGCGTTGCGTCTATGCATGAGGTTCCCGCGCCTCACGGCACCAGCCGCCAGAAAAACACCGCGCTCATCGAGAATCCGACCAGGGCGATCAGGCCGCGGACCACCGGCTTGGGCAGCATGCGCGCGAGGGGCGCGCCGGCATAGCCGCCGATGGTCGAGGCCACCATCATGCCCAGCGCATGGTGCCATTCCACCAGGCCCCCCAGGGCAAAGACCGCCACCGATATGGCCGAAAGGGCGAAGGACAACCCGTTCTTGAGGCCGTTCATCTCGTGGATGTTGACCATCCCCCAGAGCGCGAAAAGCGCCAGCAGGACGATGCCCAAGCCGCCGTTGAAATAGCCGCCATAGATGCTGACGGCCAGAAGGCCGAGGCTGCCGAAAGGGGTGACGGCGCGGCTTCGCGCGGCGGCCCAGGCGCGGATCCGGTCGCCGAACAGGAAGGCCAGCGTCGCGGCAAAGAGCAGAAACGGCACGACGATCGAGAAGAACTGGTTGGACGACACCAGCAAGAGCAGCGATCCGATCAGACCGCCGGCCAGCGTGACCGCCAGCAGCTTGAGCATTTGCGGCCGGTCGAACCGCTGCAACTCGGTGCGAAAGCCCAGCGCGCCGCCGAGATAGCCGGGAAAGACCGCCACCGCGCTGGTCGCATTGGCCACCACCGGCGGCACCCCGACAAAGACCAGCGCGGGGAAGGTCAGGAAGGTCCCGCCGCCGGCAATGGTATTCAGAACGCCGGCACAAAAGGCGGCGGCCAAGACAAGAAGGACTTCCATTTCATCGCCCCGAGTTGATGCCGGCCCCTCATACCCGCCCGCCCGCGGCAATTGCAACGTGCGCGCCGCGGGCCCCGCCCCAATCGACGCGGCAGGGCCGAGGAAACCATTGACAATGGGCCATCGGGACAGGACACTTCCCTGACGCACGGAAAGCGTGGTCATTTCAGACACATAAACAAAAAACGGAACAGGGAACTTCGGGATGGACTTCATGAGGATGTTGCGCGGCGTCGCGGCCTTGGCCGTGACCGCCGGACTTGTCACGGCGGGCGGCATGGCCGTGGCCGAGGATTGGGCCCAGATCGAGGCGGATGCCAAGACCGAGGGGGCGCTGCTGGTCTATTCGACCACCAGCCGCACCGCCAAGGCCGCCGAAGCCTTCAGCGCCGATACCGGGATCGCGGTGGAAGTGGTGCGCCTGGGCGAGCAGGACCTGATCCAGCGGGCCTACCAGGAGGCCGCCGCCGGGGTGCGCGACGTCGACATGATCGTCGCCGAGGACTGGGTGGCCGCGCGCGAACTTCTGTCCAACACCGGGTATTTCGTCAACTACGTGCCGCCCACCGCGCGCGAGCTCTTCCCCGAGCGGCACCAGGATCCGCTGGTGCTGGGCTTCATCAACCGGGTCTTCGGCTACAATACCGACAAGCACCCCGATGCCGACCCCTTCGTCAGCGTCTGGGATCTGACCACCGAGGACTACCGCGGCCGCGTCATGATCCGCGACGTGGCGATCACCGGCGAGCACCAGAATGCCTTTACCGAATGGGTGCGCCGCAGCGACGAACTGGCCGCCGACTACGAGGCCCGCTTCGGCAAGCCGCTGGAGATGACCGAGGCCAATGCCGGGCTCGAGTTCATCAAGCGCTTCTTGCAGAACGACGCCATCATCATGACCTCCGACACCAAGATCTCGGAAGCCATCGGCGCACCGGGGCAGGACAATCCGCCCTATGGCATGTTCTACGTCTATTCCAAGCACCGCGACGTGCCGTTGCAGGATCTGCGCCTGAAGGACAGCCGCCAGATCAGCCCGACGCTGGGCTATTACTATCCCATCGTGCTGCAGCTTTCGGCCAATGCCGAGCATCCCAATGCCGCCAAGATGTTCATGGAATATCTCGGCACGCTGGAAGGTTTCGCGCCCTGGGCGGATTCCCCCGGCGTCTATTCGCCCAACCCCAACCAGGTGCCCTTCGACGGCGACATGCCGTTCGCCTGGTGGGAAGAGCGGATGTGGGGCTATGACCTCGACTTCGCGGCAGAGAACCGCGGGATCGTGCTCGACACCTGGCTGAAATACGCCCAGCGTTGACCCTTTCCTTTTCGTGACACGATGCCGGGGCCGGCAAGGCCTGCGCCCCGGTTGAAGCCGGCCCGCCCGGGCCGGCCCCTGACGGGATGATGCCTGGCCCATGCGCACCGCCTTTAACCGCTTTCGCCTGAAGATGACGCCGCAGCGGGTGCTCTCCGTGCTGTTCCTGGTGGTGCTTGGCTACCTGGTGATCGTGCCGCTGTTTCTGATGCTGCGCGAGACCTTCATCGTTCACCCGCTCGAGCGGTTCCAGATCCCCGGAGCGAAGATCGGCGACTGGACCTGGGCGCATTGGCAGCGCAACTTCCTCAGCGACAATGCCTATGCCTTCTTCTACAAGCCGCTGCTCAACACGCTGAAGATCGCCCTCGGGCTGTCGCTGCTGGCGCTGGTGATCGGCGGCGCGCTGGCCTGGCTGGTGGTAAGGACCGACCTGCCGATGAAGGGCTTCATCGCCAATGCGGCGATCATTCCCTACATCATGCCCTCCTGGACCCTGGCGCTGGCCTGGATCACGCTGTTCAAGAACCAGCGGATCGGCGGCGACCAGGGGATCTTCACCGCGCTGACCGGGATCGCTACGCCGGACTGGTTCGCCTATGGGCTGTTTCCGATCATCATCACCCTGTCGCTGCATTACTTTCCCTTCGGCTTCATGCTGATCGGCGGCGCGCTGCGCAATATCGACGCCCAGCTCGAGGAATCGGCCGAGCTTCTGGGTGCCTCGCGCCCGACGATCCTGCGGCGGGTGGTGATCCCGCTGGTGCTGCCGGCGATCTTCTCGACCTTCCTGCTGACCTTCTCGCGCGGGCTGGGCACCTTCGGCACGCCGGCCTTCCTGGGCGGGCCGGTGCGCGAATTCGTGCTCTCGACCTCGCTTTACGCCAACCTGATCGGCCAGCGCCCGGGGATCGGCTACCTGGCGGCGGTGGTGATGATCCTGCTCGGGGTGCTGGTGCTCTACATGGATCACAAGATCATCGGCACGCGGCGCAGCTTCGTGACCATCTCGGGCAAGGGCGCGCGGGCCGGGCTGGTGGCATTGGGCCGCTGGCGCTGGCCGCTGGCGGTGCTGGTGCTGGGCTTCATCGTCGCGGTGATCGTGGTGCCGTTGTGTGCGCTGGTGATTGATACGGTGATGTTGCGGCCCGGAATCTATGCCTGGGAAAACTTCACGCTGCACTATTGGATCGGGGATGCCAGCCTGACCGTCGGACTTGGCACCGGCGAGCCGGGCATATTGCGCAACTCCCAGCTTATGTCGGCGCTGCGCAACACCATGGTGCTGGCGGTGGTGGTGGCGCTGATCACCGGCATCCTCGGCATCCTCGTGGGCTATGCCATCGTGCGGATGCGCGGCAGCTGGGTGTCGCAGGCGCTGGACCAGATGTCCTTCATGCCCTACCTGATGCCGTCGATTGCGCTGGGGGCGATCTTCCTGGCGATGTTCGCGGTGCCGCGCGGGCCGATCCCCTCGCTGCATGGCACCTTCTGGCTGCTGGTGATCGTCTGCACGGTCAGCTACCTGCCCTATGCGGTCAAGGCGGGCGTCAGCGCCATCCGCCAGATCGGGCCGGAGCTTGAAGAGGCCGCCGTCATGGTCGGAGCCTCCTGGTGGACGCGGATGCGGCGCATCCTGATCCCGGTGCAGAAATCGACCTATTTCTCGGGGATGCTGCTGCCGTTCATTTCCGTCACGCGCGAGTTGTCGCTGCTGATCCTGCTGGTGACGCCCGCGACCCAGGTGGCGACCACCATCACCCTGCGCTACACCGACCGGGGCTGGTATCCCTATACCAACGGCATGGTGCTCTTGCTGGTGGTGATCGTGGTCGGCAGCACGATCCTCAGCCGCCGGTTGATGGGCACCAGTATCGCGAAAGGTTTGGGGGGCTGAGATGCCGGACATCGTATTGGACCAAGTGACCCGGCTTTACGGCAAGGAGGTGCGCGCGGTCAGCGACCTGACGCTGGCGATCCCCGACGGATCCTTCACCACGCTGCTGGGCCCCTCGGGCTGCGGCAAGACCACCACGCTGCGGATGATTGCCGGGCTCGACATGCCGACCAGCGGCACCATCCGCATCGGCGACAGGTTCGCCTTTTCGCTGGCCGAGGGCGTATCGCTGCCGCCGGCCAAACGCGGGCTGGGGCTGGTGTTCCAGAGCTATGCGCTCTGGCCGCATCTGACCGTGGCGCAGAACATCTCGTTCGGGCTGGAGGTGCAGAAGGTGCCGCGCGCCGAGGCCCGGCAGCGGCTGGAGCAGGTCGCCACGGCGCTCCAGATCGACGGGTTGCTCGACCGCTACACCAGCGAGTTGTCGGGCGGCCAGCAACAGCGGGTGGCGATTGCCCGGGTGCTGGTGATGAAACCCTCGGTGCTCCTGCTGGACGAGCCGCTGTCGAACCTCGATGCGACCCTGCGGATGGACATGCGTGCCGAGCTCAAGCGCCTGCACCAGGAGACCGAGGCGACGATCATCTATGTCACCCACGACCAGCTCGAGGCGCTGACCATGTCGACGCATATCGCGCTGATGCAGGCGGGCGAGTTGCAGCAATTCGCCCCGCCGCTCGAGGTCTATGCCCAGCCCGCCAACCAGTTCGCGGCGGATTTCCTCGGCAATCCGCGGATCAACCTGCTGGAAGGCCGGGTCGCCCGGGGCGTGTTCCACTCTGCCGGGCTGGACCTGGCCCTGCCCGACGCGATGCCTTTGCCCGAAAGCGCCGAGGTCACCCTGGGCCTGCGGGCCGAGGAATTCCGGCTGCATGACACCCCCGGCCCGGCGCGCGCGCCGGCGCGGGTGACCACCTTGCTGCCCACCGGATCGGATTGGTATTACCACGTCGACATGGCGGGCAAATCGCTGATCGTGCGCCAGAACGATGCGCCGCACCTGCGGCTGGGCGATACCGTCCATGTCGAGGCCCGGCCCGAAAGCTACAAGATCTTCGGCGCCGATGGCCGCGCCCTGGCCGGGGTGCCCTGACCGCTGCGGCCCCGCGCCGGGGTGGCGGCCCGCCCGGCCCGGACCCCGGTTCGGGCCGGAAAACTTCCCTGTTCTCTTGCGCTTAGCTCTTGTCCGCGCCGCTATCCCGGCGCGCTTGCACACCTGTGCAATAAGTGGTTGACATGACCGCCCCCCAGCCCGAGGGTTGGAGGGCACGAAACCGTGCTATGCTGCGCAGGGCACGCCGGGCGGCATCTGATCTGAGGGGAAACCGACATGCTGCACCAGCGGATGACATGACCCATGCGCCGTGCCACAAGCCGCCCGCCGGGTGCCGGCGAGGCCGGGCATGAGTGAGGCCGGGCAAACCGGGGCCTCCGGCCCGGGCGGCGTGGCACGGTCGCGCCGGATGCTCTACCGGCTGCGCACCTCCTGGCGCGAACCCACGGCGCTGATCGGCATCCTGCTGACGCTGGTCTTTGCCTACCTGATCGTGGTGCCCATCACGACGTTGCTTTACGATTCCGTCGAAGTGCAATTCGGCGACCAGAGGCGCACCGGCGTGCCGGTCGGCGGGCTGACGACCTATTACTTCAACCGCGCGCTGTTCTCGCCGGTGGCGGGGGATCTGTTCTGGGAGCCGCTGTCGCATACCCTGAGCATTTCGTTCGGCGCGATCCTGATCTCGCTGTCGGTCGGTGGGGTGCTGGCCTGGCTGCTGGGGCGCACCGACCTGTTCGCGCGGCGCTGGTTCGCCACCGCGCTGATCGTGCCCTACATGCTGCCCAGCTGGACCTTCGCGCTGGCCTGGCGCACCGCCTTCAAGAACCGCGAGGTCGGCGGCCAGATGGGCTGGCTCGAGGCGCTGGGCTTCACGCCGCCCGACTGGCTGGCCTATGGCCAGGTGCCGATCACCATCATCCTGGCGCTGCATTACACGCCCTTCGTGATCCTGCTGTTCGGCAATGCCCTGCGCCGCTTTGACAGCCAGCTCGAAGACAGCGCCCGCGTGCTGGGCGCCAGCCCGCGCATCGTGGCGCGCAAGATCATCCTGCCGCTGATGCTGCCCTCGCTGATGTCGGCCACGGTGCTGATCTTTGCCAAGTGCCTGGGCGAGTTCGGGGTGTCCTACGTGCTTGGCCTGCCGGTGGATTACGACGTGCTGGCGACCTCGCTTTACCGCAGCATCTCGTCGCGCCAGCCCGGGGTGGCGGCGGTGATCGCCATTGCCATCATGTCGATCGGCATCGTGTCGCTGCTGATCGACGCGCGGCTGGTACGCGAAAGCCGGCGCTTCGTCACCGTCGGCGGCAAGGGCTCGATGGACCGGCAGACCGCGCTGGGCCGGTACCGCCTTCCGGCCACCGGCTTTGCCGCCTTCATCTTCCTGATCAGCGTGGCGCTGCCGCTCTTGGTGCTGACCATGTCGACCGTCATGCGGGTGCCGGGGAATTTCGCCCTGGGCAATTTCACGCTGGATTACTGGATCGGCAGCGGGCTCGAATTCGTCGCCTTCCCCAATGGCATCCTGCTGACGCCCGACCTCTGGCAGGCGACATGGAACACGCTCAAGATCGTCGGCCTCGCCTCGGTCTGTTCGGGGATGATGGGGCTGCTGGTGGGCTACGTGGTGGTGCGCTCGCAGGTGCGCGCGGTGTCGATCTTTTTGCGGCAGGTGACCTTCTTTCCCTATCTCGTGCCGGGAATCGCCTTTGCCGCCGCGTATCTGTCGCTCTTTGCCGTGCCGCGCGGGCCGATCCCGGCGCTTTACGGCACCTCGCTGATCCTGATCCTGGCCTTGATGTCGGACCAGATGCCCTATGCCTCGCGCGCCGGGATCTCGGCGATGATGCAGCTGGGCAAGGACCCCGAGGAAGCGGCGCAGGTCGCCGGTGCCGGCTGGTTCCGGCGGATGGTCAGCATCGTCATCCCGATCCAGAAGGGCGCGCTGGTGGCGGGGGTGCTGCTGCCCTTCATCTCGGGCATTCGCGGGCTCAGCCTTTTCGTGATCCTGGCGGTGCCGGGGACCGATGTGCTGACCACCTTTTCGCTGCGGCTGCTGGACTACAATTACACCCAGGCGGCCAATTCCGTGGTACTGATCATCTCGGCGATCGCCTATTTCGGAACGCTCGCGGTGCAGAAAATGACCAAGACCAACCTTGCCGACGGATTGGGGGGCTGAGATGCCGACGATTGCACTGAGAGAGATCAGCAAACGCTACGGCAAGGGCGGCGCCCGGGCGGTGGCGGACCTGAGCCTCGAGGTGGCGGATGGCGATTTCATGTGCCTGCTGGGGCCGTCGGGCTGCGGCAAGACCACGACCCTGCGGATGATCGCCGGGCTCGAGAACCTGACCGGCGGCGAGATCGCGGTCGGCGACAGGCTGGTCGATGCCGCCGAACAGGGTGTCTTCGTGCCGCCGGAAAAGCGCGAGATGGGGCTGGTGTTCCAGAGCTACGCGCTCTGGCCGCATCTGACCATCGAGGGCAATACCGACTTCGGGCTGCGCCTGCGCAAGGTGCCAAAGGCCGAACGCGAAGCCCGGGTGACCAAGGTGATGACGACGCTGGGGATCGAACAATACCGCCACCGCTACCCGTCGCAACTGTCCGGTGGCCAGCAACAGCGGGTGGCGCTGGCGCGGATGCTGGCGGTCAATCCCGAGGTGCTTCTGCTCGATGAGCCCCTGTCCAACCTCGACGCCCGCCTGCGGCTGGAGATGCGCACCGAGTTGAAGCGGATTCACCGCGAATTCGGCACCACCATCGTCTTTGTCACCCATGACCAGTGGGAAGCCATGACGCTGGCCACCCGCATCGCGGTGATGAACACCGGCACGCTGCAACAGGTCGGCACGCCGGAGGATATCTACGACCGGCCCGCCAACCGCTTTGTCGCGGAATTCGTCGGCAACCCGCCGATCAACATTGTCGATCCGGGCGGAGACGACGGGCTGGGCCGCGCAGCCAAGGCCTTTCTGGCGCGCCGGGGCGGGGCGGCCCGGGCCGTGACCTCGATCGGGCTGCGCCCCGAGGCGATCCACCTGACCCGCGACACCGCCACCCTGCCGGCCGGGGATCTCTGCGGCGAGGTCACGCTGAGCGCGGTTCTGCCGACCGGCGGAAGCTGGATCCTGGAACTGGTCAGCGAAGGTCAGAAACTGCACGCGACCACCCATGCCGCCCCGGTCTGGCAGGACGGCGAGCCCTTGCATTTCCACGTCGCGGCCGAGGCCGTGCACCTGTTCGACGGCGAGGACGCCCGTGTCGAACTGGCCGAGACACCGGGGGCAGAGGCGCGGATTGCCGGGTGATCTGCCCGGCAGAGGATTCATGATGGAGGAGGAGAGACGATGAGACTGAAAGCGGAACACACATCCCGGCGGATGCGCCGGGGCCTGGTGGCGGTAATGCTCGCCGGGGTCGGCCTCGGCTCGCCGGCGCTGGCCGAGGATTTCGACCTCGACGCGCTGATCAAGGCGGCGCAGGCCGAGGACGGCATCACCATCTATTCCAGCACCAGCAAGATCAAGAAGGCCGCCGCCGCCTTTACCGAGACCTACGGCATCCCGGCGACCGGCACCAAGGCCAAGGGCGCGGCCCAGATCGAACTGGTGGTGCGCGAGGCCCAGGCCGGCAACGTGGTGGGCGATGTCATCATCTCGTCCGACGCGGGCGCGGCGCTGGCGCAGCTTCTGCCCGAGGGCATGGTGACCAGCTGGACCCCGCCGGACCTGGCCGACACCATTGACGAATTTTCCAAGGATCCGCTGGTTGTCTGGCGCGACCCCTCGCTCTGGACCTACAACAACGAGGACGGCGGCGACTGCCCGGTCGACAATATCTGGCAGGTGACCGAGGCGGAATGGAACCGCCGGATCACGCTGGAGGATCCGCTGAACAAGCCGTCGTTCAGCGACTGGTTCAACCAGATGGAGACCCATTTCGACGACAAGATGGCCGAGGCCTACAAGGCGCACTACGGCGAGGCGCTCGACACCAGCGCGCAAAGCGCCACCGCCACCTGGGTCGAACGGCTGGCCGCCAATGCGCCGCTCCTGACGGATTCCTCGTCGGGCGCCGCCGAGGCCATCGGCACCCGCGGCCAGGACAAGCCGTTCTTCGGCCTGGTGGCCAGCGCCAAGTACCGCGATGTCAGCGAGGAAGGGCTCGCCATGGCGATCTGCAAGGACATGGCGCCCTACATGGGCTTTGCCAAGCCCGGCTTCGGCCTGATCGCGGCGGGCACCGACAGCCCGAATGCGGCCAAGCTGTTCTTGCACTTCATGATGACCGAAGCGGGCGTCCTGCCGATGACCGAGGACGGCAAGATGTCGGGCAATTCCGCGGTCCCGGCGCATCCGGACGAGATCTCGGGCGTGGTCGATTATGCCGACCGGCTGACCCCGCATATCGCCGCCACCGGCGCCGAGGATTTCGACAAGCGCCAGGACTGGCAGGACTTCTGGCGCATCCACTACAAGCGCTGAGCGCCGGCCAAACGGGGCCGGGCAGTTCCGCCCGGCCCCGCACCTATTCTCGGAAAGCACACCCCATGACCCAAGATTTCGACCCGGCCCAGGCCCGGGCCCTGCGCCTTGCCGCCATTGCCGCCGCCCAGAGCGTCGCGCCGCAGTTGCAGGCGGCCTTCCGCGCGGAGATGGATATCGAGTTCAAGCGCGACCGCCGCGATATCGTGACCGCCCATGACAAGGCCGCCGAGGTGGGGATCTGCGCGCATCTGGCCGACACCGTGCCGGATTCGTCCTTTGTCGGCGAGGAGGGCGGCGTCCAGGGCAGCGGGCGCATCCAGTGGTTCATCGACCCGATCGACGGCACGGCGAATTTCGCCCGCGGGCTGCCCAGCTGGTGCATTTCCATCGGTGCGGTCTGCGACGACCGGATCGTCGCGGGGGCGATTGTCGATCCGATGGGCGGCAATGTCTTCAGCGCCGACCTGGACGGCGCCTATCACGGCGAGGCGCCGCTGCGCGCGGGCGGCACCGCCGACGAGGGGCTGGCGACCGTGCTCTGCAGCTATCCGTCCGCGCGCGATCTGGTGCAGGACGGGCGCGACCTTGCGCTCGAGCGCTTTGCCGGCATGGTCGAGACCTATTCCGCCGTGCGCCGCATCGGCAGCGCGGCCCTTGGGCTGGCGCATGTGGCGGCAGGCTGGGCCGACGGGGCGGCGAACTTCTCGATCAACGCCTGGGACATCACCGCCGGCATCCTGATCCTGCGCCAGGCGGGCGGGCGCTTTGTGCCGTTGGACCTCAAGGCGCTACCCGCGGGCACGCCCGATCACCTGCATTCCGGCTATGTCGCGCTCGGGGCAGGGGTGGAGTGCCCGGCGCTGATCGACATGGCCCGCGCCATCGCCGGGCAGCGTCGCGGCAAGGCGCAGGGCTAACCGGGGCGGACGGTGCTGCGCCAGACCCGCTCGGTCAGGAAGCGCCGCGGCGTGCTGGTGGTTTGGTCCGGCGCGCGGTCGGTCTGCGAGACCATGTAGGCGGCAATCTCCTCGATCGGCTGGCGAAAGGTGGTCAGGTCATAGGCCGCCCATTTCGACTGCATGATGTCGTCGAAGCCCACGACGCAAAGGTCCGCGGGGATCGACAGGCCGAAGTCGCGCCGCGCCGCATCCATGAAGCCGAAGGCCAGCAGATCGGTCACGCAAAAGGCGCCATCCGGCGGGGTCGGCCCCCCGAACAGCTGCCGTGCCGCCAGGCACCCGGTCTCGTAGGAGGTCGGCCCGGCGCGCACGGTGGTGACCGCGAGGCCCTTGCCGCGGGCCGCCTCGACAAAGGCGGTTTCGCGCGCCCGCAGGCTGGGCGTGCCCACGTCCGACATGATGACCGCCAGGCGGGTGCATCCGGCGCGGTGCAGCATGGCGAAAGCCTCGCGCGCCGCGGCGCGGTTCGAGACATTGATGTTGCGCGTGCCATCGGCGACCTCGTCGCGGTTGACCACGATGACACGCTGGCCATTGCGGATGCAGTTCTCGATGATCCGCCGGTCGGGCTGGCCCGACAGCACGATCGAGGCCTCGGCGCGGTATTGCAGCGTCAGCCGCATGGCGCTTTCGATGCCCGACCCGCCGGAGGTATTGACCAGCATCGCCACCTTGCCCGCGGCCTGAAGATGCCGGGTCAGCGCCTCGATGAATTGCCCGTGATAGGGCGCGTCGATGTCGGCGGTGACGATGCAGACGATATTGCTGCGGTCGTTCATCATGCCGCGCGCCAGCTGGTTGACCTGGTAGCCGAGGGTTTCGGCGGCCTTCAGCACCCGCTCGCGCGTTGCCTCGGAAACCGAGGCGCCCTTGGTAAAGGTCCGCGACACGGCCGAGCGCGACACCCCGGCCAGGTCCGCGACCTGCTGGGCGCTGACGAAAGAGCTTTCCTGCCTGTGGCTCACCTACCGAAGCCCTGTTTTCCGGGTCACCTTGAACACCCCGCCATGCTACAGCCCCGTCGCGGCGGGACAAACAGGAAATTCACCGCACCCCCGGCAACAATCGGTTTTCCGGGCGTTTTTTCCGCCTCATCCGGGCTTCGCCGCCGCGCAGGCTCTGGTTCCGGGCAGGCTTGCCCCCTATAGTGCACAGCAGTGCAAACCCGGTGAAACGGGCGTCTTGAACTGGAGTAGGCATGACCAAGAAAGCACCCGTCATCGATCGCCCGGCCATCAGCTTCATTGCCGACGACCTGGGCCCGGACCGAGTGGCGCTGTTCATCAGCGGCACCGAGGGCGCGCGGGATATCGCCAGCCTCAAGGACCTGGGGATCACCACGGTGGTGAACTGTGCCCAGAACCTCGACATCAACTATGCCGAGCGGCTGACCCATGCGCCCGAAGACGGCAAGGCGGCGGCGGGTTTCGGGCAGATGAAGACCTACAAGGTCGGGCTGATCGACGGGCCGGGTAACCCCATCGACATGCTGCTCGGCGCCTATTTCATCCTCGAAGGCGCGCTGGATCAGACCATGCCCGACCGCGCCTCCTATCCCAACCGCGAGCGGGGCAATGTGCTGGTGCATTGCCGCGGCGGGCGCAGCCGCTCGGTGGCGCTTGTCGCGCTCTATCTGCATGTGCAGAAACCCGGCGCCTATCCCGACCTGGCCGATGCCATCGCCGAGGTGCGCAAGATGCGCGAGTTGCATCCCGACGAATGGTTCGAAACCCCGAAACAGCCGTTGATCGACGCCGCCGAACATGCCGCCCGGGCCTTGCGACGCCTGCGCCAGCCCGACGCCTGAACCGGCGCGGCGGTCACGACCAGGAGGTCGACATCGCCTGCGCGATCTCGAAATCCTCTTCGGTCAGCAGGTCCAGCCGCACCGCCTTGGCCATCACCGCCATCTTCGACTTGGTGCCCATGCGGTCGCAGATATCGCGCCGCACGCGGGTGACATATTGCACCGAGACGCCCCAGTGAAAGGCGATTTCCTTGACCTCATAGCCATTGGCCGAAAGATGCAGGAATTCGAGCTGGCGCGGCGTCAGCTCATAGCTCTCGGCCTCCTCCTGCAGCAGCAGGGCGGTGTACTTCAGATGCGCCTGGAGCGCCGCGACCGAGACCGTCCAGCCATGTTCGGCGACAAAGGCGCGAAACTCCGCCTCGCTCTGGCCGCCGCCGATGATGAAGGTGCCGCGCTCTTCCCTGCGCGAGGTGCGCAGCGGGATCAGCAGCCCCGACCGCCAGCCGATCCGCGCGGCCTGGGTCATCAGGGTCTCGTAGTGCGGCGACAGGAACCCGGCGCGCCGGTACTGGTCGGCGAACTCGATGCCGATGGCAAAGGCGGTCAGCTTGTGGATCGCATGGTTGAGCCCGTAATCGAGGGTCGCCTC
Organism: Paracoccaceae bacterium; assembly: GCA_006226775.1. GTDB lineage: Bacteria > Pseudomonadota > Alphaproteobacteria > Rhodobacterales > Rhodobacteraceae > Marinovum. The sequence goes on along the minus strand of SBGD01000074.1, from coordinate 116,503 downwards.
CTCCGGCAGGCTCTCGACCCAGCGGGTCCAGTCGGCGGGCAGGTTCGACCGGCGATGCCGGATGCCGCCGCCCGGAGGCCGTACCAGGACGAAACGGTAGAGGACATAACGCTGGCCCAACCGCTCGCAAAGCGATTCGAGCAGGCCCCAGACGGCATCGCGATCCGGTGCAAGATTCAGATCCTGCAAAAACTCCTGCAATGCCTCGGGGACATAGCTTTCAATGGACGACAACGCATCGAGCCGCACCCGGAGCGATCTTGCAGACGTGGAACGGTCATGGGGCATCCGTTGAGATCTGGCTCCGATTTGAACAAGTCAAACCCTAACATTGCGATTCGGGGACGGCAGGTTTCAAAAGTAAACCACGGCCCTGCGTGACGCCGCCCTGCGTGCCAAGCCAGGGTGCGGATCGCCATCACTGGTGACGCGCCCGGCCGGTCAGGGTTGCGCATCGGGCGCGGGTTTCGGGCGCGATCCTGCCATGGTTCGATCAGGGTGGGCGAGATTTCTCGGGGGAATTCAAGGCGGTCGCAGGGCTGTGGGCAGTTTGCGCTACGCGCCGCGCAGAATCGGACTTATGTAAAACTGATGCAAAACTGACAAATCGCACATGACCTGTGAACCATGTCACAGACCTGTTCAAAACCCGTCAATCCACCGTCAATTAATCGAAAAACCCAATGCGAAATGTGAAATGCGCATTTATCAGGAATTTTCATTGCATCTGAAAACATCGGGGTATTCTGCACTGTCGTATCAGCCAAGGGCTTGAGAGTCTGCCCCTCTGTTTCAAAAATTAACCACTACGAACACTTGCCCTGCCCAAGCGTCATGATAGTAGTTAAGATATAGTTAAAAGTCGATTCACCGACGGGGGTTACAGTGTTCGATTCCAATTTTGCGGCTTCAGCCGCCTCTCAGCACGATATTCTCAACACATCCGCCAAGGTGCCCGCCCGAGGTCCGGTGTTCCTCTGGGCGAAGCGCGCCTTCGACGTGCTGTTCAGCCTGACCCTGATGCCCTTTGTCGGGCTGACCGCGCTGTGCCTTCTCGTGCTCAACCCCTTCTTCAACCGCGGACCCCTGCTCTATGTCCAGCCGCGCATGGGCCGCAACTGCCGTGCCTTCGCGGCGCTGAAATTCCGCACCATGCAGCCCGCCGCCAGGATCAGCCGCGGCGCCCATGATCCGCTGGAAACCGACCGCATCACCTCGCTCGGGCGGTTCCTGCGGCGGACACGGCTCGACGAACTACCGCAGGTGATCAACGTGCTGCGCGGCGACATGAGCCTGATCGGCCCGCGCCCGGATTATTTCCACCATGCCCGCCACAACCTGCGCGTCATCCCCGGCTATCGCCAGCGCCACGCCGTGCGCCCGGGCATCAGCGGCTTGGCGCAGACCCAGTTGGGCTATGCCGCGGGGCTGGACGCCACCACCGCCAAGGTGCGCGCCGATCTCTACTACATCCAGAACGCCGGGTTCCGGCTCGAGGCCTGGCTGTTCTGGCGGACCCTCGTCGTTGTCTTCTGCCGCCACGGGACCTGAGCCCATTGTACGTTGCCGCCGGTCGGCTATTGTGGGAAGACCGGAGTAACCAGTAACCGGAAGACAATGCGCGCATGTTAGAAAAGAGCCAAGGTGGTTTCCGCCCCGGAAACCGGTTCACGCCGATGACCCAGAGATCCCCCGCGCGGGAGGATGACGGCGACGAGATCGATCTGCTGGCATTGTTGGGCACCCTTTGGCGGGGCAAGTGGATCATTGCCGGATGCGCCGCGCTGCTGATGCTGATCGGCGGCTATTATGCTTTCTGGGTGGCGGTGCCGAAGTACCAGTCCTCCACCCAGCTCGCCCTGCAGATCCGCAGCGAGAATGTCGTCGACCTGGAAAGCGTCATGTCCGGGGTGTCGACGGAAACCAGCGCCATCAATACCGAGCTCGAGGTGATCCGCTCGAGCGGTCTGCTGGCCAAGCTGGTCGAAGAGCTGAACCTCACGCAAGACCCCGAATTCAATGGCGCGCTGCGACCGGAGCCGGCATTTTCCCTCGGCACGATCAAGGCTGCCATCCGCGCTGTCGTCGCCCCGACGCCGGTTGCCGAAGCGCCGCAGGCTGAGGATGACGACGCCGACTCGCCCGAAGTGACCCGCGCCATTTCCGCGGTCAGAGGTGCCGTCTCCGCGTCGAACCAGCGCAATACCTATATCTTCAACATCAGCGCCACGACCGAAAGCCCGCGAAAATCCGCGCTGATCGCCAATACCCTCGCGCAGCTCTATATCCAGGACCAGATCGACATCAAGTTCCAGGCCACCGAGAATGCCGTCGCCTGGCTCTCGGAACGGGTTGTCGAGCTGGAGGCCGAGCTGAAGGAGCGCGAGAACGCGATCAAGGAATTGCGCGCCGGGACCGACCTGGTCAACGCCGAGACGCTGCAGGCGCTGAACCAGCAGGCCAAGGACGTGCGCGACCGGCTTGCCGAGTCGCGCACCAATGTCGCCCTGCTCACCGCCCGGGTCGAGAACCTCAAGACCCTGCAGCAAGGCGACGACCTTGCCGCCATGGCCGCCGCCGTGAATGACCCCACCCTTGACCGCCTGAGCGGGCGCGCCGGGACCGATCCGGCCATTCGCGAGATGTTCGACGAACGTTTCGCCATGCTGATCACCCGCGAGGAAAACGCCCTCGAGCGGGCCAGGCAGCAGGTCACGGCGCTGGAAGGATCCTTCGCCCGGCTGGAAGAGCAGATCGAACGGCAATCCGCCGACCTGGTCAAACTCCAGCAGCTGGAGCGCGAGACCGAGGCCACCCGCACGCTCTACGAGACCTTCCTGACCCGGCTCAAGGAAACCACGGTGCAGCGCGGCTTGCAGCAGGCCGACAGCCGGGTCCTGTCCAAGGCCACGCCCGGTCAATATGTCGAACCGCGCAAGTCGCGCATCCTTGCGCTCTGCATGATCCTCGGCGCCATGCTGGGCGCCGGCATCGTACTGGTCCGGCAGATGCTGCATTCCGGTTTCCGCACCCCCGAAGACCTGGAAGCCGCCACCGGCCTGGCGGTCTTCGGCCAGATCCCCAAGATGCCCTTCCGCAAGCGCAGTTCGCTGGTGAGCTACCTCAACGACAAGCCCACCTCCGCCGCCTCCGAGGCGATCCGCAACCTGCGCACCTCGGTGCTGCTGTCCGACATCGACCAGACGCCGCAGATCATCATGTCCACCTCCGCCATCCCGGGCGAAGGCAAGACCACCCAGTCGATCGCCCTGGCGCATAATCTCTCGGGTCTGGGCAAGAAGGTGCTGCTGGTCGAAGGCGACATCCGCCGCCGCACCTTCGCGGAATATTTCGACTTCGGAGACAGCACCGGCGGCATCGTCTCCGCCCTGACCGGCAAGCAGCCCCTGGCCGAGCTCGTGGTCCGCGCACCGGGCATGGAGGTCGACGTCCTGCGCGGCGAAAAGGCCAGCGTCAATGCCGCCGACCTCTTTTCCTCGGACCGGTTCCGCGACTTCCTGCAGGAATTGCGCGACACCTATGATTACATCGTGATCGACACGCCGCCGGTGCTGGTCGTCCCCGACGCCCGGGTGATCGGCCAGTTCGTCGACGCCATCATCTTCTCGGTCGCCTGGGACCGCACCAGCAAGACCCAGGTCACCGACGCCCTGCGCCAGTTCGAATCCGTCGGCATCCGGGTGCATGGCCTCGTCATGGCACAGATCGACCCCAAGGGGATGAAGCGCTACGGCTATGGCGGGAAATACGGCGCCAATTCGGCCTATGGCAAAGGCTATTACGACGCGGGGTGAGAGCGGCATTCAAGCTCCGGCCTCGTAGCCGACAGCGGCACGCAAGCCCTTCGGCCACCTGACGGGTCGGGTTGCCCCATCCAGATTTCACATACCGTACCTGTGGTCGTCCGACGTGTCATAAGGCAGGCCGCCTCGATCCTCGCGGAGATTTCGGCGCCGTCTACCGCCGCAAGCCCCATCCTGTTTCGCGCCATGGCATTCCATTGCGACGAATGAAGACGATGCCACCCAGGACTTTTCGTGAGCCCGAGGATTTGCCGCAGGGCGCGCTCAGACCGTGCAACTCCCCCCGCCGCTCGTCCCACAACCCAATCAAACGAAAGCTCGGGATCAACCCCTGAGCCGGTGTCCGGCCTTTATCAAGGAACCCTGACCCCGGCTTATCCTCTCGGAGCGCTCCCCCGAAAGCGCCACTCCGTCAGGTTCCCTCTCCCGGCAGCGTCTGGCCCGGGCGGCGCGCAACCGCACCCCCGGGCCAAGTCCATTACTGCGCCAAGGCAGTCGTACCCAAGGAGATCAGCGGCGGGAAGAACTGGCGCAGCGCGCGGCCCCACTTGGTGATCGGCTGTTCCTCGATGAAGACCACGTCGTTCGGGCGCATCTGCATATTGGTCGCGATGGTGATGTTGATCGCATTCGACGCATTCAGATGCCAGGCCGTCACCGCGCCGAATTCCGCCGGGTTCGACGACGCCCGCAGCACGTAGATATGCGCCGGGTTGCCGGTCTCGGTGCTGAAACCGCCGCTGTCGTAAAGCACATCCGCCAGCGTCGCCTGCCGGCCGTAAGGCAGGGTGAAGCGGCTTTGTTTCGACACCTCGCCGGCCAGGTAGACATAGTCGCGCTTCTCGGCATCCAACGTGGTCCGCGCCTGGAAATTGCTGCGCTGCTCATCGAGCGCCGCGCGCCGCAGGCCGATCTCGGTCGACAATTCGGCAATCGCCTGCGAACGGGCCTGGTTCTGGATATTGATGATGTCGATCTTCTGGCGGTAGAAGCTCAGCGCCCGGTCGAGATCATAGCTGGTGTCGACATAGATCGCGTCGCCGTCGATCAGCCTTGTGCGCTGCAACTCGGGCCGGTTGTAGAAATCGCGGATCGGGATCTGGTAGAGCGTCCCGTCGCGGTAAAGCCGCACCGAGGCGAATTCCTCGTCCTGGATGGTCAGCCCGCCGGCGGCGGTCAGCACCTGGCCGAGGTTCGGCGTGGTCAGGCTCACCGGCACGATGGTCGGGCTGGCGACCGCGCCGCCGACGACGATCTTCTTGGAATTGAACTCCGCCACCTCGAGCGAGAAATCCGGGTCGACCTGGCGGTCCACCAGCGCGCGGAACAGCCGCGACTCGGCCTCTTCCAGCGTCATGCCGGCGATCTGCACCGTGCCGACATTGGGGATCGAGATCGCGCCGTCGTCGCGCACGGTAAAGCCCTGGCGCTGGCTCTGCGCCGCCAGCAGGCCGGACAATTCCTGGATCGTCGAGGCGCCGCCCTTGGCCGAGAGCATCACCACGTCGCCCACCCCGAGGCGGTAAGGCTCGACCGGCGGGTCCGAGGGCAGGCGCAGGGTCAGCGTGCCGCGGCTTTCGGTCGGCACGTAGGGCGCGGGCGGGATCGCCGTCGCGCCGCGGACAGTGCCGCCGCCGGTGGCCGCGTAGAACACGTCCGGCAGCGAGCGCGGCACATAGGTCTGGCGGTTCGCCACCAGCACGCTCTGGGGGGTCAGGCTGACCACCCGGACCTTGGCCCCCTCGGCCTGGGATTTCACCGTCGGGCTGGTATAGGTCACACCGCAGGCCGACAGGGCCACAAGGCCCAGCGCCAGCCCCAAGTTCCGCACAATCGCCAACATCCTAAACTCCCCGTCCCCTACGAATCCCGGTTTAACGCACCAGGCGTTCGGTCAAAAGATACCCGACGAACGGGCTGACCCATTGTTGTGATTTCCACATGATCCCGCCGCCTTGCCAGAAGCGGTTGACCACCTCGAGCCCCGGCGAATGACAGGTTTCCTCGATCCGCGTGGTGGCATGGCGGCGCTCGAAGATCTCGATGGTCTCGGGCGCGCGCGCGGTGATCCGGCATTGAAAGCTGCGGAACTGCGTCTGGTGTTCGCCGTCGAGATAGCTGTGGAACTTCGGATAATAGCCCGCCGCCCCGCCGCGCAGCGCGACCAGCGTATTGCCCACATCCGCCGAGATCAGATCCTGGCCCAGCCCGCGGCTGCCCACCAGAACCCCGTCCCGAAAGCTCAGCGTGACGCGGTCGCCGGTCTGCCAGGTGACCACGTCGCCGTTCTGCGCCAAAGGCGTCACCCCGGCGGCGGTGCCCAGTTGCTTGATCTCGGCCAGCAGCAGCGGCTCTTTCACCTGGTCAAGCTGGGCGCGGGTGATCTGGCTGCGCACATCCGGCGCGGTCGGGTTGCAGGCCGCCAAAAGGGCGAGGCCGAGGATCGCGGCAAGGCGCATCATCTCCAGAACCGCCCCCATGTCTCGGCCAGGGCGGGCTGATGGGTGTCGCGCACGGTCTCGTAGAGCCGGTCGTTGACATGCACCCGCGCGCCGCCGTCCCGGGTGACCGGGCGGATCACGGTGGCATAGGTGTCGCGCGTGCGCTGGCCATTGACCCAGCCGATCGGAATCGAGATCCGGATGCCCTTGTCAAACGACCCTTCGCCGAATTCGTCGAAGGGCACATCGGTCAGCGTGGCAAAGGCGCCGATCGACCAGCCGTTCTTGAAGGTCCGGTCCAGCGACAGCGTCGCGCCCCAGTCGCCCGCCAGGTAGCGCCCGGCATCGACCTGCGCCTGGTAGCCATTGCCGAGGTCGTAGTAGACCGAGGCATGGCCGGTGGCGACCTCGTAGTCGCGAAAGCCGAAGCGCTGGTCGAAGGCGCGCTGCTTGACGTAGTTCACCTCGATCCCGGCGGCGAGGCGGCTGTCGACCGGCTTCCACAAAAGCTCGGTCGAGACCCCGCCGAAGTGCTTTTCGAGGTAGCCCGCGGTCACCCGGCCATAGAGATCGTCGGCCGGCTTGAAGTAATAGGACCCGGTCAGATGGGTCAGCGCCGGATCGCCGTGTTTCTCGTAGATGTTGGATTCCGAGCGCACCCGCTGCAGCACCGAGGTCGAAGGCCGGGTGGATTCGTTGAGGTTGCCCACCAGCTTCTTGCGCACCGCGCCCTGGAAGACGAGGCCCGGCAGCGCCTCGTAGCGTGCCGAGGTCTCGATGCCCAGATCGGCGCGGAACGGGTTGTCCGGGTCGAACAGGCTGGTGGCGAAATAGGGTCCGATCTTGTAGTCGAAGAAGGGATAGCGGCCCGGCGCGGGGGCCAACTGCCCCGGCGCGCTGGCAATCCCGGCGCGGGCATAGCTGTCCCAGGCGCCGTCAAGCTCGAATTCCAGCGCCTCAAGGTCGCTGCGCCGCAGGGTGACCTGCGCACCGGCGATGCCGTTCCTGACCGGCACGATCACCATGGTCTCGACCTGCGGCGGCAGCACCCCGGTCATTGCCCGCGCGCTGCGGCCGATCGCCTGCGCCTGGGTCAGGTAGCTGCGGTTGTCGATCTCGATCCGCGCCTGCGTGCCGCTGACCTCCAGCCCATGCAGCCCGATGCCGTAGGGGCCCAGCGCCGTGGCTGCCCGCTGCTGCAGCGCCCCCGGCCCGCCTGCCGCGGCGCCCCCGCTCCAGCCCAGGGCCGCCGCCGAGCGGCGTGGCACCACCGCGGGCGGCGCCTTTTCCAGCCCGCTGTAGTTGGGCGGGTTCTTGGGGTTGAGCGCGAAGGTCAGCTGCACGCCCACCTCCGCGCCATAGAGGTAATGCGCCTTGAGGTTGATGTTCTTGCGCGCCTGGTAGCTGACGCCGAAGTTGAAGGGCGAGACATAGTCGAAGGTCGCGCCATCCTCCAGCTCGTAGCGGTCCGAGGAATATTCCGCGGTCAGCTTCAGCTTGTCGGTGACCTGATACTCGACACCGCCGAAAAACGCCGCATCGCCGCGGAAAATCTGGCTGGCCTCGACCTCGCCGCCCCGGTTCGAGATCCGTTCATCCCGCGTCTTGAAGCGATCCGCGACATGGCCGAGCGGGTTGTCGAAGCCGCCAACCCCGGCCAGCCGGCCCCAGCCGATCCCGCCAGTGACGCGGAACTGCGGCGTGATCGTCTTGCTGGCGACCAGGTATTCCGACCGGTAGACCCCGGTGCCGAGAAAGTCGTTCAGGCCCACCGCGAAGGCCGGCCATTTGTCGGTTTCTTCCGAGATCAGGTATTGCAGCGTGAAGCTGCGGTCGAAGCGGAAATCGGTGGAGGTATTCAGGTCGGGCCCGGAGTTCGGGTCCTGATCGTACAGCAGCGCATAGCGGAAGCTGCCCGACAGCCGTGGCGCGATCTGGAAGGTCAGGGTGTGTCGCTTGGTATTGCGCGAATAGCTGAAGGTATAGGCCAGTTCGCCGTCCGGCATCGCGTTTGCCGTCGGCATCTCGATCAGCCCGGCCGTTCCATAGGTATTGTACCCGGTCTGGATCGCCGGTTCCGCCAGTGCCGTGCCGCACAGCAGGATCGCCGCAATCGAGACCACCTGGCGTTTCAAATCAACGTCCCTCTTCAATTGCCGGCAATCTACAGGCGCGCTGCCCCCGTCACACCCGCCAGTGCCACCTTTTCGCCGCAATCCACACAGGATGTGGCGTATATGACACGACCGACCGCAGCAGATTGTAAGCTGGCGTTAACACATCCCCGTGACAGCAATTCCAAACCGCAGATTTTGCGCGCATACAAGGTCAATGAGACTGCGACTGATTTAAAAATGAAACTGCCATCGCTGTTCACTGCCTTCCGCTCGCCGAAACCGGTGAGCTTCCCCCCGATCGCCCCCGAATCGGGGTTTCATGCCGTGGGCGATATCCATGGCCGCATCGACCTGCTTGACCAGGTGCTGCGCGACCTGCCCACCGACCTGCCGATCGTCTGCGTCGGCGACTACATCGACCGTGGAGAGCACAGCGCCGAGGTGCTGCGCCGCCTGGTCGCCCGCCCCGACATCCTCTGCCTGCGCGGCAACCACGAGGACATGCTGCTGGCCTTTCTCGAGGCGCCGCAGGACAAGGGCACCCGCTGGATCCGCTATGGCGGGCTGCAGACCCTGGCCAGCTTCGGCGTCACCGGCATCAGCCAGTCCACCTCCGGCATCGACCTCAAGATCGCCGCCGACGCGCTGCGCCGCGCCATGGGGGCCGAGTTGATCGAATGGCTGCGCCTGCTGCCGCTGATGCACCGCAGCGGCAATGTCACCGTGCTGCACGCCGGCGCCGATCCGGCGCTGCCGCTCGACCAGCAGGAGCATCGCACGCTGACCTGGGGGCACGCCGATTTCCTGTCGAAACCGCGCCGCGACGGGCAATGGGTGGTGCATGGCCATACCATCGTCGAGCAGGCCAATGTCACCGATGGCCGCATCGCTGTCGACACCGGCGCCTATGTCACCGGCAGGCTCTCGGTCGCGCGCATCACCCCGGGCGAGGTGGAGTTCGACAGCACCTGACGGTGTCTGACGGTGCGTCAGGCCAGGGCGGCGCCCTCTTCGCGGGCCAGTTTGCGGTCCAGCGTCACCAGCCTGCCGCCCTCGGCCACCGCCGCCAGAAGGATCATCTGGTCGGAAAACCCCGGCCCGCCCTTGACATAGCGCGAGGCGGCCAGCCCGACGCGGTCGGCGGCCTCGACCACGAAGTCCTGCGCCTCGAGCAGGCCGAACAGCGCCCGGCCGATGGCCTCGCGCTCGAAGCCATAGGCGCGTTCCAGCACCCAGACCAGTTCGACGACGACCTCGCGCGAGATGAAGCCGGGATCGGCCTCGCTCAACCCCGCGAACAGCGAATCGACGGCAGCGGCCTGCGCGGGATCGTCGCGGGTCAGGAAGCGGACCAGCAGGTTGGTATCCAGCCCGGTCATCCCTGGGCGCTGCGGGCGATGGCCGCCTCCATGTCCTCGAGCGTCACCGGCGCCCGCCCCTCGCGGTGCAGCAGCCCGGCCAGGCTCATGACCGAGCGCGGCTTGAGGATGCGCACCTGGCCATTGTCCAGCACCAGGTAGCGGATGCGGTCGCCGGGCTTCAGGCCCAGCGCCTCCCTGACCTCACGCGGCAGGGTGGTCTGGCCCTTGGTCGTCACGGTGGATTCCTGCATGCGCGACCTCCGTTACTGCGTTTCCCCTTACAAATGCCATCCGCGCATTACCTTTTCAAGCCTTTCCGCCCACCCGCGCAGATCCGGCATCCGTCGCGCCCCGGCGGAACACGCGGCAATCCTTACCGAAAGGTTAACGACAACATCCTGATTTTAATCGATTTTATTCACATTCCATTAACCTAACCCATGGTTTATCGGGGTTAACCAAAGGCTGGGTGGGACCGACCTTTGAGGCCCCGCATGACAGATGTCACCACCGATCTGCCCCTGCCGACCCCGGCCCGCCGCCTCTATGCCCGGTGCGGCAAACGCGCGCTCGATCTTGTCGTTGCCGCGGTGCTGCTGCCCTTCCTGATCCCGGTCATCGCGGTCTTGTGGCTGCTTGCCCGCGCCGATGGCGGGCCGGGGTTCTACGGCCACCGGCGGATCGGCCGCAAGGGCCGGCCATTCCGCTGCTGGAAAATCCGCACCATGGTGCCCGATGCCGACCGCATCCTTGCCGAGACCCTGGCGCAGGATCCGATTGCCGCGCTCGACTGGGCGCGCGCCTTCAAGCTGCGTGACGATCCGCGCATCACCCGCCTGGGCCGGCTGCTGCGCCGCACCTCGCTGGACGAGTTGCCGCAGATCCTCAACGTGCTGCGTGGCGAGATGTCCTTTGTCGGGCCGCGCCCGATCACCGCCGGGGAACTGGCGTTCTACGATGGCGACCCCGCCGCCTATCTCGGCCAGACGCCGGGCATCACCGGGCTCTGGCAGATCGAGGGCCGCGACGATGGCTGTTACCGCAAGCGCGTCGCGCTCGACCGCCGCTACCGCGCCGAGCAGAGCCTGCCGCTCGACCTCGTGCTGATCCTGCGCACCGCCGGGCTGGTGCTGAGCCCCACCGGGCGGTAGGCCGCGACCGGCCCCCTACCCCGCCGCAAGCATCCCGACGCCGCCGCAGACCCGCGCCCGCGCCAGTACCGGCAAAAGCGCGTCAAGGCTGCGCGCCCAGCGATAGCGCGCGGCGCGCGCGCGACCGGCCTCAACCCGCTGCGCCCGGTCCTGCGGCGCCAGCGCGGCCAGCGCCTTGATCCCCCGCGCCATGTCCGCGACCGACAGCGGATCGCACCAGAGCGCGGCCTCGCCCAGAACCTCCGGCAGGGCGCCGGCCCGCGCCGCCAGCACCGGGCAGCCCAGTTCCATCGCCTCCAGCGGCGGGATGCCGAAGCCCTCGTGGAGCGAGGGGAAGACGAAGCCCCGCGCGCCTTCGTAGAGCGCGCGCAATTCGCCGTCGCTGACCCGGCCCAGGCCCTGGACCGCGGGCGTTGCCGCCAGGCCCGGCGCCAAGCCGCCCGCCACCACCAGCGGCGGCACCTCGCCCGCCATCCCATGCGCCGCGACCAGCCGCGCGACGTTCTTGTTCGGCGACCGGTTGCCGACACAGAACAGGTATCCCCCGCGTGTCAGCCCGTGCCGCGCCAGCACGCCGGGATCGGCGTCGCACCGCAGCACATGCTCGACCGCATTGGGCACCAGCGAGAACCGGCCCTCCGACACCCCCAGAACCCCGGCCAGCTGCCGCGCCGAATAGCGGCTGACCGTCACCAGTTCCGCCGCCTGCCGCGCCAGCCTTGGCCGCAGCGCCCGGTGCAGCGCGCGGTAGCGCCAGCCATAGGCCTCGGGGATTTCCCACAGGTTGGCGTCATGCAGCACCAGCACCTGCGTCCGGTGCCGCAGGGGCCCGGCATTGCCGGGCGAGAACAGCACCGCATCGCGCGCGGCGCGGTAGAGCGCGCCCTGCTCCCAGCGGTGGCCCTGCCCGCCCGGCACCTGCCGCAGCGTGATCGCCTGCCACCCCGGATCGGCCACGCCTTCCGGCGCGCAGGCCACCACCGGGCCCAGCCGCGCCCGAAGCGCCGGATCCGCCATCAGCCGCGCATCCAGCGCCGCCACGATCTCGCGGCCGAAGCGCTGCACGCCCGACAGCGGCTGGCCCAGGAAGCGCGCGTTCACCATCAGCCTCATGCCGCCGCCCTCATCGGCTCAGCCGCATAGAGCGCCGTGGTCTCCGGCCCCAGCCGCTCCAGCGCCCAGGGGCTGACGTCGCTGGCCGCCGCACCGCGCCGCAGGCATTCCAGCCGCTCGGGCACCCGCAGGATGCCGACCATTTCGCGCACCAAGGCGCCGGCATCGCGCGCCGGAAGGATGCGCCCGTTGACCCGGTCGCGCAGCACCTCGCCGATCCCCGGCAGGTCGTTGACCAGCACCGGCACCCCCGCCGCCAGCGATTGCACCACCACCCGCGGCAGGCCCTCGCGCTCGGAGGCCAGCACCGAGACATCGGCCAGCGCCAGAAGCCGCTCGGGATCGCGCCGATGGCCCGCCAGGATCACCCGGTCGCCCAGCCCCAGCCGCGCCACCTCGTGCCGCACGCGCGGCGCCTCCGGCCCGGTTCCGGCCAGCACGATCCGCAGGTCCGGCATCAGCCGCCGCACCGTGGCAAAGGCGCGCAGGAAGGCCAGGTGGCGCTTGCGCGGCTCCAGCGCGGCCAGCATCACCGCCACCGGCGGCCGCGCCGCGCCCGGGGCCAGCCGCAAGAGCGCGCGCCAGTCCGCCGGCAGGTCCGCGCGGCGAAAGCGCGCCAGGTCCATCCCCGAGCGCACGCAATGGACCTGCGGCGCGATGCCCGCCTGGCGATAGGCGGTGCCCAGGGCCTCGCTCACGCCGACGAAGACATCCGTGCGCCGCGCCGCCGCCCGCTCTGCCGCAAGATACACCCGCCGCCGCGCCGCGCCGACATGCGCCCAGGGCAGCATGTGCACCCCGTGCACCACCCGCGCGCCCGGCACCGCATCCGCCGCCAGCCGCCCGAGGATGCCGGCCTTGCTCTGATGGGTATGGATCACGTCGGGCTGCACCGCGCGGTAGAGCCGCCGCAGCGCGCCCAGGGCCCGCAGGTCGGCGACCGGCCGGATCGGATGCACCATCTCGGGCACGGCCAGCGTCCGCACCGGAAGACGCGCGGCCCAGCCCGCATCCGCCTCGGCCCCGTGCACCAACAGGACCTCATGCCCGGCGCCGGCCTGCCAGCGGCAGCATTCCAGCGTGTTTTCTTCCGACCCGGCCCTGAGAAGCCGCGTGACCACATGAACAATCCGCATGGCGTCTCCGATGCGGCGTTAAACCTGCATTAACCATGCCCGTGTTTTCCTTAACAAAACGCAAACACGGAAGGCCCCCATGCGCGGCATCGTCTACCTTCATGTTCCGAAATGCGGCGGGTCGAGCTTTGGCGCCGCGCTGCGCCTGCGTCATGCCTTTTCGCAGGCGACGATCCCGCTCGACCTTGGCGATCCGGCGCTGGCGGGCGAGGCGCGGATCCTGTCGGACTATGCCGCCCGCGACGCGGTGCTGGCGCGGCTCCTGGCGCGCAGGACGCGCTGCATCGCCGGCCATCTCCGCTACAACCCCGAGCTTCACGCCCGCTCCGGCCATGACTTCATCACCCTGCTGCGCGACCCGGCCGAGCGCTTCGTCTCGCACTACCACTACCTGCAACGCCGCCATCCCGACCCGGCGCGCCCCGCCTGCCTCGCCGCCTTTCTCGACACCGAGGATGCCCGGCGGCTGGCCTCGCAATACCTCTTTCACTTCGCGGGCGAGAGCCTGACCACCTGTCGCGATCTTCCCAAGGCCCTTGCCAGGGCGCAGGACAACCTCGCCCGCTTCGCCCTGATCGGCGATCTCGCCCGGCCCCGTGCCTTTGCCCGCGCGCTGCGCCGCTTCACCGGCCTGCCGCTGCCCATCCTGCACCGCAACCGCGCGCCGGAGGGCACCCGCATCCCGGCTGACCTGCGCGCGCGGATCGAGCGGCTCACCGCCGCCGACCGTCACCTCTACGCGGCCGCGCGCGCCCTGCCCCAGGCCGCCTGATGCGTGCGCTCTCGCCCCTCTCGCTGGTGCTGATCTGCTGGGCGCTGACCCTTGCGGTGGCGCTTGTCGCGCTGACCTCGCCACGGGCCTTCGACCTGATGCCCGCCTTCATGGCGCGCGAAGACATCACGCTTGCCGCCTTCACCCCGCTGGGCGCGCTCTGGCTGTTCACCGCGCTGGCCGCCTGGACGGTGGGAGACCTCGCCGCACGCACCGCCCTGCCCCGCCGCAGCCCCCGCTTCATTCCGCCGGATCTGGCGAGGGCCGCGCGCCTCACCTTCCTGGCCAACCTCCTGCTGCTGGGCACTACTCTGCTCTGGATCACGCTCACCGCGCTGCAACTCGGCGGTTTTCGCCGCCTGCTGATCCTGACCGCCGCCGAGGCCCTGACCGCCCGGGATTTCCTGTTGCAGAACAAGCTTTTCACCGGGATGCGCCTGTTCTATGCCGCGCTGCCCGCCACCGGCTGCCTCGCCGCCGCGCTGCTCGCCACCGGCGCATTGCCCGACCGCGCCCGCAGGCTCTGCCGTCTCACGCTGCTGCTCAACGCCATCGCGCTGACGCTGCTGCCCATCGTGATGAGCCAGCGCCTGCTGCTGTTGCAATTCACCCTTTCGGCCTATCTCGTCACCTGCCTGATCCGCCGCCGCCTTGTGGCGCTGCCCTGGCTGATCCTCGGCGCGGCGCTGTTTCTCGGGGTCTGGAGCCTGCGCGAGGCGCTGACCAACCCTGCCATCAGCACCGACGCGGTGCCCATCGGGTTGCAGAAACTCGCCTTCTACATGGTCAACGACCTGTGGAATGCCGTCGCACCGCTGGCCACCGAAACGCCGCCCACCTGGGGCGGGATCACCCTGCATGGTGTCGCGGTGCTGACCTTCACCGACGGGGTGGTCGACCAGGCCCTCGCCCCGCTTGCGCCGGCGCTCGATGCCATCAAGGGCGGCGGAGATTTCCCTCTGCTGACCGCCCCTTACGTCGATTTCGGCCCCTTCGGCGCGGCGCTCTTTCTGCTGCTCGCGGGTTTCACGCTGCGGATCCTCTTTCACCGCGCCCGGGCGACGCTGCTGGCTGCCGCGATCTATGCGCAATGCGGCGCCGCGCTGCTGTTTTCCTCGCACGCGCCTTACCTTCTGCATCAGAACCTGCTGGCCTCGCTGCTGGTCATCGCCCTGATCTGCCACCTGTCGCGCCGCAAGGCGGCCCCGACGGCCCAGATCATCCCCCTGCCCATGCAACAGACCGAGGCCCTCCATGAAGCAGCCTGAGCTCCGATCCCGAGGCGCGGCAGGGTCGCCGTCCCGCATCGATTGCCGCCCGCCGAGAGGCGCGCGACTTAATGCCTTGATTTCAAATGAAATAACCGGAAACGCCCAAGCCACCCCTCACGAAAGCCGAACCCCATGACCCATCTCCCGGGCCTCCAGTCCCTGCGCGCCCTCGCCGCCTTTCTGGTGCTGGTCGGCCATATCCGCGCCGAGGCCGCGCATTACTTCGCTCTCGACCTGCCCGGCGCCGATCTGCCCTGGACCCGCGGCGTCGACATCTTCTTCGTGATCTCCGGCTTCATCGTCACGCTTTCCGCCGCCCGCTTCCTGCACCGCCCCGGCGCCTTCCTCGGCCGCCGCCTGCGCCGCGTCGCGCCGCTCTATGCGCTGTTCACCACGCTGATGGTGGCGCTCCTGCTTGCCGCCCCCGGCGCGCTCAAGGACACCGGCCTCGATCCCGCGCAGATCCTCCACTCCTACCTCTTCCTGCCGTTCGAGCGCCCCGATGGCCGCATCGCCCCGGTCCTCTCGCTCGGCTGGACGCTCAATTACGAGGTCTTCTTCTACGCCCTCTTGGCCCTCTGCCTCACCCTGCCCCGCCCGCTTCTGACCTGCGCCGCCGCGCTTGTGACCCTCGCCCTGCTCGGGCCCCACCTGCCCCGGTCCACGGCAACGCTGTTCTACACCAACCCGCTGATCCTCGAGTTCACCTTTGGCATCACCCTCGCCCGCCTCTGGCAAAGGGGTGTCATCCGCCCCTCGACCCCGCTGGCCCTGACGGCCCTTGCCGCAGGCCTCGCTCTCCTCGCCCTGCTCCACCAGACCGCCCTGCCCCGGTTCCTCGCCGCGGGCCTTCCCGCCATGCTGATCGTCGCCGCCGGCACGCTGTTCGCGCCCGACCGCCCCCTGCCCTTCCAGCGGCTGGGGGACGCCTCCTATGCGCTCTACCTCTCGCACCGTTTCACCCTGCGCGCCGCCACCCTGGCGCTGCTTCCCATTCTCCCGGCCACCCCGCTGGCCGCCGTCGCCTTCTGCGCCGCCCTCACCCTGGCCTGCCTCTGGACCGCCCTGCTGGTCCACCGCCACATCGAGCGCCCCCTGCTCGCCGCCCTCACCCCCAGCCCCGCCAAGGTCCCCGCATGATCCGCCACAGCCAACAGCCGCCCGACCCCAGAGGTCCCGTCATGACGCTCTGGGCGATCATCCTGCAATGGTCCCGTCTCGGCATTTCCGCGGCGATCTTCCTGCTTGCCGCCCGGCTTCTCCCCTTGGCCGAGATCGGCGTCTTCGCCACCGCCTTCGCCCTGCCCAGGCTCCTGCAGGTGCTGCACAAATCCGGCATCACCGAGCTTCGCATCACCTCCGACACGCCGGACCACCCGCTCCTTGCCCTCTCACTCAGCCTCGGCCTCGCCGCCGCCCTGCTCTGCCTCGCCGCGCTTCCAGTTCTGCCTGCCGAGAGCCGCCCGCACCTTGCCGTCCTCGCCAGCCTGCCGCTGTTCAACGCCCTCGCCGCGCCCTCCGAAGGCTGCCTGCGCCGCGCGCTCAAGCTCCGCGCGCTGGCCCTGCGCACCCTGCTGGCCCAGGCCCTCGCCGCCGGCGTCGCCCTCTACGGCCTGACCCAGGGCTGGGCCGCCTGGAGCCTCACCGCCTTCGCCCTGACCAATACCGCCCTCACCGCCGCGCTGTCCCTTGCCCTCGCCCCGCCCGACCTCGGCCCGCGCGGCACGCTCCGCCCGCTGCTGCCCGATCTCGCCCGCCTCACCCTGCGCCCGCTCGCCGGATCGGCCACCTTCCCCGCCGTGCAACTCCTGATCGCCCTCACCCTCGGCCTGCCCGCCGCCGGCGCCTTCCAGATCGCCACCCGGCTGGTCGAGTTGATCGACACCCTCGCCCTCGCCCCGCTGCGCTATCTCGCGCTGCCCCGCTTCAAGTCCCTCGCCGGCAGCGCCGATTTCGCCACTCACCTCCGCCAGAGCCTGCGCCAGGTGACGCTGCTGACCGCGATGATCTACCCCGCCGCCTGGGCCGCCGCGCCGCATCTGCTGCCGCTTCTCGGCCCCGACAAGGCCCGGGCTGCCGCGCCGCTGCTGCCGCCGCTGCTGCTCACCGGCGCGCTGTCCGCGCTGCTCATGCCGCTGACCCAGGCGCTCATCGCCACCGGCCACACCGCCCCGCCCCTGCGCCGTGCCGCCGTGACGCTGGCCCTCTCGCTGGCGCTGCTGGGCCCGGTCCTGCATCACCCGCTGGCGCTCTGGGCCCTGCCGCTGGCCAGCGCGCTTGCCGCCCTGCCCTTCCTGCGCGACGCCCGCGCGCACCTGCCGCGCGGGGTTCCGGCATGAGGCGCGTGGTGATCCTCACCGGGCATTTCCCGGAGCAGAAGCGCAAGCCCTCGATGCTCTGGGTGGCGCATCACCTGCAGGAGATGGGCTGGCATGTGACCCTGGCGACGGTGGGATATTCCTGGCTGTCACGCCTGACCGGCGACAAGCGCCTGGCGCATGAGCCGCAACCCGGCACCCGGTTTCGCAGCGAAACCCTCACCACGATTTTCCATTGGAGCCCGCTGCACCCGGTCTCGACCCGCCGACCGGGGCTGGACGCGCTGCTCAGCCCGCTACACCAACTCTTCCCCGCCTTCTGGGGTCCGGTGCTGGAGCCGCACCTGGCGCAGGCCGCCCTCGTGCTGATCGAATCCGGGGCGCCGGTCATGCTGGCGCCCCTGGCCCGGCGCTTTGCCCCCAAGGCCCGGCTGGTCTACCGCGTCAACGACGACATGCGGCTGATCAAGGCGCCGCGCGCGCTGCTGATGGCCGAGGCGCGGGCCGCAAAACTGGTCGACCGGATCAGCACCGCCAGCCCGCATCTCGCCCGCCGCTTCCACCCGGGCAAGGTCACGCTCGATCCGATGGGCATTCCGCAGCGATTGCTTCAGGTCAGCAACCCTGACCCATATACCCCTCGCGCGCGGTTCGAGGCCGTCTGCGCCGGGACCACCCTGCTCGACCTGCCCGCCCTGGTCCGCATCGCCTCCGAGGCGCCGCACTGGCGGTTGCATGTGCTGGGACCGACCGGTTTCGCATGCGAAACCCCCGCCAACCTGGTGCTGCATGGCGAGAAAAGCCATGCCGACACCCTGGCCTTCATCGCCCATGCCGACATCGGCCTTGCGCCCTATCGCGATGCCCCCGGGATCGAGTACCAGACCCACAACTCCAACCGCATCGGGCTCTACCGGCATGTCGGGCTGCCGATCCTCGGACCGGACCGGCTCTGTCACCCCTCCGCCCCGTCGATCATCGGCTACGCCGATCCCGACTGGCGGTTTCGCTGCGAAACCCGGGGCAAGCGCCCCGAGTCGCTGCCGGACTGGTCCGACCTTGCCCGGCGCCTGGTTCAGAAGGGCGTGACGGTGCCGCCGCTCGAGGTCTCGATACTGCCCGAGATCGCCTGAAACCCGCGGGTAAAGACCGTGCCGGCATTGGCCTCGATGGCGTAATTGGTCGCCGCGCCATCGGCGTCGGCCACCGCGTCGAGCAGCCACATGAACGACGGGTTCGAGCATTTGTAGGCCACCGAGGTGCCGTCCACGTCCCGCGCCACCGCGCGGCAGCCGGCCAGAAAACTCTCGGTCGCCTGGATGCAATGCACCTCGGTGCCGTTCCGCGACCAGCCGAACTCGCCACCCAGCACGATCATCCTTATCGCGTCATGGGTCGAAAGCGCATTGACCGAGCTGGCCCCCAGCGCCCCATTGTCCGAGCCGGTGCAGCGTTCGAGCAGCACATGCAGCCCGGCGTTTCCGTCCTCGTGAAACGACCAGCCGTCCTTGGCCCCGTAACTGGCGTCGCAATCGAAGAACGCCGCCAGCCCCTTGGTCCGCCGCACCCGCGCCGCATCGAGCGGCGCCGAGGAATTGGACGGCGCCGAATAGCGGAAGCTGCAATCGACCGCCACCACGTTGCGCGACGCCGCGGCATCGCAATGCAGCGCGCCGGTGATGCCGCCCTGGCAATGGATGTTCTCGAGGTAGAGGTCATCGGCATGGCTCAGGAACCGCGCCCCGTGAAACGACCGTATCAGCGCCAGGTCCCCTGCCCCCGGCGCGCTGCCGATATTGACATGCACCGTGCCGCCATCGTTGCACCAGCTCTGCGGCGTGGCTGCACAGGTCGCGGGATCGGCGACCTGCGCCAGCTCGGAATAGAGCCCGCGCGGGTTTTCCACATCGGTGCGAAAGACCCGTTTGACCGCGCTCACCCCGGCGCTGAAGGTGCCGCCGGCGTCCGTCCAGCCCACCGACCAGGGCCCGGTGCGATACATCACCGGCCCGCCCCAGCCGATCACCGCCACCGGCTGCGCCGGTTCGTCATTGCCGTTGCGGGTAAAGGCGCCCTCCTCGTAGAACCCCGGCTTGACGAGCACGCGGTAGGGCGCCGCGGTGGCGTTGCCCGCGACGAAGGCCGCCCAGATGGTGCGCTTTGCGGCCGAGAAATCGCCGTCCTCGGCCCCGAGCCCGGAATTGCCATCGTCGCCCAGGGCGCCGTCGACGTGAATCGCGGCGCCGGTCCAGATACCGGGATCGACCAGGTCGCGCGGTGCGGTTTCGCTGCGAAACCCCGCGCCGCTCTGGACGATCCGCACCGGATGCGCCGCCGCATTCCAGCCGAAGCCCACCGGCAAAGGGACGGTCACCTCGGCGGGAAACTGCGGTTGCAGCGCGAGGCCAAGCCCCAGCATCAGATCAGCCCCTTGACGCCCGTGGCCGTCGAGCCGGTGGCCAGCACGCGCCGCACCCGCAGCGGATAGATCACCCCGGGGGCCAGCCCCGGCAGCGTCACGCTCGAGCCGTCGCGGAAGGTCACCGCCAGGTCGCCCGCGGCGGAAACCATCAGCGCGCGGGTGACAGAGGCGAGGTCCGCGGCATCGTCGGGGGTGATGTCGAAGCCGCCGGTGACAGGGCCGGTCAGGCTGTCGACATGGGTGGCGAAGGGATCGGTGATCGGCATGGGTCAACTCCTCGGTCTGAATACCGGGGCCAACATGCGCCTTGCGTATTACCGGTCGAACAACAGGGCGAACGCAGGGTGTTGCGCACGAGGTTTCGCCCTGGTCACGCCACGGCGAACCGCCGGGGGCAGCCCCGTATTTTCAATCAGAAGATTGATTTGGTGAGAATTGGGGAGAGCGACCCTGCGCAGGCCGCTCCCCCCTGCCTAATCAGGCGCGCCCAGAAGGGCCTCGATCCGCGCCATGCAGTCATCCACCATGTCGGGCGTCACCGGGCCATGGAACCGGATCGCAAACCCGCGCGGGCCGCTTTCCCTCTCGATCGAGATGCCCCCTGCCAGCCGGGTATGCCGCGCCGTCTCCAGCCGCTTTGCCGCCTTGGGCCGACCGCCACGGCCCGGCGCGGGAGCAGCGCCCTCGGCCTCTTCGATGAAAGGCAGCATCTCGGCCCATTCCTCGTCGAGCGAGCCGACCTTCACCGCCTCCAGCGCCTCGCGGATCTTCGGACCCAGCCCGGCGCGCAGGGCAGAGGCGAGACGCAGGCACTGGCGTTCGTTCATCTGCGTGGCAAATTCCAGCATGTCGGCCAGTTCCTCGTGGATCATCGCGAAGGAACGGATCTTCGAGCGCTTGGCTTTCGAGGCATTGCGAAACAGCGTGCTGACCGCTTCGTCGAGGGTCGGGAAGACCCCGTCATAGACCGCCATCGCCGCCGCGCGCCCGCGTTCGTACTGGCTGAGACCCACGCGGATCTCGTTCTCCTCGATCATCGCCACATAGACCTCGGCCTCGCTCTCGGGCTCGCGGATGAAGGCGGGGATGCGGGTGAAATCGCCGTCAACGCGGCCCAGATCGACCAGCTGGCGAAAGGCCTCGAGCCGCCGGTAGCCGGAGATCAGCGTATAGCCCTCGCTGTCCTGCGCGCTGCGAAACACCTCGATCGGCAGGCGTAACCCGCTGTCACCGATCGACAGCGCCAACTCGTTGAGCTCATCGGCATCGACCTCGAGCCGGTCGCGGGTGATGCCTGCCACCCGGATCTCGGTGATCGGGATCAGGGTGACCAGCCGCCCGTCCTTCTCGGCCTCGCGCCAGCGGTCGGCATCGGCCTTGTCGCGGGCCTGTTCGGCGCGCGCCTCCGGGGGCAGGGGGGTCGACATGGCCGCGGCCTCGCCCACCACGTCGGCAATGGGCATGCGCAGCCCGCTGCGCGGCACCTCGCGCGCATAGCCCTCTTCCAGGGCCTTCAATGCCTCGGGCGAGGGCGGTTCAAGCTGTCTGCGGCGTGCCATGCTCGGCCTCCTTCTGCTCGGTCTTCGCCATCTGCGCATCGCGCCACCAGGAGCCGATCAGAAGCTCCTTGAACTCCGCATAGGTCCGGTCGAACGCCTCGCGACCGCGCGTATAGGTCTCGCGGTTGAAGTTGCGGTAATCGGCCTCGTAGATGCCGCTGACGCTTTCACCCGCCTGGCCGACCAGCGCGGTATATTCCTGCCGGTAGGCGTTCATCATGTCGCCGAAATAGGCCTGGATCACGTTGGCCAGATCGGTCTGCTGACTGGCGTCGAACCGGGTGATGATGGCGCGGACCACGTCCCACTCGAATTTCATCTCCGGCAGGCCCGCGCGGCGCCGGGCGCCGTTCTCGCCTTCCTCGATGCTGGCGAAGGTCGAATAAAGCATGTCGAAAAACCGCCCCGTCGAATCGAACTCCAGGAACGAGGCGCCCAGCGGCACCAGCAGGATATCGGCCGCGGCCAGCGCATTGATCGTCAGGTAGCCCAGCGCCGGCGGCGTATCGAGCAGGATGATGTCATAGTCGTCCAGCGCGCCGCCTTCCTCGAGCCCCGCGGTCAGCGCATCCCAGAGCGGCCAGGACTTCAGCCCCATGCGCCAGACCGGGATCTGGAACTCGGCCCAGTAGAGGTTGAGCTGCGCGCCGATCAGGTCGATGTTCGGCCAATGGGTCGACTGCACCACGTTTCGCAGCGAAAGCTCGAGGCTTTCCGTCAGCGTCTCGTCCAGCGGGGCAGGGGCATCGCCCGCCGCCTCGCGCACCCGGTTCTCGGCCTGCAGGTGGCGGGCATAGTCGCGCGCCAGCAGCGGAAAGACGGTCTGCCATTCATCGGCCACCTGGCCGCCGAGGATCGAGGTCATCGAGCCTTGGGAATCCAGATCGATCACCAGCACCTTGTAGCCATCGAGCGCCGCACTCATCGCCAGGTGCGCCGCGGTCGAGGTCTTGCCGACCCCGCCCTTGAAGTTGGCCACCGCCACCACCTTGGCGGGCAACCCCTTGGGCCGGTAGGGGCGGTATTCCTTGGTGCTCACGCCTTCCTCGGCAAAGTGATCGCGCAGGCGCAGCACCTCTTCGAGGCTGAACCACTTGGCCCCCGCATGACCTTCGCCCTGCGGCAGGTCGGGATGCTTGTTGAGCACCCGGCGCAGGTGGGCGGGGGCGACCGGGATCAGGTAGCGACAGATCTCCCAGGTCGAGAACTTGCGCAGCCGCTTGCGCCCGTCCGGGGCATAGCCGCGCCTGGCCAGATCGTCGCGGCCCCGCCCGGCAAAGGCCGCGGCTTTCGCGAATCGGGCGGTATCGATAGGCTCGCCCAACTTGGCGGCCGAGGTCTCGGGGTCGAGATTGTAATAGGGGGGCAGGGGGGTGTCCTGTTTTCGGACCATTGTGCTCGTGCCTCGCTCGGATCGTGTGATTTGCCTGTTATTCGCCAGATCATCGCACATCCATGCCGTCCTGTGAATCAGCAATCCGAGGGAGACATCTTTGGGGTTTCGCATGCGAAACCGGCCTTATTCATCAGAAAATCGGGAACACGGCACCGGAACAAGGTTTGATTCCTTTAGGAATTTTAGGATCTTTGGCCTTTATTAATAACATTTGTTCAATGCCTTAACCCTCTTTCGGCACCTGCATACAGGACCATGGGCACCCCTTTACGGGACCGGCGGCACCGGACTACGGGAGCAAGGGGTCCGATTCGCGGGGTTGGGGGCACCCGGACTCGGGAAAGGCCGAAAAACCGTGCATTGTTGCAAAAACGCAGGGGCTGCGTCCCGTAAAAGGGTACCTGACGCCGCCCCGCCCTTGGCACCGCGAGGCGAAGGGCACCCGTTTACGGGACGCACAGGCGGCGCCGTCGGGTGCCCGACAAGCAATTGAGCACGGGTGCCTTTTACGGCATACTGCCCCCGAGCAGACCGGACAGAGCCGCCAAGGCCGCCGGACAAGAGGACAGGCCATGCAGACCGACGACATCCCGCACGACCAGTTGAGCGGCCCGCTGCGCCGCCCTTCGGTGAAAAAGAACGTGGCCGCGATCCATGTCTCCGGCAAGCTGACGCTGCTGCAGCGCAAGCTGTCCAACGTGCTTTTGCTCAACGCCTATGACCACCTCGTCACCCGGCCCAAGCACCAGATCGACGCCCGCACGCTCTGCATGATGGTGGGCTACAATTCCAACGACATGGAGACGCTGAAGGCGTCCTTGCGCTCACTGGCGGAAACCGTGGCGGAATGGGACATGCTGGGCGCGGATGGCCAGCAGGAATGGGGCGTCTCGGCGCTTTTGTCCTATGCCAAGCTCAAGGGCGGGGTCTGCGAATACGCCTATTCGCCCGCGCTGGCAGAAAAGCTGCATGATCCCAAGGTCTTTGCCCTGATCAACCTGAACATCCAGCGGCGGTTCACCTCCGGCCACGCGCTGGCGCTTTACGAGAATTGCTATCGTTTCGTGCGCACCGGGTCGACCGGCTGGTGGCCGATCGACCTGTTTCGCCGGCTGATGGGCGTCGACGGCAGCGCCTATTATGAAAGCTTCAAGCATTTGAATGCCAAGGTGATCAAACCGGCGGTCAAGGAGGTGAACAAGACGTCGAACATCCTGCTCGAGCCCGAGTTTCGCAAGATGGGGCGGCAGGTCAGTGAACTGCGTTTCAAGATTCGCGAGAACCCGCAATTGGCGATGCTCGACATCGACGATGGCGAAGGCGTGCGGCAGGGCGCGGTCTACCAAGGGCTGTTGAAGGTCGGCGTCAGCGACCGTCTGGCCCGGCAATGGATCGCCGAACATGGCGAGGCCTATGTGGCCGAGAAACTGACCTACCTGGCGCGGCGCGACGGGGTGAAAAGCCCGGTCCGCTACCTGAGCGCGGCGCTGCGCGACGACTACAAGGGCGAAACCCCGCCCGAACCTTCGCCGGAAGCGGTGCAGGCGGCCGAGGCGCGCAAGGCGCAGGCCGAGGCGGCAACGCGCGAGCAAACGGCCCGCGAGGCCGAGCTTGACCGTGCGCGGCGGCTTCGCGCCGGGCGCATGGGGCGGATCCGCGAATTGGTGGCCGGGCGCTCCCCGACCCAGCGCGATGCCGACAGGCGGCTGTTCCTGGCGCGGCTGTCCGATGACGTCGAGCGCGAGGAATTCACCCGGCTGGGCTGGGGCTCGGCCCTGTCGGTCGGCGAAATGGTGGCCTTCTGGGAAGAACTGGTGCCGGGCGCCTTCGAGGGACTCGACGGCACGTAACCCAGTGGCAGGCGCCGAAGGTTCTCGGCCACTATTGCGGTCGCCGCCCCCGCGCCAGCAAAACACCTAACCCAGCTTCTCTACATTCTGCCGCGGGATCGAGGTCCGCACCTGTCGGCCCATCAGGTCGATCAGCACCTGCAACCGCTGATCCTTGTCGAGACTGTCCACCGTGGTC
This sequence comes from Paracoccaceae bacterium, assembly GCA_006226775.1. GTDB lineage: Bacteria > Pseudomonadota > Alphaproteobacteria > Rhodobacterales > Rhodobacteraceae > Marinovum. The sequence continues at coordinate 91,594 of SBGD01000074.1, read as the reverse complement.
ACCAGTTCGGCAAACGGCCCCGAGATCACCCTAATCCGGTCGCCCGCCGCAATATCCTCGGGCGGCAGCAGCAGGCCCCTGTCATCACAGCGCGCGATCAGCCCGCCCATGAACTGCCCGGGCAGGGGGGTCGGGCGGCGGGTGTCGTTCAGGAGCAGCCGGGTGATGCCGCGGGTCGAGTTGATCGCCTGCCAGCCATGCGCCTCGGGATCGAACTGCACGAAGAGATAGCCGGGAAACAGCGGCCTGCGCGCCATCCGCCCCCGGACGTTCTCGAGACGCTCGGGAACAAAGCTGTCGAATCCCTGCCGCGCCAGGTTGCGCAGCGCCAGCGCCAGCCCGTTGGGCTTCAATTGCGCGACAAACCAGTTCTCGGCCGGCAATTCCGCGCGCTCGCGGGCGTTTGTTTTCGGCAATTTAGTCAATTCTGGAACTCATGCCCTTTTATCCGACCGATGGGTTAACACGCCCGGCGCCGCAGGACAGCGCGTACCGGGGGATTTCGCGGTGAATTCACGGGGGCCTGCCTGCTCTGCCGACTTTCGTAGCACTTTATATGTTAAGGATATCCCAATTTCGCCGCAATTCGCCGTCAAGATTTGAGTAAGACATCCCCGCCAATCTGCCCTTCGTGGGAGCCCGACGCCGTTCCGGCCGGGCCAAACCGTAGGGGTACGGGGTATGACACTTCTGAAAGCTGCGCGGCGCAGCCTGATCGCCGCATGTTGTCTTCTGGGCGCGGGACTGGCCGCGCCCGACGGGGCCGAGGCCCAGCAGACCATCGTGGTGCGCAACGACCACGGCGGGTTGATCCAGAGCCGCGCCACCAAGGTCCGGCGCATCCGGTCGACCGGCCAGCGGGTCGAAATTCGCGGCACCTGCCTGTCCGCCTGCACGATGTACCTGGGCGCCGGCAATGTCTGCATTGCGCCCAACGCCCGCTTCGGGTTTCACGGCCCGTCGTCCTTTGGCCGCCGCCTGGTGGCGACGGATTTCGAGAAATGGAGCAATGTGGTGGCCAGCCATTTCAAGCCCGAACTGCAAAGCTGGTTCATGAGCAAGGGGCGCTACCGGATCAACGGGTTCTACCGCATTTCCGGCAGCCAGTTGATCCGCATGGGATACCGCAGTTGCTAGGGCCCCGTGCAAATCCAAAGGCCCCGGGGCGGTAAGCCACGGGGCCGGATGCAGATACCGTAAGGCGGTTTACTGGGTGTCGGACGAGGACGATCCGCCACCGCCGCCGCCCAGACCAACCGCCGCACCGGCAAGGCCGATCCCGAGTACGGGTGCCAGGAAGCCGAAGTTGGTGGCCGGCGCCCCCGCGGGCGCATTGCCGAACAGGCCGGCCGAGCGGCATCTGACCCGCACGATCCGCTGACCGGCGTCATTGGTGTCGAATTCCGCCGCGGCGATATTGTCCGATCCGCCGCAGGGCACCGGGGTCTGGGCAAGAACCAGATCAAGCGCGGTCTGCTGTGCATGTGCGACCGATGCCATCAGGGCAAAGGCGGTGCCGGCAAGAATGAATTTCATGGCGAGACGCTCCAAACAAAAAAGGGTTGCCGTCGTTTTCCGACAATAGGATATCGACAGGCAGCTTTCCATATCAATAACCGCTGCGGTCCAAAATTAAACCCTTGAACTGCGCGCAGCCGCAAAAAGATCCGGCGCTCGACTATTGCCAACGCGCCCGAAGGCGCGGACTTTCGCACGGGGGATCTGACCTTAAAACAACGCATTGCCCGTGAAATGCCGCGGATTGCCCGGTCTCGGTTGCGCCTTGGCCCGGGCCGGCGCATGTCGGAAGCCTCGGCCCGCGGCAATTCCGGGCTCGGCAAAGCGGGGAGATATGAGCGACACGTTGTTTTTCATTGCCGCCAAGCTGGTCGGGCTGTTGATTCGGCCCGAGTCCTGGCTGGTGCTGGGCTGTGCATGGACCTGTCTCGCGGTCTGGCGCGGGCGGGGGCAATGGGTGGCCACGGTCACGCTGCTCTATACCCTGGCCGTGGCGGTCTTTCCGCTCGGCGACGTCCTTCTGGCCCGCCTCGAGGCCCGCTATCCCGCCGCTCCGGAGGTCTCCGGGGTGACCGGCATCATCGTCCTGGGCGGCGGGGAAGACCCCCGCCCGGCGCGGCGCTGGGGCGGCGTGCAGTTGAACCAGGCCGGGGAGCGCTTCACCGAGGCCATGGTGCTGGCCCGGCGGTTCCCCGCGGCCCGGGTGGTCTTCACCGGCGGCAGCGGCAGCCTGCGCGCGGTCGGCAAGGTCAGCGAGGCGCAATCGGGCCTGGCCGAAGACCTGTTCCTGTCGCTGGGGCTGTCTCAGGACCGCCTGATCCTCGAATCCCGCGCGCGCAATACCGCCGAGAATGCCTGGTTCAGCCACGATCTGGTGCAGCCCGGGCCGGACGATCGCTGGCTGCTGGTCACCTCCGCCTTCCACATGCCGCGCGCGATACGCAGTTTCGAGCGTGCCGGCTGGCCGGGTCTGGTGGCCTGGCCGGTGGATTACCGGTCGCAGCGCCTGGTCGACGGGATCGGCTGGAACCTCGCCGACAACCTGGAGCAGTTGAATACCGCGGTGAAGGAGGTGGTGGGCCTGGCCGCCTATGGCTGGACCGGGCGGTAGCGCGTGGTAGATTTATCGGACATGAGATCGCGCGACAGGCTGCGGCGGTTGTCGGTCCGATCAGGGGTCATAAGCGCCGTCCCTCGGGCGAGGTCAGCCCGACCACCGGGCCACCGGCGGCCCTGGCGTCTTCGGGGTCATGGGTGACCATCAGCGTCGGCACGGCGCGCGAGGTCACATGCGCGAAGGTGAAGGCGCGCATCTCGTCGCGCAGCCCGGCGTCGAGCTTGGAGAAGGGTTCATCCAGCAACAGCGCCGCCGGATCGGCCAAAAGCGTGCGCATCAGCGCCGCCCGCGCGCGCTGCCCGCCCGAGAGCGTGGCGGGATCGCGGTCATGCAGCCCCGCCAGCCCGGCCTGGGCCAGCGCATCCTCCACCGCCGCGCGGCGCCGGGCACGGCCGCGCAAGCCCGGCGGCAGGCCGAAGGCCAGGTTGTCGCCGACCGAGAGATGCGGAAACAGCAGCGCGTCCTGGAACATCAACCCGATGCGCCGCGCCTCTGCGGGCAGATGGGTCACGTCGCGCCCGTTAAGCCGCACCGCGCCGCTAAGCTGAAACCCATGCGCCAGGTGCCCGCCGATGGCATCCAGCAGCGTTGACTTGCCCACCCCCGACGGCCCCATGACGGTCACCACCGCGCCCGCCGGCACCTGCAGGCTCAGCGGCGCGAAAAGCGCCAGGCCATTGGCGGCGCGAATGCTCAGCGCGTCGAGATCGAGGCTCATGTGACACCTCCCGACAGGGCGCGGCGGTTGCGATGCACCCATGCCGGCACCAGCGCCGCGGCGAGGTAGGCGGCGAAGGGCAGCGCCGCCTGCAAGGTCGCATAGACCCCGGTCACCCGCCGGTCGGAGCCCGAGGACAGGGTCACCGCCTCGGTGGTCAGCGTCGCCACGCGGCCCGCGCCCATGAAAAGCGTCGGCAGGTATTGCGCCACCGAAACCGCGACTCCGATGGCGCTGGCGGTCAGGATCGGCCGCAGCAGCACCGGCAGTTTCACCGCCCAGAGCCTGCGCCCCGGCCCGGCGCCAAGGGCGGCGGCGGCGCGGATCATCCGCGGATCGAGCGCGCGCCAGGGATCGGACAGCGCGATCATCACGTAGGGAAAGACGAAGAGCGCCTGCGCCCAGATCACCGCCCAGATGCCGCCCGAAAGGCCGACCTGCAAGAAACCGACGTTCAGCCCGTAGAGAAAGCCGATCTGCGGCACCAGCAGCGGCAGGTAGATCAGCGCCTCGGCCCAGGCGGCGCGGCTGCGGCGGGCGCGGTCCTCGGCCTCGAGCCAGGCGATGGCCAGCGCCAGCGACAGCACCGCCGTCGCCCCGGCGAGCACCAGCGTATTGCCCAGCGCCCGCATCCAGCCGCGTTGCGCCCCGGCCCAGGGTTTCAGCGAGAAGCTCTCGGGCCAGATCTGCGGGAAGGACCAGCGCCAGGCCAGCGACCAGACCAGCAGCGAGACCATCGCCAGCATCCCCACCGCCATCAGCGCCACCACCGCCGCGCTGGCCGCCCAGAGCCCCGGCTCGGCCGAGAGCCCGCGCCCGCCGCGGCGCAGCCACCAGCGGCCCAGCCGCTTGCCGAGCGCCTCGGCGCCGATCAGCAGGGCGACGGCCAGCGCCACGAGGACCACCTGCAACACCGCACCGGCAGAGGCGGGCAGGATCATCGCCGGGTCGGGGTCGCTGAACCAGCGGGTCAGCGCCACCGCCAGCGTCGGCGGGTTCGACGGCCCGAGGATGATCGCCATGTCGACCACCGAGAGCGCATAGGCCAGCACCACCCAGACCGGCAGGCGGATCAGCGGCCAGACCTGCGGCATGATTATCTTGATCCAGACGATGCCGCGGCCATAGCCCAGCGCGCGGCCCGCCGCCATCTGCCGCGCGACGGGAATCTGGCTGAGCGCCGAGAGGATCACCAGCAAGAGGAAGGGCACCTCCTTGACCATCAGCCCGACCATCAGCGCCAGCCCCCAGCTGTCGTTGACCGTGGCGATGTCCGGCGGCCGCTCCCAGCCGGCCAGCGGCGCCAGCAGCCGCGCGATCCAGCCCGAGGGCGCCAGCACGAAGGCCAGCCCCACCGCCAGCGCCGCATGGGGAATCGCCAGAAACGGCGTCAGCAGCCGTGCGCCGGTGGCATTGCTCATCCTTGCGTGCACCGCGGCGCAGAACCCGGTCGCCAGCAGCAGCGAGAGCACCGTGGAACCCAGCCCTGTGACCAGCGTCAGCCGCAGGCTGGTGGCCAGGCCGGGCAGGGCGGCCAGGTCCCGCCAGGGCTCCAGGGACAGCGTGTCGCGGCCCAGCGCGGGCAGGATGCCGAAGGCGGCGCGCCCGGTCTGCCACAGCCCGAGCGCAATCGGCGCGATCAGCCCGAGGACCACCACCGCCAGCACCACCCCGCGCAGCACCCGGCCCTCATGGCTCATTTGACGTAGCGCCGCGCCCAATCCTCGGTCAGCCGGGTCATCCAGCTCGCGTGCGGCTCCAGCAGCGTCGGGCCGAGCGCGTCCAGCGTCGGCAGCGCCGGGGCCGAGGGCAGGGCGGCAAAACCCGCCTTGGCCGCCGCGTCCAGCCGCGCGGGATCGAGCACCGAGAAGGATCCCAGCACCTCGATATTCTGCATATGCGCCTGGGTCGCCGGGTCGAGCAGGAAATTCGCCACCACCTCGGCGCCCTCCTTGTTGGCGGCGTTAAAGGGAATGGCAACGAAGCTGACATTGCCGATGCTGCCACCCTCGGGCACGAAGACCCGCGCGCTTTCGGGCAGCAACCCGTCGGCAATGGCGGCGGCGGTCGAGGCGGGATCGAAGGACATGGCGATGTCCACCTCGCCATCGTTCAGAAGCTGCTGCTGCACCGATTCATTGGCCGGATAGGTCTCGCCACCGCGCCAGAGGTTCGGGCGCAGCGCATCGTACCAGTCCCAGAGCGGTGCTGTCGCCGCCGCGAAAGCCGCCTCCGTGACCGGCGCCTGCAGCACGCCCGCATCGGGGGTCAGCTCGATCAGCGCCTGTTTCAGAAAGGTCGCCCCCATGAAGTTCGACGGATCGGGATGGGTCAGCCGCCCAGGATTCGCCTCGGCCCAGGGCAGGAATTCCGCCATGCTGCGCGGTGGCTCCGCCACCCGCGCCGTATCATAGGAAAACACGAAACGCGCCAGCCGCCAGGGGCTTTCCATCCCCTCCACCGGCACGGTGAAATCGACCGAGGCGGGCGAGGTCGGGCCGAGATCGAGGTATCGCGCATTGGGCAGGTCCGCCACGAATGGCCCGTGCAAGAGCCCCTGTTCCTTCATCGCCAGGAAATTCGGCCCGTTGATCCAGATCAGGTCGACGCTGCCGCCTTCGTCCTGCCCGGCGGCCTTTTCGGCGATCACCCGGGTCACCGCCTCGGCGGTATCGCTCAGCTTGGCCTGTTCGACCCGCACGCCGTAGCGCGCCTCGGTCTGTTCGCCCACCCAGTCGATGAAGGCATTGGTGCGCGCATCGCCGCCCCAGGCGTTCCAATAGACGGTCTGGCCACGCGCGGCCTCCAGCGTCTCCTGCCAGTCGGCAAGCGTGGGGGTGGCAAGCAGGGAAAGGGCGAGGGCGAGGGGAAATTTCATGCGGTCTCCGGTATCTGGTAAAGGGGCAGCGCGACAGGGCCTTGTGGATCATCTTCGCGGCGCGAAGGCCCGCCACCCCTGGTGCCAGCGCAACAGCGTGGTCACGGCGCAGGCGGCGGCATAGCCATAGGCCAAAAGCGGAAAATGCGCGGGAAACAGGCACATCGCCACGAAGACGGCAATGGTCTCGAAGCCTTCGGTCAGCCCGCCGAGGTAATAGATCCCCTTGGCGGGAAAGCCCGGCGCCTGCTCGCCGCGCTTGGCGGCGATGGCGGCAAAGGCCAGGAAGGACGAGCCGGTGCCGACGAAAGCCGCGATCAGCACCGCCGCGGGCAGGGCATTCGTCCCCGGATCGGCCAGCGCGAAGCCCAGCGGAAACAGCGCGTAGAAGACGAAATCCAGCGCGATATCCAGAAAGGCGCCCCGGTCGGTCGGCCGCGACAGCCGCGCCACCGCCCCGTCCAGCCCGTCGGCCAGCCGGTTGAGGCCCAAAAACACCAGCGCCAGCCCATACGCACCCAGGGCCAGCGCCGGCAGCGCCAGCAGCCCCAGCGCAAAGCCCGCCAGCGTGACATGGTCGGCCTGCATCCCGCGCGCCGCCAGCCAGCGGCCCGGCGGGGTCAGCATCCGCCGCTGAAGGGGCAGAAGGGCCGCGTCGATCATTCCCGTCTCCCGTGGTGAATCCCTGTGGTCCTGCTGTCCGGCGGGGCACGCGCTGTTCCCGCCCATACCTATCACGCCGCCCGCGGTGATCCAGAAACATGACAGCGGTTTCACGCAGTTGCGTTCACATGTGTCTCACCCGACCGCACCCCTACTGCCGCAAGGCATGTCGCCGCGCCACCCAGCCGGGCAGGACCTCGCGCAGCGGGCCGACCCCGGTGCCGCCCTCGTCGGCGGCGCGGCGCAGATCGCGCAGGAGGCGCTTGTCCTCGGCGTTCAACCGCTTCGCGGGCCAGGAGCCCCTGGTCGCCTGCACCATGTCGTCGAAGCCCGCCGCCCAGTCGCGCAGATCCTCGTCGTGGAGCTGCGCCAGGGCGCGGGTCATCGCCTGCGCATCGCCGCTGATCTCGTTGATCAGGTTGGCCTCGGTCATCAGGAACTGCATCAGCGGATCAAGCAGATCGCTGCGCGGCGCGCCGATCATGCCGAGCAGCGCGACCAGCCAGTCGGCGGGCGCCGGCTGCAAAGGCGCGATCGCCAGGGCGGTGAGATAGCCCTCCAGATAGGCGCCGTCGACCTGGGCCCGGGCCAGCAGCGCAAGGACCTCGCGCGGCGCGGTCAAGGGCGGGACCTCCTCTTCGTGGCGGTCCTCGTCGGCGGCCAGCGTCATGGCGACGATCGCCTCCATGATCGGGACTCGCTTCAGCGCCCGCCCCTCGACCAGCGCCTGCGCCACCGCGGCAAAGGACAGCCAGAGCCTCGGCGGCGCCTCGCTCGATGCCTTCAGCGTCGCGGCCGAGACCGCGATCTGCCGGGCCCACCAGTCGCGCCGCGTCGCCAGGTGCTTCCAGACCGCGGTTTCGCGCCCCGTGTCGCTGCGCGCGCGGGCGATGGCGGCGCGCAAGTCGCCGGTGTCCTCGAACCAGCTGTCGATCTGGTCGAGCTGCATTACCCATTCGGCGCTCCGGGCGATCAGCTTGCGGCGGTTGGCATCCGACAGCGCGGCCAGTTCCTCGGGCGCGCCGATGGAGCCGAGGATCTCCGGCGTCGCACCGGGCCGCGGCACAAGGCGGTCCGGCCCGAGGAACTCGGCGAAATCGACCATGCCCGGCGCCGGCAGAAGGCCCAGCTCGGCCGCCTCGCCCAGCCCGCGCGCCAGCGCCTCGGCAAGGGCTTCGGGCGGCACCTGGAAGGCTTCGATCTGGCTGAGGATGCGGGTCAGCACGGTCTTTTGGTCGGCTTGCGTCTCGCAGGGGATGACGAAGGCGTCCTTGACGCCATGGCCCTGCTTGAGCATCGCCATGGCCACCGCGCGCTGGCCGCCGATGCGCAGCGAGGCAATCAGGCTCTGCGCCCCGGCGCCATCGGGCAGGCTGGCAAAGGCCTCCCGGATCTCGGGTTGAACCCCGGGTGCGGGGCCGGGCGCGGGCGGCGCGCGGTTCTGCAATTGCCGCCGGATCGCGCCGTCAAGGGCCGCGCGCGCATCCTCGTCCGGCAGCCACTTGCGCAACGCCGGCAAGAGCGCGCCGATCTCGGGCGCCAGCGTCCGGTCCTCGGCCCGCGACAGCAGCGCCAGCGCCGCGGCCAGGCGGGTATCGGGCTCGGGATCGAGCAGCCAGTAGAGCCCCAGCCTTGCCTCCACGTCGCCCAGCCGCGCCACCGTCATCGAGACCATCAGCGTCACCAATTCCCGCGGCAGCCCGGCCAGAAGCTCGGCCAGCGCGGCATGGACCTGCTGCGGCGCATCGCCAAGCTCTTTCAGGATCGGGTCGAGCAGGGCGCCGATATCGGGCATCTCGCCGGCCTCGGGCGCGGTCCCGGGCAGGGTCTCGGCCGAGAGCATGGCAAAGGGCGGCGGCACCAGCCCGGCACGCGCATAGATCCGCGCCAGGTTCAGGCGCAGATCGGGGGCGAAGGGCCGGGCGGCGTCCTGGGTGGCCAGCGCCGTGTCGAGCCGGGCGATCAGCGCGCGGCCCTCGGGGGCGTCGTTCTCGGCGGCCATGCGCGCCTCGGCCAGCGCGTCAGAGAGCAACGCGGCGGCGGCCTCCTGCCGGGCGCTGTCTCCGGGGTCGATCAGCAGGGCGGCAAGGGCGGCGACACGGGCGGGCTCGGCCAGCAGGGCGCGCGCGCCGTCGTGCAGCAGGCGGGCGCGCTGCGGATCATCGGGCGCGGCGGCGATGGCGTCGATCAGGACGGAAGGGTCGCGGAACATGCCGTCATGCTTAAGGCAAGAAGCCCGCCCCTGCCAACCGCTTCCATGCGCCCTGCGCCCTCCGCCGGACAGAAAAAGGGCCCCGCGGCGGATGCCGCGAGGCCGAAGCCCTGCCCTGTCCGGTCGGAATGGCTCAGAGAAAGGTCAGGCCGACCGAGATGATCACCCCCGACAGGATCAGGTGCACCACGCAGAAGCCCATGATGTCCTTGGCCCGCAGCCCGGCAATGCCGAGGATCGGCAGCGCCCAGAACGGCTGGACCATGTTGGTCCAGGCGTCGCCCCAGGCCACCGCCATGGCGGTGCGCGCGATATCCGCCCCCAGCGCCTCGGCCGCGGGCAGGATCACCGGCGCCTGCACCGCCCATTGCCCGCCGCCCGAGGGCACGAAGAAGTTGACGATGCCCGCCGACAGGAACGACCAGAACGGCAGCGAGGTCGCCGTCGCCAGGTCAACCAGCTGCTGCGAGATATTCGCCGCCAGGCCCGATTGCACCATGATCGCCATGATCCCCGAGTAGAAGGGGAACTGGATCACGATGCCCGCGCCGCCCTTGACCGCTTCGGTCAGCGCGTTGAGCAGGTTGCGCGGCGTGCCGTGCAGGATGATCGCCAGGGTGAGGAACAGGAAGTTGATGACGTTCAGCGACAGCCCGCCGCCCTTGGCGAAATACTGGATCAGCCAGGCCGCACCGGCCAGGCCGATGATCACCGACAGCACGTAGCTGTTCTCCAGCCGCTCGGCCGGGGTCGGGCTTTCGGGCCGGGTCGCGGCGTCTTCGGCCAGCAGCGCCGGATCGACATAGATCGCCTCGTCCTCGGGCGGCATCATCGCGCGGTTGACCAGCGGCACGACGATGAACAGCGCCGCCACGATCGCCAGGTTGAAGAAGGCGAAGATGGTGTCGCCGGTGGCCACCACGCCGGTCATATCGACGAAGGGATGGCCCTCGGTGGCGATGGAAAGCGGCACCGATCCCGCCAGCCCGCCGTGCCAGACGATGAAGCCGGAATAGGCCGAGGCGACCAGCAGGCGGTAATCCACCTTGATGGTCCGCGCCAGTTCCCGCGCGAAGAGCGCGCCGACCACAAGGCCGAAGCCCCAGTTGATCCAGGAGGCGGCCAGCGACACCAGGCTGACCAGCACGATGGCGCCGCCTGCGCTGTTGGCCATGCCGGCCAGCGCCGACAGCCCGCGCCGCACCAGCGGGGTCGAGGCCATCATGTAGCCGGTGACCAGCACCAGCAGCATCTGCATCGAGAAGGTCAGCAGCGACCAGAACCCGTCCCCCCAGTAGGAGATGACCTCGAGCGGCCCGGTGCCCTGGGTCAGCACCGCGGCAAGCCCGGCGACCAGGGTCAGGACCAGGACGAAGACGAAGGGATCGGGCAAATACCGATCCACGATCCGCACCATGGGGCGGGAAATGAAACCGAGCATCATGTGCTCCTTGTTGTGAGAGGTTCAGTCTAAGCCGAAGCCGATAGCAGTGCCGGCACGGCTTTGAAAGGCCATCCGCGCCCTTGGGCCCTTCTGTCGCGCTTGCGCGGCGCTCCCTTGGCGTATCTGCGAAGGAAGACGCGCCGCCTACCCCAGTTCCGGCCCGGCGATGGCAAAGCGGCGCGCGGGGGCGCCCGGGGGCACCGGCGTGCCCAGGTACATGCGGGTGAAGGGCCGTTCGACGCTGAAGCCGCGGGCCTCCAGCAGGGTGCCGAACCCGGGGCGGGCATCGCAGGCGTCGATCACCAGTGGCTCGCCGAAGGCGGCAAGCGCGGCGTCCAGCAACCGGCCCGCGGTGGCGGTGTCGGGCGCGCAGATCGGGCCGATCTGGCGCGCGTTCCGGCCCGCGCGGTGCAGCAGGACCCCGCCTTCCCCGGCGATCCAGCCCATGGGGTCGGAGCGCCGCGCGATGTCCGCGATCAGCGCCGGGCGGGGGGTGCCGAAGCTCTCGGCGTCCAGCGCCGCGATGCGCGCCAGATCACCCGGCGCGATGGGGCGGAGGCCCTCGGCGGCAGCGCCCTGCGGCGCCCGGGCCGGACGCCGCCAGCGCGAGATCCGCTCGGTGCCGGCAAAGCCGAGGCGGGTGTAGACCGGCTCTCCCGCCGGCGTGGCGTCGAGCCCGGCCACCCGGCCCGCGCCGCGCAACTCCTCGATGCAATCGGCGAGCAGACGGGTGGCATGCCCGCGCTTGCGCCAGTCGCCCGCGACCAGCACCATGCCGATCCAGCCCAGGGCGTCACCATAGGGCAGCGTCACCGCGCTGGCGCGGATCCGCCCGGCGGGATCGGCCAGCCCGCGCCCCTTGCCCTGCGCCAGCATTATCTGCCAGTCGCGCGGCGTCTGGTTCCAGCCGGCCTCTTCGACCAGCGCCATGAGGTCCGGCGTGTCCCCGGCGGTCAGGGCGCGCAGCTTCGGCGGGTCAGTAGCGTCCATCCCGGACCTCGAACTTGGTCGGCTTGCCATGGGTCGGCTGGCCGCGGCTGACCCAGTCGGCGGTCCAGCGCATCATCCGGTCCAAGGGCACGCGGGGATAGCCGAAGAGCCCCAGCGCCTGCGCCGGGTTGTTGAGCCATGCGGTCGGCGCTTCCTCACCGACGATCCGGGCAGGCTTGCCCAGCAGATCGGCAAAGCGCTGCGCCGCCCAGCGGATCGACACCGTCTCGGGGCCGGTGATGTTCAGCGGGCTGGTGGGCGTGGTGCAATGGGCCAGCGCGCGCAGCACCTGGGCATTGGCATCGCCCTGCCAGATCATGTTGGCATGGCCCATGGTCACGTCGATCTCGGCGCCGGACATGACCTTGCTGGCAATGTCGTGCAGCACGCCGTAGCGCATGTCGATGGCATAGTTCAGCCGGATCAGCCGCCCCGGCGTGTCGTGCAGGCCCGAGAAATACTGGAACATCCGCTCGCGCCCGACGCAGGACTGGGCGTATTCGCCCGGCGGATCGGGGGCGATGTCCTCGGTCGAGCCCTGGCTGTCGCTGGGCACGAAGGGATAGACGCAGCCGGTCGACATCGCCACGATCCGCGCCCCGGCATAGCGTTCGGCCACCAGCGCCGGAAGATGCACGTTCATCGCCCAGGTCAGGCCGGGGTTGTCGTCGGCGCCGAACTTGTGCCCGGCCATGAAGATCACGTTCGCCACGTCCGGAAGGGCCGCCAGCGCGTCACGGTCCATCAGGTCCGCCGCGATGGTCGAGACGCCGTGGGCGTCAAGGCGCGCGCGCTCCTCGCGGTTGGAATAGCGCGACACCGCGTGGATCGTCCTGCCCGGCGCGGCGTTCTGCGCCAGGCGGGCCAGGGTCGGGCCCATCTTGCCGCCCGCCCCGAGGATCGCGATATCGCCCTCGACACGCGCCAGATCGGCCACCAACCCGGCATCGGGGGTGGTCAGGATCTGCTCCAGCGCCTCGATGTCCTCGATGCGTTCGGGCAGGGCATTGCCGTCGGAATATGTGCTCATGGACGCTCCGCTGCTTGATCGGACAGGGCCGATGCGCTACTCAGGGCCGGTATCAACCATACGGTTGAAAGCTGCCACAGCGCGTGGGGATAGGCAAGCGTCATGACCTCGGACTACCGGATTCTCTATGGCGACATTCACAACCACAATGCGCTGGGCTACGGGGTCGGATCGCTGGAACGCGCGATCGACATTGCCCGCCATCACCTCGATTTCTTTTCCTTCACCGGCCATTCCCACTGGCACGACATGGCGCCGATGGAGGGCGGGCGCGAGGCCCATTGGATCAACGGCTTCGCGCGGCTCGAGGCGGGCTGGCCGGATGTCCAGAACCTGATCGCCGAGGCCAATGGCGCCGATGATTTCAGCGCCTTTCTGGGCTTCGAGTGGCATTCCAGCCACTTCGGCGACCAATGCGTCGTCTTTCCCGAGGATCACCGCCCGCTGTTCCGCCCCGACGACATCGAGACCCTGCGCGGCTTCTGCCGTGCCGAGGGCGCGCTGATGATCCCGCACCACCTGGCCTATCCCCAGGGGCACCGCGGGGTGAACTGGGAGGTCTTCACCTGCGACTGCACGCCGGTGGTCGAGATCTTTTCCGAACACGGCAATTCCGAGGACGACCGCGGGGCCTTTCCCTTCTTCAACCATTCCATGGGCGGGCGCGAGACCACCAATACCGTGGCCCATGCGCTGGACACCGGGCGGCGCTTCGGCTTCGTCGCCTCGTCCGACAGCCACAGCGGCTTTCCCGGCGCCTATGGCGAGGGGCTGATGGCCGCGCTGGTCACCGAGAATTCGCGCGGCGCGATCCTCGAGGCGATCCGCGCGCGGCGCACCTATGCGCTGACCGGCGACCGGATCGAGATCGGCTTTGCCGCCGACGGTGCGCCGATGGGCGCCTTCCTGGACGCGCGCGACAGTGTCGAGATCGCCTATGACGTGCAGGGCCGCGACGAGATGGACGTGGTCGAGATCATCTCGGGCGGCGAGATCGTCCACCGCGGCTTTGCCACGCCGGCGCGGCTGGCGGGCGATGCCTTTGCCGCGCCGGTGCAGCTGCGGCTGGAATGGGGCTGGGGGCCCTGGGGCGACCTGGCGCTGGAGCGCACCTGCGACTGGGAGATGGAGGTCGAGGTCAGGGGCGGGCGGCTGCTGAAGGCCTGGCCCTGCCTGCAATCGGGCCCCTTCGACGAAGAGCGGCGCCACCGCGTTGCGCGCAAGGGCAGCGACGGGCTGGCGATCCGCTCGTTCACCTCGCGGCGCGGCGCCTATCGCGGCAATCCCAACCAGAGCGCCATCCTGGAAATCGCCGGCGATGCGCAGACCCGCGTCGCCCTGACCCTGCGCCAGCCGGTGGCGCAGACCAGCGAGACCTCGCTGGGCGACCTGGCGCTGAGCTCGCAGAACTTCTTCACCGGGCCCTTCCCCAAGGAGGCCTATCAATGGCACCGGCTGGTGCCGCTGAACGCCTCGCGCATTGCCGGGCGCTGCGACGTGCCGCTGGCGGGCGGCCAGGGCCATGCCTACCTGCGCGCGCGCCAGGCCAACGGCCATATGGCATGGGCAAGCCCGGTGTTTGTGGGCTAGACAGCGTGCCATGGTCGATCAAAGCCCCCCGGAGACGCCCCGGAACAAGCCCGCGCGCGCCAAGCCCGACACCAAGCCCGAGACTTCGGGCCGCGCGCGCGACCCCGAGCGCACCCGCGCGCTTATACTCGACGCGGCGCGCGACGAGTTCTCCGACAAGGGGCTGAGCGGCGGGCGGGTGAACACGATTGCCGAACAGGCCGGCGTGAACAAGCAACTCATCTATTATTACTTCAAGGACAAGGAACGCCTTTACGGCGCGGTGCTGGAACGCGCCTATCGCGACATCCGCAAGCGCGAGAATGCGCTGGATCTCGATGCGCTCTCGCCGGAAGACGCCCTGCGCCGCTTCGTCCACTTCAACTTCGACTACATCGTCGAGAACCGCTATTTCGTCCCGCTGCTCAATGACGAGAACCTGCACAAGGCCCGCCACGCCAAGGGCAACGAGAAGATCCCCGCGCTGCAGGGCACCATGAAACGCGCGCTGGGGCGGGTGATCCGGCGCGGGCTGGAAGAGGGCAGTTTCCGGCGCGACGCCGATCCGGTCGAGCTTTACATCTCGATCGCCTCGCTGTGCTTTTTCTTCCTGTCCAACCGCCACACCCTGTCGGTGATCTTCGACACCGACCTGCTGGAATCCGACCGCATCGCCGCGCGGCGCGCCCATGTCACCGAGATGATCCTGAGCTATCTGCGCAGCCCGCCCGAGTCTCCGCCCGCCCGAGAAAATTCTTGACACAAGCCGATGGCCCCTGCGTAAACTGATCTCAACCAAACGGTTGAAAGCGGCCGGATCCAAGGCCGCAGACCGCGCGCCGCGCCCTGCTTTCCGGTGACCGGCGCAGCCATGCACCAGGGGGGAAACCAGCATGAAACCTGTCAGAATCCTGAAAGGCGCGCTTGCCGCGCTGATCGTGTCGACCGGGCTTGCCGCCGCGGCGGAGTATCCCGAAAAGCCGATCTCGATGATCGTCACCTGGAACGCCGGCGGCAGCACCGACGTGCTGGCCCGCCTGCTGGCCGAGCCGCTGGGCGCCGAGCTGGGCGTGCCGGTCGCGGTGACGAACATGCCGGGCGGCGGCGGATCGCTGGGCACCCGGGCGGCGCTGGACGCGCCATTGGATGGCTACACCATCCTTGCCACCACCTCGGGCAACCACATCCTGACGCCGCTGAAGAACGACGTCGGCTATCGCTACGACGATTTCGAGCCGATCGGCCAGCTTGTCGCCGCCTCGCTGATCCTCGCGGTGCGCGAGGATTCGCCCTGGCTGACGCTGGAGGATTTCATCGCGGCGGCCAGGGCCGAGCCCGGCAAATACCTGTTCGGCGCGGTGCCGGACGTGGCGCCGCACCTGACCTTGCGCGCGCTGGCGGAAAGTGCCGGTCTCGAGCTTGTCCACCTGCCGCAGCAGGGCGGCGCGCCGGGGGCGACGGCGCTTCTGGCCGGGGACGTCGATCTTCTGCCGGCCAATGCGGCCACGGTGGCCTCGAGCCTCAAGGGCGGCAAGATGCGCGGACTGGCGGTGTTCAGCGCCGAGCGTGACCCCGCCTTCCCCGACATCCCCACCGCGAAGGAGCAGGGATACGAGGTCTACGGCAGCCCCTTCGTCGGGCTGGCCGTTGCCAAGGGCGTGCCCGAGGATGTGCTGGCCACCCTGAAAACCGCCTTCGACAAGGTGGCGCAGGATCCGGCGTTCGGCGAACGCGCCATCAAGGTGGCCTCGGCGCTGACCTATCTTCCGGCGGAAGAGTTCGGCGCGGTCTGGGAGCGTGACTGGACCACCTACGCGCCGATGCTGCAGAAGTGATGCCGGGGGCGCGCGGGTTGAACCGGCTCGACGCGGACGGCTGGGCGGCGCTGGTCCTTCTGGGGCTCTGCGCCGTCTTCCTGTCCAACCTGCTGCGCAGCGAGGCGACCGGCGCCTATGTGACCTCGGCCACCCTGCCCATTGCAGTTGTCATGGTCATGGCCGGGCTCTCGGCGCTGCTGCTGGCCGGCTCGGTGCTGCGGATGCGCCGCGCCCCGCCGGCCGGGGCCCGCAGGCCCGGCGCGACCCGCGGTCTCAACTGGCGGGTGCCGGCGCTGGTGGCCTGGCTCATCGCCTATGTCGCGGCGCTGCCCTGGGTCGGCTACCTGCTGGCCAGCGGCGGTTTCCTGATCGGCGCCGGGCTGCTTTACGGCAACCGGCGCTGGGGGGTGCTGCTGGTCTCGGCGCTGGTGCTGCCGGGCCTGCTGCTGGTGTTCTTCGAGAAGGTGATGATCGTGCTTTTGCCATCCGCATCGCTCTGGAACTGATCCGCCATGGAGTTCCTGCTTCAGGGGGTGGCCGAAGTCGCGTCGATCCAGGTCTTCGCGCTGCTCTCGCTGGGGCTGGTGGTGGGCATCGTCATCGGCTCGGTGCCCGGGCTGAACGTGCCGCTGGCGGTGGCCATCGCCCTGCCCATCACCTTCAATGTCGAGCCTATCGCCGGCCTCGCCATGCTGGTGGGCATCTACAAGGGCGGCACCTATGGCGGCTCGCTGACCGCGGTTCTGATCAACGTGCCCGGCACGCCCGCGGCGGCGGCGACCGCCATCGACGGCAACGAGCTGACCCGCCAGGGCAAGGCCGGCAAGGCGCTGAAGATGTCGCTCTATGCCTCGGTGATCGCCGAGATCGTCAGCGACATCGCCCTGATCGCATTCGCCATTCCCATGGCCGCCTTCGCCCTGCGCATCGGCCCGCCCGAGAGCTTTTCGCTGGGCATCTTCGCGCTGACGCTGGTCGGCGTGCTGTCGCAGGGCAACATGGTCAAGGGGCTGATCGCCGCGGCGCTGGGGCTGTTCCTGTCGACCTTCGGGGTCGATCCGCTCTCGGGCGAGTTCCGCCTGACCTTCGGGCAGCGCCAGTTGGCGGGCGGCTGGTCCTTCATCGCGCTGGTGATCGGCGTCTTCGCCATTGCCGAGGCGCTCAGCATCCTTGACGCCAACCTCGCCCAGATCCGCCAGAAAGGCGCGCTGCGGCTGAGCGATCCCGACCATTGCCTCGACCGCGACGACTGGCGCCGCTCCTTGCCGGTGATCGGGCGGTCCTCGGTGATCGGGGTCTTCATCGGGGCGGTGCCGGGCCTGGGCTCGGCGGTCTCGGCCTACCTGAACTACGGGCTGAGCCGCAGCCTGTCGCGTGAGCCCGACCGCTTCGGCAAGGGCGCCATCGAAGGCGTCGCGGCGGCGGAAGCCGGCAACAACGCGGTGACCAGTTCCACCTTCGTGCCGCTCCTGACGCTGGGCATCCCCGGCGATGTCATCACCGCGATCATGCTGGGCGCCTTCATCGCCCATGGGCTGGTGCCCGGCCCGGCGCTGTTCGAGCAGCAGGGGCCCTTCGTGGCCGGGTTCTTCCTGATGATCGTCGCGGCCTCGGTGCTGCATCTGGTGATCGGGCGGCTGGGCATGTATGCCTTCGTCCAGACCACGCGGGTGTCCAACCCGGTGCTGTTCCCGGCGGTCCTGGTGCTGGGCGTGACCGGCATCTTCGTCTCGACCAGCAGCTATTTCGACGTCTACGTGATGATCGGTTTCGGCGTCATGGGCTACCTGATGAACCGGCTGGGCTTTCCCATCGCGCCGCTGCTGATCGGCTTCATCCTCGGCCCGCTGATCGAAATCGGGCTGAGGCAGGCGGCGATCATCGGGCGCGGCGACATGACGATCTTCCTGACCCGGCCCATATCCGCGGTCTTCCTGGCCTGCGCGCTGCTGACCATCGTCGTGGTGGGCTGGCGCGAATACACCGACCGGCGCAAACGGCGGATCCCGCGACAAGAGGAGCGCAAGACATGAAAATCGAACGGATCGAGGTGCTGCCGGTGCGGCTGCCGCTGAAAGGCGTGCTGAAACTGGCGCGCGGCGTGTCGCGCTCGCTTGACGAGGGCAAGCAGATCGCGCTGGTGAAGATGACCGGCGACGACGGCACCATCGGCTGGGGCGAGGCCGGGCCAAGCCGCCGCTGGTCGGCCGAGACGATCCATTCGGTGACCACCACGATCCGCCACGTGCTGGCGCCGGTGCTGATCGGGCGCGACGCCTTCGACATTGCCGGGCTGCACGGCGCGATGGACATGGAGCTGGCCCCCGGCTTCGACCCCGGCCAGCCGATTGCCAAGGGCGCGCTGGACATGGCGGCGCATGACCTGATCTGCAAGGCGCTGGGGATCAACCTGCAGACCTGGCTGGGCGCCAGGCGCGCCGACCGGGTCGAACTGGCCTACCTCGTCTCGCAGCCCGGACCGGAGGAGACGGCCAGGGCTGTCGAGGCCGCGCTGGCCGAGGGCTTTCGCGCCTTCAAGGTCAAGGTCGGCAATACGCCTGCGTTTGACGCCGAAATCGTGCGCATGGTGCATCGCACCGCCCCCGATGCGGTGGTCTGGGTCGATGCCAACCAGGGCTATGATCTCGACAACGCCCTGCGCGCCGCCCGGCTGTTCGAGGCCGAGGGGGTCGAGCTCTTCGAGCAGCCGATCCCGATGACCGACATCTACGGTCTGAAAAAGCTGCTCTCCGCCACCGCCATGAACATCGCGCTGGACGAATCCGCCATGGGCCTGCCGCTGATCATCGACCTTTTGCGCCGCGACGCGGTCGAGGGGCTGGTCTGCAAGGTGCAGAAGGTCGGCGGCATCCACTATGCCCGGCAACTCTGCGACCTGGCGCGCAATGCCGGCCTGAAGCTGATCGGCTCGGGGCTGATGGACGCGCCCATCGGCTTTGCCGCCTCGGTGCATGTCTTCGCCGCCTATGGCATCGACTACCCGGTTGATCTCAACGGCCCGCAGCACCTGTCCGGCGACTACCTGCGCAGCCCTCTGCCGCGCGAAGGGCAAATGGCGCTGGTGCCGCAGACCCCCGGCCTCGGCTGCGACATCGACGAGGACCGCGTGCGCGGCGAGCTGGCGCTCGGGCTCGAGATCTAGGCGGTCGCGCCGAGGGCGGCCCCGCGCCGAGCCTCAGATATTGTCCTTCACCCGGTCCCAGGTATTGCTCAGATGCCGCGCCATGGTCTCGCCCAGGGCCTTGGCGTCGCGCGCGGTCAGGGCGGCGACCATGGCCTCGTGGTCCTTGACCGCGCCCGACCAGTTCTCGGGCTCGCGGTTGCCGATATAGCGGATGCGTTTCAGCCGCGCCTGCAGGTTGGCCTGCATCTCGATCAGCGTGGGGTTCTTCGACAGCGCGGTCAGACGGCTGTGAAACTCCTGGTTCAGCTTGTAATAGGGCATCCGGTCGCGCGCCGCGTAGAACGCCATCATCCGATGGTGCAGCGCCGACAGATCCGCGATCTCGGCGTCGGTGGCGCGGTCGCAGGCCAGTTCCCCCGCCAAGCGCTCAAGTTGGCCCAGCACTTCGAGCATCGAAAAGACATCCTCGGGGGTCAGCTTGCGCACCGTGCTGCCCTTCGAGGGGCGCACGATCACCAGCCCCTCGGCGGCAAGTGTCCGCAGCGCTTCGCGGAACGGCGTGCGCGACACGCCCAGGTCCTCGATCAGCCGCGCCTCGTCGATTCGGCTGCCGGGTTCGAGAATGCCCTCGATGATCATGTCCCGCACGCGTGAGGCGACCTGGTCGTGCAGCGACCGATTCTTGATCTGCAGCGCGCCGGTCCCGCTCAAACCTTCGTAATCCATCATTTTTTCGCCAATTCGTAAAAACGTGAGCAGCATAGACACTGCGGGCTTGCCCGTCGATACTTTCTACATGTATACAAAATACAAATCCGAAGAAAGGCGCAGCATGGCACATCACAGACGCGTGGCACTGGCACTCGGGGATGCCGCCGGGATCGGACCGGAACTGGCGGCCCGGGTTCTGGCGGACGCCAGCGCCAATGTCGGCGACCTGGTGGTGTTCGGCGACCGGCGGGTGCTCGAGATGGGCGCGGCCCATGCCGGGGTCGACATCGACCTGCCGCAGGTCACGCCGCAGGCCCTGTCGGGCGTCTGTCCCGAGGGCAGCTTCCTGGTCGATCTCGAGAACTGCGACCCGACCCGCATCCTCATCGGCGAGGCGTCGGAACCTGCCGGTCGCGCCTCGCTGCAGAATTTCGCCGCCGCCCTGCTTGCGGGCAAGGCCGGGCTGGCCGATGTGGTGGGCTTCACCCCGTTCAACAAGTTCGCCATGCGCATGGCGCGCGCCGATTACGTCGACGAGATCGGCTTCATCGACCGCACCATCGGCGCCACCCGCTCGGGCCGCGAATTCAACGTGCTCGACGAGGTCTGGAACGCGCGGGTGACCTCGCACATCCCGCTGCGCGACGTGGCCGACGCCCTGAGCGCCGAACGCATCTTCGACAGCCTGCGCCTGACCGACGAGGTGATGCGCGCCGCCGGGATCGACCGGCCACGGATCGGCGTCGCGGCGCTCAACCCCCATGCCGGTGACGGGCGCAACTTCGGCGACGAGGACGAGGACATCATCCGCCCCGCGGTGGAGCGCGCGCAGAAAGCGCAGCTTGCGGTGACCGGCCCGGTGCCCTCCGACACGGTCTTCGTGCGCGCAGTGCGGGGCGAGTTCGACGCGGTGCTGACCATGTTCCACGACCAGGGCCAGATCGCGATGAAGCTGCTGGGTTTCGACCGCGGCGTGACGCTGATCGCGGGCTATCCGTTCCCCATCGTCACGCCTGCTCATGGCACCGCCTACGACATCGCCGGGCAAGGCAAGGCCGACACCGGTGCCACCTTCAACGCCGTCGCTCTCGGGAGGAAGCTGGCGGCGATGCAGGCGCGCACGGCGCCGGACCCGGAGTTGCGCGAAGACCTGCCGCAGCGCCTGGCCGAGCTACTGGCCGACGATATGGCGGCCTGACCTCAAAACCACAAAAATTGTTCCACGGGAGGAAACACCAATGAACCTGAAACACGCATTCGTCGGCGCCACGCTGACCCTCGGGCTTGCGGCCGGACCGGCACTGGCGCAGGAAGAGATCATCTTCGGCATCAGCGCCACGCCCAACTCGCTCCAGGGCCAGACCGCGCATGAATTCGCGCGCCGCGCCAATGCAAAGCTGGGCGACGCGGCGGTGGTCAAGGTCTTCGACAGCTCGCAGCTGGGCAAGGACAAGGACATGCTGCAGAAGCTGAAGATCGGCACCATGCACATGACGCTGCCCTCGTCGATCATGCCGGAAATCGCGCCGGAATACGCCATCTTCGACCTGCCCTTCCTGGTTGCCGACCGCGATCACCTGGCCAAGATCGACACCACCTTCTTCAAGGACGTTCTGGTGCCTGCCGCCGAGTCCGCGGGCTATCGTCCGCTGGCGGTCTGGGAAAACGGCTTTCGCCACATCACCAACAACGTGCGCCCGATCGACACGCCTGCCGACCTCGACGGGCTGAAGATCCGCACGCCGAATTCGTCCTGGCGGGTGGCGATGTTCAAGGAATACGGCGCCAACCCGACGCCGATGTCCTTCTCCGAAGTCTTCGTGTCGCTGCAGACCGGCGTGATCGACGGCCAGGAAAACCCGCTGACCAATATCGCCGGCGCCAAGCTGCAGGAGGTACAGAAGTACCTGTCGCTCTCGGGCCATGTCTATTCGCCCGCCTACCCGACGGTGGGCACCGCGGTCTTCGACAAGCTCGACCCGGAGATCCAGCAGGTGCTTATGGAAACGGCGCAGGAAATGGCGCTCTGGGCACGCGATCAGGGCGCCTCGGCCGAAGGCGAGCTGCTCGAGACGCTGAAAGCCGACGGCATGGAGGTGAACACCGCCAACCGCGCCGCCTTTGTCGAGGCCTCGGCACCGCTCTACGAGAAGTTCGCCAGCGAGGTCGACGGCGGGCAGGAAATGATCGACAACGTGCTGTCGATGGCCGGTGGCGGCTCCTGAGGCTTGGTCTCCATGAAGCCGGGGCGGCCTGCGCGCCGCCCTTTCTAAGGTCTGGCGTGGATCGGAACGTGGGACATGGCCTGAAGCGATCGTTCAAGGCGTTTTGATTTCGCCGCGCCTTTCGCGCGTCGACAGGCTGGGGGGCTTTGCCCCCCAGACCCCCCAGGATATTTGCAAACCAGAGAAGGACCCTGGAGCGGTCCTGAACTTCTCTGGTTTGGTAAATATCCCGGGGTGAGGACGAAGTCCGAGGGGCAGCGCCCCTTTAAACATCACCGTCCGCTCCAGGCCAGACCATAACGCGCCACCCGCGCCCCAACCCGCACCAGAAAAACGGACCCAACCCAGATGCGCCACAGACTGATCCGCTGGCTCGATCTCTTCCTGCAAGGCTTCACAATCGGCCTGATCGTCATCCTGGCGGTGCTCGTGCTCATGGCGGTGGTGTTCCGCTACACCGGCAATTCACTGATCTGGTATGACGAGGTGGCCATCGTGCTGCTGGCCTGGATCACCTATGCCGGCGCCACATTTGCGGTGCTGCGCAATGCGCACCTGGGCTTCAGCGGCATCCTCTACGGCGCGCCGCCGGCGGTGCGGCTGGGGCTTTTCGCGGTGAACGAAGTGGTCTTCATGGCGGCCTTCGGCGTGGTGCTCTGGGGCAGCTGGGTGATCCTCGGCATCTTCGGCTCCGAGACCATGACCACCCTGCGCTGGGTGCCGCGCTGGTTCATCCAGGGCATCGTGCCGGTCAGCGCCGCGCTGATGATCCTTGCCCGGCTCATCACCCTGCCGGAACGTCTTGCTGCAGTGCGCGCCGGGCGCGACCCGGACAGCGAGGAAATCGCCCAGGAAATCGCCCGCGCCGAGGCCGAGCTCGCCGCCCAGAAGGAGCGTCCCCTATGATCGAGGCCTTTGTCCTGCTGGGCATGTTCGTGCTGATCGCCACCGGCCTGCCCATCGCCGTCGCCATCCTCTCGGCCGCGCTGGTGGGCGTGTGGCTCAACAACGGGCACCTGGGGTTTCTCAACGCGGCGCTGTCGATCTATGACGGCGCCACCAGCTTTCCGCTGATCGCCATTCCGCTGTTCATCCTCGCAGGCGCGCTGATGAACACCGGCGGCATCTCGACCCGGCTGATCGCCTTTGTCTCGGCGCTGATCGGCTTTGTCCGTGGCGGGCTGGCGATGGTCAATGTCGGCGTGTCGATGTTCTTTGCCGAGATCTCGGGCTCGGCGGTGGCGGATGTCGCCGCCACAGGTTCGGTCCTCATTCCGGCGATGAAGGCGAAGGGCTACAACCCGCGCTTTGCCGCGGCCATCACCTCCTCCTCGGCGTCGCTGGCGATCATCATTCCGCCCTCGATCCCGATGATCCTCTATGGCGCGCTCTCCAATACCTCGATCGTCAAGCTTTTCGTCGCCGGTATCCTGCCGGGGATCGTCGGCGGGCTGCTGTTGATGGCGCTGTGCTATTTCTTCGCCGTGCGCTACGACCTGCCGCGCGAGGAGGGTTTCGACCTCTGCCGGCTCTGGGCCGCCACCAAGGACGCCTCCTGGGCGCTGATCCTGCCGGTCATCATCCTCGGCGGTATCTTCGGCGGCATCGTCACGGCGACCGAGGGCGCGGGCCTCGCGGTGCTGGCGGCGCTGGTCATCGGGCTTTTCATCTACCGCGAGCTCGACATCAGGCATCTCTACGCGGCATTGGTCGACGGCGTGCTGCAGACCGCGACGGTGATGCTGCTGGTGGCCTCCTCGGCGGTGCTGGGGCTCTATCTCACCGAGACCGAGGTGCCGCAGCGGCTGGCACAGGGGATCATCTCGATTACCGAGAACAAGCTGGCCGTGCTGATGCTGATCAACCTGTTCCTGCTGTTCGTCGGCATGGTGCTGCATGGCGCGGCGGCGATCATCCTGACGGTGCCGATCTTCATGCCGCTGGTGCATCAGCTGGGCATCGACCCGATCCAGTTCGGCATCCTGCTGACGCTCAATATCGCGCTGGGCCAGCAGACGCCGCCGGTGGCGAGCGTGCTGGTCACCGCCTGTTCCATCGCCAAGACCGACGTCTGGAAGACGACGCAGACCAACCTGCCGTTCATCGCCGTGCTGGTGCTGGTGTTGCTGCTGGTCACCTATGTGCCCGCATTCCCGCTGTTTCTGGTGGATGTCTTCTACGGGCCATGACGCCCCGCCCGGGCGCCCCCCGCCTGTCATCGCCCTTGAGGCTGCGCGGAAACCGCATCATGCTGGGAGCCGGACGGGCAGGCAACGGGCCAGAGGCCGCAAGCGATCGGGGAACAGACAGGCACCATGCGAAATGCGACTTATGCAACGGCTTTGGCGCTCATGATCGGCTGGATATTCTGGATCGGCAAGGACGTGCTTCTGCCGGTGATCGCCGCGGTGATCTCGGTCTATATCGTGCTGACCGCGGCGGCGAGCATGGAGGGGCTGCCGCTGCTGGGCCGTCTGCCGGCCTGGGCCCGGCGCACCATGATCCTGATCGTCTTCACCTTCGTGGTCATCCTGCTGTTCATATTGGTGATCAACAACCTCGCACAGGTGGCCGCGGCCATGCCGCGCTATGAAAGCAACCTGGAAATCCTCATCACCCGCAACGCCAGCCTGCTGGGCATCGAGGGCGAGCCGACATGGGAGAACCTGCGCGGGGTGACGCTGGACCAGCTGGATTTCCGCTCCTGGGTGGCGCCGGCGCTGTTGTCGCTGCGCAGCTTCGGGGTCACGCTCTTTCTCGTGGTGCTCTATTCCAGCTTCTTCATCGTCGAGCGCGGCGCCATGGCGCGCAAGGTGGTGATGGCCATGGGCGGCGAGGATGCCGGCGCGCGGGCGATCTCGCTGCTGGCGCGGATCAACGAACGGATCGGGCAGTATCTCTTCGTCAAGACGGTGCTCAACGTGATCCTCGGCGGGCTGTCCTTTGCCATCATGCTGCTCCTGGGGATCGAATTCGCGCTGTTCTGGGCGGTACTGATCGCCTTTCTGAACTACATCCCCTATATCGGCTCGCTGGTCGGCGTGCTCTTTCCGGTGCTGCTCAGCCTTGCCCAGTTCGGCACGCTGAGCATGGCGGGGACGGTTCTGGCCACGCTGACCATGGCACAGATCTTCGTCGCCTTCTTTCTTGAACCGCGCATGATGGGCCGGGCCTTCAATCTCAGCCCCTTTGTCGTGCTGCTGGCGCTGGCCTTCTGGAGCGCGCTCTGGGGTCTGCCCGGCGCGCTGCTGGCGGTGCCGCTGACCGCCAGCCTCGTGCTGGTGCTGGCCGAGATCCGCTCGGGCCGGCCACTGGCCATCCTGCTCTCGGCCAATGGCAACGTGTGACGCGCCCGCCTAGCGCAGTTTCCCGCGCGAGGTGATCTCGGCCTCGCGCTCGACCCGGTCGCCGCGGATCAGGTAGACCCGGTCGAAGAGGTTCGACACCACGCAGGCATGGTTCGGGATCACCCGCACCGTCTCGCCGATGCCGGGCCGCGCCGCACAGGCCGCAAGGTCGACGACGCCGTGTTCCTCCGACAACCCGGCAAGGATGGCCTCGGGGTATTCGAGGATATGGCCGTGGCCCGCGAAGGGCGCGGGCACCGGGTCGGCGGCCAGCGCCTTGGAGCCGGTGTCGAGCACCGCGCGGTCGGGCGTGGGGCGGCTGACCACGGTGGCCTTGACGGTCAGGGCGCAATCCTCGAGCGTGCCGTGCCCCCAGGCCACCTGCATCCGGTCGCCGTAGATATAGGTTCCGGGCCGGTACTCGGTGGTGACGCGCCCTTCGGCGGCGTGCATGAGGTCAGGCGTGCCGCCCGAGGAAATGACCTGCGGCGCCAGCCCGGCCTCTTCCAGCGCGGTCTTCGCCGCCTTCAGCCAGGCATCCGCCGCGGCGACCCCGCCGCGCGGCGGATAGGTCATCAGCCCGAGGAATTCCAGCCCCGGCGCCTCGGCGATCCGGCGCGCCAGGGCCACCGCCTCCTCCGGGGTCTGCACGCCGCAGCGCGCCGCCCCGGTGTCGCATTCCACCAGCACCCGCAAGGGCGCATCGGCGTCGAACCGCGCGGCATAACCGGCGACGGTCTCGGCGCTGTCGGCGGTGACCGAGAGGGTGACGCGCGCGTTGAGCGCCGCCAGCCGGTCGAGCTTGGCCGCGCCGAGGATGTTGTAGGGCAGGAAGATGTCCGAAAGCCCGCCGTCGGCCATGGCCTCGGCCTCGCCGATCTTCTGGCAGGTGATGCCGATGGCCCCCAGCGCCATCTGTTTCAGGGCCATCTCGGGCAGCTTGTGGGTCTTCACATGCGGCCGCAGCGGCAGCGCATGGGCATCGGCATAGGCCTGCGCCCGCGCCAGGTTGGCCTCGACCCGGTCGAGGTCGATCAGGACGGCGGGGGTTTCGATCTCGTCTATGTGCATCACGGCTGCTCCAGGTTGGTTATGGCGTCGATGAACGGCAGGTTGCCGGCCATCAGCCCGGCATCGACATTCAGCGCCGCGCCGGTGATCCCGCTGGCCAGCGGCGAGGCCAGGAACAGCACCGCGTTGGCGACCTCCTGCGGGGTGACCAGCCGGCCCAGCGGATAAAGCGGCGTCAGCCGGTCGAGGATGCCGGGATCGGCGGCAATGCGGTGATCCCAGGCGCCGGTGCGGATCGAGGCGGGCACCACCGCATTGGCGCGGATGCCGTGGCGGCCTTCCTCGGTGGCCAGCGCCCGCACCCAGGCGAGGCCGGCGGCCTTGGCGGCGGCATAGACCGGGTTGCCGAAATGCGCCTGGGCATTGACCGAGAGCACGAAGACCACGCTTCGATTGCCGCGCCCCTGCCGCATCGCGGGCAAAAGCGCCATGGAGAGCCGCGCGGCGCCGGTGAAATTGCCGTCCATCTCCGGGCCGAAGGTCTCGGGTGTGACGTCCTCCAGCACCTCGGCGCGGGTCCAGCCGGCATTGCTGACCAGGATGTCGGGCGCGCCCGCGGCGAGGATCGCGGCACCCGCCTCGGCCACCGCCGCGGCATCGGCCAGGTCGAAGCCATGGGTCTCGGCACAGACCTCGGGGATGCCCTCTGCCGTCCGGTCGCAGCCCACGATCCGCGCCCCCGCCGCCGCGAAGGACCGGCACAATGCGCCGCCGACGCTGCCCGCGGCACCGGTGACGACAACCCTGGCCCCTGTCAGATCAAACATCGTCTTGGCCTTCACTCCGGCTTCTGTTCATATTCGCGGCGATGGTAACAAGGAGAATTCCATGACCAAACAGTTCTTTGGCGAATCCCATGTCCCGCTGACGCCGGTCGTCCGGGCCGGCGACTTCGTATATGTCTCGGGCCAGGTCCCGGTGGGCGAGGATGGCAAGGTCGTCGCGGGCGGCGTCGCCGCCGAGACCCGGCAGGTGCTGGAGAATCTCCGCAAGTGCCTGGCGCTGGCGGGCTGCGAGATCGGCGATGTGATCAAGACCACGGTCTGGCTGCGCGACCGCGACGACTTCGCCGCCTTCAACGCCGCATATGGCGAGGTCTTCGCAACCAACCCGCCCGCGCGCTCGACCGCGGAATCGCGGCTGATGATCGACATTGCCGTCGAGATCGAGGCCATCGCCTACAAGCCGCTCTGACAGGGCGCGGGGCGGGCATGGACCGGCGTGTCGATGCCCGCCTGCCGCGCCTTGAGCTGCAGGGCGACGAATTTCGAGTAGAACCTGGACAGCGCCAGGTTGCCGCCGTGAAACCACAGCGCCTCATGCGCGGTCGGCCCCCACATGTTGCGCAGCTCGCCCCGCCATGGCCCGGGATCGCCGCGCACGCCCGAGCCCAGCCCCCAGCAGGGCCCCAGCCGGTCGGCGGTCTCGCGGTCGACGATCCCCGCCACCGCCTCGTTCATCGACTGGTAGCCGGTGCAGGCCACGATCACGTCGGCCGCGACCTCGCGCCCCGAGGTCAGCCGCGCGCCTTCGCGCGTCAGCCGGTCAATGCCCTCGCCGGCGATGACCCCGATCTCGCCCTCGCAGATCAGCCGCGAGGCGCCGACGTCGATGTAATAGCCCGAGGCGGTGCGCAGCGCGCGCATCATCAGGCCG
Source organism: Paracoccaceae bacterium (assembly GCA_006226775.1). GTDB lineage: Bacteria > Pseudomonadota > Alphaproteobacteria > Rhodobacterales > Rhodobacteraceae > Marinovum. The sequence goes on along the minus strand of SBGD01000074.1, from coordinate 63,483 downwards.
GTGTCGTCCTCGCCGAAATCATGGGCGAACCCGGCCTTGTCCAGCGCGGCATAGAAGGCCGCATCGCGGGCGCGAATGGTCTCGTAAAGCCGCTTCTGTTTGTCGGCGAACAGCGCATAGGGGGTGGCGGCCCCCAGCAGGTCGGCCTGTTCGGTGCTCAGCCCGCGCTCGACCGCTTCCTCGGAATAAAGGTCGAAGGCCAGATCAATCAGCGTTTCCGACCGCACCACGATCGAGGCGCGGCGCTGGACCATGGTGACTTCGGCGCCCGCCTCCCAGAGATCGACGGCGACGTCATGGGCCGAGCTTCCGGCGCCGATGACCAGCGCGCGCTTGCCCTTGAACGGCGCGCCCTCGGTATATTGCGAGGAATGCAGCAGGGTGCCGCCGAACTCCTCCTGCCCGGGAAACTCCGGCAGGCGCGGCGGGCCGTAGGCGCCGGTACAGAACACCAGCTGGCGCGGCGTCAGCGTGACCTCTTCACCATCCGCGCGGCGCACCGTCGCGGTCCAGTGCCCGGCCTCGGCATCCCACCGGGCGGTTTCGCAGGCGGAGCCGGTCCAGGCGTCAAGCTCGAAGATCGTGGCATAGGCCTCCAGCCAATCGCCCATCTTGTCCTTGGGGCAGAACACCGGCCAGGTCTCGGGGAAGGGCAGATAGGGCAGGTGGTCGTACCAGACCGGATCATGCAGCACGAGGCTGCGGTAGCGGTTGCGCCAGCTGTCGCCGATCCGCGGGTTCTTCTCGATCACCAGCGTCGGCACGTCCAATTTCTTGAGCCGCGCCGCCAGCGCCACCCCGCCCTGGCCGCCGCCGATGATCAGGACCTCCGGCTGCTCGTCGCGGCCCAGCCGCGCGGTGGTGGCAGCGCGCGCCTCGGCCCAGGTCTGGCGGGCGCGGTCGGCGCGATGTTCGATCCCCTTGGGACGGCGGCGGCCCCTGGGCTCCTCGTGGCCCTTCAGATCCTCCATCGCGGTCAGCAGGATCCGGCAGCGCCCGTCGCGCAGCGTCACCCGGCCGGTGCCCCAGGCCGCGCCGGTCTGAAAGGTGATCCAGGCGGCGATCCCGTCCTCGGTCTCTTCCGCCGCACCGCTGCGCGCCCAGGCCGAGGGCGCGGTCTGCGCCAGGCAGGCCGCCAGCATGTCCTCGATCGCGCCGCGGCCTTCCATGGTCTTGATGTTCCAGGTAAAGGCCAGCAGGTCGCGCCAATAGCCCTCGGCCTCGAACAATGCGCCCGCCGCGATGTCGCGCCGGTGCAGCGCCGCGTCCAGCGCGGCGAGCCAGTGGTCGATCTGCGGTTCCATGGGACACTCCTTCGGCGGGACTCGGGTGCCGCCAGTTTCCTGTGATTCACTTACAAAAGGAAAGCAAATTTGTGCGCTCGTCGCTAAAATCTTCCGGTCAGGCGGTAAATCTTGACAGAAATGTAAGCGAGTTACACCATTGGAGGGGTGAGTCGCAGGGCGGCAGGGGCGATGTTCGGGGGGACAGACCATGGCAGAGGGCGTATCCGGCGAAACCAAGCTCGCGGTCCGGGCGGCGACCAAGCGCTATGGCGAGTTCGTTGCGCTCGAGGGCTGTTCGCTGGAGGTCCGCCCCGAGACCATCGTCTCGATCGTCGGGCCGTCGGGCTGTGGCAAGACCACGCTGCTCTGGGCAATGTCGGGCCTCAACCCGCTGACCTCGGGCGAGGTTCTGCTGGACGGCACGCCGATCACACGCCCGCGCCCCGAGGTCGGGCTGGTCTTCCAGGAGGCCAACCTGCTGCCCTGGCGCAACCTGATCGACAACATCCTGTTTCCCTTCGAGATCAAGGGCCAGGCCCCGGACCGCGCCTGGATCGATCACCTGCTGGAGCGGGTCAGCCTGAAGGGCTTCGAGCAGAGCTTTCCCAATGCGCTCTCCGGCGGCATGCAGCAGCGCGCCGCCATCGTCCGGGCGCTGGCGCTGCAACCCTCGGTGCTGCTGATGGACGAACCCTTCGGCGCGCTGGATGCCTTCACCCGCGAAGAGATGAACCAGCTGGTCGAGGAGATCTGGCTGGAAACCCGGACCACCATCGTCTTCATCACCCATTCCATCGAGGAGGCGCTGTTCCTGTCGGACCAGGTGGTGGTGCTGACGCCGCGGCCGGGGCGGGTGCTGAACGTCCATGACGTGCCGTTCGGGCGGCCCCGCACGATGGAGATCATGGCCAGCAAGGCGGTCTTCGACCTGACCAACCGGATCAAGGCGGAAATCTACGGCCAGCAGATCGCCGGCCGGGCCGCGGCAGAGTGACGGAGACCGGGATGAGCGAAGATGTCGTTGGCGGCAAGGTCGGCAAAGGGCTGCAATCGCTGTCCACCTTCGGGGCGGGGACCAGCCGGCTCGAGTTCCTGGCGATCCTCGCCACCGCGGTGATCGTGATCGGCGGGCTGGAACTGGTGCTGCGCTGGTTCGCGGTGCCGCATTACATCATGCCGCCGCCCTCGGCCATCGTCGCCGCGCTGGTCACCGATTTTCCGCTGATCCTGCCGCACCTGGGCCATACCCTGGTGGTGCTGCTCTCGGGCTTTGCCATCGGCGCCGGGTTCGGGCTGGTGCTGGCCGCGGTGATCACCCAGTTTCCCTTCGCCGAAAAGATCATCGCGCCCTATATCCTGATCCTCGTCACCACGCCGATGCTGGCGCTGGTGCCGCTGCTGATCCTGTGGTTCGGCTTCGGCTACGAGCCGCGGATCATCGCGGTGGCGCTGGCGACCGGGCCGATGGTGATGATCAACTCGGCCACCGGCTTTCGGCGGGTGGATGCCAACAAGATCGCCCTGGCGCGGTCCTACGGCGCCTCGACCCTGCAGATCTTCTGGAAGGTGCGCGCGCCGATGGCACTGCCGATGATCCTTGTCGGGCTGATGATCGGCGCGATCTTCGGGCTGCTGACCGCGGTGGGCGCCGAGATGGTCGGCGGCGGCTTCGGGCTGGGCAACCGGCTGACCACCTATTCGTCGATGATCCGGATGCCGCAGTTCTTCGGGGTGGTGCTGATCCTGTCGCTGCTGGGCATCCTGATCTACGTGATCTTTTTCCTCATCGGCAAGAAATGGGCAAGCTGGGAGACCTGAGGCGGTCTTTCCGCGCGACATGAACAACAGGGAGCGACAGAATGACACGAATGATGAACGCGGGACTGACCCGGCGGCGGATGCTGCAGGTCACCGCCGGGGGCGTGGCGGTTTCCGGCCTGGGCCTCGGGCGCGCCATGGCCGAGCCCTATGACGGTGCCTTCACCTGGATCAGCCCGCGCGGCACGATCGAGGTGCTGGACGATTACGGCTACTGGATCGGCAGCAAGCTGGGCTATTTCGACGGCATGGATGTCGAGATGCAGCCCGGCCCCTCGGACGGCACCGCGACGGTGAAATTCGTCGATGTCGGCCAGGCCGACATGGGCTTTCCCAGCCCCGGCGTGTTCTCCTTCGCCATCGAGAACGGCATGGACCTGAAATCGGTGTTCCACATGGGTGCCCGCGATACCTTCAGCCTGGCCTTCCGCAAGGGCGAGGGCCCGGCGGACATCAAGCAGATCGAGGGCAAGACCATCCTGCTGGGCTCTGCCGCCTGGCAGCCGATCTGCGATCCGCTGCTGGCGGCGCAGGGCGTCGATGTCTCGACCATCACCTATGTCGAGGCCGGCTGGCCGACCTGGGGCACCGCGCTGGCCGCGGGGCAGGGCGATGCCGCGCTCTCGTGGGAGGGGCTGCGGGCCGAGTGGATCTCGACCGGGCTGGAATTCGAGTACTGGCTCGGGGTGCAGAACTCGCCCCTGCCCGCCAATACCTTCGTGGTGCGCGCCGCCGATCTGGAAGACCCCGACAAGGTGGCCTTCCTCGAGACATACCTCAAGGGCTGGGCCATGGGCATGGAGGCCGCCGAGCAGAACCCCGCCGCCGCGGTGCAGGCGGTGTTCGAGCAATTCCCGACGCTGGCCGCCAACCTCGGGCCCGAGCTTGGCATGAAGTCGATCCTGCAACAGATGAACGTGTTCCGCGGTGACATGTCCCAACGCGAAGGCTGGGGCTGGCACGACATGGACAGCTGGCAGACCTTCTTCGACCTCTCGGCGCAGATCGGCCAGAACTCCAGCCCGATCCAGGCGTCGGAGGTCTGCACCAACGCGCTGATCGGCGCGGCCAATTCCTTCGACCTCGAGCAGGTCAAGGCCGATGTCGCCGCGGTCGAGGTCGCCCCCGAGCTTGCGGCGGTGGATGTCGCCGCCTTGAAGGCCGCCCTGTTCGACCAGGCCATCTAGACGCCATTCCGGCCGGGCGGCACAGTCGCCCGGCCAAGATTTTTGTCAGGGAGGACCGGCAATGACCGACCCGGTGCGCATACTTGTCGTCGGCCTGGGCAACATGGGCGCGTCCCATGCCAGCGCCTATCATCGCATGGACGGATTCGAGATCGTGGGCCTGTGCTCGCGGACCATCAAGTCCAAGGAGATCCCCGCCGAACTGCAGGGCTACCCGCTGTTCGAGGATTACGAGGCCGCGCTGGCCGACCTGGCCCCCGACGCGGTGTCGATCAACACCTGGCCCAATACCCATGCCGATTACGCCATCAAGGCGATGGAGGCCGGCGCGCATGTCTTCATGGAAAAGCCCATCGGCACCACCAATGAAGAGGCCCGCGCCGTGGTCGACAAGGCCCGGGCGACGGGGCGCAAGCTGGTGCTGGGCTATATCCTGCGGGTGCATCCCTCGTGGATCCGGTTCATCGAGCTGGGCAAGACCCTGGGCAAGCCGCTGGTGATGCGGCTCAACCTGAACCAGCAATCCTCGGGCGATGCCTGGGCCTGGCACAAGAACCTGATCGACAGCCTGATCCCGATCGTCGATTGCGGCGTGCACTACGTCGATGTCATGTGCCAGTTGACCGGCGCGAAACCGGTGCGCGTCCATGGCATCGGCGCCAGCCTCTGGGACGCGGCGGACAAGCCGAACTACGGCCACCTGCATGTCACCTTCGACGACGGCTCGGTCGGCTGGTACGAGGCGGGCTGGGGGCCGATGATGTCGGAAACCGCCTTTTTCGTGAAGGATATCGTCGGGCCGAAAGGCTCGGTCTCGCTGGTTCCGAACGAGGAGGCGCGCGACGAGGCCGAGGATCTCTCCGACAGCGCCGACATCGACAAGCACACCAAGACCGACGCCATCCGCCTGCACCATGCCGCGGTCGGCGACGACAAGCATTTCCTCAAGCCCGACGAGGTGATGTCGATGGAGGACGAACCCGGCCACCAGGACTTGTGCGACCGCGAACAGGCCTTCTTCCTTCAGGCGATCCGCGAGGACCTGGACCTGAGCGATGCGATGGACGCCGCCGTCGACAGCCTGCGCATCGTGCTGGCCGCCGAACAGAGCATCAGGGAAGAACGCGTGATCAGGTTGGATTGACCCATGGACGAGATCGACAGACTCTACCGCACCTCGGATGCCGTCGCCCTGGGCGACCATCTGCGCGCGGGCGACGTCAGCCCCGGCGAACTGGTCGAGGCCGCGGTGCGCGCCATCGAGGAGATGAACCCGCGGCTGAACGCGGTGATCCACAAGCTCTACGACATGGCGCGCGCCGGCGCGCGGGAGGTGCAGCCGGGCCGCAGCGCGCTGGCCGGCGTGCCCTTCGTGCTCAAGGAGCTGGCCTCGTCCTGGACCGGCGCGCCGCTGACCAATTCCTCGCGCTTTCTCAAGGACCAGGTGGCCGAGGGCGACAGCGAGATAAGCCGCAGGCTCCGCGAGGCCGGGCTCTTGCTGATCGGCAAGTCCAATGCGCCGGAAAACGGCTGGTCGATCACCACCGAGCCGGCGCTTTACGGCGCGACGCTCAACCCCTGGAACCCGGGCGTCACCGCGGGGGGCTCGAGCGGCGGCACCGCGGCGGCGGTGGCCAGCGGCATGATCCCGCTGGGCGAGGCGAGCGACGGCGCAGGCTCGATCCGGGTGCCGGCCTCGTGCTGCGGCGTTGTCGGGCTCAAGCCCTCGCGCGGGCGGATCACCCTGGCGCCCTTTGCCGACTACTGGGCGGGCTGCGCCTATTTCCTGTGCAATTCCCGCACGGTGCGCGATACCGCCGCCTATCTCGACGTGACCGGCGGCGCGCTGCCGGGCGATCCCTATGCGCTTGCCATGCCCTCCGATCCCTACCTGACGCTGATGCAGCGCGCGCCCAAACCGCTGCGTATCGCGGTGGTGACGACGCCCCCCGACGGCGGCCCCCTCGACCCCGAGATCCGCGCCCTGGTCGAGACGGTCGGCAAGAGGCTGCAGGCCATGGGCCACGAGGTCACCGATCACATCATGGCGCTCGAGGCCGGTGCGGCCTGGCAGACCTATACCGACATGACCTGCGTCGAGACCGCCGGAATGTTCGATTTCATGGAAACCGTGGTCGGCCGCCCGGTCACCCCCGAGGATGTCGAGCCCGTAACCTGGGCGATCATCCAGCGCGGGCGCCAGACGAAGGCCACCGCCCATGCCGGGCGGATCGAGCAGGTCCGGCAGATGGCCCGCGCCGTGGTGCAGGATCTCGACCCCTTCGACCTGGTGGTGACCCCGACCCTGACCCAGCCGCCGCGGCCGGTCGGATTTTACGACATGACCCTGACCGATCTCGATGCCTATAACGCGCTATGGGCCGACAGCATGTTCCAGTTTCCCTTCAACATGTCCGGCCAGCCCGCGATCTCGCTGCCGCTGGGCGAGGCCGGCGGGCTGCCCGCGGGCGTGCAACTGGTCGGGCGGATCGGCGACGAGGCGGGCGTGCTGGCGATCTCGGCGCTGCTCGAGCAGGAGATGCCCTGGGCCGGGCGCCGCCCGCCGCCCGCGTGACATTCAGATACCGGGAGGAGCCCGAACAGTGACCCATGATCTTGTATTGACCGGCGGGCGGGTGTTCGATCCGGCGGGCGGGCTGGACCGGATGGCCGACGTGGCCTTTCGCGACGGGCGGCTGGCCGAAATCGGCGAGGGGCTGGCGGCGCGCGAGGTGCGCGATGTCGCCGGCGCGCTGGTCGTGCCGGGGCTGATCGACCTGCACACCCATGTCTACTGGGGCGGCACCTCGCTCAGCGTCGCGCCCGAGCCTTACGCCCGGCGCGCGGCGATCGCCACGCTGGTCGATACCGGCAGCGCCGGGCCGGGCAATTTCGCCGGCTTCAAGGCGCATGTCATCGACCGCAGCCAGACCCGGATCCTGGTCTACCTGCATATCTCCTTCGCCGGGATCTTCGCCTTCTCGCCGACGATCATGGTGGGCGAGAGCCAGGACATGCGGTTGATGGCCGCGCGCGAGGCGGTGGCGGTGGCCCGCGCGCATCCCGAGGATATCGTCGGCATCAAGGTGCGCGTCGGCAAGAACACCAGCGGGCCCAATGGCATCGCGCCGCTGAAGGTGGCGCTGGACGCCGCCGATCAATGCGGCCTGCCGATCATGGCGCATATCGACGAGCCGACGCCGACCTACGAGGAGGTGGTCGACCTTCTGCGCCCCGGCGACGTGCTGACCCATTGCTACCGGCCCTTTCCCAATGCCCCGGTCCATGCCGATGGACGGGTGAAATCCGCCCTGCTCGCGGGGCGCGAACGTGGCGTGCTCTTCGATATCGGTCATGGCATGGGGGCGTTTTCCTGGGCTTCGGCGCGGGCGATGATGGCGGCGGGCTTTCCGCCCGACACGATTTCCTCGGACGTGCATACCCTGTGCATCGACGGCCCGGCCTATGACCTTCTGCGCACGATGAACAAGCTGCTGGCGCTGGACATGGCCCTGGCCGACGTGATCACCGCCGTGACCGCCGCCCCGGCGCGCGCCATGCGGCGGCCCGACCTGGGGCGGCTTGCCCCCGGCGGGGTTGGCGATGCCAGCGTGATTGCGCTGCGCGACGAGCCGATCCTGCTCGAGGATGTCAAGGGCGAAACCCTGACCTGCCCGCAGCGGCTCATTGCGCAGGGCATGGTCTGCGGCGGCAAATGGGTGGCGCCGTGACGGAGGTCTCGGTCTGGGCTTATCCCTGGGATCTGCACGACATCGGGCTGGACCAGGCGCTGGCAATGCTTGCGGCGCAGGGCGTCGGCATGATCAGCCTTGCCACCTCCTACCACGCCGGGCGGTTCCTGCAGCCCGGCAACCCGAAGCGCCGCGTCTGGTTTCCGCAGGACGGCACGGTCTATTACCGCGTTGACGAGGCGCGCTGGGAGGGGGCCGAGATCAAGCCCCTGCAAGCCGAGATCGTGGCAAGCGAGGGCGACTGCCTCGCCGACCTGGTGGCGCGGCGCGATGCGGGCGGGCCCAAGGTGTCCTGCTGGACCGTCTGCCTGCACAACACCCGCCTCGGCATGGCCCATCCCGAGCACGTCATGCGCACCGCCCATGGCGATCCGCATTATTACGCGCTCTGCCCCTCCAGCCCGGCGGCGCGGGCCTATGTGTGCGGCATGGTGGCCGAGATCTCCGAACGCTACCGGCCCGACCGGATCGAGCTGGAAAGCCCGGATTTCATGGGGTTCGACCACGGGTTTCACCATGAAAAGGACGGGCTCGGCCTGTTGCCCGAGGACCGCTTCCTGCTCGGCGTCTGTTTCTGCGACCATTGCTTGGCCCGTGCCCGCGCCGCCCGGGTGCCGGCCGAGGCGGCGCGCGAGACGGCCAAAGCGCTGCTCGATGCCGCCTTCGCGCGGGAGGTGCCGGCGGCGCAATTCCCCGATTTCCCGGCCCGCGCGCTCGACGCCTTTCGCGCGCTGCCCGAGCTTCATGCCTACCTGGCGTGGCGCAGCGCGCCGGTGACCTCGCTGGTGGCCGAGATCCGCGCGGCGGCGGACCCGGCGACCCGGGTACTGGTGATCGCCGCCGAGGGCGCCTGGTGGGGCGGGCTCGATCCGGCGCGGGCGGCGGCGGACTGCGACGGGGTGCTCTACTGCGTCTATACCGTGCCGGCACCCGAGATCGCGCCGCAACTGGCCGACCTGCGCCGGGCGATCGGCCCGGACAAGACCCTGGTCGCCGGGTTGCAGCTGTTTCACCCGGAAGTCGCCGATGCCTCGGACCTGCGCGCCCGGGTCACGGCGGCACGGGGCGTGGCGGAGGGGCTCAACTTCTACAACCTCGGGCTGGTCCCGGCGCGGCGGCTGGCGTGGATCGGCCAGGCGCTGGCGGGCTGAGCGCGCTCAGTCGCCCAGCGGTTCGAGGATATTGCCGGAGCGGTGGTTCAGCGCCGCATACTTGATCCGCCGCAGGCTTTCGCGCGCCTTCGGCCCGAGCGTGTACCCGGTGGCGGCCGACAGCAGATCGACCACCGCGAGATAGGCAAAGCGCGCCGAGGTCGGGGTCAGCGTGTCGTGGGTCTCGGCGATGGCCACGGTCAGCGGATGGTCGACCGCGCTGGCCAGCGGGCTGGCGGTGGCGGTGATCGCGATGGTCGTGGCGCCGTAGCCGCCCGCCAGGTTGACCGCTTCGATCAGCTCCGCGGTCTTGCCCGAGGCGGAAATCGCCAGCACCACGTCCTCGGCGCCCAGCGTGGCGGCGGTCATGCGCATGAAATAGGCCTCGGGGCAGCAGGCGACATTCACCCCGTAGCGAAACAGCCGGAACTGCGCCTCTTCCGCCAGGATCGCGGCACTGCCGCCCAGCCCGAAGGTGACGACCTGCCGCGCCCGGGCCACGGCCTCGGCGGCGCGCTGGACGGCAGCGGGCGACAATTGCCGCTCGACCTCGCGCAGGGCGCCATGCGCCTCGGACAGGACCGGCCCCCAATAGGCCGGCGCATCGGAATCCGCCGCATCGGGGGCGGCATCGGCGTTGAGGTACAACTCGCCCACCACGAGGCTTTGCGCCAGTTTCAGCTTGAAATCGCGCACCCCCTGGCAGCCGATGGCGCGGCAGAAGCGGGTGACGCTGGGCTCGGAGACCCCGGCGCGCTGGGCCAGGTCGGCGATACTGTCCTCGACCGCGTGCGGCACGTCCATCAGCACCGCCGTGCCGACCTTGCGCTCGGCCGGGCTGAGCGAGTTGAGCCGGTCCTTGATACGTCCGAGAATGTCGACGACCTGACCGTGTGGACGCACGCCGTTCAAGGGCGTGAGGGAGTCCGCGGACTCCGGGGGTTTGGCGGCCATTCACGACTCCTGATACCGCCGCGATTGTCGCCGCGGGCAGGGGTAACGTCAAGACTATCGGAATATCACAGCGGCTGGTTCCGTATAAATCATTGAAAAGGCGTGGATAAAAACACCTTGTGAAATATGTTGACAGGTTTGTAGCTTAATTACAGACTTGATCCATGGCATTGCCCGTCCGCTCGGCCCCGCGCCTGGACCGGACTGCGGGGATGTGGCCTTGGGGGAGGAATTTCGCAGATGGACGTCAGACCCGACCGCGCCCTGTCGTCACCGCGACACCGCCCAGGTGCCGCCCCGGCGCGGCGAGGGCCCGGCGCATGAGCTTCACCATCGACCTGGGCGGCAAGCGCGCCTTTCTGACCGGCGGCAGCCGCGGGCTGGGCCGGGAGATGGCGCTGGCATTGGCCCGGGCCGGGGCCGACATCGCGCTGGTGGCGCGCCCCTCGGAGGCGCTGCAGGAGACCGCGCGCGAGATCCGCGCGCTGGGCCGGACGGTCTGGACCCATGAGGCCGACGTGAGCCTGCCCGAGGCCGCCGAGGCGGTCTGCACCCGCGCGCTGGAGGCGGCGGGACATTTCGACATCGTCGTCAACAATGTCGGCGGGCGGCGGGTGAACGTGCCCACCGAGGATCTCGACCTGAAGACCTGGCAGGAGATGCTGGACCTGAACCTGACCTCGACCTTCATCTGTTCGCGCACCCTTGGCGCGGCGATGATCGCGGCGGGCAAGGGCGGGCGGATCATCAATGTCGCCTCGATCAACGGGCTGGTCGCCGGGCGCGGCATCGGCGGGCGGCACTACGAGGCCGCCAAGGCCGGCGTGATCCAGTTCACCCGCACGCTGGCCGTCGACTGGGCGCGGCACGGCATCACCGCCAATGCGATCTGCCCGGGGATCTTCGCCACCGCGCCCAACCTCGGCTGGCAAAGGAGCCACCCGGAGATCATCGACCGCCTGATCGCCGACATTCCCATGGGGCAGATGGGCGATCCGCGCGATCTGGGCGCGCTGGCGGTCTACCTGGCCTCGGACGCGGCGCGCTTCATGACCGGGGCGAGCCTTGTCATCGACGGCGGCCAGACCTGCCACTGACCAACAACAACAGGGAGACGGAGACATGAAATCTGGAAGACACCTGAAATCCGGAAGACACCTGGGCGCACTCGCCTTGGCGGCGCTGATCTCGGGGCCGCTGTCGGCGGAGACGCTGCGCTATGCGACGATCAGCGAACCGCCCAGCCTCGATGCGCAGATGGGCACCGCCACGCTGGCCTCGACCATCGGCCAGCACATGTTCGAGACGCTCTATGCCTTCGACGCGGCCAATGCGCCGCAGCCCTACCTGGCGACGGGCGAGACCATCTCGGAGGATGGCAAGACCATCACCCTCAGCCTGCGCGAGGACGTGACGTTCCACAACGGCGACACCATGACCGCCGAGGACGTGGTGGCCTCGCTCAGCCGCTGGGCCGAGTTCGGCTCGCGCGGCAAGCTGCTTGACCTCGCCCGGGTCGAGGCCACCGGCCCGCACGAGGTGACGCTGGAACTGGCAAACCGCAACGGCGCCTGGAAGAGCATCCTGGCCTATGTCAACGGCGGGCCGGTGATCTATCCCGCCGAGATCGTCACCGCCGCGGGCGGCGAGCCGATTGCCGCCGAGAACTATGTCGGCACCGGGCCCTACCGGTTCGGCGAACTGCGGCCCAACCGCTATGTCGAACTGCTGCGCTTCGACGATTTCTCGGCCCATCCCGATCCCGCCGATGGCGAGGCCGGCGCGCGGGTGGCCAATTTCGACAAGCTGCACTTCATCCCGGTGCCCGACGTCGGCACCCGGGTCAGCGGCGTTCAGGCCGGCGACTACGATTACGCCGAATACATCTCGGGCGATCTCTTCGGGCTGGTGCGCGACGATCCGGCGATCCAGGTCAAGATCAGCACCGCGCCGATCTTCGGGCTGATGTTCATGAACTCGTCCGAGGGGCCGCTGAAGACCAATACCAGGCTGCGCCAGGCGATCATGGCGGCGCTGAACATGGAGCAGGCCCTGCAGGTCTCGGTGGGCGAGCCCGAGCTTTTCGAGGCCAATGGCGCCTATTTCCCCGAGGGCAACATCTGGCACACCACCGCCGGCACCGAAGCCTACAACCAGGGCGATCCCGAGGCCGCGCGGGCGCTGGCCGAGGAGGCGGGCTATGACGGCACGCCGATCAAGCTGCTGGTCTCGACCAACTACAAGGCGCATTTCGACGATGCCAGCGTCTTTACCCGCCAGCTGGCGGATGCCGGGATCAACGTGCAGATGGTGGTGGTGGACTGGGCGACGCTGCTGCAACTGCGCGGCCAGCCCGGCGCATGGGACATGTTCATGACCCATCACGGCAGCATCCCCGACCCGGTCCTGCTGACCGTCCTGAACGACAGCTATCCCGGCTGGTGGCAGACCGCCGAGAAACACGACCTGATGGCGACCTTCACCGGCACCTCGGATCTGGCCGTGCGCCAGGGGGCCTGGGCGGATCTGCAGGCGCTGATCTACGACCAGCTTCCGGTGGTCAAGGTGGGCAATATCTTCTCCTACGACATCGCCGCGCCGGACCTGGTGACGGGATGGGAGCGGGCGCCGGCCTTCCCGCATTTCTGGGGCGCCTCGAAGTAGGACGGCAGGCGTGGGACGCTATTTCCTGAAACGCACCGGCGCGGCGATCATCACCCTGATCGCCGCGTCGATCATCATTTTCGGCTTCATCCACCTGATCCCGGGCGATCCGGTCTATGTCATGCTGGGCGACGGCGCGACACCCGAGCAGGTGGCGCTGCTGCGCCGGCGGATGGGGCTGGATGAACCGCTGGTCGTGCAATACCTGATCTGGGTCGGCCAGGCGCTGCAGGGCGATCTCGGCCAGTCGATCTTCTTTCAGACGCCGGTGACCGAGGTGATCCGCGAAGGCGCCGAGACCTCGATCCTGCTGGCGCTGATCACCATGGTCTGGATCGTCGCCTTCGGCGTGCCGATCGGCATTCTCTCGGCCATCCGGCAGGGCACCTGGATCGATCAGGGCCTGTCGGGGCTGGCCATGCTCATGGCCTCGGTTCCGACCTTCTGGGTCGGGCTCTACCTGATCCTGATCTTCGCCGCCGGGCTGGGCTGGTTTCCAAGCTCGGGCTACCCGTCGATCTTCGAGCAGGGCGGGCTGGCCAACCTGCGTTACCTGATCCTGCCCAGCCTGGCGCTGGCCGCGCCCAATGCGGCGCTGATCCTGCGGCTGACCCGGGCCTCGATGCTGGACGTCGCGCGCGAGGATTACGTGCGCACCGCGCGGGCCAAGGGCATCCGGCCCGCGCGCGTCGTGCTGCGCCATATCCTGCGCAATGCGCTCCTGGCGGTGGTCTCGGCCTTCGGCTTCACCTTCGCGGCGCTGATCTCCGAGGCGGTGGTGACCGAGACCGTCTTCGCGCTGCCCGGGATCGGGCGCACCGTGGTGCAATCGATCCTGCGCCGCGATTATCCCGTGATCCAGGGCGTGATCCTGGTCACGGTGTGCCTCTACCTTGTCATCAACCTGCTGGTCGACCTGTCCTATCGGCTGCTCGATCCGCGCGTGGAGCTGGAATGAGACAGGCCCTGCCGCCCTGGGCGCGCTCTGCGCTGTCGCGCCCGCTGACCTCGCTGGGGGTGGTCTTTCTGCTGACCGTCCTCGTCTTTGCGGCCTTCTCGCCCTGGATCGCGCCCTATCCGCCGGATCAGATCGACCCGGCGAACCGGCTGCTGCCGGCGGGCGGCGCGCACCTGATGGGGACCGATCATTTCGGCCGCGACACCTTCAGCCGGCTGGTCTATGGCGCGCGGCTGGCCTTGCTGATCGGGGTCGGCGTGGTGGGCTTCGCGCTGGCCTCCGGCGTGCCCATCGGCATCCTCTCGGCGCTTTACCCGGCGCTGGGCCGGGTGCTGATGCGGATGGTCGACGTGCTGATGTCCTTCCCCTCGCTGCTGCTGGCGCTGGGGCTGATCGTCATCCTCGGCCAGGGGGTGTTCAACGCCATCCTGGCGATCGGGCTGATCTACCTGACCACCACGGCGCGCATCGTCTATGGCGTGGCGCTGCGGCTGCGGGCCGAACCCTATGTCGAGGCCGCGCGCAGCGCCGGGGCCGGCACCTGGTGGATCATCACCCGGCATATCCTGCCCAACATGATCTCGCCCCTGCTGGTGCAGGCCAGCTTCGTCTTCGCCTTCGCCCAGCTTGGCGCCGCCTCGCTGGATTTCCTCGGGCTGGGGGCGCCGCCCGACATCCCGTCCTGGGGCAACATGCTGGCGGAATCGCGGATCTACATCACCCGCGCCTCCTGGCTGCTGCTCTGGCCGGGGCTGATGATCGTGCTGACGGCCTTTTCGCTGAACCTGGTCGGCGATGCGATCCGCGACCGGATGGACCCGCGGTTCCGCGAAATGGTGGGCAAGTGAGGGCGCCATGCTGAATGTCGAGAATATCGTCGTCTCCCTGCAATCGGGGCTCGAGATCGTCCGCGGGGTCTCGCTGCGGATCGCCCCGGGCGAGATCCTCGGGCTGGTGGGCGAATCCGGCTCGGGCAAGAGCATGACCTCGCTGGCGCTGATGGGCCTGCTGCCGCCGGGGATCGGCCTGAGCGGCGGCACCATCGCGCTGGACGGCACCGATGTCACCCGGCTTGCGCCGCACCAGCGGGTGCGCCGCAACTGCGGCCGGATGGCGATGGTCTTCCAGGAGCCGATGACCTCGCTCAACCCGGTGCTGCGGATCGCCGAACAGATCGAAGAGGCGGTGCGGGTGCATGACCCCGGCATCGATCCGACCGCCCGCGCGCGTGAGCTTCTGGACATGGTGCGCATTCCGGACGCGGCGCACCAGATGCGCGCCTATCCGCACGAACTGTCCGGCGGCATGCGCCAGCGGGTGATGATCGCCATCGCGCTGGCCTGCCGCCCGCAGGTGCTGATCGCGGACGAGCCGACGACGGCGCTTGACGTCACCGTGCAGTTGCAGGTGCTGGGGCTGGTGCGTGACCTCTGCGACCGGCTGGCCATGGGGGTCTTGTTCATCACCCATGACCTGGGCGTGGTGGCGCAACTGGCCGACCGGGTGGCGGTGATGTATGCCGGCAAGCTGGTCGAGACCGCCGATGTCGCACCGCTGTTCCGCGGGCCGCTGCATCCCTATACCGGCGCGCTCATGGCCTGTCTGCCGGACCCGGAATCCGACCGGCCGGACATGGCCACCATTCCCGGCAGCGCCCCGGCCCCGGGCGCCATTCCGCCCGGCTGCCCCTTCTCGCCGCGCTGCGCGCGCGCCGCCGCACCCTGCCGCGCGGGCCCGGTTCCGCGGGCGCAGGGCGCGCCGGGGCAGACCGCGATGTGCCACTTTCCGCTGACCGAAAGAGCCCCCGCATGAGCGCCGCGCCGGACGACATCATCCTCGACATCCGCGACCTGCGGAAGGTCTTCCAGGTGCGCCGCAAGGGCCAAACCCACGAGGTGCGCGCGGTCAACGGCTTCTCGCTTCAGGTCCGGCGCGGCGAGACCCTGGGCATCGTCGGCGAATCCGGTTGCGGCAAGTCCACCCTGGCGCGGGTGCTGCTGGGCCTGGCCCGGGCCGATGGCGGTTCGGTGACGCTGGAGGGCCGCGACCTGCTGGACAGCAACCGCCGCAACCGGGCCGAGACCCGGCTGAAGGTGCGCATGGTGTTCCAGGATCCCTATGCCTCGCTCAACCCGCGCCGCTCGGTCGGCGATTCGGTGGCCGAGACCGGCGACATCCACCGCATCTTCGCCTCGCGCCGCGACCGCGCCGAACAGGTGGGCCGCGCGCTCGACGCGGTGGGCCTCGGTGCGCGCTTTGCCGCCAGCTATCCGCATGAGCTGTCCGGCGGCCAGCGTCAGCGCGTCGGCATTGCCCGCGCCATCCTGCCCGAGCCCGACCTGGTGGTCGCCGACGAGCCGGTCTCGGCGCTGGACGTGTCGATCCAGGCGCAGGTGCTCAACCTTCTGGCCGAGTTGAAGGCGCGGCTGGGGCTGACGCTGATGTTCATCAGCCACGACCTTGGCGTCGTCGCCAAGATCTCGGATCGGGTGGCGGTGCTCTACATGGGCGAAATGGTGGAACTGGCCCCGGCGCGGGCGCTGTTCACCGACCCGCGCCATCCCTATACCGAGCTGCTGCTGACCGCGATCCCGCGCCCGGACCCGTCGAAACGCATCACCGGCGCGGTCGAGATCAGCGAACCGCCCAGCCGGTTGCGGCAACTGGCGGGCTGTCCGTTCCGCGACCGCTGTCCGCGCGCCACGTCGATCTGCGCCAGCCAGCCGCCGGACCTGCGCGCCGTCGCGCCCGGGCGGTTCGTCGCCTGCCATCACGCCTGAGACGCCCGGGATCGGGGCCGGTCAAAGCCCGTCGAGGACGATGACGGTGCGGTCGTCGAAGAACTCGGCCGCGGTCGAGCCTTTGACCGTGGCGTATCGGCCGATCTTGTGCACATCCTCGGCCTCGGCCTGCGCGAAGGCGTCCTCCCAGGCCGCGACCGAGACGGTGGCGGGAACCTGCGGGTAGCCGTCGGTGAAAATCTCGATGCTCTGCACCGCACTCTTGGGCCGGGTGAGGTCGATCAGCTCGCCCCGCCGCGGCAGCCGGCCGTTCAGGGTGTCGAAGCCCAGGGGGCTCTCGGGATCGTTGCCGAACCTGTGCTGGGTCTTGATGCCGCCGCGCAGGAAGCCCTCGACGATGCCGCGATGCGCCTCGAAGCGGGTGGCCTGCACCGTCGCATCGATGATCCGCTGCGCCACCGCGCGCGACAGCACGCCTTCCTCTACCGCCAGGTCCAGCCCGAGCAGGATCGCGCGGCGCGCGGCGGCTTCGGTGGCGTCGGGGGCAAGCCCGGTGTCGGCCAGGGTGCGGAAGATCGCCACGCGGGCATGGGTCGAGATGTCGTCGACCGGCTTGTCGAGGCAGAGCAACTCGTGGCCGTTGATCCGCATGCCGGTGTCGCCCACGGCCAGGAACCGCCAGTCTGCGCCGCAGTCGAACACCACCGCCAGCGTGGTCGAAGGCGGGATCGCCAGGCCCAGCGGCGCGGTCCGGCGGGCCAGCCGCTCGGAGATCCGCGCAAGGAGCGCCGCGCCGGGCAAGGCGCGGCCCCCGGGTGTCATCGCCAGGTCGGTGACCGCCGCCGCGACGGTCAGCGCCGCCAGCCGCCCGGCGCCGATGCCGTCCACCACGGTGCCGCGCGCATCGGTGGCGCCGTCGCAGATGCCGAAGGCCGCCCCCGGCAGCACGATGGGCACGTCATCGCCGAGCCGCGCGCTGGTCCGGTATTTCGAGACGTTGAGAACTTCAAGACGCATGGCACCCTCAGACAAAGGCGGAATCGCGGTTGTCGGCCAGGCGGAACACCGCGTAGACGCAGACCCCGGTACACAGAAGCAGCACCGTCGAGAGCGCCGCGGCAAGGCCGAATTCACCGTCCAGCACGGCGAGGTAGATCTTCACCGGCATGGTGATGGTGCCGCTGTCATAGATGATCAGCGTCGAGGACAATTCGTTGATCGCGGTGATGAAGCTCATCAGCGAGCCGACGATCAACCCCGGCACGATCAGCGGCACGGTGACGGTCAAAAAGGCTTTCAGCGGCGGCGCCCCGAGGTTGACCGCCGCCTCCTCCAGCGAGGGCTTGATCTGGCGCAGGCTCGAGGTGGTCGAGCGCACGCCGTAGGGCAGGCGGCGGATGAAGTAGATCAGGATCAACAGGCCGGTGGTGCCGACAAGGTCGAAAGACCCCGAGCGGAAGGTCGTCACGAAGCCGATCGCCATGACCACCCCCGGCACCAGGTAGGGCACCATCATCAGGAAATCGATCGCGCCCGAGGCCGCGTTCTCGCGCCGCACGATGACATAGGAGATCAGCGCCGAGAAGGCGGTGATCAGCACCACCGCGGCCAGCGAGAACAAAAAGCTGTTGGTGATCGCCTGGGGTGCGTCATGCAGGATGCGCCGATAGCTCTCGAAGCCGAAACCGCCGGTGAAGACCGGCCCGTTGGTCTGCAGAAACGAGGTATAGATCACCACCAGCGTCGGCAGCATCGCCACCAGCACGACCCCGTGACAGAAGACATGCACGCCGGTATTGCGCCAGCCCGTCAGCCGCGCCTTGACCGGCAGGTTGGTCAGCGAGGAGGCATAGCGCCGCTTCGCCAGGATGCGCCGCTGCGCGACCAGCGCCAGCATGGAAATCGCCATCATGATGATCGAGATCGTCACCGCCATGGTCGGCAGCCCGCCCAGCTCGGAACGATAGGCGGCAAAGGCGATGGTCGACAGGGTGCGGAAGCCGCGCCCGAGGATCGCC
This sequence comes from Paracoccaceae bacterium, assembly GCA_006226775.1. Lineage (GTDB taxonomy): Bacteria > Pseudomonadota > Alphaproteobacteria > Rhodobacterales > Rhodobacteraceae > Marinovum. The sequence goes on along the minus strand of SBGD01000074.1, from coordinate 44,954 downwards.
GGGGTGCCGAAATCGGCAATCGACAGCACGAAGCAGATGATCGCCCCGGTGGAGATCGCCGGAAAGACCAGCGGCAGGGTGATCTTGCGAAACCGCTGCCAGGGGGTGCAGCCGAGGTTCTCGGCGGCGTCCTCGAAGCTCTTGCTGACGGCATTGAGCGCGGTCTGGGTCATCAGGAAGACGAAGGGAAAGAACTTCAGCGTGAAGACCAGGATGATGCCATGCGCGCCATAGATCGTCGGGGTCGAGATCCCGAGGCTGGCGAAGAAATTGGTGATGAAGCCGTTCGAGCCCAGCATCATGATCCAGGCATAGGCGCCGATGAAGGGCGGCGCCACCAGCACCAGGATCGCCAGCGTCGAGATCCAGGCCCGGCCCCAGATGTGGAAACGGGCGTTGAAATAGGCCAGCGGAATGCCCAGAAGACAGGCCCCCAGCGTGCCCAGCACGCCGACGAAAAGCGTGTTCTTGAAACCGTTGAGGTAGTAATTGCGGGTGAAGGCCTCGACATAGTTGCCCAGGGTGAAGCCGCCGGTATCGGCATCCACGAAGCTGAGCATCAGCACCCGCAGGATCGGCAGGATCAGCAGCACCGCCAGCACCACGAGGACCATGGCGGTGACGACGCTCCAGAACTCGAAGCGCAGACGCAGGCGGCTCATGCCACGCGCCCGCCGGTCTCGCCGCTCTCGAAGAACAGCAGGTCCTTGCGCGCGGCGCGGAAGGTGATGGCGCTGCCGGGCGCAAGGGCCACGACTTGCGGGTCGGGCCGGGCCACCGCCTTGACCTCGTCGCCGGCCTTTGTGGTGCCGAAGACCTCCATCTCGCGGCCGATGAAGCTGACCTCGCGCAGCCTGGCGGGAACGGCGATGTCCTGCGGTTCGGCGGCAGTATGGCCGGTGCTGACGTGCAGGGTCTCGGGGCGGATGGCGCAGACCACCTCGATCCCGGCGGCGAGCGAAGCCAGCGCCTGCGAGACATCCGCGCCCCCGGCGGCAAGGCTGGCGGCAGTGCCGTCGCGACTGACGGCGAGGAAATTGTTGGCGCCGACGAAGGCGGCGACGAAGCGGTTGGTGGGCTCCATGTAGATCTCGAGCGGGGTCGAGGCCTGCTGGATCACGCCCTTGTACATCACGCAGACGATGTCGGACATGGCCAGCGCCTCTTCCTGGTCGTGGGTGACATAGATCGTGGTGATGCCCAGCTCGCGCTGGATGCGGCGCAGCTCGGCGCGCAGGTCGACGCGCAGCTTGGCGTCGAGGTTCGACAGCGGCTCGTCCATCAGCAGCACCTTGGGCTCGATCACGATGGCGCGCGCCAGCCCGACGCGCTGTTGCTGGCCGCCCGACAGCTCATGCGGCATGCGGTCGGCAAAGGCGCCAAGCTGCACCACCTCGAGCACCTCGCCCACCCGCCGGGCAATCTCGCCCGCGGGCACCTTGCGCTGTTTCAGCCCGAAGCTGACGTTGTCGCGCACGCTCAGGTGCGGAAAGATCGCGTAGTCCTGAAACACCATGCCGACGTCGCGGCGATAGGCGGGCAGGTCCTCGATGGGCGCCCCCTCCACCCCGATGGTGCCCGAGTTCTGGCGGTGAAACCCGGCGATGGTGCGCAGCAGGGTGGTCTTGCCACAGCCCGAGGGGCCGAGCAGCGTGTAGAACGACCCCGAGGGGATCGAGATATTGATGTCCGACAATGCCACCACATCGCCGTAGAGTTTTCGGAGCGCGGAAATTTCTACCGAGGCCATGGGCGGGCTGATCCATCTTTCGGGGAAGGGGAAGGGGAAGGGGAAGGGAAGCGACCGGGCGGGCGCGGAAACCGCCCGCCCGGCGCAGAGGTTACTGGACGTCGAGCACGATGTCCTTCCACAGGTCGACCAGCCGCGCGCGGTTGTCCGCCGCCCAGGCGGCGTCATAGCCGACCGAGTTGACCTCGGACAAGGGCTGCAACGCCTCCTTCGAGGCCACGTCCGAGCGCACCGGGCGGCGGCCCTGTTCGGCGACCACGGTCTGGCCCTCGGGCGAGAGCATGAAGTCGATGAAGGATTTCGCCCCGTCCGGGTTCGGCGCCCCGGCGATCAGCGCCATGGCGTCGGGCGCGATGGCGGTGCCTTCGGCGGGATAGACGATCTCGACCGGGCCGCCGCCTTCGACATAGCGCAGCGCGGCATCCTCCAGCGTCACGCCGATGGCCAGCTCGCCGTCATTGACGAAACGCGGCACCGCGCCCGAGCTTTCCGACAGCACGAAGTTGCCCAGCATGCCCTTGTAGACCTCCAGCCCCTCCTCCTCGCTGCCGAAGGCCTGAAGCACCGTGGCGAACTGGATATAGGCCGAGCCGGAGGCATCGGCGCGCGCCGAGGAGATCATGTCGTCATACTGCGGATCGGCCAGCGCCGCCCAGCTGTCGGGCACCGGCTTGCCATCGAGCTTGCCCTGGTTGACGATGAAGGCCATGACCACGGCGGTGAAGGGCGTCCAGAGATCGCTCTGCTTCATGCCCTCGGCCAGGTTCTCGGCGCCTGCCGCCGCGTAGGGCTCGAACAGGTCGGGGTTGAAGTCGATCACCGTGCCGTCGACGCTCCAGAGCACATCGGCCTGCGGGCTGCCGGCCTCGGCGGTCAGACGGTTCAGAAGCTCGCCGGAGCCCGCCTTGATGATCTCGACATCGGTGCCGGTCGATTGCTCGAACATCGGCACCAGCGCGTCGATGAAGTTCTGCGGCACGGCGGTATAGACCGTGACCTTGCCCTCGGCCAGCGCCCCGGTGGCGATCAGTGCCAGGGCAGAGCCCAGCAGCGTGGATTTCAAAGTCATGTATTCCTCCCGTTTGGTTGCGGCGGGTTGGTCCGCCGCGGTCTCGGCGCGGGTTGGCCGCGTCTGATTAAGTTGCATTCCAGAATAAAACTTGAGTCAACCCATATTTTCAACTTTCCGCACCCTGCCGGTCTGGCTATTGCTTGTCGGAATGGACGATACCAACGCGCTTTTCTCGCTGCCCTTCAACGCCCGCCGCATCATGTCGGCGCTGCGGACCCATGGCCCGCAGGCGCGTGCCGACCTGGCCCGCAGGCTGGACATCAAGCCTTCGACCGTGACCCGGCTGACCGGCCCGATGGTGGCCCAGGGCCTGCTGACCGAGGCGCCGGACCCCGGGCGCAAGGGGCGCAAGGGCTATCCCGCGCGGCTGTTGAGCATCGACCCGGGCGGGGTCTTTACCGCCGGTGTCTATATCGACCCCGACCGCATCATGACCTGCGTCAGCGATCTGGCCGGCAATGCCCTGGCGGTGGAAGAGACCCCGGTGCCCGACCGCTCCTTCGTGGCGCTGATGACCGAGGCGGGCGCCAGCGTGAACCGGCTGGTCGACCGCGCCGGCATCGACCGCCGGCGGATCGCCGGCTGCGGCGTCAGCTACCCCGGGCAATACAGCGCCGACCCGACCCAGGTCATGCGGATCCGGCAGTTCCGCGACTGGCCGCGGGTGAATGTCGAGCGTGACCTGACGCCCTATTTCGGGATGCCGGTGCGGCACATGAACGACGCCAAGGCGGCCTGCCTGGCCGAGCTTTACCACGGCGCCTGCCGCAGTCTCAGCAACTTCTGCCACATCTGGCTGTCCTACGGCATCGGCGGGGCGGCGGTGGTCGACCAGCAGCTTTACCTCGGCCGCAACAACCTTGCCGCCGAATGGGGCGGGCTGTTTCCCAAGTCGCGCCCGCGCCCCTCGGGGCAGGACCTGCTGGATGTGCTGGCCGGCGAGGGCATCGCGCTCGACCGGCTGAGCGACCTTGACGCGCGTCACCTGGCGCTGCCCGTCGTCACCGCCTGGCGCGACCGCGCGACCGAGCAGTTGCGCTGGCTCTGCCTGGTGATCGCCCGGACCTTCGCGCCGGATGCCATCGTGGTGGGCGGCACGCTGCACCCGCGGCTGATCGAACAGATGCTGGCCACGATCCGCGGCGCCGAGCGGCTGGGCGAGGATTACTTCGTCTCGCCGCCGCGCCTTTTGCGCGCGCAGCAGGACGCCCTGCCGCAACTGGGTGCCGCGGCGCTGCCGATCCACGAGATCTTCAACCCCTCGACCTTTTCGGGCGCGGCCAGCAAGCAGCGGTGATCTGCCGCCGGGATGCGGCGCCCCGCTTGTCACTCGCGCAGCCGATGGCCCTCTGCCGTCTCGATCGGCATCTGCGTGGTGTGCTTGATGCGGCGCAGCGCAAAGATCGTCGAGGTGCCGGCGACGCAGTCAAGTTCCAGCAGGCGGCGCATCAGCACGCTCTCCAGATCGGCAATGTCGCGCACCACCAGATGCAGCATGTAGTCCCATTCGCCCGAGATCGAATAGACCTCGATGATCGCCGGTTCCGCTTCGACCGCGCGCTGCAATTCGCCCCGCGCCGCCGCGTCCTGCGTTTTCATCCGGACCTGGCAGAAGGCATCCATGCCGCGCCCGATCTTTTCCGGATCGACCAGCCGCACCGGCGGGCCGATGACGCCGCGCTCTTCCAGGCTCTGGATCCGGCGCCAGCAGGTCGCGGCCGAGGTATGCGCCGCCTTGGCGAGATCCGCGACACTGAGCGAGGCATCCTTCTGCAACAGCGACAACAGCCGCGCCTCGGTGGGGTCGATCTGGCTCATGATTTCATTTTATCCGCGGTCATGAGGTGCATGTTTCGAAACATGCGCCCCGAACGCGTAATTTGAAAGCATTTTTCAGCGAAATCGCGCATGATCCGGCACGACAGCGAGACATTTCAAATCAGGCCGCGACGCCAGTGGGGGGACCATGACCGACCAGTCGCCGATTCTCGACAGCTACGAACTGACCGACAGGTACACAAGGACCAGCGGGCGGGTCTTCCTGACCGGCACCCAGGCCATCGTGCGCATCGCGCTGGACCAGGCCCGCCGCGACAAGGCGCGGGGGCTTGAGACCCGCGGCTATGTCTCGGGCTATCGCGGCTCGCCGGTGGGGGGCATCGACCTTGAGATCGGCGCCCACCAGCAGATCGTCGCGGATCTCGGCATCGAATTCCTGCCCGCCGTCAACGAGGAATTCGCCGCCACCCAGATGATCGGCACCCAGCAGGTGGAAACCGACCCCGACAAGACCTGCACGGCGGTCTTCGGCCTGTGGTACGGCAAGGGGCCGGGGGTCGACCGGGCCTCGGACGCGCTGAAACACGGCAACGCCTATGGCGCCTCGCCCAATGGCGGGGTGCTGGTTATCGCGGGTGATGACCACGGCTGCGTCTCGTCGTCGATGCCGCACCAGTCCGACGTCGCCTTCATGAATTTCTTCATGCCGACGATCAACCCGGCCAATGTCGCGGAATTCCTGCCCTTTGCCGAATGGGGCTATGCGCTCTCGCGCTTCTCGGGGATGTGGGTCGGCTTCAAGGCGATCTCGGAGACGGTGGAATCCGGCATGTCCTTCGAGTTGCCGAAGGACCGCGACTTCGCCGCCCCGGACTACACCCCGCCCGCCACCGGCCTGCACTATCGCTGGCCCGACCTGCCCGGTCCGCAGATCGAGGAGCGGATGGAGGCCAAGAAGAACGCCGTGCTCGCCTTTGCCCGCGCCAACCCGATCGACCGGGTGGAATGGGGTCACGAGGGTGCCCGCTTCGGCATCGTCACCACCGGCAAGTCGCACCTCGACGTGCTCGAGGCGCTGCGGCTTCTGGGGATCGACAGGGCGCGCGCCGCCGAGCTGGGCATCGACATCTACAAGGTCGGCATGGTCTGGCCGCTGGAAGACGTCGGCGCGCTGAAGTTCGCCAGCGGCAAGGAGGAACTGCTGGTCATCGAGGAAAAGCGCGGCATCATCGAGAGCCAGCTCAAGGAATATTTCTACGACTTCCCGGGCCAGAAACCCGAGCGCATGGTCGGCAAACGCGACGAGAACGGCGCGCGGCTGGTGCCCTGGACGCACGAGCTTGGCGCCGTCATGCTGTCGCGGATCATCGCCAAACGCCTCGACCTGGTGATCGGCACGCATCTGGCCGACAAGGCCGAAGCCGTCGTGCCTGCGCCCAAGCTGATCGAGGTGCCGGGCGCCACGCGCACGCCCTATTTCTGCTCGGGCTGCCCGCACAATACCTCGACCAAGGTGCCCGAGGGCAGCCAGGCGATGGCCGGGATCGGCTGTCATTTCATGGCCAGCTGGATGAACCGCAACACCACTTCGCTGATCCAGATGGGCGGCGAGGGCGTCAACTGGGTCGCGCGGTCGAAGTTCAACGGCAACAGGCATATCTTCCAGAATCTCGGCGAAGGCACCTATTACCATTCCGGCTCGCTCGCCGTGCGCCAGGCCATCGCGGCGGGAACCAACATCACCTACAAGATCCTGTTCAACGATGCGGTCGCCATGACCGGCGGGCAAAGCGTCGACGGGCCGATCTCGGTCGAGGCCATCGCGCACAGCCTGCTTGCCGAGGGCGTCAAGAAGCTGGTCGTCGTCTCGGACGAGCCGCAGCAGTTCCGGAAGTCCGATTTCCCCCCGGGCGTGAAGATCGAACACCGGCGCGAGCTGGACCGCATCCAGCGCGAATTGCGCGAGATCCCCGGCACCACGGTGCTGATCTATCAACAGACCTGCGCGACGGAAAAACGCCGGTTGCGCAAGCGTGGCAAGATGGTCGATCCGAAGAAATTCGCCGTGATCAACCCGCTGGTCTGCGAAGGCTGCGGCGATTGCTCGGTCGAGTCCAACTGCCTGAGCGTCGAGCCGCTGGAGACCGAGTTCGGGCGCAAGCGGAAGATCAACCTGAACTCCTGCAACAAGGATTTCACCTGCCTCAACGGCTTCTGCCCCAGCTTCGTCACCGTCGAAGGCGGTACGCTGAAGAAGTCGAAAGGCGGCGGCGATACCTCCGTCTATGACGGGCTGAAAGCCGCGCTGCCCGCGCCCGTCCTGCCCGATCTCGAGACGCCCTGGGACATTCTCGTCACCGGCGTCGGCGGCACCGGCGTGGTCACGGTGGGCCAGTTGATCGCCATGGCCGCCAACCTCGAAGGCAAGGGGGCGACGGTGCTCGACTTCATGGGGTTCGCGCAGAAATTCGGCCCGGTCCTGAGCTACATCCGCATGGCCAGGACCGAAGGCGCGGTCAACCAGGCGCGGATCGAGCCTTCCTCGGCGGATGCGCTGATTGGTTGTGACCTGGTGGTCAGTTCCTCGCCCAAGGCCTCGGTCACCTATCGCAAGGGCGAGACGCGGGGCGTGGTCAATACCGCCATCATGCCCACCGGCGACCTGGTCCAGAACCGCGATGCCGACCTGAACGCCGACACGCGCCTCGCGGCGATTGCGCAGGCGCTGGACAGCGCGGCGCTGCATACGCTCGATGCCAATGCGCTGTCCGAGGCGCTCTTGGGCGATACGGTCTTTGCCAACGTCATGATGCTCGGCGCGGCCTGGCAGGCGGGGCTGGTGCCGCTGACCGAAGACAGCCTGATGCGCGCCATCGAGTTGAACGGCGTGAAGCCCGACCTCAACAAGGCCGCCTTTACCTGGGGCCGGATCGTGGTCAACGACCGGGCGGCGGTCGAGGCGGCGGCCAACCTGCCGGTCAGCGCGGTGCAGACGCTGGACGAGATGATCGCGCGCCGCGCCGCCTTCCTTATCGACTACCAGGACGAGGCCTGGGCGCAGTCCTACCGCGACACCATCGCCAAGGTCCGCATGGCCGAGGAAGAGGTCACCGGCGGGGCAGGGGATCTGACGCTCGCGGCGGCCAAGGGGATGTTCAAGCTGATGTCCTACAAGGATGAATACGAGGTCGCGCGGCTGCATACCGAAACCGGTTTCTACGAGGGGCTCAAGGCGCGGTTCGAGGGCGACTTCACCGTCAAGCACCACCTCGCGCCGCCCATGCTGCCATCGGGCAAGGACGCGCGGGGCCGCCCCTACAAGCGCGCGTTCGGGGCGTGGATCCAGCCGGCCTTTCGCCACCTGGCCAAGCGGAAACACCTGCGCGGCACGGCCTGGGATGTCTTCGGGTACACGGCAGAGCGCAAGATGGAGCGCGCCCTGATCGGTGAATACCGCGCGCTGCTGGACCGGCTGATCGCCGGGTTGACCCGGGACAATCACGCCGAGGCGGCGCGCATCGCCGGGATGGTGATGGAGATCCGCGGCTATGGCCCGGTCAAGGACGAGGCGGTCGAAGAGGTCCGCGCGCGGATCGGGGCGGCGACCGCGGCGCTCGGGGTCTGAGACCCGGGCGCCGCGCCGCCGGGGGTCAGGCCTGCACGCTGGCGGCGATGGCCTCGACCGCGCGCAGCGACAGCGCCGCGATGGTGAGCGAGGGGTTGGCCGTGGCCGAGGTGGGAAAGGTGCCCGACCCCAGCACAAACAGGTTGCGGTGATCGAAGCTGCGCAGGTCGGCGTCCACCACCGCGCTGGCCGCATCGGTCCCCATGCGCAGGGTGCCGATGATATGGCCGGCGCCCTGGATATCGGGCGAATGGTTGATCCCGGTGGCCCCCAGCGCCGCGAAGACCTCGTCATGCGCTTGCTGGGCTGCCTGCAGACCCGCGCGGGTGTAGTCGTCGAAATCGTAGTGGATGCGCGGCAGGGCCATGCCGTTGGCGTCGCGCTTGTCGGGGTCCAGCGTCACGCGGTTTTCCGCATCTGGCGATTGCTCGACCAGCGAGGCGAGGCGGACCTGCCGCGAGGTTGCGTCCTTGAGCGCCGCCTCAAGCTCCTCCCCGCGCAGGCCCTGCTGCGCCAGGTCGGCGGCGGTGGATTGCGGCGCGCCGGTGGGCCAGGCATGGCCGTCATTGCCGATCTCGATGCGAAAGGCCGCGCGATCCTTGCGGAAATCGCCGTCGCGGACATTCTCGATCGCGGCGGTCGAGAGCGGGCCCCGGTAGGGCCAGACCGGCTCGGGCGCCAGCGCCCAGCTCAGCTTGGTGGGGTGGTCCATCAGGTTGCGCCCGACCTGGTCGGAGCTGTTGGCAATGCCGTTCGGCGCCCCCTCCTGGGCCGAAGCCAGCAAGAGGCGCGGGCTTTCGATGGCATGGGCGGCAAGCACCACCACCTTGGCCGAAGCGCTGCCGGTGCTGCCATCGGCGCGGCGGAATTCGACCGAGGCAATCGTGCCGTCATCGCCCAGGGTCAGCCGCGTCGCGGTGGTCTGGTCATGCACCACCGCCCCGGCCTTTTCGGCCTGTGCGACATGCACGGTGGCGTCGTATTTCGCCTGGATCGGACAGATCGGAATGCAGGAGGCATTGCCGCAGCACTCCGGGCGGTCGGCGTGAAAGGTCGAATTGCGGCCCTGCGGCGTGGACCGCACCTGGTACTGCGACCCCTCGAGCGCCTTGTGGAACTGCCGGTCGAGATAGGTCATCGGGATCGCCGGCATCGGGAAATCGCCGGACCTGGGCGAGCCGAGGTCCTCGGCACTGTCGCCCGCCACCCCGATCTCCTGTTCGGCGGCGAGGTAGAAGGGTTCGAGCGCGTCATAATCGAAGGGCCAGTCGACCGCATGACCGTAAAGCGACTTCAGCTTGAAATCCGCCGGCACGTTGCGCAGCGTCGTGCCCAGCCAATGCCAGGTCGTGCCGCCCACCACCTTGATATAGGTGGATTTGAAATCCTCCGGCCCCATCTGCTGGTAATAATCGCCGATCCTGTGGGTCACCGGGTGCGGCGCGGTCGGATCGTTGGGATAGGCCGATTCCGGCACCTTGATCTTGGCCTTCCAGAAGGTCTCGACCGCGTCGTAGCGGTCGATCCGCTTGCCGCTTTCCAGAAAGGCGACCGTCAGCCCCTTTTGCGCCAGCTTGGCACCGGCCAAGGCGCCCGCGATCCCGGTGCCGATGATGAGAATATCTGCGTCGATGTCGGATGCCATGTCGGAAGTCCTTGAGAAATGAATGTCATGGGCGGCGGGCGCGGGTCAGGCGGCGGGCGGATCGGCCCAATAGCCCATGCCGCCGCCGCAAAACGCCATCGGCTTGGTGTAATCCAGCGCCTGCCAGAGCAGCGCGTCGGTATAGGTCAGCACCTCCAGCGCGTCGGGGTCGGGCGAGATGCCGGTGTACCAGGTCGCCACGATCTCGTCGGCCAGATCGCTGTCACCGGTGCCATCGGCCAGCGCCGCGATGCCGTCCATGCGCCCGGTGGCGGCAAAGGCCTCCAGCATCCGTGCGGCGATCTCGGCGGAGAGATCCTCCTGCCCGACGAGGCGCCGCGACAGCGCCAGGAAGGCCTCGGCATCCGCACCGGCGGCCCAGGCGCGCCCGGGCCATTGCGAGAGGGTGAGAACCGACAGGGCCGAGGCCGCCGAGAGCAACTCGCGCCGGGTGAGGTCTGGTGACGATGCTGCGAGTGTACGTGCCATGTGGAAAATCCCCGATCCTTTTGCCATGCGGCGATGCGCCGTGCTCAGGGGACAACCCGCGGGCGTGTCGTCCGGTTCCCTCGGCGCGGCGGAAATCCGGGGAAGGGCGGTTTTGCGGCATCACGGGGCAATGGCAGCGGAATCGTTTCACTTGGTGAAACGCGGGCTCGACGGGCGGGTGCGGCGCGCTTTATTCTGGGTGCAGATCGCGGCGCGCCATGTGCCGCGTGGCGAGATGCACCCCGAGGCATAGAGACGAAGGATACCCGATGACCGAGCTTCTGCGATCTTGGGTCGAGACCGCGAATGACCCTGACAGCCCCTTTCCGCTGAACAACCTGCCCTTCGGCGTGTTTTCGGCCGGCGACGCGCCGCGCTGTGGCGTGGCCATCGGCGACCGGGTGCTCGACCTTGCGGCGCTGCAAGCGGCGGGCCTGCTGCCCGAGAGCGGCTTCGACGCACCCGCGCTCAATAGCTTCATGGCCAAGGGCAAAGAGGCCTGGGCCGACATCCGCGCCCGGCTGACCGATCTGCTGCGCGAGGGCAATGCCAGCGACACGCTGCGCGCCGCGCTGCAAGAGATGGGCGGCGTCACCCTGCACCTGCCCTTCACCGTCGCCGAATACACCGATTTCTACGCCGGGCGCCAACATGCCTTCAACGTCGGGTCGCTGTTTCGCGACCCGGAAAATGCCCTGCCGCCCAACTGGCTGCACATTCCCATCGGCTACAACGGGCGCGCCTCGACCGTGGTGGTCTCGGGCACGGAGTTTCACCGGCCCATGGGCCAGCTGAAAGGCCCGCAGGACGCGATGCCCGGCTTCGGCCCCAGCAAACGGCTGGATATCGAGCTCGAGATGGGCGCGGTCGTCGGCCTGCCCACCGAAATGGGCCAGCGCATCAGCGTCGACGAGGCCGATGACATGATCTTCGGCTACGTGCTGCTCAACGACTGGTCGGCGCGCGACATCCAGGCCTGGGAATACCAGCCTCTGGGCCCCTTCCAAGCCAAGGCCTTTGCCACCACGATCAGCCCCTGGGTGGTGACCAAGGCGGCGCTGGCGCCGTTCCGCTGCGCCACGCCGCCGCGCGAGAAGGAGCTGCTGCCGCATATCCGCGACACCGGGCCGATGCTCTATGACATCGACCTGTCGGTGACCATGGCCGCGCCCGGCGGCACCCCGACCGAGATCTGCCGCACCAATTACAATACCCTGTATTACTCGGCGGCGCAGCAACTGGCGCATCACGCCTCCTCGGGCTGTGCCATGCGGACCGGCGATCTGCTGGGCTCGGGCACGATCTCGGGGCCGGAGAAAGGCATGTTCGGCTCGCTGCTGGAAATGACCTGGGGCGGGCGCGATCCGATCACGCTGGAGGGCGGCGAGACCCGCACCTTCATCGAGGACGGCGATACCCTGACGCTGCAGGGCCATGCGCAGGGCGAGGGCTACCGGATCGGCTTCGGCCCCTGCGTCGGGACCATCCTTCCGGCGCGCGACCAGGGCTGAACACGGGGCGCGCCGCGTCACCCCAGCGCGGCGTAGCTTTCACCGATGGCGGCGGCGGTCGCCTGAAGCCGGGCGAGGTGGTTTTCCGCCACCGCCTCGACCGTCTGGTCGCCGGCATTCCAGACCAGGTTGACGGCGCCCACCACCTCCGGGCCCGCCAGGATCGGCACCGCGATGGCCGCCGGAAGCTCGCCGTAATCCACCGCCCGCCCCCAATGGCCCGGGGCGCGGGCGGCATAGCCTTTTTCGGCGATGCTTTTCAGGATTTTCGGCAGTTGCGGCAGCGCGGCCGCATCCTCGCGCGGCAGGCGCCTGACCAGGTCCTTCAGTGCCTCGGCCCGCCCGCTGTCCGACAACCCGGCGAAATAGGCCGCCCCCAGCGCCGAGAGGATCGGCGAGGGGCGAAAGCCCACCGAATCGGGATAGACCCCGTGCTTTCGGAACACCCTTGTGGTGTCGACGATCTCGGTCCGCCCACCGCCGATCGCCGCCGCAAGGTCCACCGCCAGGCCGGTCTCTTCGGTGAGCTGCACGATCCGGGTCTTGCTGACCTCGACCAGCCGGTCGACCAGGTCCGGCATCCCGCCGGCATGGGGAAAGGCGGAGCCGAGCTGGAAACAGCCGTCACTGCTGCGGCGGGTCAGCCAGCGGCGATGTTCCAGCGTGGCACAGATCCGCAGCAGCGTCGGTTTCGACAGCCCGGTGCGCGCCGCGAGAAAGGCCAGCGAACTGGCGCCCGAGGTATGGATGACCTCGAGCACGGTGAGCCCGCGTTCGATGGATCGGTTCAGCTTCGTCATGCCCGCGCGTCCGGTTGCCCGTTTCACCCAGTGTAACGCACCGTCGCCAGAGGTGCATCAAGGGAATACCTTTTTCTTCAAGCGCACCCTGCACCGAATCGGAGATCGGCGTCAGAGTGGTGGGCTTCACACCAGGGAGAACATCGTGTCGGAAATCAGGAAAACTGCCTATCTGGATCATGCCGTGACCGCGCTGTCGCTCGTGGTCATCGGGGTCGTGTTCTACGTGTCGGTCTTCGGCGTGTTCTCCGATTCCTACCTGCGGGTCGGCATGTTGCTGGCCGGGGGTCTGCTGATCATCCTGTCGGGCATGGGCCGCTCGGCCAGCCTGCTGGACCGCGGGCTTCTGGCGCTGATCGCGCTTGGCCTGTCGCTGAGCGTCTATCAGTATTTCCGCGCCGCCGAGGAGATCGAGACCGGGCTCTATTTCCTGTCCTCGACCGATATCTGGATGGGCTTTCTCGGGCTGATCGCGGTGATCGAACTCACCCGGCGCTCGGTCGGGATGGTGATGGCGGTCGTGGCGGGCCTGCTGCTGGCTTACGGCGCCTTCGGGCACATGGCACCGGGGTTCCTGCGCCATGCGGGCCTGTCGACCGAAGAGCTGATGACCGTGCTGTGGTATTCCTTTGACGGTGTCTTCGGGCGGCCGATGGCGACCGTGGTCTAGACCATCCTGATCTTCATCGCCTTCGGCGCGCTGCTGGAATTGCTGGCCATCGACCTGGTGCTGGTGCGGCTGGCCATGGCGGCGACCGGGCGGATGCGCTCGGGTCCCGCGGCTGCCGCGACCGTGGCCAGCGGGCTCTTCGGCACCATCTCGGGCTCGGCGGTGGCCAACGTGGTGGGCACCGGCGTGATCACCATTCCGCTGATCAAGAAGCGCGGGTTTTCGCCCCGTTTCGCGGCCGCGGTGGAATCGGCGGCCTCGAGCGGTGGCCAGATCACCCCGCCGATCATGGGCGCCGTGGCCTTCATCATGGCCGATGTCACCAGCGTGCCGTATCTCACCATCTGTGTCGCGGCGGCGGTGCCGGCGCTGCTCTATTACGGCGGGCTTTTCGTCGCCATTTCCAGCGCCGCGCGCAACATGGACCTGGCCGAGGAACCGCGCCCCAATATCGCCTTCACCTGGCGGGAACTGGTGCAGATGGGCATCTTCGTGCTGGCGCTTGCGGGCATCGTGGTGACCATGGTCGGCGGCTCGTCGCTCGCCTATGCCGGTTTCATCGGCGTGGCCCTGGCCGCGGTGCTGGGCTTTGCGGTGCGGCCCGACCTGCTGTTCAACGGCGCGGCCTGGGTCAAGTTCATCCGCTCGGCGGGCCTGATCTCGGCGCAACTGGTGGTGATTGTCGGCGCGGTGGGCATCGTCATCGGCGTGCTGAACCTGACCGGCGTGGGGCTGCGCTTTGCCTCGCTCTTGTCGAGCCTGGCCGAGGACCAGCTGATCCTGTCGCTGATCCTGATGGCGATTGCCTGCCTGCTGCTGGGCATGGGGATGCCCACGGTGCCGGCCTACCTGATCATCGTGCTGGTGATGGGCCCCTCGTTGCAGAAACTCGGCGTGCCGATCGTGCACACCCACATGTTCGTGCTCTATTTCGGCGTCCTGTCGGCGATCACCCCGCCGGTGGCGCTGGCCGCCTTTGCCGCCGCGCCCATCGCCGGATCGAGCCCGATGGCCACCGCGCTCGAGGCCTCGCGGCTGGCGTTGCCGGGCTTCGTGATCCCCTTCGCCTTCATCTACCAGCCCGCGCTTCTGCTGGGCACAGGCTTCCCGCTGACCGAGTCGCTGCAGGCGATCCTCTTTGTCCTGCTCGCCACGATCCTGATCTCGCGCGCCTGCTATCCGCGCCGGGGCAAGGGCTACATGGTGCCGGTGGGGCTGGGCCTGGCGGTGGCGCTGATCTTCTTCGGGCCGATGGTGGCCTGGATCGCCGCAATCGCCGCGCTGGGGCTGATGTACCTCGACCGGCTGGAACTGAACGTCAAAGACCAAACCACATGACCCCCAACAAGGAGAAACCCAACATGACATCCACCCTCACCCGTCGCGGCCTGCTGGCCGGCACCGCGGCCGCCGCCGCCACGCTGAGCCTTCTGCCGCGCGCCGCGCTGGCCAAGGAACTCCTGCGCATGTCGACCCTGGGCCCGGGCACCAGCCCCAACCTGGTGATGACCACCTTCGCCAATATCATCAACCGCCAGCTGCCCGACTACGAGATCCAGATCAACGCCACCGGTGCCGCCACCCGCCACGTGCTGGAAGTGGCGATGGGCAAGACCGCCTTCTGCATGTCCTCGCCCGCGCTGCACGCGCTGATGGCCAACCAGCGCGCGATGTTCGAGAAGATGGACCAGGCGCCGGAACTGGCCAAGAAGCTGCGCACCGTGCTGAACTTTCCGATGGGTGTCTATCACATCGCGGTCTACGACGGCTCGGGCATCACCTCGCTGGAGGATGCCAGGGGCAAGCGGGTCTTCCTCGGCCCTCCGGGCGGCGCGGCCTATTCCACCATGGAGCGTCTTTTCGAGGCGGTCGCGGGCCTCAAGGCAGGCGAGGATTACAAAGCGGTGAAACTGGGCTGGGACGCGGCGGCGGCCTCGTTCCAGGACGGCAACCTCGACATCTACTGCAACCCGACCAACGCCCCCAGCCCGGTGCTGACCCAGATCGCCGTGACCAACCCGATCCGCTTCCTCGGCATTCCCGCCGACCAGCTGGAATCCGACGCGGTCAAGGCGCTGGCCAATCGCCCCGGCTTTGGCCTCGGCACCCTGCCGGTGGGGATCTACGGGGACAACCAGGTCAATACCGAGGACACCACCACCCTGCGCGTCACCGTCGGCATCGTCACCAATGAGGACGCCGACGAGGCGATGATCCACGACATGACCAGGACCTTCTTCGAGGGCGTGGCCGAGATGCAGGACAGCGCGCCCTGGCTCAAGGCGATCACGCCCGAGGCTGCGGTGGCCGACCTCAACATGCCGCTGCACCCCGGTGCGCTGCGCGCGCTGGAAGAGCTTGGCGTGACCATTCCCGACGTCGCACGCGGCTGAACGCAATAGTGAACGCAATAGCGGCCGGGGCGGCAGCGCCCCGGTCCGACACCCAGGTGGGGCCCGATCATGACCAGGAACGTCCTTTTCATCATGTGCGATCAGTTGCGGTGGGATTACCTGTCCTGCACCGGGCATCCGCATTTGCACACGCCCCATATCGACGCGCTGGCGGCGCGCGGCGTGCTGTTTGACCGTGCCTACGTGCAATCGCCGATCTGCGGCCCGTCGCGGATGTCCTTCTACACCGGGCGCTACGTCGCCTCGCATGGCTCGACCTGGAACGGCATTCCGCTCAAGGTGGGCGAGATGACGCTGGGCGACCACCTGCGCCCGCTGGGCGTGCGCACCGCCCTTTGCGGCAAGACCCATATGACGGCGGATATCGAGGGGCTGAAGCGCCTCGGCCTTGCGCCCGACAGCAAGATCGGCGCGCTGGTCGCGGAATGCGGCTTCGAGCCTTTCGAGCGTGACGACGGGCTGCACCCCGACGGCCCGCGCTATGCGCGCAACAAGGCCTATGACCAGTTCATGAAAGACCGCGGCTGGCCCGACGAGAACCCCTGGGAAACCGTCGCCAACAGCGCCGAGGACGAAGACGGCAATATCCTCAGCGGCTGGTTCATGGACAATGCCGACAAACCCGCCCGCGCCGCCGACGAGGAAAGCGAGACCCCCTATATCACCACCCGCGCGATGGATTTCATCCGCGAGGCCGGGGACACGCCCTGGTGCCTGCACCTGAGCTACATCAAGCCGCATTGGCCCTATATCGTGCCGGCCCCCTATCACGACATGTACGGCCCCGAGACGCACCTGCCCCCGGTGCGCGACGCGGGCGAACGCGACGACCCGCACCCGGTCTACGGCGCCTTCATGGAGGAGCGCGTCAGCCGCGCCTTCTGCGACGACGCCACGCGGACCCGCGTGCTGACCGCCTACATGGGGCTGATCAAGCAGATCGACGACCAGATGGGGCGGTTGATGGCCTTCCTCGACGCTGAGGGCCTGACCGAGGAGACGCTGATCGTCTTCACCTCCGATCACGGCGATTACCTCGGCGATCACTGGATGGGCGAGAAAGAGCTGTTCCACGATGCCTCGGCCCGCATCCCGCTGATCGTGGTCGACCCGAGCCCGGAGGCCGATGCCACCCGCGGGCAGACCTCTTCGGCGCTGGTCGAGGCGATCGACGTGGCGCCGACGATCCTCGATTACTTCGGTGGCGAGGCGGTGCCGCATATCATCGAAGGCCGCTCGCTGATGCCGATCCTGCATGGCCAGGCCGAGCACCTGCGCGAGGTCGCGGTCTCCGAGTACGACTACTCGATGCGCGAGGTCCGGCGCCGGCTGGGCGTCGAGGTCAGGGATGCCAAGCTGACCATGCTGTTTGACGGGCGCTGGAAATACATCTTCGCCGAGGGCTTCCGCCCGATGCTCTTCGACCTGCAGACCGATCCCGACGAACTGACCGACCTGGGCGCCGACCCTGCCCATGCCGCCGAATGCGCCCGGATGGAGGGGCTGTTCTTTGCCTGGACCCGCCGGACCGCGCAGCGCACCACCCGCTCGGACGCCTGGATCGCCGCGCGCGACCCCAGCCTGGGCGAGGCCAGGGCCGGCATCCTGATTGGCTATCGCAACCCGGCCGAGCTGCGCGAGGTTCTGGGGCCGGATGCCGCGCCTGCTGCCACGCCCGCCAAGGCCACCTGAGCCGATGGCCCGGACAGGCGCGGTCCTCAAACGCCTCTCGCCGCTGCGCCCTTGGTTTCGCGACCAGACGCCGGCGGCCTGGAAGGCCGATGCGCTGGCCGGGCTGACCGGGGCGACCATCGTGCTGCCGCAGGGCGTGGCCTTTGCCATCATCGCCGGGCTGCCGCCGGAATACGGGCTGTTCACCGCGATCATCGTGACGGTGGTCGCGGCTCTCTGGGGCTCGTCGCGGGTCATGGTCTCGGGGCCGACGACGGCGATTTCCGCGGTGCTCTTTGCCTCGCTCAGCGGGCTCGCGCTGCCGGGCAGCGAAAGCTATATCGCGCTGGCGCTGGTGCTGACGCTCATGGTGGGCGTGCTGCAACTGGCGGCGGGGCTGGCGGGTCTGGGCGGGCTGATCGCCTTCATCTCGCATTCGGTGATCGTCGGCTTCACCGCCGCCGCCGCCGTGCTGATCGCGGTGTCGCAGCTTGGCCCGGCGCTGGGGCTCGCGGGCGGCGAGGGCGGCGTGCTGCACCGGCTGTCGCGGATCGTGACCGAGGCCGGCGGGCTGAACATCGACGCGGTGATCATTTCGGCGGTGACGCTGGCCAGCCTGATCCTCTCGGCCCGCATCAGCCGCCGCCTGCCAAGCTACATCATCGCGCTGGTGGCAGGCTCGCTTGCTGCCATCCTGCTGGGCGCCGAGGCCGCGGGCGTGGCGATGTTCGCGCCGCTCGACGCGGTGCTGCCGGCGTTCCGCGCGCCGGACCTCGAGATCGGCACCATCGGCGCGCTGCTGCCCGCCGCCGCGGCGGTGGCCTGCGTCGGGCTGCTCGAGGCGATCTCGATCGGCAAATCCTTCGCCATTAGGCGCGGCGAAACCTATGACAGCAACCAGGAAATGGTCGGCCAGGGGCTTTCCAACCTTACCGGCAGCTTCTTTCAGTGCTACGCCGGGTCCGGCTCCTTCACCCGCTCGGGGCTGAACGCCGAGTCCGGCGCCGCCTCGCCGATGTCGGCGGTCTTTGCCGCGGGGTTCCTGGTGGTCCTGCTGCTGGTGCTGGCGCCCTTCGTGCGCTTCGTGCCGGTCCCGGCGATGGCGGCGATCATCCTCTACGTCGCCTGGCGGCTGATCAATATCGCCGAGATCCGCCACATCGTCGCCACCAGCCGGTCGGAGACCTTCATCCTGGTCGCCACCTTCCTGACCGGCATCCTCTCGGGGCTCGATTTTGCGATCCTCGTCGGCGTCGTCGCCTCGCTGTCGATCTTCCTCAACAAGAGCGCGCATCCGCTGGTCGCGGTCGGCGCGCCCACCGAGGTGAACGGCCGCCGGGTCTTCATGAACGCCGAGACCTTCAACCTGCCGCAATGCCCGCAGATCCGCTTCGTGCGCATCGAAGGCCCGCTGTTCTTTGCCTCGGTCGAACATGTGGAGCGGGAATTCCGCCGGATGGAGGACCGCGACGGCTTCAAGACCTGCATCCTCAACCTCAAGGGCGTGGGCAAGATCGACCTCGCCGGGGCCGATTTCATCCTGTCCGAGGCGCGCCGGGCGCGGGCGCATGGCCACGACCTGCACCTGATTGCCGCCAATCCCGACGTGCTGGGCGTGCTTGACCGGCTGCATTGCCTCGACGTGCTGGGCCGGGAAAACGTGCATCCGCACAAGTCCGACGCGATCCGCCCCGCCGTGGCCCGCGCCTCGGACGCGATCTGCAAGACCTGCACGATCCGCTGTTTCAACGAATGCGCCGACAAGCCCGGGGCGAAAGCCTCGGCCTGACGCGCGCGTCAGGCGGGTGTTCTGAAACTCGCGGCGTAGCGCTCGAGCCAGTCCTGCCAGCGGTCGAGCCCGATCATCGCGTCGCGCATCGCCTGCGCGCCCTCGCCGTGCCGCTCGAACCCGTGATGGCGGACGGTGACGCAGGTGCCGCCCATCTCGGGCGCGAAGGTCACGTCGATCAGGCTGGCGCGCGCCGGGTCGGGCTCGGCGATCCAGGGGCGGTGGCGCGGGTCCATCTGCCAGGCCAGCGCCAGTTTGCGCTCGGGCGCGATGGTCCGGGCATAGCCCCAGGACAGGGTTTCGCCGTCGCGGGTGATCTCGCCCCAGAGCCCGCGGCCGGGGTCGATGAACACCCGGTCAAGCCTTTCCGTGCCGCAATGGCAATGCGCCCGGTCCCACCAGATATGCAGCCCGCCGACAAACCGCTGCCAGGCCTTGGCAGGCGGGACAGGCACGATGATCGAGCGGATCAGCGAAGTCATGAGGCCCCCTCAGGCGCGGGCGGTGGGACAGAGCGACAGGTCGCGCAGGGCGATCTGGCGGCGGGCGAAAGCCTCGAGCAGCCGCGCCTTCTGCGCCGCGGAGGCGGGGTCGTCCCACAGGTTGCGGGTCTCGTTCGGATCGGCGCGCAGGTCGTAAAGCTCGCCCCAGCCCGGTGCGGCTTCGAGCAGCGACATCCGCCAGCCGTTGTCGACCAGCGAGACGATGGAACTGCGCGCATCGGGGTCGGCGAAGACGGCAATCCCCGGATCCTCGACCAGCACCGGGGGCGCCGGAACGCTGTCGTCCATGACGTCCAGCCCCTGCATCCCCAGCGGGACCTTGAACCCCGCGCGTTGCAGGATCGTCGGGGCGAAATCGATGGCGCTGGCCTGGCGGTCGGAGGTGCCCTGCGCGCGGTTCCCGGCGGTGTCGCGCCAGAGGAAGGGCACGCGGATCACGCTCTGGTAATGCAGCCCCATCTTCAGCACCGTGCCGTGATCGCCCATGTAATCGCCGTGATCGGACATGAAACAGATCACCGTGTCGTCGTCGAGATCGAGGTCGCGCAGGTGTTGCAGCACCTTGCCCAACTCGTGATCGACAAAGCTGATCGAACCGTAGTTCAGCGCCAGGATCTTGCGCATCTCGTCTTCGTTGACGTGGAAGGGCCAGTGCGAATGCGGATCGGCGTCGCCCATCCGGTAGGCCAGCCGCGCGGTCTCGGGCAGGTCGTTGCGCTGCGACAGCGGGGTGTGGAAGGTCTCGGGCAGGATCATGTCGGCGGGGTCGTACATGTCCCACCAGCGCCCCGGCGGGGTGAAGGGGTGGTGCGGATCGGGGAAGGACAGCACCAGCAGGAAGGGGTCGTCCCTGGGCTGATCGTCCAGGAAGGCACAGGCCTCCTCGGCGATATAACGGTTGGGGTGCAGCTCTTCCGGCAGCGCGCTCTGCCAGCATTGCGCGACGCGGTCCTCGGGCCTGTCGAGCGCATTGTCCGGCCCGCGCAGGCTGTCGGGATCGGGGTGCCGGTCGCGCAGCCACTTGGTGTAATGCCCGTCGATCTGATCGCCGTGGCTGATGCAGAACCGCACATGGTCAAAGCCGTAATAGGGCAGGGGCAGCGTGCGGTCGGGGTTCTTGGCCCACTTGACCTTGACCTCCAGCCCGTAGTCCTCCCCGTCACGCTGATCGCGGCGCGCGCGCCGCTCGGCGGGCTCCTGGCCCGTGCCGGTCAGCTTGCGGTCGGGGGCGGGAATGGCGGTGACGTTCTGGAAATGCGACTTGCCGATCACCCCGGTGCGCCAGCCCCCGGTGCGCAGCACGTCGGCATAGGTCACGCTTTCCAGCGAGAGCGGGATGCCGTTCTGGCGACAGCCGTTCACGGTCGAGATCTGGCCGGTGGCAAGACAGGCGCGGTTGGGCTGGCAGATCGGGTTGGAGACGTGGAAGGCGTCAAACCGCAGCCCGGCCTCGGCGATGGAATCGAGGTTGGGCGTCTGCACGATGGGATTGCCATAGCAGCCCAGGTGATCCCAGCGCAGCTGGTCCATCATGACGATCAGGAAATTCGGTTTGCGGTCTGTCATTGCTGCCTCACGACGTTTCCGGCGCGCCTTGCGCCTCCGGTTCGGGAGTGCGCCGCCCGGGCGCCGGGCCTTTGCGGGTGGAATGCGGCCAGACTAGCGACTCTCAGCCCGAAAGAAGTATTCAAAATATCGTAATTTCTATGCCCAACCGGCATAACTCAGCCGTTCGTGTCGCGCGCCACCTCTTCGAGGATCTGCACGAAAAGCGCCTCGACCGGGCTGCGGTGATGGCCCTTGCGCCAGAACAGGCCGACATCCTCGGCCAGCGGTTCGAGGGCGACATCCAGTTCCACCAGCGCGCCGCTGTCTTCGTCCTGCCGGAAGGTGCCGCGCGGCAGGAACATCATCGAATCGGACTCCAGCAGCATGGCGCGGCAGATGCCGAGCGCGCTCATCTCGATGGCGTTCTCCGGCGGCGTCAGCCCTTCGCGCAGGAAGATCCCCTCGATCATCGCGCGGATCGGGGCGGACTGGACCGGCGTGATCCAGTGGCCGCCGTGCAGATCCGCCAGGCGCAGGGTGCCGCGCCCGGCCATGGGATGGCCCGCGCGGGCCAGCACCACCCAGCGCTGGCGATAGAGATGCTGGGTGGTGAGCGAGGCGTCGCGCGAGCGTTGCCGCAGCCGGCCGATGACGAAATCCAGGTCGCCGGCCCGCAGGCTGGGGATCATCTGGTGATAAAGCCCCTCGAAGACCGAGATCTGTATCGCCGGATGTTCCTGCCGCGCCCGGATCAGCGCGCGCGGCAAGGGCCCCGACGCGCCGTTGGGAAGGCTGCCGATCACCAGGCGGCCGGTCTTGCCGCGCGCCAGGTCCTCGATGTCCAGCCAGGCGCGGTTCATCTCGGAGAGCGCGGCGCGGGCATGGACGACGAAAAGCTCGCCCTCGGGCGTCAGGGTCACGCCGCGCGCCTCGCGCAGGAACAGCGCTGTGCCCAGCATCGATTCGACGTCGCGGATCGCGCGCGACACCGCGGGCTGGGTCAGGTTCAGCTTGCGCGCCGCGCCGAGGATATTGCCCTGTTCGGCCACCGTCGCGACGAACTGGAAGTGCCGCATCGAAAGACGCGACATCAGGACCTGGGGCAGCCTGTCGGATTTGTCGTGCATGGCTCACGCCGCCTTTCAGCGCAGGGGTTTGCGCCATGAAAGCACAAGGCAGGGCGGAGGTGAAAGAGCCTGCGCAACCTGCGGGGCCTCGGGGCCGCCGGTTCGGCCCGGAAAATCCGGCCGAAGGTTCACTATTGACCGGGGCCGCAGAATCTGTACATTATATTTGAACACTTAGTTCAATAATGAACAACATGTGATCGAACAATCCGGGAGGACACAATGGCTGCCGCGAAAGAATTCCCTTCGATCGAACCGGGCGATGTCGAAATTCCTGACGGCAAATCGCTGGGCGACTGGATCGAGAGCCGCGTCGCGCGCTACGAGACGCGCACGCTGGACTGGAATGCGCTGAAGTTTCAGGCCGACCATGACCCGAAGTACAAGCGCGCCCAGATGCGCTATATCGGCACCGGCGCGACCGGCGTGTCCTCGGACGACAATGTCGTCCCGGCCGAGAACTTCACCTTCTCGACCATGGTGCTGCCCGCCGGCTGCGAAGGCCCGCTGCACATCCACCGCGACGCCGAGGAGGTGTTCTTCATCCTCAAGGGCCACAAGATCCGGCTGTTCATCGAACACCAGGGCGAGACCGTCGAAACCGTGCTGACCGAACGCGACCTCATCTCGGTGCCGCCCGGCGTCTATCGCGGGCTGCGCAACGAGGGCATCGAGGAAGCGCTGATGTGCGTGATGATCGGCAACCCCAGGCCCGTCACCCCGACCTATCCCGACGACCACCCGGTCTCGAAACTCAAGCGCTAGGGGCAGGGCCCCCACATTCATCGCGGCTGCGGCCGAGGCAGGCGGACCGGCGGCTGCCACCACCACGGGAAGACAGACATGAGCAATCCAATCCGAGCGGGCTTTCTGCGGGGCATCGTCATGCGCGCCCCCGGCATCACCGCCACCACGGACTTCTATACCGAGCTCTGGGGGCTCAAGGTCGCCAGGACCGGCGACGGCATCACCTACCTGCGCGGCACCGGCGAGGAACCCTTCATCTACGGGTTGAAGGACGCCGACAGCTACGGCATCGAGTACATCCATTTCGGCATGGACAATCGCGCCGACATGGATGCGCTTTACGAGCACGTCACGGCGAAAGGCGCGCCCGCCCTGGGCAAGCCGGCGGTCTTCGAGGATGCCATCGGCGGCTACGGCTTCGAGATCCTCGACCCCGACAACCGCCGCCTGCGCTTTTCCACCGACCTCGAGATGAACGCCTCCGAGGACGTCCATGCCTATCCGCGCAAGGTCTCGCATGTGGTGCTGAACACCACCGACATGGAGGGGCTCGAGACCTGGTACCAGGATGTGCTGGGCTTTCGCACCAGCGATTATTCCGCCGACATGATGGTCTTCATGCGCTGCAACCGCGATCACCATTCCATCGCGCTGGTCCGCGCGCAATATCCCTCGGTCAACCATGTCGCCTTCGAGATGCCCGATCTCGACAGCTTCATGCGCGGCATCGGCCGGATGAAACAGATGGGCCAGGTGCCCAGCTGGGGGCCGGGGCGGCACGGGCCGGGCAACAACCCGTTTGCCTATTTCGTCTCGCCCTCGGGCTATGTGATCGAGTTCACCTCGGAATTGCAGCAGATCGACGAGGCGACGCACGAGGCCAAGGTCTGGTCGCGCACCGACCCGGATTCGATGGACCGCTGGATGACCGCGGGCCCGCCGACCCCGGCGCAACGCGCCGTCATGGCCGGTCGCCCCGACAGGGGCTTCCCCGAGCTTCGGAAAGAGTGAGCGCATGGACCTGGGATTGAACGGCAGAACGGTCGTCGTCACCGGCGGCTCGTCGGGCATTGGCCTGGCGACGGTGCGCGCCGCGCTGGAAGAAGGCGCAAAGGTCGCCTTCTGCGCGCGCGGAGCCGAGCGGCTGGACAAGGTCGCGGCGGATCTGGCGCGCGACTTCGGCGCGGAGCGGGTGCTGGCGCGGGCCTTTTCCGTGCTGGAGCCCGAGGCCAACACGGAATTCGCCGCCGAGGTCGCCGCGCGTTTCGGCGGCTGCGATGCGCTGATCACCAATGCCGGCCAGGGCCGGGTCTCGACCTATGCCGATACCAGTGACGCCGACTGGCGCGAGGAGCTGGAGCTGAAATTCTTCAGCCAGATTCACCCGATCCGCGCCTTCGAGGCGCAGTTGCGCGCCAGCGGGGCCGGTTCGATCACCGCGGTCAACTCCCTGCTCGCCTACCAGCCCGAGCCGCATATGGTCTGCACCTCCGCGGCGCGCGCCGGGGTGCAGAGCCTGCTCAAGTCCCTCGCCGGGGAACTGGCGCCGCAGATCCGCGTGAACGCCATCCTCGTCGGCCTGGTCGACAGCCAGCAATGGCAGCGCCGCTACGAGGCCCGCGAGGACAAGAGCCAGTCGCGCGCGGCCTGGTTCGCCGATCTCGCCCGGCGCAAGGCCATTCCGCTGGGCCGCCTGGGCCAGGCCGAGGAAGCCGCCCGCACCCTTCTTTTCCTTGCCTCCCCGGCCGCCAGCTACGTCACCGGCGCGCGGCTGGAAGTCTCCGGCGGCGTGTCCCGCTTCGTCTGACCTTACCAATAGAAAGCCCGATCATGACCGAAACCGTTGGCTACCAGATCGCCAGAAGCCTTGCCGATGCCGGCATCACCGCTGTGTTCGGGGTCATCTCGATTCACAACATGCCGATACTGGACGGGATCGCCGAACAGGGCCGCATCCGCTTCGTGCCCGCCCGGGGCGAGGCCGGGGCGATGAACATGGCCGATGCCTTTTCCCGGGTCTCGGGGCAGGTCGGTGTCGTGCTGACCTCGACCGGAACCGCGGCGGGCAATGCCGCCGGTGGCCAGGCCGAGGCGCTGACCGCGGGCAGCAGGCTCTTGCACATCACCACCCAGGTCGACCGCGAGTTCATGGACCGCGACCGCGCCGCCATCCACGACGTGCCGAAACAGCCCGAGATGCTGAAAGGCGTCTCGAAGGATTATTTCCGCATCTGGGACGAGAAATCCGCCATCGGCACGCTGAATGCCGCGATCCGCGCCGCCAGCACGCCGCCCACCGGGCCGGTCAGCCTCGAGATCCCGGTGGATGTGCAGCGCCTCGATGCGGTCACCGGCTTCACCCTGACGCCGCCGGTTCCGGCCTCGCCCCTGGCCGACGCGGCGCAGCTTGACGCGCTGGCCGCCCTGGTCAAGGCGGCGAAACGCCCGATGATCTGGCTGGGCGGCGGCGCGCGCGGCGCGAGCGCCCAGGCCAATGCGCTGGTCGCGCGCGGCTTTGGCGCCGTGACCTCGACCCAGGGTCGCGCGGTGGTGGCCGAGGACAACCCCGGCACGCTGGGCGCCTTCAACATGACGCCCGAGGCGCGCGCGGTCTATGCCGCCTGCGACCTGATGATCGTCACAGGCTCGCGCCTGCGCGGCAACGAGACGCTGAACAACAAGATGGCGCTGCCCAAACCGCTGGTGCAGATCGATGTCGAGCCGACGCAATGCGGCCGCAACTATCCGGTCGACATGTTCCTGAACGGCGATGCGGCGCAGACCCTGCAGGCGCTGCTTGACCGGCTGCCCGAGACCCTCGATGTCGACCCGCAGCAGCGCTACGACATTTCCGTCGCCCGCGCCAAATCCGAAGGCGCGCTGCGCGACCGGCTCGGGCCCTACCAGGTGGTCGCCGATCACCTGCTCGGCGTGGTGGCTTCGGGGGCGCATCCCTGGGTCCGCGACGTGACCATCTCGAACTCGACCTTCGGCAACCGCTACGTGCAGATCGCCGCGCCCAACCTCGGCGTCCACGCGCTTGGCGGCGGCATCGGCCAGGGCATCGCCATGGGCATCGGCGCGGCGGTGGCCTCGCCCGATGTGCGCACCGTGACGCTGCTGGGCGACGGCGGCGCGATGCTGGGCATTGCCGAGCTGATCACCGCGGTCGACGAGGATCTCAACGTCACCTTCCTGCTGATGAACGACGCGGCCTATGGCGTGATCGAGAACATCCAGGACGCGCAATACGACGGGCGGCGGCATTACTCGGCGCTGAAGACGCCGAATTTCGGCAAGCTCTGCGATGCCATCGACATGCCGCACGTCAAGGTCAGCGATATCGAGACCTTTGCCGAGGTCTTCGATGCCGCGATGCAGCGCAAGGGCCCGGTGGTTGTCGAGGTCGACATGCTGGCCATCGGCCCCTTTGCCGAGGCTTTCGCAGGCCCGCCCGCCGGGGCCGCCGGAAGCAAGGTCTGAGCGATGCAGCATCTTGCCCTGATCGGCTTCGGCTCCATCGCCCGCACGCTTGTCACCACGCTCTGCGGCCAGCCCGACGCCGGGATCGCCCGGCTGTCGCTGCTTGTGCGCAGCGGCGCGGCAGAGAAGGTGCGCGCGCAGGCCGAGGAGATCTGCGCGCCGCGCGGCCTTGAGGTCGCGGTCTTCACCGAGATCGCCGATCTTCTGGCGGCGCGCCCCGACCTGGTCGTGGAATGCGCCGGGCACCAGGCAGTGGCCGAGCATGGCGCGGCGGTGCTGGGCGCGGGGATCGACCTGCTGACCGCCTCGGTCGGGGCCTTGGCCGATCAGGCGCTGTTCGACCGGCTCACGGAAACCGCGACGCGGCAGGGCGCGCAGATCCTGCTGCCCGCGGGCGCCATCGGCGGCATCGACGCGCTGGCCGCCGCGCGGCTGTCGGGGCTGGTCGCGGTCACCTATACCGGGCGCAAATCGCCCGGCGCCTGGAAGGGTACGGCGGCCGAGAACCGGGTCGATCTCGATGCGCTGAGCGAACCGGCGGTGTTCTTCGAGGGCACGGCGCGCGAGGCCGCCACCACCTTTCCCCAGAACGCCAATGTCGCCGCGACCCTGGCCCTGGCCGGGCTGGGCATGGACCAGACGCGGGTGCGGCTGATCGCCGACCCCGCGGCCAGCGGCAATACCCATGAATACCAGGTGCAGTCCCGGGCGGTCGATTTCAGCATGTGCCTTGCGGGCAAGGTCTCGCCGAGCAATCCCAAGACCTCGCTGTCGACGGCCTTCAGCCTGGCCCGCAGCGTGTTGAACAGATCGAGCGCGATCGTCATCTAGGAGCATGACATGACCTATCCCTTTCCCGACGGGCGGCTTTTTGTCGGTGGCGAATGGCAGGCCGGCACCGGCGCCGAGATCACCTCGACCTTTGCCGCCGAAGGCAGCGAGAACCTGACCTTTGCCGGCGCCTCGCGGGCCGATGTCCTGAGCGCCATCGACCGCGCCAAGACCGCGCAGGCCGATCCCGCCTGGCAGCGCCTGAAGCCGCATGAGCGGGCGATGTATCTCTACCGGATCGCCGAGGGGATCACCGCCAATATCGAGCGGATCTCCTGGCTGCAAAGCCGCGACACCAGCAAGACCCGGGGCGAGGCCCGCGCGCTGGCCGCCTCGGCCGCCGCGACATTCCGCTATTTCGGCGCGGTGCTGGAAACCTCGGATGACCTGATGACCGCGCCGCGCGGCGACTACCAGACCTATTCGGTGCATGACCCGATCGGCCTTGTGGGCGCGATCACGCCGTGGAACTCGCCGATCGCGTCCGATGCGCAGAAAGCCGCGCCCGCTTTGGCGGCGGGCAATGCGGTGCTGTTGAAACCGGCCAGCTGGTCGCCGATCATCAGCCTGGAACTGGCGCGCATCGTCGAGGAGGCGGGGCTGCCCAAGGGGCTGTTTTCCGTCCTGCCCGGCTCGGGGCGCGAGGTTGGCAACCTGCTGGTCGAACATCCCGACATCGGCAAGATCTCCTTCACCGGCGGCACCTCGACCGGGCGGCACCTGGCGCATGTGGCGGCGGAAAAGCTGATGCCGATCTCGCTGGAGCTTGGCGGCAAATCCCCCACCATCGTGTTCGAGGATTGCGACGAGGACCTGGCCATCGCCGGCATCCTGTTCGGCATCTTCTCGTCCAGCGGGCAAAGCTGCATCGCCGGCTCGCGGCTCTTCGTGCAGCGCAGCATCTACGACCGTTTCGTCGCGCGGCTGGTCCAGGCGACCGAGGCGCTCAAGGTCGGCCATCCCTTCGACGACACGACCCAGGTTTCCTCGATGGTGCACGCGGATCACCGCGCCTCGGTCGAGGGCTATGTCCAGACCGCGCGCGAGGAGGGCGGCGAGATCCTGACCGGCGGCGCCCGGCCCGAGAGCGAGCTTCATGACAAGGGCGCCTATTACCTGCCGACGATCATCGCCGGGCTGGACAATACCGCCCGCACCTGCCGCGAGGAGATCTTCGGCCCGGTGCTGGTGGTCATGCCGTTTGACGACGAGGACGAGGTGATCGCCCTGTCGAACGACAATGACTACGGGCTGGCCTGCGGGATCTGGTCGCGCGATCATGCGAAATGCTGGCGGCTGGCGCGGGCGATCCGGGCGGGCACGGTCTGGATCAACACCTACAAGCAGTTCTCGATCTCGACCCCCTTCGGCGGCGACGGCGCCAGCGGCATGGGGCGCGAGAAGGGCCGGGCGGGGCTGCGCGCCTACCAGCGGCAGAAGTCGGTCTACGAGGACCATTCCGGCCAGCCTCACCCCTGGGCGCGCTGGCCGTGACACGCAGCGGGGCCGCTCAGGCCCCGCCGACGTAGCCCAGACCCATCGACGCCTGCCTTGCGGCGTGGCGCACGGCGGTCTTGATCGGCCCTTCGGGGCCGTCGCCTTCCTCGGCAAAGCGGTTTTCCGGGCCCGAGACATTGATCGCCCCCACCGGGCGCGCGCGATGGTCCAGCACCACGGCGGCGCAGGATCCGATGCCGGCCTCGAAGTTCCCCACGCTCCAGGCAAAACCCGCCGCCTTGTCGCGGTGCGCCTGCTCCAGCACCGCCTCGATGGTCACCGGCGTCTTGTCGGTGACCTGCGCCAGCTCGACCCCCGCAAAGAACGCGCGGATCTCGTCGTCGGTCATTTCCGCCAGGATGACCCGCCCGCCCGAGGCGGTATGCGCCGGCAGGCGCGATCCCGGGCGCATGTTGCTGACCAGGTGGGTATTGGGCGCCTCGCGGCTGAGATAGACCAGGTCGGTGCCATCCATGATGCCCAGGTGCGCCGACATGCCGGTGGTGTTCGACAATTCCAGCAGCAGCGGCTGGCTGATCTGCACGATGTCGCGGCCATGGATGGCCTGCGCCGCCAGGCTGATCAGCGCCGGGCCAAGCCGGTATCCGGCGCCTTCCTCGATCTGCTCGATCATGCGATTGGCCTCGAGCGTGTGGATCAGCCGGATCAGCGTCGTGCGGTTGATGCCCAGATCCTTGGAGGTGGTGCTGAGGTTGCGACACTTCTGACCGTTGCCGATATGGCGCAGCAGGCTCAGCGCGCGCTCGACCGGCGGAACGGAATAGGTGGTTGATTCTGATTTTCTTGGCTCTGTCATGGTGCCTTGCCCTCCGGTACTGCCAAAATAGAACATTTTCATCGTATTTGAACAGGGCCATTATGCTGATTTCATGGGGAAAGTCACGTCCCCCCGGCCAAAGTCCCGGTCCTGCAAGCATTTTCTTGACCCGCTCTCCGTGTCAATCTATATTTGAACACATAGTTCACAATAGAACAGGGAGCGAGAAATGGGTGGATTGAACATAGGCATCTGCGGTGGGGGGATCGGCGGTTTCAGCGCGGCCATCGCGCTGCGCAAGGCCGGACATGACGTGCATGTCTTCGAGCGCTCGCCCGCCTTCAACCGCGTCGGAGCCGACATCAATCTCACGCCCAATGCCGTCTTCGCACTGGACCAGCTCGGGGTCGGCGAGTACCTGCGCAAGACCGCCGCGCGCCCGACCTTTCGCATCAGCCGCGACGGCGTGAGCGGCGAGGAAACCTCGCGCCTGCCGATGAGCGCGGCCGCCGAAGAGAAATACGGCGCGCCGCAGCTGACCATCCACCGCGCCGACCTGCTGAAAGCCCTGCAAGGCCAGATCCCCGAGGACCGGGTGCATCCCGGCATGGCGGCCCAGAGCGTCGAGTTGAAGGACGATGGCGCCACCATCCTCTTCGAGGACGGCAGCCGCCAGGATTTCGACCTCGTGGTCGGCGCCGACGGCATCCATTCCGCGGTGCGCACCGCGCTCTGGGGGCAGGATGACCCGCAGTTCACCGGCATCGTCTCCTACCGCGCGGTCTTTCCGCGCAGCAAGGCGCCCGCGACCGGCGAATCGGACGCCTTCACCAAGTGGTGGGGCGAGGTGCCGCAAAAGCAGATCGTGACCTTCCCGCTGACGCTGGGCGAAGAGATCTTCGTCTTCGCCACCACGCCCCAGCAGGGCTGGACCGAGGAAGGCTGGACCCTGCCCGGCGATGTCGACGAGTTGCGCGCCGAATACGCCAACTTCCACCCCGATGCCCGCGCGCTTCTGGACGCCTGCGACGAGGTGACGAAATCGGCGCTGCACGTGCGCGAGCCGATGGAGCAATGGTCGCGCGGGCGCGCCACCATCCTTGGCGATGCCGCCCATCCGATGGTGCCCTTCATGGCCCAGGGCGCCTGCATGGCGATCGAGGATGCGGTGGTGCTGTCGCGCGCGCTGGAGGGGGTCGGTCCCGAGGGGATCGAAGCGGCCCTCGCCAGGTACGAGACCGCCCGGAAACCGCGCACCGCGCAGGTCCAGCAGAATTCACTGGCCAATGAATGGCTGAAAAAGGGTGGCAATGCCGACTGGGTCTATGGCTACGATGCCTGGTCCGTCGAACTGGCCTGACTCAATACACCGGCCTGACTCAACACCAAGAATACCAAGGGAGAGACCATGACATCATTTCTGAAAGCCGCCGTCTTCGCGAGCGGTACGGCCCTGATCGGCGGCGCCGCGATTGCCGAGGAAATCACCATGAACGCGGTGACGCTGGCGCCGCGCCAGGCCGATATCTCGCGCGGCTTCGCCATGTTCATCGACGAGGTCAACGAGGAATTCGCCGGCGAGTTCCAGATCAGGTGGCGCGGCGGCCCCGAGGTCATGCCGCCCTTCGGCCAGGCCGAAGCGGTGCGCAACGGCGCCATGGACATCACCTTCACCAGCCCGAGCTACTACTCCGGCCTGGTGCCGGCCTCCTCGACGATGAACCTGTCGTTCAAGGACTACAACGAGATCCGCCCGACCGGCTATTACGAGCGGATGACCGAGCTGCACGCGGCGCAGAACCTGGTGTTCCTGGGCGAAGTGCCGGCCACCGACCTGGCCTTCCACGTCTTTCTGAACAAGCCGGTCGAGACGCTGGACGATCTGAAAGGCATGCGCATCCGCGTCTTCCCGACGCTGCTGCCGCTGGTCAATGCGCTTGGCGCCGAGCCGCTGGTCCTGCCGATGGGCGAGATCTATACCGCGATGGAACGCGGCGCGATCGACGGTTTCATGCGCGGCACCGTGGGCTGGGCCGAACAGTTCGAGGGCGTGGTGACCCATGTGGTCTATCCCGGCGTCTACCGCGCCGGTTTCCCGATCCTGGTGAACCAGAACGCCTGGAACAAGCTGCCCGAAGACCTGCAGGACCGCATCGCCACCTTCGTGCGTGACGACCTGGCGCCGCGGATCGACGAGATCTGGGCCACCGACGTGGCCGAGGGCGTGGTCGAGATGGAAGCCGCCGGTTTCGAGGTGGTGCAGTTCTCGGACGAGGATGCCGCGAAACTGCGCGAGATCGCCATCGATTCGGCCTGGCAGGTGATCGCCGACAGCGCCGGTGCGGAGGTGGCCGCAGAGCTGCGCGGAATGCTGGTCGACTGACCCCGCCGTTCCGAAAACGCCCGCAGGGCCGCGCCTCGGGCCCGGTCCTGCCCCCCAAACCGGAGGTCTTCCGATGCCATCCGCCTATGACCGCATCGTGCAGCTGTTCAGCCGCCTGAATCTGGGGCTCGCGATCCTGGGGGCAGGCGTGCTGTTCTTTGCCGCAACGATCATCTTCATCGAGGTCGTCTCGCGCGCGCTTGGCGCGGGCTCGCGTCTCTGGGTGATCGAGGTCAGCGAATACTCGCTGCTCTATATCACCTTCCTCGGCGCGCCCTACCTGCTTGAGAAAAACATGCACGTCACGCTGGATCTGCTTTACGACAACCTCTCGACCGGCTGGAGGGCCCTCGCGCGGTTGCTCAATTCCACCATCGGCTTTGCCATCTGCGCGGTGCTGACCCTGATCGGCATCGACGTGGTGATCGACCAGATCGGCACCGGCGTGCGCGCCGCCACCGTGATGGCGCCGCCGCGCTACTGGATCACCATGGCCCTGCCCTTCGGCATGTTCCTGATGGCGGTGCAATTCGTCTTTCAGGCGATCGGCGCGATCCGCCACGAGGGCCTGTGATGCTGGAATGGTATTACGTGATCGTCCTGGTCGTCGGCCCGCTGCTGCTGCTGATGGTGCTCGGCCTGCCGGTGGCCTTTTCCTTTCTCGCGGTGAACATCGTCGGCGCCTATATCCTGATGGGCGGCGTGCCCGGGGTGCGGCAGGTGGTGGTGAACACCGTCGATTCGCTGTCGAGTTTCACCCTGGTGCCGGTGGCGCTGTTCATGATCATGGGCGAGGGGATGTTCCAGTCACGCATCGCCATCGACCTGATGGACACGCTGGACAAGTGGTTCGGCAAGCTGCGCGGCCGGCTGGCCTTTATGGCGGTCGGCGGCGGGGTGCTGTTTTCCTCGCTCACCGGCAACTCCATGGGCGCCATCGCGCTGCTGGGATCCTCGCTGGTGCCGGAGATGGAGAAACGCGGCTACAAGAAGCCGATGACCCTGGGGCCGATCCTCGGCTCGGCGGGGCTGGCGATCATGATCCCGCCCAGTTCGCTGGCGGTGGTGCTGGGCGTGGTGGCAGAGCTGTCCATCGGCCGCATCCTGATCGGCATCATCGTGCCGGGCCTGCTGATGGCGCTGCTCTACACGCTCTATATCTACGTCCGCGTCACCCTGCAGCCGGATCTCGCGCCGCCCTTCGATGTCGAGCCGGTGCCGATGGCCGAGAAACTGCATGCCACGGTGGTCAATATCCTGCCGCTGGGCCTGGTGGTCTTTTCCGTGGTCGGCGTGATCTTCCTGGGCTGGGCCACCCCCAGCGAGGCTGCCGCGACCGGCGCCTTCGCCACGCTGGCGCTGGCGGCGATGAAACGGCGACTGACCTGGACGGTGTTCTCGAAGTCGATCCTGGGCAGCGCCAATATCTCGGTCATGGTGCTGCTGATCGTCTCGGGCGCGGTGACCTTCACCCAGCTTCTGGCCTATACCGGGGCGACCTTCGGCATGGTCGACGCCATCATCTCGCTCGATGTCGGCCCGAGTGTCATCGTGCTGACGATGATCGGCGCGGTGATCTTCCTCGGCATGTTCATGGGCCCGCTGCCGATCATGCTGATCACCCTGCCGATCTTCATCCCGGTGGTGCTGGAATTCGGCTTCGACCCGATCTGGTTCGCGGCGATGTACCTGGTGGCGATCGAGACCGGATCGACCTCGCCCCCGCTGGGCGGTGCGCTCTTCGTGATGAAGGCGGTGGCGCCCAAGGGCACCACGATGAACGAGATCTACCGCGCGGCCACACCGTTCATCCTGTGTGACCTGGCGGCGATCCTGATCCTGTTCTACGTGCCGCAACTGGTGACCTGGCCGGTGGACTACATGTTCCGCTGATCCGCCACCCGGCCCCGGCAGACGTTCTGCCGGGGCCGGTCTTGCAACGAGAAAGGGCGCCCGAAGGCGCCCTTCTTCACATCCGGTTCGACCGTTCAGGCAAGCTGGATATTGGTCGCCGACTCGCGGCCATCGCGGCCGGATTCGATATCGAAGGTGACTTCCTGATTGTCGTCCAGCGACGTCAGGCCTGCGCGCTCAAGCGCGGAAATATGGACGAAGACGTCCTTTCCGCCGGATGCGGGGGCAATGAAGCCGAAGCCTTTGGTGGCGTTGAACCATTTCACGGTGCCATTGGCCATCGTGAGATCTCCTTTAGTTTTCAACCTGTTCGCGGAAGTGCAACAGCGTGGCACGGTCGGCCAGTATCGAGTTCGCTGAAGTCCGGAAGGGAAAGCAGGGGATCGACTGAGTTAACGTAGCACCGGCCTTGTCGCAGGTCGCGCCGCCTCTGTCCATGACCCATGCCCGCTGCCCTTACGTCACGGCAAGGCCCGGCACGCCCGCCGCGCGGGGCCGAATGCAGGCTTTCAGCTTCGCCGGGCGATCTTGCGGGCGATGGCCTGAAGGATGATCGAATTGGTGTTGATGTCGGAATAATTCCGCGTCGGCTGCCCGGTCGCCTGGTAGATGGCCGAGGAAAACCCCTGCTTGCCCCGGGCCCGCTCGCGGACGAAATTCACCAGCAGGTCGGAATACTCCGACGGGCGGTAGGTGTTCCACAGGTAGGCCGCCTTGCAACTGATGGCAAAGGTGTCGCCGGCCCGTGTCGCGGCCTCGGGGTCGGCGCTGCCGAGATCCACCGACTCGGTCCAGACCAGCCCCGGCGCGTCCAGTTGCAGCCCGTGATAGACGAACCAGGGCGAGCGGTCGATCGGGCTTTCGGACACGCAGTAAAGCTTGCCGCTACGCGCATGCGCCTCCTTCTGGGCGGCAAAGAGCACCTCGGCCAGCAGGGCGGATTCCGGCGACATGCGGAAATCCATCGCCTCGAGCAGCAGCGGCTCGGTGCCGATCGGCCCGATCCGGCTGGCCGCTTCCAGCAGGCGCATGGTGTCATCCGCCGCCTGCCGGCCGTCGAGCACGCGGTAGGGCGACCTGGCCTGCAGGCCCCAGGCCTCGAAGCCGATGGCGGCATAATGCGCGCAATGCGACAGGTAGGTCGAGCGGAACCCCCGGTCGAGGACATCGTGGATCTCGCCCGCGAAGATGATCTGCTCGAGGTCCCAGGACAGCACGAGCTCGGCCACGCTGTCATGGGCAAAGGGGTGGAACTCGTAGTTGTAGAGCGCCGCCAGAAGCCGCCCGGCATCGCAGCCGTCGAAGTCGCGGTTGCCCCATTTGAAGCGGTCGGTGCGGATCCATTCGCTGGGCAGGCGGCGGCCATCGGTCTCGCGCCCGACGATATTGGGCAGGATGCGGCGCGCGGCGGCCTGGAAGGTGCCCTCGGAGATCAGCTCGAGATCGACCGCCGCCATCAGCGCGTTGAGATGGCTGCCCACGTCCCACATGGTGACGGATTCGTAAAGCTGCAGCGCCCCGGGGTTGCTGTTCACCGTCGCCGGGCAGAGGCCGGTTTCGGGATTGGTCCATGTCTCGAAATAGCTCCAGGCGATGCGCGCGTCCTCCAGCAGATCCTGCTGCGCCTGCCCGTGGTTGATCTGCGGCGCGCTCCGCGGCTGATGCGCCAGGGTGCGGGTGCGCCGGAAATGCTCGATCTGCGGGCTGCGGGGCAGGATGCCGGTCAGGTAGCCTTCCAGCGGCAGCACCCGGACCGGCGCGTCCTCGGCCAGCCGCAGCAGCGCGTTGCGCAGCGCGGTCTGCCGCGCCGGTGTCGCGCGCATGTCGGGCCCGACCAGCAGGGCAAAGTCGCGCATCTCGCGCCCGAAACCCTCCAGCAGCGGCAGGTCCGCCAGGTCCATGAGCCGCAGCGCCGGCAGGATCAGCCGCGCATTGCCGGCAAGCCCCGTGCGGGCGCTGCGCGCGCCGTCGGGCATCTCGACCGGCTGGCCCTCGGGCAGGGGCGTCGCGGTCCTGACCTCCAGGTCGCCGAAGACCTCCGACCCGGCGGCATAGCGCGGCACCGCCGCCGCGCCCGCCTCGAGCCCGACCCAGAGCCCGCCCGCGCCCCGCCCCGGATCGGGGCCGAAGCTCGACCCAAGACCCAGCGCCTCGAGATCCGCGCGCAGATGCATGAGCGCCTCGGGCGCCGCACCCTCGGTCAGGAAATGCAGGCCGAGGTAGCGCGAGAAGTCGAAATTGTCGCGCAGAAGCGCCTCGGAGAGCGTCATCTGGCTCAGACCTGCGGAAACCTCGGCCATCAGCGCCTGCCGCGCCAGCGCCTCGGCCAGGCTGGCCAATTGCTCCGCCGCCATTCCCGCGGTCCGGCGCAGGTCGATCAGCGCGACGCTCTGGTATTCCTCCGCCGGCAGCGCGGCAAAGGCGCGCTCGGGGGCGGCGAAATCGAGCGCCCGGCCCCCGAAGATGCGCAGGGTGCCGTCGGGCCAGACCTCGGACCGGACCGGGCGGTCGTCGTCCGACAGCGCCAGCACCGTGCGGATGCCGCCGCTGCGCACCCCCTCGGGCGATTGCGGCGCCGCCACGTCGCGGCAGGCGACCGAGAGAAAGCCCAGCGGCGGCACCTCCGCGCGCGGCGCAATTCCCAGCAGATCGACCAGCCGGCCACAGGTGTCATGCACCGCGCGCGCCCGGAAATAGGGCGACAGCAAGGCCAGGCGGGGAATCTCGGGGACAAGCTCCAGCACGCCGCGATGCCGGTCCGCCGCGGCGCCAAGATAGGCCAGCAGGTCCGCGCCCGGACCCTCCGCCGCCGCCTCGGGCGCTTCGACAAGGCAGCTGACCGGAACGCCCGCCGCCAGCAAGGGCGCCACCAGCGCGCGCAGCTGGTCGAGCGATGTTGTCCGGTCCAGCCCCTTGAGGATGATGAAACCCTGCCGATAGCGCGGCTGCGCCCATGCGGTCCGACCGGCAAACCCGGTAGAGAGCGCAAGCCCGGCGCCGAGGCTCAGGAACTGCCGTCGCTGCATCTAGCTGACCTTTTCCGCGTCGAAATCGAACCCCACCCGCCGGATCTTGGCCCAGAGCGCCAGCCGCCCCGACAAGGCCAGCCACAGCGCCCGGAGCACACAGACATAGAGCACCTGCCGGTAGAAGATGCGCTGCAACGGGAAGACCAGCAGCAGGCGCCGGTCCTCCTTGGGATCCAGCGCGAACCCGGCCATCAGCGTCACCAGGTCGATGATCGGCAACAGCGCATAGGCGGCCAGCGCCCAGCCATAGGAGGCGGGGCTCAGGGCCATCTCCTGCGCGGCGCTGGCGGTCAGGACATCGACCAGCGCATAGAGCAGGAAGAGATCGGCAAAGGGCGCCAGCACCGGCAGCAGGTAGCCGAAGATCGCCATGTCGGGCAGGGTCAGCAGCCCCAGGCCGCGCCCCTCGCGCAGCGCCCCGCGGTGCTTCCAGCACGATTGCAGCATCCCCAGCGACCAGCGCAGCCGCTGGCCCACCAGGTCGCGCAGCTTTTCGGGCACCTCGGTGGTGGCGACCGCGGCCTCCTCGTAGACCACGGCGTAGCCGTTGCGCACCAGCGACATGGTCAGGTCGGCATCCTCGGTGATCGTGTCCTCGGCATAGATCCCGGCTTCCAGGATCGCGGTGGCGCGCCAGGCGCCGATGGCGCCGGGCACCACCGGGATGGCGTTGAAGCTTTCCTTGGCGCGGCGGTCGATGCTCTGCATGGCGATATATTCCAGGCATTGCAGCCGGGTCAGCAGGTTGTGCCGGTTGCCGACCACCACCTTGCCCGCCACCGCGCCGACAGCCGCGTCCGAGAAATGGCGCACCATCGCGCGCACCGCCCCGGGGTGCAGCTGGGAATCGGCGTCGATGCAGATGACGATCTCGGCATCGGTCAGATCCAGCGCATGGTTCAGCGCCGCGGCCTTGCCGCTGTTGGGCTGGCGGACCAGCGTGACCCGCGGATCGGCCAGGAAGGGCCGGACCTGCGCGCTGGTCTGGTCGCTCGACCCGTCGTCGACGACAATCACGTCGAAATCGGGATAATCGCTGGCCAGCGCGGTCTGGATGCCTTTGCGGATCACCGGCGCCTCGTTGTAGGCCGGGATCAGGATGGCGACGCTGGGGGTGAAATCCGCATCGGGAACCCGGTGCGGCCTGCGCCGCAGGGCCAGCACCAGCATCAGCAGCGCGCGGATCACGCCGATGGCCAGCGCGCTCCAGAAGGCCCATTGCAGCGCCGTCCAGCTCCAGACCACGGTAAAGAACGAGATATTGCCAAGCGCCTTCTGCGAGGCGCTGACCGGCGGCATCAGCGCCGCATCGGTCATGTCCAGCAGGTCCGACAGCCCGACGAAATCGTAACCCGCGGCCTTCAGCCCGGCGATGATGCCCGGCAGGGCCTCGACGGTCCGCGACTGGTCGCCGCCGCCGTCATGCAGCAGGATGACGTTGCCCTTGCCGGCGCGGACCTGGGCGATCACCTCGTCCGTGATCGCCGCCGCGCTCTCGGCCTCCCAGTCGCGCGGCACGATGCCCATGCCGGCCAGGATGTACCCGGCGTCGGAGAGCCGCGTCATATGGGCGACATGACCCGGCGGCAGAAGATCGCCGCCCGGCAGGTAGGGGTCGCGGTAGAGCCGCATGCTGCGCCCGGTCAAGCCGTTGACCAGCATCTGCACCGAGTTGACCTCGAGCCGGAACCGCGTCGGCGACACCGCGTCCATGTGCGAATGCCAATAGGTATGCGAGCCGATTTCATGCCCCTCGCGCAGGATGCGGCGCACCACGTCCGGGGCATTGGCGACGTTCTGGCCGAGCAGGAAGAAGGCGGCGGGCACGTCTTCCTGGCGCAGGATGTCGAGGATCTCCGAGGTGAAGGGCTCGAGCGGGCCATCGTCGAAGGTCAGCACCACCTGGTTGGGCAGCGGCGCGCCGTAATGCATCACCCGGTGCGCAC
Organism: Paracoccaceae bacterium; assembly: GCA_006226775.1. GTDB lineage: Bacteria > Pseudomonadota > Alphaproteobacteria > Rhodobacterales > Rhodobacteraceae > Marinovum. Next base: position 5,953 of record SBGD01000074.1, on the reverse strand, counting down.
TGGGAAAGACCCTGTAGGTCAGGTCGGTGACGCGCCCGGTGGCGGGATCGAAGGTCAGGTCCCTGTGGCCCGGGCGGGCCTGCGCGATCGGCACCAGGAAGGGACCGGCGCCCGAACTCGAGACATGATGCGCGACCGCGACCGTCGCCAGCGCCCCGGCCAGGTCGGGTGCGCGGTCGGGCGGCGCGGCCAGCAGGCTCCAGAGCCCCGGATCCTCGGCGCCGATCGGCCAGATGGCAAGACGCTCCAGCCCGGCCGCGGCGGCGATCCGGCGCTGGTTGTGGAACGAGGCCGCGTCCAGCATCCAGATCCGGTGCCGCGCGCCGGCCTCGTCGACGAAGGATCCGAAGGTCGTGCCGCTGGTGGCGTCGAAGGCGGCAAAGGCCTCGTGCCCGGCCAGCCGGGTGATGGCCTCGGCATAGCCGATGGCGTCGGGCTGCGCGCGGTTGCTGACCCAGTCGACCGACCCGGTGCCCAGCGCCAGCACCAGCTTGTGCGGCTCCACCAGCAGCCTTGCGGTCGCGACCCGCTCGGCGACCCAGTCCTCACCGGCGAGCGGCGCGGGAAGCGAGCCGGTCCAGGGCGGCTCGAAAAGCTTCAGCACCACCTGGTCGACATCGGCCGAGAACCGGGCGAGCACGCCGTTGTCGACCGAGGCGGGAAAGATCAGGCAACTGCTCAGCCCGCGGATCAGCGAGCGGTCGGACCAGTCGCGGATGACCCCGCCAAGTGCTGCCATGCGGTCGGGCGGCAGGGTGCTCAGGTCGATGCAGGTGCCGTCGGCCTCGGTCTCGGAGACGATGGTCTGCAGCACCGGCTGAAGCCTTGCGGGCGTGAACCCGGGCGCCCTGTCGGCGCCCTCGGTCATGCGCGAAGGCTGGTCCAGCACGATGACGGGATAGAGCGTCTTCAGGTCGAATTCCGCCTTCAGGCCCAGCAGGTCCTGGCGGGTTTCCTTGTCGGGCCGCGCAATCTCGACCGCGCCATCGGGGGCGACGGCAAGCACGTACCATTCCGCCAGCAGATGCCGGACCGCGCCGCAACTGGCGCGCAGCGAGTGTTCCGGCAGGTGCTGCGCGCGCGGCACAAAGGCAAAGGCATCGGTGGTGGCGGGCGTCTCGGGGCAGGGGGCGGCGCTGGTGCTGGTGTCCGGCGCGGTGGCTGGCGCCGCCGCGAACGACAGCGCGGCGGCGGCGGGAAGGCGCTGGCCATCGGGGCGCGCCGGGATTCCGCGCAGGTCGAGCGAGGCATCGACCGCAAGGTTGTCGGTCGCAAGCAGGTTGACCGAGACCAGCGCCGTCCAGACGGCCAGCACGATCAGGACGGTTCTGAAGACCTTGCGGATCTTGCGGATCCGGCGCTGGCTGGGGTCCGAGAACATCCGGGTCGGCCTGCCCGTCCGCTCGGGCGCGCCAGGGATCGGCAGCGCATCCGGGGTCTGCCGATTGCGCCTGGACCGTCCAGCCTTTTGGCCAGCATTTTGGCCAGCCTTTTGGCCAGCATTTTGCCCAGCTTGTCGGGGTCCGCGCCAGCCAGGTGCAAATCGAGCAAACATCCATTCTCCGATCACTGCGCCTTGGGGGCGCGGTCAAGGGCCGAAACCGGCCAGCCCGCAACCCCGCAAGGTGCCTGGAGAAGAGATTAGCGCAAATTGGACAAGTCTCGGAGAGAACGACGAAAATATGGCGAAAATACTGCCGATCCATCGCCGGATCGGCGACAATTGCCGGTGCCGTGCAGGATTGGCCGCGCCGCGATCGCGCAAAAGGAGAGTGCGGGACTCCGGTTCTCTTTTAGCATGTGCGCGCCCGAATCACCCGGACGCGCGGACCCGGCCTTGGCTCAGGGCGCATGCCCTGGCATCAGCCGCTGCGCCTCAGATCGACAGGCAGTTGCTCTGCGCGATCTCGCCCGGCAGGACCGGCAGACCGGGTGCCGGGTTGAGGATCGCGGTCTGAAACCCGGTGATGCGCCGCATGCAGCGATCCACGAAATTCGGGTTCTGGTGGCGTCCGCCGACATAGATGTCCACCCAGGGCCGCCCCGCGCGCCCGGTGTGGCAGGGGCCAAGCTGCGGCCTGGGCCCGTCGCCGCAGAGATCCTCGACAATGGCGTATTTGCGCAGCATCGGGAAATAGAACCGCGTCCCGGAGGGAAAATCCATCTGCGACCGGCCGCCGCGCTTCGAATGGCCCACGGCCAGGGTCACCGGGTCGGCATAGGTGCCCGACCCCCCGGCCTGCCGGTGGATCACCGGCCGGGCGATGCGCGCCGATCCCGGCGGCGTGTTGTCCCAGAAGCTGTACCCGGTCAGGTAGACATCCAGTTGCACCTGTCGCCTTCCGGCATCGGGAAAGGCCACCGGCGTGGCCGCCTGCGGCCCCGGGGGCACGGCAAACTCCTGCGCGATGCCGTGCGACGTGGTGAAAAGGCCCGCGATCACTGCCGCGGCCAGATACTTGCGAAAGAACATGTGAGACTCCTGAATGGCCTTGGACGTCAGTGCCAATCACCGACCGACAGGAGTGTTCTGGACGCAGCGGACTAATATTTTGATAATGGATGTCTACAATTTATCTTTAATTCCAGCGGCTTCGGGGCGCGGATCACCAACCCGCGCCCCGTGCCTCTGCCGTCAGGCGCTGAGGGAAACCTCGCGCAGCCCGAGGATCTCGCGCGCCTGCTGCCAGGTCGCGACGGGCCTGTCATGGGCCTCGCAGATCTCCACCGTGCGCCGGACCAGCGCGGCGTTCGACGGTGCCAGGGTGTGGCGGTCGAGGCGGATGTTGTCCTCCAGCCCGGTGCGGGTGTGCCCGCCCTTGGCGATGCTCCATTCGTTGACCAGGCTCTGCGCCGCGCCGATCCCGGCGGCGCACCATAGCGCATCGGGCGCCAGGCGCCGCAGGGTCTCGATGTAGAAATCGAAGATCGCCTCATCCGCCGGCATCGCGTTCTTCACGCCCATCACGAACTGCACGTAAAGCGGCGCCTGCAACCGGCCATCCTGCGCCATGCGCGCGGCCTGGACGATATGGCTGAGGTCGAAGGCCTCGATCTCGGGCTTGACGTCATGCGCGATCATCTCCGAGGCCAGCCAATCCACCAGATCGGGCGGATTCTCGTATACGCGGGTCGGGAAATTGTTGGAGCCCACGGACAGCGAGGCCATGTCCGGCGCCAGCGGCAACATCCCGCCCCGCGCCCGGCCCGCGCCGGATCTGCCGCCGGTCGACAATTGCACGATCATGCCGGGGCAGTGCTTTTCCAGCCCCTCTTTCAGCGCGGCGAACCGGTCGACATCGGAGCAGGGCTGGCCCGCGTCGTCGCGCACGTGGCAATGCGCGATGGTGGCACCGGCCTCGAAGGCCTCCTGGGTGCTTTCGACCTGTTCGGCGATGGTGATCGGCACCGCCGGATTGTCGCTCTTGGTGGGCACGCTTCCGGTGATGGCAACGCAGATGATGCAGGGTGAGGTCATGGTTCGGGCCTTCATTCGGTCAGGTTTGTGTCGGATCGGGCTGCGCGGGGGTAGCGCCGCGCAGGGGCAATTCGGCGGGTCGGATCCCGGTGCCGGGTCATCCTTTCGGCCCGCTCGGCATGGTGCTGGAAAAGAAGCGCGCGGCGCCGGGATGGATCTCGACCTGGCAGCCGGGCAGCACGGTTTCAGGGTTCTGGATGGTGAATTCCGGTTTCATCTGGGCCAGTTCCTCGGCGTGGTCACAGGCGGCCTGGACGAAATCATGCACCTCGCCATCCTCGCGGTCCTGGGTGGTGACGATGACCAGCGGCGAGGATACCGTGGGAATGGCCTCGGGCTGGCCGGTATAGAGCCCGGGCGCGATCGTGTCGCGCTGCAACCCGTTGCGCTTTTTCACGATCCGGGTGACGAGGTCGTCCTCGAGCCCCAGAAGCCGGAAGGTCCGCTTGCGCGACAGGTTGCGATAGCGCGGGTTGGGCGCGGCATTGAGCGAGACCAGCGCGTCCAGCCGCCCCTGCTGGAACAGCCGGTTGCTCTCGCGGTAGTCGAGGAAAAAGCAGCCGCCGCCGCGCCGCTCGAAATCGCTTTCGGCGATCCCGACCTCCTGCATCAGCCGCAGGTAGAGCACGGCGGTCGCGTAGTCCCGCTCACCCGCCGACACCCGCAGGCCGGCGAGATCGGCAAAGGTCATCGGCGGCAGGTCGGCGCCCACGAGGATATGCAGCTGCAGCGGCGCCAGCGCCATCACCGTGCGCAGCCGGTCGAGCGGTTCGGGATAGGGCGCGACCCCGGCGCGGGCATCGTTCAGCGCGCTGCCCACCGCTGTGGCATAGGCGGCGCAGCCGTCATTGATCTCGCGCAGCTTGTCGCTGCCGCCGCTGCGCCAGGGCGTCAGCTCGAGCTGCTTGTTGCGGCTGCGCAGGATGTTGGCCAGGGTCTGCATCCCGGGTTGCGAGCTTGCCGCATCGCTGCCGGTCAGAAAGCGCGTGGCGAAAGTCATCGAGATGCGCCGCGCCGCCGAGGCCAGCGCCGCGCCCGCCTCGGCCGAGCGTTCGGGGGTGAATTGCCGCACCGGCAGGGTGACGACAAGGCTGCCCAAGGGCTGGCGCTGCGCGTTCAGGATCGGCGCGGCCAGGCTGATGGAAATGTCGTCGCTGTCGTCCGGGTAGCAGAGGTAGCCATGCTCGGCCAGCTGCGCAAATTCCGCCGCGAAGCGCGTGGCGCTGTCGCTGTCATCCTTATTGTCACCCGCGCTGGCCTGCGTGATGGCCAGCACCGCGAGGCCGGCGGCACCGGCGGTCAGCGGCTCTTCCAGCCCGATCTGGACGGTGGACTCCGCCGTGCCCGCCGAGGCATCGAGCGCGGCCCAGACATGCGGCCCGGCGGGGTCGTAGACCGCAAGCCAGACGGTGGTGCCGAGGTCGGCGGCCAGCGCCTGCGCCACCGGGCGGACCAGCCCGGGCAGGCGGAACTGGCGGCGCGACAGCGCCGACCAGCGGTGCCATTCATTGCCCAGCCGGTAGCGCCCGGACAGGTCGTCGCGCGCCAGCAGGCCATAATCCTGCAGGATCTTGAGCGACCGGTGTACCGAGCTGGTCGGCATTTCCAGCGCCGCGGCCAGCTCCCGCACGCCCCAGGCCTCCTGGCCATCGGCAAAGGCCTTGAGGACGTCCAGCGTCTTGCCGGCGGCGCCGCCCTTGCCGTTCGATCCCTCGATTCGTGCCGCTGTGCTGTTCATCGACCCTGCCTTTGCGTCAAAAACCCGAAGCGCCGCCCGCCGGAAGACCGATGCGCCTGACCGCCGGACCCGGCCTGCGAAATCGCCTCATCCAGGGGCGCCCCGGGGCGGAACCCGCTCTGTTTGCACGATTTCCGTTTCATTTTCCACCTTCGACCTTGGCCCCCGACCCGCGGCGAGCCGGGCCGCGCCCACCCGCGCGGTGCGGCGCAGAACGCAGGGCTGATTTGCATTGTTGACATATCGTTCCGCATGTTGGTACACAAGTTTCAATTGGTGTTCCATATGCTGGCACACTTTCGGAAAACGGGGGAAATCATGGGGCAGACGGCGATCGAAAAGCACCTGGCACGCGCTTCGGGCAAAGCCTCTGTCGCGCCGGGCGACATCGTTCATCCCGACCCGGACCTGGTGATCGTGCATGACGGCTATATCGCCGCGGCGCATCGCGAGTTGAGCGGGCTGGGCATCGACCGGGTGTTCGACCCCGACCGGGTGATGTTCGTCACCGACCATGACGTGATCCACGCCACGCCGCTGGCCGCCGAGCGCGCCCGCCAGAACCGGCGCGTCGCCGCGGACTGGAAGATCACGCAGTTCCACGACGTGGGGCAGGGCGGTCAGGGCCATGTCTTCCCGATGGAAGAGGGGATCGTGCGGCCCGGCATGTTCCTGCTGTGCTACGACATGCATTGCACGAATTTCGGCGCGGTGGGGGCGCTTGCCCTGCGCACCGG
>SBGD01000010.1 GCA_006226775.1 Paracoccaceae bacterium | reverse complement strand
CGGCCAGCTGGCGGCGCACCGCGCCCACCGTCAGGCAAGGCCGCGCCGGCGGCCCGTTCAGCGCCGCGCCACGCGGCGCGCGCGTGCCGTAGATCCCGTACAATCGGCGCCGCTCCGGCGGAGCGATCGCCCGCAGCGCCATCGGCCCCAGCCAGACGCTTTCCGACAGCGCGCCGCTGGCCTCGACAATCTCGTGCCCGGCAAAGGCGAAATGCACCCGGGTGATGCGCGTCTTGCCCATCATCGCGCGGGTCCCCGGCAGCCCGGTCAGCGCCTTGGCCGGCACAAGAACCTCCGTGCCGAACTGCGCCTGCAACTGCCCCTGCCCGCCCACCAGCACCCGATGCTGAGGCGACACGACCAGGTCGCACCCCGGCCGCCCGGCCCCCAGCGCACCGGCCCGGATCAGGACCGGGCGGGCCTCGCGCGGCACGCCCTGCCGGGGCTGCTCGTCCTGCAGCACCCAGAGCACCTTCTGCGCACCGTGATCGAGCGTGACCACCAGGTCGCCGCAGCCCAGCGTTTCCACCGCCCGCGGCCCCGCGGGCGTGGCGATCCGGGTCCCGGCGGCAAAGCAGACCACCGCGGTGGATTCCATGTTGCTGCTGCCCACATCGGGGGACGCGGTGGTGTAACTGTCGGTGTCGCTGCCGCCGTCGACCTTGCTCACATCGGCGTTCTTGCCGAGATAGACCGTGTCGTCGCCTGTTTCGGTTGCCAGGTCGCCGCCCGTGAGGTTGTCGCCAAAATACAGCGAATCGTTGCCTTCGCCTGTCTTGAAATGCTTCAGCGTCGCGTCATGGCCAATCCGGACGGTGTCATCGCCGCCGAGGGTGTTCCAATCCTGATCGGTGGAGAACCCGTCTCCGATCAGGATGTTGTCCGCCCCGGAGGCCGACCCGAAATACTTGCCGAGCGTGACATTGTCACCGGCTGCCAGGTTCATGCCGCTGGAATTGGTGCCCATCAGATCGACATCCGGCAGGCTGGTGTCGTCGGCAACGGTGATCGACGGAACGGTGTCGCCCGTGAAGTTGACCTTCACGATATTCGCGTTGCTGTCGTTGAACACGACCTCGAATTCGACCGGCGGATTGCTGGTGGCATCGAAGGTGACGTCATGGGCGATGGAGGGGTCCATGATATAGACGTCGCCATCTGCCACCGTGATCGTCGCCCCCGCAGGGATCTCGTCGGGCTCCAGCGGCGACTTGTTCTTGTCGACGATGATATAGGTGGCCATGGCCGGTCCTCTTTCGCGTGCCCCCTGCTTGCCACGGAAACATGAACAGAGGATTGCCGCCGCCGTTTTGCGCGAATCCCGACCCGTGGTAGGCTTTGGCTGCGGCGGGCGCCTCCCGCCCATGAAAAAGGAGAGACATGATGATCAGATCCATGGTCTGTGCCGCGCTTCTGACGGTGCTTCCGGTGATGGGCTATGCCATGTGCAACGACGGCCACCAGGCGATGTCCTGCGCGCAAGGCACGGTCTGGGACGCGGCGACGCAAAGCTGCGTCGAGCGGGTCACCGGGTAACGCGGATCCGCGCCCGCCGTTCGGGCGCGGTTCATGGTTTGTTCACTGATGACAAGGTAAGCTCTGTTGCGAAATCGCCGGAGTTTCAGGGATGAACCAACTTGCCACCTTGTCCGATCTGTCCGCCTTGCCCAAGACGACGGGCGGCGGCACTGCGCCTGCGCGCAAATCCAGCGCCGCCAGCCTGACGCGCAAGCAGAAGGCGGCCATTATCGTGCGCCTTCTGGTCAACGAGGGGGCGGAGGTCACGCTGGCCGAACTGCCCGAAAGCCTGCAGGCGGACCTGACCCAGCAGATGGGTGCGATGCGCTATGTCGACCGGGCAACCCTGGCCGATGTGGTCAACGAATTCGCCGATGAACTGGAATCCATCGGCCTGCACTTTGCCGGCGGCATCGCCGGGGCACTGTCGGCGCTCGACGGCCGGATCTCGCCGCAGACCGCCGCAAGGCTGAGGAAAGAGGCCGGGGTGCGCCAGACCGGCGATCCCTGGACCCGGATTCGCGCCCTGCCCGCCCGGCGGCTGATCGATTTCATCCGCCAGGAAAGCACCGAGGTCGCCGCCGTCCTGCTGTCGAAGCTGGACACCGCCAAGGCCGCCGAGGTGCTGTCGAAACTGCCCGGCCCCGAGGCGCGGCGCATCACCTATGCGGTGTCGCTGACCGCCAATGTCACGCCCGAAGCGGTGGACCGCATCGGCTTGTCGCTGGCCAGCCAGCTTGACCGCGACCCGGTGCGGGCCTTCTCGGCCGAGCCGGTGGAACGGGTCGGCGCCATCCTCAACAACTCGCCCGCCGCGACGCGCGACGAATTGCTCGACGGGCTGGAACAGGAGGACGAGACCTTTGCCGGCGAGGTGCGCAAGGCGATCTTCACCTTCGGCAACATTGCCGAGCGGATCGAGCCGTCCGACATCCCTGGCATCATGCGCGAGCTGGACCAGGCCATTGCCGCCCGGGCCCTGGCCGCCGCCCAGGAAAAGGGCTTTGGCGAGGTGGTGGAATTCATGCTGGGCAACATGTCGAAACGAATGGCCGACAACCTGCGCGACGAGATGGCCGATGTCGGGTCCCTGAAACCCAAGGATGCCGAGGCCGCGATGAACGAGGTGGTCGCGGTGATCCGCAAGCAGGCCGACACGGGCGAGATCGCCTTTGTCGTGGAGGACGAGGACTAGAGCGGGGTGAATTTGGTTGGTTCGCTTGGCGGGGATCGGCCTGAAGCCGATCTTCGGCGCTCAGTACCGGCGCGGAATCAAGGGCGCAGCCCGCCGCGCATCGCCGGCGCGCGCCCACGCGTCGGCGATACGGCTGATGTCAGCACAACGCCCAGAGCTCTTGCGGATTTGGCAGCCATAAAGTGCTGTAGCCTTACGGTCCGATCGCCAAAGCGCGCGCCGGCAATGCGCGGCTCGATATACAGCCTACGCGAAGGACTGCTCCAGGCCAGAAGCCTCTGTTTCGACCCGTCCGCATCCCGCACGGGAGCGCACCGCCCTCCACCGCAGCAACGAAGGGCTACGCCCCATCCATCTCGGGCCGACGCCGGTCCGCGGCGCCCTTGGACACCGACGCCCCGATGGCATGGACAGCCACAGCTTTCCCCCGTAAGGCTGGCGAATGGCGATATCCCCCCTCCCCTCCGGCCTGATCCCCAAGTCCGATGCCGCGCGCGGCATCCTGCTGATGGTCGGCACCATGCTGTTCTTCTCGATCATGGATGTCTTCGCCAAGGAACTGGGCCAGAGGGTCGGCGTCGCCACCACGCTCTGGGCGCGCTATGCCGGGCAGACGCTGGTGGTGCTGGTGCTGGTGGCGCCAAGGCTGGGCCCGACCCTGCGCACCCGCTATCCGCTGCTGCAATTGCTCCGCTCGATGTCGCTTTTCGCCGCAACCTTCTGTTTCTTCATGGGTCTTGCGCGCATCGGCCTGGCCGAGAACACCGCGATCATGGATCTCAACCCGGTGCTCATCACCTTGGGTGGCGCGCTGTTTCTGGGCGAGAGGATCGGCCTGCGCCGTGCCCTGGGCATTGCCGCGGCGCTGATCGGGGCGTTGATCATCATCCGCCCGGGCAGCGCCGTCTTCAGCCCCGCGGCGATCTTTCCGCTCTGCGCGGCGCTGTGTTTTTCCACCTATGCGCTGATCACCCGCTTCGTGGGCCGGGACGAGGATGCCTGGACCTCGCTGCTCTATACCGCTGCCTTCGGGGCGGTGGTGATGACCGCGCTGCTGCCGGTGCTGGGCCGGATGCCGCAGGATGGGCTGTCCTTCGTGCTGATCGGCGCGATCGGCTTCATTGCCGCCGCCGGGCAGCTGATGCTGATCCGCGCGCTGCAGATCACCGAGGCGGGGGTGATCGCACCCTTCACCTATTGCGGGCTGCTCTTTGCCACGCTCTGGGGGGCGGTGATCTTCGACGAGATCCCCGATGCGCCCACCCTTGTCGGCGCGACGATCATCGTCGTGTCGGGGCTTTACGTCTGGTACCGGGAAACCCGCGTCAAGGCGCGGTGATCAGCGCAATTGCCGCGCTGCCAGGATGGCGCCGAATTCCGCCGCCTGCACCAGCACCGCCGCCGAGCCGTCGTCGTCGATCCGGGCGCGGTATTCGCCCGCGCCGTCCCAGCGCCCCAGCTCGGTCCAGCCGCGCACGATATTGGCATGGTTGAGGGTCTGGCCGGCGTTCTCGCCGCGCAGGATCTCGACGGTGGCGACAGGCTCGAAATCCACCAGCAGGATGCGCATCTCGCCCTCGACCGCCCCCGCCGCGCGCGCCGTCACCAGGTGGCCGCTGCCGCTGTCCACCACCTCGAGTTCGACCGGCTGCTGGCGCGCCTCGTGCAGCGCGATGAGGTCGGAGACATCCATCGGGTGATTGCCGACCACGTGATCGGTGCCGTTGATGATCATCTGCGGGGTATAGATCATCCGGCGCCCCGCCGCGCGGGCATAGCCCTTCTGGCGTGCGGTGTGCCGGGGCAGCGCGAAGGTGTCCTTCCAGCCGATGTAGTCCCAGTAATCCACGTGCAGCGCCAGCGCGATGACATCGTCGCGCATCGCCAGCTGGTGCAGCAGCCGGTCCGCCGGCGGACAGGACGAGCATCCCTGCGAGGTGAAGAGTTCCACCACGACCGGCGACGCGCCGTCCTGCGCCTGGGCGCCGCCCGGCTGCGTCAGCCCGGCCAGCCCCAGGGCCAGCGCGCTCAGAAACCTGCTGAGTCCCATTCATTTTCCCCGTCTGGTCGCTTTTCCTAGGTAGAGGGCGGCGGCTGTAATGACCAATCAAGGTTTTGCGATGTGGGGTGAAACCGCAGGGGCGCGACAAACCGCCCCGCCGAAACCGCATACCACCGCATACCGTTAACGGTATCCCCCTTGATTGCCCCCCCTGCACATGTCTATCTGAGCAACAGCGAAACCCTTGGCATCATCGGAAGGGAGCCATTCCATGCCCATCACAGTTGGTCAGGATACCTCGAAAACCCGCAAGTCGATCTCGGTCGGCGGCAAGACCATGTCCTTCTACTCGATCCCCGCCGCGCAGGAGGCCGGCCTCGGCGATTTCTCGCGCCTGCCTGCCGCGCTCAAGGTTGTGCTGGAGAACATGCTGCGCTTCGAGGATGGCAAAACCGTCACCGTCGATGACATCAAGGCCTTCGGCGACTGGGCGGCCAAGGGCGGCCGGACCGCGCGCGAGATCGCCTATCGCCCGGCGCGCGTGCTGATGCAGGATTTCACCGGCGTCCCGGCGGTGGTCGACCTGGCCGCGATGCGCGACGGCATCGTCGCGCTGGGCGGCGATCCGCAGAAGATCAACCCGCTGAACCCCGTCGACCTGGTGATCGACCATTCGGTGATGATCGACGAATTCGGCAATCCCCGCGCCTTCCAGATGAACGTCGACCGCGAATACGAGCGCAACATGGAGCGCTATACCTTCCTCAAGTGGGGCCAGTCCGCGTTCAACAACTTCCGCGTCGTCCCGCCGGGCACCGGCATCTGCCACCAGGTGAACCTTGAATACCTCAGCCAGACGGTCTGGACCGATGTCGACCAGAACGGCGAGGAAGTGGCCTATCCCGACACGCTGGTGGGCACCGACAGCCACACCACCATGGTCAACGGCGCCGCCGTGCTGGGCTGGGGCGTGGGCGGGATCGAGGCCGAGGCGGCCATGCTGGGCCAGCCGATCTCGATGCTGATCCCCGAGGTGGTGGGCTTCAAGCTGACCGGCGAGATGATGGAAGGCACCACCGGCACCGACCTGGTGCTCAAGGTGGTCGAGATGCTGCGCGAGAAGGGCGTCGTCGGCAAGTTCGTCGAATTCTACGGCTCGGGCCTCGACAAGCTGCCCTTGGCCGACCGCGCGACGATTGCCAACATGGCCCCGGAATACGGCGCCACCTGCGGCTTCTTCCCGATCGATGGCGAGACCCTGCGCTACCTGGAAAACACCGGCCGCGACAAGGATCGCGTGGCGCTGGTCGAGGCCTATGCCAAGCAGAACGGCATGTGGCGCGGCGACGATTACGACCCGATCTATACCGACACGCTGGCGCTGGACATGGGCGAGATCGTGCCCGCCATCTCGGGCCCGAAACGGCCGCAGGACTATATCGCCCTCGACAAGGCCGCCACCGCCTTTCACGACTATATCAAGGGCGTGCGCAAAGGCGCAAAGGCTGCCGAAAAGCAGAAGGACCGCTGGGAAAGCGAAGGCGGGCCGATCGCGCCCACCGAGATCCCCGGCGAGACCGGCCATCACCGCCGCGGCCTGGTGGCCAGCGTCAATGGCCGCGATGCCTATCAGCTGCATGACGGCTCGATCGTGATCGCCTCGATCACCTCGTGCACCAATACCTCGAACCCCTATGTGATGATCGGCGCCGGGCTGGTGGCCCGCAAGGCGCGCGAAAAGGGGCTGAACCGCAAGCCCTGGGTCAAGACCTCGCTGGCGCCGGGCAGCCAGGTGGTGTCGCATTACCTCGAGGCCGCGGGGCTTCAGGAAGACCTCGACGCCATCGGCTTCAACCTTGTCGGCTATGGCTGCACCACCTGTATCGGCAACTCCGGCCCGCTCGAGCCCGAGATCTCGAAGGCGATCAGCGAATACGACCTGGTGGCGACCTCGGTGCTCTCGGGCAACCGCAACTTCGAGGGCCGGATTTCGCCGGATGTGCGCGCCAACTACCTCGCCTCGCCGCCGCTGGTGGTGGCCTATGCGCTGGTCGGCGACATGAACGTCGACATCGCCCGCGAACCGCTGGGCCAGGACCAGGACGGCAACGACGTCTATCTCAAGGACATCTGGCCCTCGACCAAGGAGATCGCCGACCTGGTGGGCAAGACCGTCACCCGCGAGGCCTTCCAAGACAAATATGCCGACGTCTTCAAGGGCGACGAGAAGTGGCGTTCGGTCGAGACTCCGGATTCCAAGACCTATGACTGGCCGCCGACCAGCACCTACGTCCAGAACCCGCCCTATTTCCAGGGCATCACCATGGACACCAAGGAGATCGAGAACATCGAGGGCGCGCGCATCCTCGCGCTGCTGGGCGACATGATCACCACCGACCACATCTCGCCCGCGGGCGCCTTCAAGGAAACCACCCCCGCCGGCAAGTACCTGATCGAGCGCCAGGTGCCGGTGCGCGAGTTCAACTCGTACGGGAGCCGTCGCGGCAACCACGAGGTGATGATGCGCGGCACCTTCGCCAACATCCGCATCAAGAACGAGATGTTGGACGGGGTCGAAGGCGGCTATACCAAGGGGCCCGACGGCCAGCAGACCTCGATCTTCGAGGCCGCCATGGCGCACCAGGAAAACGGCACGCCGCTGGTGATCTTCGGCGGTGAGCAATACGGCGCAGGCTCGTCACGCGACTGGGCGGCCAAGGGCACGGCGCTTTTGGGCGTCAAGGCGGTGGTCGCCGAGAGCTTCGAGCGCATCCACCGCTCGAACCTCGTCGGCATGGGGGTCATTCCCTTCGAGTTCACCGAGGGCGATACCCGCAAGTCGCTGAAGCTGACCGGCGACGAAGAGGTCTCGATCCACGGGCTCGACGATGTCTCGCCCGGCAAGATGGTCCCCTGCACCATCAAATATGCCGACGGCACCGAGAAGGAGATCACCCTCAAGTGCCGGATCGATACCGCGGTCGAGATCGAATACATCGAGAACGGCGGCGTGCTGCATTACGTGCTGCGCAACCTGGCGAAATCGGCATGATCCAGCGGGGTGGGCATGATTGCCCACCCCACACCTCTTCCCCGTCCGGCGCGTTTCGCGACAGACGTGCCCCGTCAAGCCGCGCCGAAAGCCCCGGAGCCCCGTAGGCCTTGGCAGGCTTTTGGCGCTGCATTTTTCCGAATTGTCGACATCCCGTCGATTGACCCGATGTCCACACTGCCCATCGTGCACGCCTGCCAATTGCGCGGAATCGTCTTGCTCAATCGCAACCATCCCGACACCAGTGAAGTGTTTCCTTGAAGGAAGGCAGCTGCTCCGTCACTGATTTTACCACGCAGTTCTGTTTGTGCGCTTTCCTGGTCAGAATTGCCCAGATTTGATGACAATTTCAGAATTCTGAACACGGCGACGCTCACGACCGTGATGTAAGTTCGTCATATTACAGGGAAGTTGATACCATGGCAGATTTCCACGCAACCGCTGGATTCGTGACACTTGATAATGTCACGTTCAACGGGGGGGATAGTAACCCGGGCAGTACATTGTCCTATGATGGCATTAGCGGCTCAGCCGACGCCGATCTCGATATTGTCGACGACAACGAAGACGGTTTTCTGGACATCGCGTTCGATTACTTCCACGGCCCGGGAACGACTTTCACCGGTTATACGATTTCGGCGGGCGGTGTGGAATACGCGGTCTTTTTCAGTGGCACTCTGTACCTTGTCGCACTTCCCGAGGACGGCGTTGGACAGACCACCATAGCTGAATCCGGTACATCGAACCCGTTTCAGGCCTTGGCAAGCACCTATCTGTGCTTTGGTGTCGGCACAGGTATCGCCACCCCGACCGGCGAGGTCGCGGTCGAAGCCCTGTCGATTGGCGACGAGGTGGTTGCCGCAGATGGTTGCCGCACCCGCGTGCTGTGGATTGGCCGGCAGACAACGCACAAGTTCCTGTCCGGGTCCCACCTGCAACCCCTGCGCATCCGCAGCGGTGCCTTGGGTGATGGCCTGCCCCGCCGCGACCTGATCGTCACCGCCGACCACGGCTTGGTGATCGACGGGCTGGTGATCAATGCCTCGGCGCTTGTGAACGGCTCCACCATCGACTGGGTGCCGATGACGGATCTGGAGGAGAGCTTCACCGTCTACCACGTCGAGACCGAAAACCACGAGGTCATCCTCGCCAATGGCGCGCCCGCCGAGACCTTCATCGACTATCTCGGGCGGCAGAGCTTCGACAACTACCCCGAGTACCGCGACCTGCATGGCGCCGAGCGGATCATTCGCGAAATGCCCCGGCCCCGGATTTCCGCCCAGCGGCTGGTGCCTGCCCGCATCAAGGCCCGGCTCGGGATCGCGGCGGTGGACGACAGCGCCGAGGATCTTCGCCTGACGGCCTGAGCGCAAAGCGCTGGCACGCGATATCGACCGGCGGCGTGCACCCCGGGCACAGCCTGCCCGGCGCCGCGGTGACCCAATGCCCTGGCCTTTCCGACCGGCCCCTGGCGCTTGCTGCGGGCCGGTTTGGTTTGGCGTGACCCGCCACAGGGGCGAAACCCGCGACTTCCAGAAATGCGAGCCATGGCTTATGTTAGGCCAGCGCGGCCGGGTCGAACGCCCGACCTCGCAAGGCGCCGATGCGCCCCCGCGGCTCTTCCAGACCTTGCTTCCGTCCTCCCGGCCCATCGGCCCATCAGCCCTCTGCGACGTGCCGCCGCAGGGCAAGATAGGTCTTGCTTTTGCAAAACCGCTGGGTTCACATTCCATTAACAGAATGCAAATACCGGCCCCGCCCGGCACCGGGGCCAGGAAGGCGAGCATGACCACATTGGACGACACCGAGACGATCGCGACCGACCGCGACCGCCCCTTTCAGCCTGCGCCCGAACATCCCAACGAGGCGCAATTGCAGGGTCTTGGCGACCTGAGCTTCCTCGCCCTGCGCGAGAAGCGCTATGCGAACCTGTCGGTCAAGGGCCTGCGGATGACCCTGCAGCCGCCGGTCGACCTGATGCAGTTTCACGTCTTCCGGTTCGAGGGCGTGCCGCGCGCGGCGATGACCTGGGCCTTCCTGAGCCCCGAGGCCGAGGCCAGGATCGCCCGCGGCGAACCGCTTGCCCCGCGCGACTGGCGTTCGGGGCCGCAGATGTGGGTGGTGGATATCTTCGCGCCCTATGGCCAGGGAACCGCGGCGAACGTGGTCCGATGGCTCAAGCAAAACCTGCGCGAGCCCATCCGCAGCGTGAGATACCTGCGCACCAGTTCCGAGGACGGCGCGCCGCTGCGCTTTATCGAAGTCCGACGGATCGAGGGCATTCGCTGGGGCACCCGGTTGATCTCGAAGGATACATTGGAGAAGGGAAACTGACACATGGGCATTTCAGGCATCAGCTATCTGACGGCCGCCGGCAACACCGACCCGGACGGCACCATACCGATCCACGGCGGGGATCCGGACAACGATCAGGACTATACCTACTCGGTCGATCTTCAACCGGGTGAGACCGTGACCATCACCGGCACCCTGACCACCCATGAAGGCGGCGAGTTGGGCTTTCTGTCAACGCCGCAATGGGGCACCTTCACCGCATCCGTCGATGGGGCGGACCTGAACTTCAGTTGGGAATTCACCTACGATCAATGGATCGATGCCGATCAGGGCAACATGACCGCCCAGCAGGGCTTTGCCGCGTTGCAGGGCGGCGATCCGCCGGCTGCGGGGGGCGACCTCGACTCTTTCTTCGTCGACATCATCTGTTTCGGCGCCGGCACCCTGATCGCCACGCCCCGGGGCGAGACCGCCGTCGAATCCCTGCGCATCGGCGACCTTGTCCGGACCACCAGCGGCCGCGTGGTGCCGGTCACCTGGGTCGGGGTCCAGACGGTCTCGACCCTGTTCACCCCGCCCGAGCGCCTGCGCCCGGTGCGGATCAAGGCCGGCGCGCTGGGCCAGGGGCTGCCGCACAGCGACCTGACGGTCACCGCCGACCATGGCATGGTGATCGACGGGCTGGTGATCACCGCCTCGGCGCTGGTCAATGGCACGACGATCGACTTCGTGCCGCTGGCCGATCTCGCGACCCGGTTCACCGTCTATCACGTCGAGACCGAGGACCATGACGTGATCCTCGCCAATGGCGCCCCGGCCGAGACCTTCATCGACTACATCGGGCGCAAGGCCTTCGACAATTTCGCCGAGTACCTCGCCCTTTACGGCGCCGAGCGCATCATCCGCGAGATGCCCAACCCCCGGATCTCGGCATCAAGGCTCGTGCCCCTAGGCATCAAGGCAAGGCTTGGGATCGCAGAAACCCACCATGGGGTGACCGAACTGGCCGGATAGTGCAGTCGCGCAGGGTCAGCGCTGGTGCGCGGGAAGGGTCATCTGCTTGTCCCACTCCGCGTCGAGCCAGGTATCCAGGGCGTCACGCGCCTCGGTCGGGGTGCCGCCGCCCGCCAGGGTTTCGCGCAGAATACGGCACTGGCGGAAGATCGAACTCAACCCGGTGCCCAGCCGCGGCGGCCATTGCGACCGCGCGTCGCCCAAAGCGATCCAGTTGGGCATCCCCGTCTCAGGCCGCCGCAATCGGCGATAGGTCGGCGCGACGGTCGAGGTCTTTCCCACCAGCCGCGCTCCGTACGGGACAAGCGCGGCAACCTGCGGGTCGAAGGCCCGCGCGATATCGGCGAGCGATCCGATCCGGCCTGCCTCGCGTCCGACCGCCGCGGTGATCCGCATCCGGTGGCCGTCAAGATCGCCGTAAAGCGCCCGAGTCCGACCATCGACCACAGGACCGGACCATTGCATCAGCGGGACTGCTTCGGGCAGCGCCAGCACGAAGGTCTGGTAGAGCACGGGCGGCCCCACGTCCTCCAGGCAGAGGCCCGGCGCGAGGGGCCCCAGCACCTCCAGCGTCGCCCGGTGAGCGCCGGTGGCATCGATGACCAGATCAAAGACCCCGCCCCCGTCGGCGCTCTCGGCCATCAGCCGCGCACCGTCGCGCCCGGTGATGGTGGCATCCCGCCACCTGCCCAGCGCCAGCCGGTTCAACCCGGCCTCGAGGGTCCTGTCGATGGTGGCGCGCGACAGGCGCGGCGCGATTTGATCGCTGCTCCCGGTGCCGCCCAACTTGCGCCAGAGACAGGCGGGCTCGGCCCGCTCACTTATGTCCTGCGCCAGGCTGGCGTCGATGGCGGTGGCATTGCGCAGGACCGTATCGCTTATCACGTGGCTGTGCCGCGCCGT
Organism: Paracoccaceae bacterium; assembly: GCA_006226775.1. Lineage (GTDB taxonomy): Bacteria > Pseudomonadota > Alphaproteobacteria > Rhodobacterales > Rhodobacteraceae > Marinovum. The sequence continues at coordinate 3,736 of SBGD01000010.1, read as the reverse complement.
GGGCGGCGGGCCGAGCCCCGGCCGTGGCAGGGCGCGGATGCTCCGCGCGCCAAGGCCATGCAGCGCAATCGCGGCAAGCCGCGCCGCCGGGCCGTCGCCAAAGATCAGGACATCCATCTGTTGCGCCATCGGGCCTTGGTATCCCGCCCGCGCCGGGCTCGCAATCCGTCCGCCCGCCTGCCAGTCCCGACCTTTGCGCCCCATTTCCGGCAATCGCCCCTGAGCTGCACGGACGGGAGCGACGGGACGTCCCGAACGCCCTGCCCCGGGTCAAAAGGTTAACGCGCTTGTCACAAAGAAGGTCCGGCGCTAGCCTGAAGGCCTTATGCGCCCAATGGCCGAAAGCTTTTTTCTCCTGCCAATCCCTCCGGCCGAGCGGCGAAATTGACAACCAGATTGTAAAGGAAGACTCCATGGCATCACAGGACTTCGCATTCTTTTATGAAATTCAGGGCATGGCGCTCGATGTCGAACATGGTCCGCTGCAATCGATCGGGTCGACACTCACCGAATTGGCGGGCGACAGTGACGGCATCAACAGCAACACCGACCCCGGGCAGCCAATCGACTGGGACGCCGGATTCACTGGGCCGTTCACCTATATCGGGCTCACGAACAACGGCGATCCCATTATCGAGGACGGGGATTCCCTCACCCGATTTGTCCTCTCCGACAATGGCAGCCTGGCGGGCACCAGTTTCACCCCCGATTTCGGCACCTCCTTTTCCTATTGCTTCGCCGCAGGCACGCAGATCGCCACGCCCGAGGGCGAGCGCGCGGTCGAGACCCTGGCCATCGGCGACGCGATCCTCACCGCCGAGGGCAAGACCGTCACCGTCAAGTGGCTGGGGCAGCAGACGCTGCGGAAATTCCTCAACGCCACCCGGATCCAGCCCGTGCGTCTCCGCGCCGGTGCGCTGGGCGACGGCCTGCCCCGGCGCGATCTGACGGTGACGGGCGAGCATGGCCTGCTGATCGACGGGCTGGTGATCAATGCCGCCGCGCTGGTCAATGGCACGACGATCGCCTGGGTGCCGCTGGACGAGATCGCCGACGAGGTCACCTATTACCACGTCGAAACCGAAATGCACGACGTGATCCTCGCCGAAGGCGCCCCCGCCGAGACCTTCATCGATTACCTCGACCGCCGCGCCTTCGACAACTACCGCGAATACCTCGACCTCTACGGCGCCGAGCGGATCATCCGCGAGATGCCCAAGCCCCGGATTTCCGCGGCGCGGCTGGTGCCGGAGGAAATCAGGGCGCGGTTGGGGATTACGGTTGCGGACAGCTTTGCCACCCAAAAACCGGCGCGGTACGGGGCGGCAGGCGCAGCCTAGCGGCGCGTGCCGGAGCAGGTCTTTGCGACAGAGGCAATCCGTCCCGCGCATTGCCCGGGATGGATTGCGCATTGCCGTATCGCCAGGCCTCTCGCATTCGAATGTCGCCGGGACGGCTTTTTGGACCCGCGAGTCCTGCGGAGCGATAGTTAACGCTTGATCGGACTCGTGAGTATCGCGCATCCTGCCATCTGTAAAAAGGAGATTGTCATGGGTGACTATACCTACACGTCTTATGCGGTTTATTCCTCGAGTGACGGCTCGAACGTCATTTTGCCCACCAAGACGCCCGGCACGATCCTGGACGGCGACAACGACAATGAATTCGAGACCGGGGACTCGGGCGGCCTGGACCCAGAGACCGGCGCTTCACAACTGACTTATGTGGGCACCCTTGATACTGTTGGCGGAACCTATTACCCAGTATTTCGGGACACCGATCTCAACAATTATTGGGTGTTTGCCTATGACAACGGTGAACTGCCCTTTGTGATCGATCTCAGGGACATATTCCCGCACAACACCTTTCTCTTTTGCTTTGCCGCCGGCACCCGGATTGCGACCGGCAGCGGCGAACGCGCCGTCGAGGATCTGCGCATCGGCGATCCTGTGATGACCGCCGAGGACCGGATCGCGCCGGTCAAATGGATCGGCCGCCAGACGCTGTTCCCGCAGTTCGCCGGCGAACGCACGGCCCCCGTCCGTATCAGCGCCGGCGCCCTGGGCGGCGGCCTGCCCCACTCCGACCTGACTGTCACCGCCGATCATGGCATGGTGATCGACGGGCTGGTGATCAATGCTTCGGCGCTGGTGAACGGCGAGAGTATCGTCTTCGTGCCCCGCGCCGACCTGGCGAATGCGGTGACCTATTACCACGTCGAGACCGAAGACCACGACGTCATCCTCGCCAATGGCGCCCCCGCCGAGACCTTCATCGATTACCTCGACCGGCGCGCTTTCGACAACTACCGCGAATACCTCGACCTCTACGGGGCCGAGCGGATCATCCGCGAGATGGATCGTCCGCGTGTCTCGGCGGCGCGGCTGGTGCCGGGGAAAATCAAGGCGCGGTTGGGTATTGCCCGGAATGCGGGGGCATTCGTGGGATCGAACGTCGCATGACTGTGGTCGGTCGCCGCCCTGTGCGTCGCCACGCATAACAGGGATTTCCGGTCGAATTCTTTTGGACGGTGGATCAGGACGTGATTCTCTTGTGATCAAGCGAATCACGTGGAACGTTCAACGGAAGGAAGAATTTGAATGGGTGAATTCAATTACAGCGGGGTTGTCGCCTATGATAGCACTACCGGAAATTTCGTGGCTCAATTCGTCCACAACGGGAATATTTCAGAGGATCTCACGCCGGATCTCGGGCCTTCTCCCGGAACCATCAATGACATTTTCGAGGTCGGCGAAGAGACTATCGACACTGGCGATGACTTCAACGAAATTTATGAGGGAACTGCGGTCGTCGATGGGGTAACCATGATCGTTGTTAGCGACGCCGCCCGAGACCTGACCTATTTCGTTGTCCCCGTCTCTGTCGAATTTTCTTCGATCACCTGGCCCCCCAATTCCTCCGGCATTACAATAGACCCCGTCCCCACGGCTTTCTGTTTTGCACAAGGCACGCGTATTGCGTCACCGGGTCATGACATGGCGGTCGAAGACCTGCAGATCGGCGACGAGATCGTCACGGCCTGTGGACGTGCGGTGCCCGTCAAATGGATCGGCCGCCAGACCCTGCACAAGCTCTTTTCCGGCCCCCACATGCAGCCCGTCCGCATCCGCGCCGGCGCGCTGGGGGCGGGCGTGCCCCACAGCGACCTGACCGTCACCGCCGATCATGGCATGGTGATCGACGGGCTGGTGATCAATGCCTCGGCCCTGGTGAACGGCCACTCCATCGATTGGGCGCCAATGGCCGAATTGCCCGGTTCGGTAACATATTACCACGTCGAGACCGAGGACCACGACGTGATCCTCGCCAATGGCGCCCCGGCCGAGACCTTCATCGACTACGCCGGGCGGAAGGCCTTCGACAACCACGCCGAGTACCTCGCCCTCTACGGCGCCGAGCGGATCATCCGCGAGATGCCCATTCCGCGGATTTCCGCGGCGCGGCTGGTGCCGGAGCATATCCGCCAGCGGCTCTCGGGCTCTGCCCCTGCGGTCACGGCGCTGGCAAGCTGACCGCCCCCGGGCGTCCTCTGGATGCCCGGTTTTTCGCCGCTGTGCCCCGGCCTTGTGCAACCCGCCGCCCATCGCGGATTCGTGAGGCGACTTTTTCCGCTTTCCCCGTTTAACAGGTTGCTGAAATAGTTGCCGAGCCGGAATGGATTTCTTCCGTCGGTGGCGGATCGCCTGATCGTCATGCCTGTTGGCGCGCACGCTGC
>SBGD01000072.1 GCA_006226775.1 Paracoccaceae bacterium | reverse complement strand
GTCACCCTGCCATCGGGCGTGTCGAACGCCCCTTCGCCCACCCAGCGCCAGCGTGTTTTCAGATCAACACCCTGACCGCCCAGCCGCTGCAACCATGCCCGCAACAGGGGCGAGGCCTTCATCGCCTTGGGAAAGACCCGGCCGGTGGAGCCGGTGAAGACCTCCTGCCCGTAGCCGCGCATCCAGTCCTGCACCTCGGCGGGACCGAAGCCCGTGAGCATCGGGCGCAGCCAGTCGGCGGCCTCGGCATAGGCGGCGAGGAAGGGCTCGGCGCCCTCCTCCCTGGTGATGTTGAGACCCGACTTGCCCGCCATCAGGAGCTTCCGCGCGGGCGAGGGCTTGGCCTCGGCCAGCAGCACGGAACATCCGGCAGACAGCAAGCGGTCGGCGGCCATCGGCCCGTCGAGACCGACGCCGATGACCAAAGCGTCAGGATTCATACCGTTTCCAGATCGCCGCCTCGCCCATCCCGGCCACGAAAGCGGCATGAGCGGCGGCCTCGGCCTCGGTCAGGCGCGAGGGCAGGGGGGTCGGACGCGGCCGGGCCCGCCAAGCGGTGTCCACGGGACCGGCATTGCGGCCCCCGCCGCTGCTGGCCAGACCGAAATCGGGCTGACGGCCGCCCATCAGCTCCAGATAGACCTCGGCCAGGATCTCGGAGTCGAGGAGCGCGCCGTGCTTGGTCCGGGCCGAGTTGTCGATCCCGAACCGGCGGCAGAGCGCATCGAGCGAGGCGGGCGAGCCCGGATACTTGCGCCGGGCGATGGCGAGAGTATCGACCACCTGGACCTTCAGCCGGGGAAGGCCGGCGCGCTCCAGCTCGAAATTCAGGAATTTCATGTCGAAGGCGGCGTTGTGGATCACCAGCGTCGCGCCATCGACGAACTCGACGAAAGCCTGTGCCACCTCGGCGAATTTCGGCTGCGGCCGCAGGAAGTCCTCGGACAGCCCGTGCACGTTGAACGCCTCTTCGGGCATGTCGCGCTCGGGGTTGATGTATTGGTGGTAGTTCCGGCCGGTCGGCATGTGGTTGAACAGCTCGACCCCGCCGATCTCGACCAGACGGTGGCCTTCGGAGGGCTCGAAGCCCGTGGTTTCGGTGTCGAGGACGATTTCACGCATCAGGTCGGGTTCCGGTCAGCTGGCCGATCAAGTCGAACACGGCGGCGCGGGTCTGATCAAGACTCAGCGTCTCGATCACATGATCGGCGCGGGCGCGTTTCTCGGCATCGGGCATCTGCTTGGACAGGATGGTCTGGAAATGCGCCTCATTCATGCCGGGACGGGCGAGGACCCGGGCGCGCTGCACCTCGGCCGGGGCGGAGACGACGAGGGTGTGATCAACATAGCGCTCGCCGCCGGTCTCGAACAGCAGCGGCACGTCGACCACGACGAGGGGCTTGTCCGCATGCGCGGCGATGAAATCGGCGCGGGACTGGCCGACGAGGGGGTGAACCACGCCCTCGATCCGCTTCAGCGCGCTGGCATCGGCGGCGATCCAGTCGCGCAGCGCGGCACGGTCGATGGCGCCGTCCTTGACCGCGGCGGGGTGCAGCGCGCCGATGGGGGCGACGGCGGGGCCACCCTTGGCATAGAGTTCATGCACCGCGGCATCGGCATCCCAGACCGGCACCCCGGCCTCGCGGAAAAAGCCGGTGGTGGTGGACTTGCCCATGCCGATGGAGCCGGTGAGGCCGAGGATCAGGCTCATCCCAGAACCGCCCGGCGCAGATCGGCGTCCACCTCGGGCCGGACGCCAAACCAGCGCTCAAACCCCGGCGCGGCCTGATGCAGCAGCATCCCCAGCCCGTCGATGCAAGGGTTGCCCCGGGCGCGGGCGGCGGCCAGCAGCGGCGTCTCCAGCGGCGCATAGACCAGATCGGTGACGATGGCCGCCGGCGGCAGCGCGTCCAGCGGCAGGTCCAGCGGCGGGTTGCCGGTCATCCCCATGGCGGTGCCGTTGATCAGCGTGTCGCAGCCGTCCAGCATGGCAGCGCGGTCCTGCCAATCGACCACGGTCAGGATGTCGCCGAAATCGCCGGTCAGCTCCTCGGCCCTTGCCTGCGTGCGGTTGGTCAGGCGGATCTCGGTCGCGCCCTGGTCCATCAGCGCCACGATCACCGCGCGCGAGGCCCCGCCCGCGCCGATCAGCGCCACCGTCTTCGGCGCCCAACCGGGCTGCGCATCGAGGATGTTCTGGGTGAAGCCGTAGGCGTCGGTGTTGTCGGCCTCGATCCCCGCCTCGGTGAAGAGAAGCGTGTTCGCGGCGCCGATCCGGTCGGCGAGGGGCGTCACGCGGTCGGCCAAGGCCAGCGCGTCATGCTTGTGCGGGATGGTGACATTGAGGCCGACGAAGCCCAGTTTCGGTAAGAGGCGCAGCGTCTCACGCAGATCCTCCGGCCGGACATGCAGGGGGATGTAATGCCCCTCGATCCCGTAGCGGGCCAGCCAATGGCCGTGCAGGCGGGGCGAGCGGCTGTGGGCGATGGGATCGCCGATGACCCCGGCCAGGCGAAGGGGCGCTTTCATCCGTCGATGTCCTTGCGCTGGGTGAGGATGGCGAGGAGTTCCAGCAGCGGCAGGCCCTGCACGCTGAACAGATCGCCCTCGATCTTCTGGAACAGGCGGATGCCCGGCCCCTCGATCTGATAGCAGCCGACGCAATGGCGGATGTCGTCCCAATGCCGGGCGACATAGGCGTCGCGATAGGCGTCGGAGAAATCGCGCATGGTCAGCCGGGGCGTCGCGACATGGCGCCAGACCGGCTCGTCCCCCGCATAGAGGACGGCGGCGGTGTGCAGGCGATGGGTCTTGCCGCGCAGCGCGGTCAGCTGGGCGATGGCGTCCTCGGGCGAGGCGGGCTTGGCATAGAGCCGCCCCTCGCATTCGAGGATCTGATCGCAGCCCAGCACCAGCGCGCCCGGATGG
>SBGD01000033.1 GCA_006226775.1 Paracoccaceae bacterium | reverse complement strand
GTCGCGCTTGCGCAGCGCGATGACCTTGCGCATGACCTTGGTGTCGTAGCCGCGCCCCTTGGCTTCGGCCATGACCTCCTTGATCTGCTCGGCAATGTCCTTCTTCTCCAGTTCCAGCCGCTCCACGCGCTCGATGAACTGGCGCAGCTCGTCGGCGGTCACGCGATAGCTGTCGGGGGGGGTATTCGTGTCTTCCATGTCCATGGCCATCGGACCTGCCTCTCTCGTTGCCGGATCTCACCAGGGCCTTGGTCTAGCCGCCCTGCCCGCGCCCCGCAAGGCTTGCGAAGGGGGGCAGGCTCGGATAGGCGGAAGACGAGAGTGACACAAGGGAGAGAGCGCATGGAATGGCTTGTCTGGCTTGGGGCGGCGCTGACCGCCGTGGGGCTTGTCATCATCGCCTATTGCATCGCCGCGGCCCTGCGCGTGCGCCGCTCCGGCCTGCCCGATGACGAGATGCGCGCGCGCCTGCAACGCATCGTTTTCTTCAACATGGGGGCGCTGCTTCTTTCGGCGCTCGGGCTCATGTCCGTGGTGATGGGCGTGCTGCTGGCCTGAGGCCGGCCACCCGCCCTGCCCCGCCTAGTCGAGACGCGCCGCACCCAGGATGGCGCCGGGGCCTGCCATCTGCACCAGGGCCACCACCGGAAGCGACGAGCTGTCGACCAGCTCGATCTCGAAGGGCTCCTGCCCCGACCAGTCGCCCACGCGCATCCACTCCGTCACGATGTTGGTGTAGTCCACCACCCGGCCCGCGTTCTCGCCGCGCCGGATTTCGACCGTTTCCCGCGGGATATAGCGCACCACCTGCACCACCATGCCGGGGCTTTCCAGCGCCATCGACGCCACGGCGCGCAGGGCAATGCCCCCTTCGACCCGGGTCAGGCTGACCTCGACGGGGTAGTCCACCTCGCGATAGCGCAGGATCAGTTCGGCCACGTCCATGGGCTCATAGCCCACCACCCGTTCAACCCCGCCGATGATCATCTGCGGCGTGTAGACCATGCGCTGGCCGACGTTGCGGGCATAGGCCTGCTGGCGGCGGGTGAACTGGCCCGAGGCGAAGGTATCGGGCCAGCCGATATAGTCCCAGTAATCCACATGCAGCGCCAGCGGGATCACGTCCGGACGCGTGGCCAGCTCGGCCAGAAGCGCATCGGCGGGCGGACAGACCGAACAGCCCTGCGAGGTGAACAGCTCGACCACCACGGGGCTGTCGGCCCGCGCCGGCGTTGCGGGGGCGGTCAGGGTGGCCAGGCCGAAGGCCAGGATGAAGAAGAAATGGCGCATGGTTGTCGCGTGGTTTCCCGAGTGTCCCCTGTTAGGTAATGAACCCTGTCGCCCGGCGCCAATCAAGCCTTTGCGAGCGTCCGTTACAACCAGCGGCGCGTGACTTGCAGGTAACGCCGCGCCTCCAGCCCGAAGGCCGCGACCAGCCGCGCTTCCTCGTCCTCGATGAACCGGCGGGTCAGCACCTGGTGAAAGAGAACGGGCAAGAGCACCGGGCTCAGCACCCCGAGCCAGAAGACATAGCCCGTCAGCATCGCCAGCATCGCAAGGTAGATCGGGTTGCGGCTGAAGCGGTAGGGGCCCTCGGTGATCAGCGCCCTGGGGTCGTGATGGGATTCGATCGGGGTGCGGTGCATCCAGAACCACCAGGCCGACCAGCCGATCAGGGCAACGCCTGCCACGGCCAGCAACACGCCCAAACCCCACCAGAGCGGCCCGAAGGCCGTGATCAGCGGCAGTTCACGCGCCAGGAGCCAGGCCGCCCCGCAAAAGCCCGCGAACCAGATCGGCGGCAGATCGGGAAAGCCCTTGAGAAACCCCGCGTTCATGGGGCCTTCGGCGGTTCGAACTGCGACAGGTCCATATCGAGCCCCGCCCCAAGCCAGATGCCGTGGTCGCGATGATCGGCCAGCTGCGCGGACAGGCTGTCGCCGGTGATCGGATGGGCAAAGACCACGAGCCCGCCGCGGTTAAGCGCGAGCCAGGGCAGCAGATCGGCGAATTCGGCAGGCGTCGCGGCCAGCTGGCAGGACCAGCGCGGATGCGGGCCCACGCATTTTTCATGCACGCGCCCCATGGACACGCCGAACCGCCGATGTGCCTCTTCGCAAAGCGCGCGGGCCCGGTCGAGGGTGGTCGCGTCGAAATAGACATGGGCATGGTAGCCGATGATTTCGGTCGGGTCTGTCATTGCTTCTCTCCGGGCAGGGAATAACGCAGCGACAGGCAGGACAGTCCGCCATCGACCAGCGCGGCCTGGGTCGTGGGCAGCTCCACCACGTCAAAGCCCGCTGCTCGCAGGCGCGCGGCGGTGCGCGGGTGCCCCTTGCTCAGCATCACCGGGTCATTGAACCGGATCGCGTTGGCCGCGGCGTCTTCGCCCTCGGCCGTCTCGATCACCCGGTAGCCCGCGAAGCAGCCCGTGGCCGCCAGGCGCGGCGTGGCCAGCACGGTTTCGGCATCGAGCAGGCTCGACTCGGTCTTGAAATGCAGGATCTCGGGCGGCGTGTCGACCAGGCGCAGGCGATAGCCCAGATCCTCCACCAGCGGGCGCAGCGCCGCCACCCCGCCCGCATCGGTGCGCGCCGACAGGCCCACCATCACCTCGTCATCGGAACACAGGATATCGCCCCCGTCGACGAAGCCACCCGGCGGCAGCTCCACGACCGCCGACAGGTGGCGCTCCAGGTCGGGGCGCAGCGCCGCCGCCTCGCCAAGGCGAGAGGGCGCACCGGGACGCAGCAGGATCGCCACGCCCTTGAGGCAGAGCGCCGGGTCCTCGATGAAGCAACTGTCGGGAAAGGCCTCCTGCGCGGGCAGCACCGTGACCTCGGCCCCGGCGGCACGCAGCGCCGCCACATAGGCCGCGTGCTCGGCCAGGAAAAGGTCGGGATCGGGCGCGCCCATGTCGACGGCGCGCAGGCCATCGGTGACGGATCGCGCGGGGCTGCGGCACAGCGCATGGGTGAAGCGGAATGAG
>SBGD01000089.1 GCA_006226775.1 Paracoccaceae bacterium | reverse complement strand
CCCGAGGACCATGACGGCTACCGCGAGTTGCGCGCCGGGCTGAAGGTCAATATCTCCGGCGGCGAGGCCGAGTTCAGCCGCTGGGGCTGGCGGGCGCTGCTCGAAAGCCGCGGGTTGGACATCGCGCAACCGGAGGTCTGCGCCCTGGGCGGGATCACCGAATACCTGCGGGTGCTGGCGCTCTGCCACGCGCATTTCACCCCGGTAGTCAACCATGTCTGGGGTTCGGCCATCGCGGTGGCGACCAACCTGCAACTGCTGGCCGCGATGCCGCCGCTGCCCGGCGGGCTCTTCCCGCGCGAGCCCTGGCTGGAGTTCGACACCACCGAGAACCGTTTCCGCGACGACCTGCTGGCGGTGCCGCTGGACATCCAGGGACAGGTCAGGCGCAACGCGGGGCGTGTGGCCGTGCCCACCGGGCCGGGGCTGGGGGTCGAGCCGGACCGCGATTTCCTCAAATTCCACGAGATCGGGCGTTAGACCTGCGCCTTCCGGCTTGCGGCGAAATCTTGCGCGCCCATGTCAGTATCTGATATGATCGAGCATGAAGGGAGGCCCCGATGCCGAATGTCCACCTGACCGAACCGATGCGGAAATACGTCGCGGCGCAGATCGAATCCGGCGCCTATGCCAACCTGAGCGAAGTGGTGCGCGCCGGCATCCGCATGCTGATGGAGAAGGACGGCGCCCGGCAGTTCTATGCGCTCAAGGCCGATCTCGAACAGGCGGCCGCGCGGGCCGAGGCCGGCGATTTCGCCGCCTTCGACGCACGCGCCTTCGAGCCGGATGCCTTCGACCGCTGAGCCGCATGACCCTCCGGCTCTCCGGCCTGGCGCGGGCCGACCTCGAAGACATCCGCGCCTATACCGTCGACACCTGGGGCCGGGCGCAGTGGCTGGCCTATTACCGCCAGCTTGTCACCGCCTTCGAGCGGATCACCGCGGACCCCGGCATCGGCCGGGACCGCAGCCTGTTCGTGCCCGGCATGAGGTCGGTCAACTGCCAGCGGCACGTGATCTTCTACCAGCGGCTCGACGCGGCCAGGGGGGCCGTGGTCATCCTGCGCATCGTCCACCAGCGCCGCAACATGCCCGCCCTGATCTACTACGAGGATCTGGACTCGGGTTGAAACCGGCGTGGGGCCCCTTGGTCGGGCAAGGACGCCGGTCATCGGCGGGCGGGTGACGGTTTTCACGCGCGGTAACGCGCCGTTTGAATAGGTTTGCAAGACCGTCAGATCTGCCCCCGCCGGAAATGGCTCTGCATCCGGCCCAGCACGTCGACATCCATCTGCATCAGCAGGTCGAGAATATCCAGCGGCACCCAGTTCTCGCGGATCAGCCCCTGGTGATGAAGATAGAAATCCATCACCCGCATGGTCACCGCGCGCCCCGTGGCGCCGACCCCGAGGAAATCCGGCCCGCTGTGCTGTGCAAAGACGCTGGGCCAGCCGCCGGTGACGGAATAGCACCCGTCGCCGACGCGGATGTAATGGCCGCCGCCATGGCGCCGCTTCAGCTCGGCGATGTCATCCCATTGGCCGCCGCCCTTGCGCCCGGGAAAGGCGCGGCGGAAGGGCAGTTGGTGATAATCGACGAACCCCTGAAGCCCGCGCGTGGTGCCGATGCCCGAGGGCCCGTACCACATCATCCGCGGGTGCCAGTGGTCCTTTTGCGCCATGGTCAGAAGCCCCTCGCGCCCGGCGCCGCCGAAATCGTCGTAAGCCGCCAAAGCGCCATGCATCGCAAGGGTTTGCGCGATGCTGGCGGCGCCCTCGTCGGGGTCTTGCGGGGTCAGCAGAAGCCCGTCGGCGGTGATCGGCCCGGGCCACATGCCTTCGGTTCCCAGGCTGGGCGCCAGCGGCCAGAACCCCGCCTGCCGGATCACGTCGAGCACGTCCCACAGGCAATTGCTCTGGATGATTCGCCCCTCGCGCAGCTCGTGCACCTCGCCGTAGCGCAGGAAGACCGGGCGTCCGGTGGCGGGGATGGTCAGCCAATCCTCGCGGAAGGTGCCGCACAGATGGCCCATCATCGCCACGTAGTCGCGCCCCTCGTAGCGTCCGCCCATCACGATCAGATCGCGCCGCTCCAGGTCGGGAAACGCCGTCATCAGCGGCCCCCAGAGCGCGTTTTGCAGAAATTCCAAGCCCTTGCCTTCGTTGATCGGATGCGACGCGCGCACCTCGACCTCGGGGTGATAGAGCGCTTCGGTCCGGGCCTGAAGCCCCTCGGGCCCGGCCTCGCAAAGCGCCGCAAGCCCGGTGTGGACACGGGTCTTCAGGGCGGTGATCTCATCGGTCATGTCGGTCTCCTTCACGGCGCAGTCTGCCGCCGAAAGGTGATTATTGCAAACGTATTCATTTGCTGTTAGTGTGCCTCATGTCTGGTGTTGCCGCCGCGCTGCGGGGCAGGGCACCGGGCCAAGACATGCGGATGTCCCGGCGGGAGGCCGGATGGCGCGCAATATCCTGACGGGAGGAAACGAGAATGAACTTGAGGGTCAAGGCAACGGTCGCGGCTGGCGCGCTGATTGCATCGGCGGGCGGCGCCTGGGCGGATTGCGGCATCGAAAGCGGCTCGGTCCGCATTCTGTCGAACGACTTCCCGGCGCTCTCGGCGGTGAACACGCGCGCCGCCGAATGCGCGTCGGGCACCGTGGAGGTCACCGCGAACCAGACCACCGAGCACCGCAACATCCAGGTCCCGGCGCTGAGCGCCAACCCGGCCACCTATACGGTCGCCGTGATCGCGACCAGCTCGATCGTGCCGCTGCTGTCGGATGACCTGGTGCGGCCGCTGGACGGCTATATCGAGAAATGGGGCGACCAGCTTCTCGACAGCCAGAAGATCGTCATCGACGGCAAGACCATGGCGATTGCCTTCATGGCCAATGCGCAGCACCTCTATTACCGCGAGGACGTGCTGGCCGAACATGGCATCGAGGTGCCACAGACCTATGACGAGCTGTTCGCCGCGGCCGAAAAGCTGCAACAGGCGGGCTGGGAGTATCCGCTGTCGTCCAACTTCATGCCGGGCTGGAACCTCGCGGCCGAGTTCATCAACCTCTATCTCGGCACCGGCAACCGGTTCTTCGAGCCGGGCTCGGCCAACCTGGCCATCGACAACGAGGACGGCCTCGCCGTGCTCGAGACGATGAAGAAGATGACCGAATACATGAGCCCCGATTACATCACCTATGACAGCAATGCGCAGACCCCGATCTGGGAAGCGGGCGAAGTGGCGCTGTCGATCGCATGGGGCTCGCGCGCGGGCAATTACATCGGCGCCGACGCGCCCGACCGGGCGATTGCCGACAGCACCGCCTTTGCCGCGGCGCCGACGCTGGGCGACAGCACCACGCCGACCGCCGCACTCTGGTGGGACGGCTTCACCATCGCCAAGAACATCTCGGACGAGGATGCCGAAGCCTCGTTCCGGGCGATGATGCACGGCATCGCGCCCGAGGTGCTCGAGGGCAACATGGACAAGGCGGTCTGGCTGATCGACGGCTTCGTGCCGACCCGCGCCGCCGATGGCGTCATGGCCAACCTCAAGGGCAAGGCCAAGCCCTATCCGATGCTGCCCTACATTGGCCTGCTGCACGTGGCGCTTGGCGACAACCTGTCGGAGTACCTGCAAGGCAACGAAAGCGCCGAACAGGCGCTGGCGGATGTCAAGGCGGCCTATACCACCGCGGCAACCGAGGCCGGGTTCCTGAACTGATCGCCCGGACCCGAGGCCGCCGCCGCGCGGCCCGGGTCCTTTCGCAACGAAGATCACCCCCGTGCCGGACCCCCGGCACGGCAGAGGGAAAGTCATGCCGCACAAGACCTTCTTGGCCTTCATCTGGCCGTCACTGCTGGCGATGATCCTGTTCATCGCCTTGCCCATCGTTTCGGTCGGATACCAGTCGCTGTTCATCGAACACGAGCAGATCCTGATCGAATCCGAGACCTGCGGCCCCTTCGGCTGCGATACCGAGGTCAGCGTGGATGCCGCCGCCATGGCCGAATTGCGCGAGGCCCAGCCCGCCGGGCGGTTCACCGGCCTGGGCACCTATACCAACGCCAGCCATCTTGCCTTTGACGAGATCGGCGAGATCTTCGCCACCAGCGAAAACTTCGGCGAGATCCGCAACAGGATCATGAACCTGCCGTTCTACAAGGCACTGATCTTCACCCTGGCCTATACCTTCATCGTGACGCCGCTGGTCATCATCCTGGGCTTTGCCATCGCCCTGGTGGTCAATTCGATCCCGAGGCTGCTCAAGGGGCCGGTGATCTTCTTTTCGCTGCTGCCGATGCTGGTGACGCCGCTGGTGGGCTCGCTGGTGCTCTACTGGATGATCGACAGCCGCGGCATCATCGGGGCGGCGCTTCAGGCGCTGTTTTCCGACCCGACGCTGTCGCTCAAGGCCTCGCCGACGCTGACCTGGATCACGCTCTTCGTCTATGGCGTCTGGCATTCGGCGCCCTTTGCCTTCGTGGTGTTCTACGCCGGGCTTCAGACCGTGCCGCAGGATACGCTGGAATCGGCCATGGTCGACGGCGCCAGCCGGTGGGAGCGGGTGCGCTTCGTGATCGTGCCCTACCTGATGCCGCTGGCGACCTTCATTGCGCTGATGCAGCTGATGGACAACTTCCGGGTGTTCGAGCCGATCATCGGCTTTTCCGCCGCGGCCAGTGCCACTTCGCTCAGTTACCTGATCTACAACGATCTGCGCGCCTCTGAATCGCCGCTGTTCGGCTCGGCCGCCGCGACATCGCTGCTGACCATCCTCGGTGTCATCATCCTGCTGTTGCCGGTGCTGCGCCGCAACTGGCGCGAATTCAACCGCAAGACCTGAGGGGATCGACATGTCCAATCTTAGAGACAAGAAACCGCCATCGCTTGTGGCCCTGTCGACCGGCTTCGTGCTTGTGTGGCTGGTGATCGCGGCCTTCCCGTTCCTCTGGACGATGTGGGGCTCGTTCAAGGTCGAGGCGGATTTCTTCTCGCGCGCCGACTGGATGAACGCCATCACCGGCCCGGTGACCGAACGCCAGCACGGCAGCCCCTTCACCGGCGCGGGCTATGAAGGCGCCTGGGTCGAGCAGGAGTTCTGGCGCGCGGTGGTCAATACCGCCATCGTCACCTTCTCGGTGGTGGTGATCTCGCTGACGCTGGGCACCTTGGGCGGCTATGCGCTGGCGCGGTCGGGGTTCAAGTATACCTTCTGGCTCTTGATGGCCGCGCTGGTGTTCCGCGCCATGCCGCATGTGACGCTGGTCTCGGGCTACCTTCTGCCGTTCTTCCAGCTCAATATCTGGGGCTACCTGCCGACCACGATCATCGTGCTGGTGGCGATCAACCAGCCTTTCACGCTCTGGATGCTGCACAGCTTCTTCCTGTCGATCCCCAAGGACCTGGACGAGGCCGCCATGGTCGACGGCTGCACACGGTTCCAGGCGTTCCGGCTGGCGATCATCCCGGTGATGTGGCCGGGCGTGGTGACCACGGGGCTGTTCAGCTTCCTGCTAGCCTACAACGATTTCACCGTCACCTCGATGCTGCTCACCCAGGAAAACGCGACGATGATCCCCAAGATCAACTCCTTCCTCGGGTCCACCCAGGAAGAGGGCAAGGTGATGTATGCCGTTGCCGCCGTGGTCTCGGCCATCGTGCCGCTCTTCGTGCTCATCCTGTTCTTTCAACGCCAGATCGTCAGCGGCCTGACCGCCGGCGCCGTCAAGGGATAAGGGGCTTTTCTCATGGCCAGATTGCAACTCAAGAATGTCAACAAGCGCTGGGGCGCGTTCGTCGGCGTCGACAATTTCGACCTCGACATCGCGGACCAGGAATTCCTCGTCCTGCTCGGGCCTTCGGGCTGCGGCAAGTCGACCACCATGCGGATGATCGCCGGGCTGGAGGATGTGACCGACGGCGAGATCTGGCTGGGCGACCGGGTGGTGAACAACCTCGAGCCCAAGGACCGCGACATCTCGATGGTGTTCCAGTCCTACGGGCTCTACCCGAACCTGTCGGTCTACGAAAACATCCGCTTCCCGCTCAGGGTGCGCAAGGTGCCGAAAGAGCAGCATCACGAGATGGTCATGAAGGCCATCGACATGGTGGAGCTGGGCGATTTCATGGACCGCCGCCCCGCCGAACTCTCTGGCGGTCAGCGCCAGCGGGTCGCGCTGGGCCGCGCCATCGTGCGCAAACCCACGGTCTTCCTGATGGACGAGCCGCTGTCGAACCTCGATGCCAAGCTGCGGGTCTCGACCCGGGCGCAGATCAAGAACCTGCAATCGAAACTCAAGACCACTACCGTCTATGTCACCCACGACCAGATCGAGGCCATGACCCTGGCCGACCGGGTGGTGGTGATGAACAAGGGCAAGATCCAGCAGGTCGGCACCCCCACCGACATCTACGACAACCCGGCCAATACCTTCGTCGCCAGCTTCATCGGCTCACCCGCCATGAACCTTGTCGAGGGCAAGCTGGAGGGCGGCGTGTTCCAGGGTGACGGCATCCATGTCGAAGGCCTGCCCACCGGGCCGTCGGGCAATGTCACCCTGGGCTTTCGCGCCGAGGATGCCGAGATCGTCGAAGGCGACGGCCAGATCGCCGCGCCGATGTATTCGATCGAGCTGCTGGGCGAAGCCTCGATGATCACCTGGCGGCTGGGTGGCGCGCTGGTGTCGATCAAGACCAACAAGGACTACCGCGCCGAGATCGGCGATATCGTCCATGCCCGCATCCCGGCGGGCATTTGCCACCTGTTCGACACCGCTTCGGGAGAAAGGATCGCACAAGCATGACACCTGAACAGCAAGCCGAGGCCACCCGCCAGGTCATCCTGCGGATGGAGGCCGCGCTGGCCGCCAATTCCAACGACATGGGCGCGCATTTCCACGAGGATTTCCGCTGGATGGGCAACCGGGGCTGCGGCACCAAGCACGGGCTTCAGGCCTTCCGCGACGGCTGGCAACTGCCCCTGCGCGCGGCCTTCACCGAGCGCGACTACAAGACCGAACGCTTCATCTGCGAAGGCGACTGGGCGTCGTGTTTCGGCCATATCGAGGCGACCCATTCGGGCGATTTCATGGGGTTTGCGCCCACCGGCAAGCGGGTCAAGATCCCCTATATGGATTTCTGGAAGGTGCAGGACGGCAAGATCGCCGACAACTGGGTCTCGGTCGATTTCGCCCATGTGCTGGCGCAACTGGGCCGCGACGTCTTCGACGGGCAGGGCTGGGAGGCATTCGACAGCGACCGGCCCGAGGCCGGGCAAACCGCGTCCCGGGCCTGACCCGGGACCTCATCGACCAGGAGGCCCCGGATCAGGTCCGGGGCGGGAGAGGCACAGATGGCAACGAGATCTCACACCCGCGACAAGAGCGGCTTCGACCGGGCCGGGTTCGCCCGGCTGCCGGGCCTTCCGGCCATCGGCCCCCGTGTCATGTTCAGGCAGAAGACAGCATGTTGACCGCCCTCGATCCGCATACCGCCAACAAGGCGCTGATCGCCCCGCTGCGGGCGGCGATGTACGATTTCGACCCGGCTTCGGTGCGCCGCGCGCTGGCCGAGGTGACGACGCCCGAGACGCTGTTCCGCCTGTGCCATCCCTTCGGCGACAGCACCGGGCCGGAGGCCTTCTACGACCTGGCCTATCGCGACCTGCAGCAGGCCTGGCCCGACCTGGAGCGGCGCGACTACATCGTCATGGCCGGGCCGGACGAGGAGGGCGCAAACTGGGTCGGTTGCGGCGGCTATTATACCGGGGTCTTCACCGGGCCCTGGCTGGATATTCCGCCGACCGGCCATCAGGTCACCATGCGCTTTCACGAGTTTCTCCGCATCGAGGCGGGCAAGGTGGTCGAGGTCCAGGCGCTCTGGGACATTCCCGAGGTCATGATGCAGGCGCGGGCCTGGCCGCTGGCCCCCACGCTGGGCCGCGAAATCCATGTGCCCGGCCCCGCCACCCAGGACGGCTGCGTGCCCGGCCCCCATGACGCGCAACGGGCCCAGGCCTCGCGCCGGCACGTCCTCGACATGCTGGCCGCGCTGAGCCGCTACCCCGGCCAGGGCGGGCCGGAGGTCATGGAGCTTGACCGCTACTGGCACCCGCGGATGAACTGGTACGGGCCCTCGGGCATCGGCACCGCGCGCGGCATTGCCGGGTTTCGCAACTTGCACCAGATCCCCTTTCTGACCGCCATGCCCGACCGCGGGCAGCACGCGGAAGAGACGCATCACCACTTCTTCGGCGACGGCGATTATGTCGGCGTGACCGGCTGGCCCAACATGGCGCAGACCCTCACCCATGGCGGCTGGCTGGGCATCGCGCCCGTGGGGCGAAAGATCACCCTGCGCAGCCTCGATTTCTGGCGGCTGGAAAACGGCCGGATCCGCGAAAACTGGGTGCTGGTCGACCTGCTGGACGCCTATCATCAGCTGGGCGTCGACGTCTTTGCCCGGCTGCGCGAGTTCAACAAGGCCCGCAATATCGGGCGCATCACCATCCCGGAGGGAATGACCCAATGACAGACCTGCCCCGCACCCCTTCCTTGCGTCTCGACGGCAAGCACGCGCTGGTCACCGGCGCCTCCTCGGGCATCGGTCAGGCCTGCGCGGTGGCCCTGGCCGAGGCCGGGGCCCATGTCATCTGTGCCGCCCGCGGGCTGAACCGGCTGAACGAGACCGTGACCGCGATGCAGGCCCGCGGCTGGTCGGCCGAGGCGATGGCGCTGGACATCGGAGACCTCGACGCGATGCATGAGGGCCTGGCGGGCAAGCGCCTCGACGTGGTGGTCAATTCCGCCGGTCTGGCGCGGCATTCCCCGGCGCTGGAGACCACGCCCGAGGATTTCGACGCGGTGATGGGCGTCAACCTGCGTGCCGCCTATTTCCTGTCGGTGGCGGCGGCGAAGGCCATGGCCGAGACCGGCGGCTCGATCATCCATATCAGCAGCCAGATGGGCCATGTCGGCGGCATCGACCGGGCGGTCTATTGCGCGTCGAAACACGGGCTGGAAGGCATGATCAAGTCGATGGCCATCGAATGGGGCAAGGCGCAGATCCGCGTCAACTCGATCTGCCCGACCTTCATCCGCACGCCGCTGACCGCGCAGACCTTCGACAACCCCGAGCGCGCCGCCTGGGTCACCGAAAAGATCAAGCTGGGCCGGGTGGGCGAGGTCGAGGACATCATGGGCGCGGTGCTCTACCTCGCCTCGGAGGCCTCGTCGCTGGTCACCGGCACCTCGCTTCTGATCGACGGCGGCTGGACGGCAGACTGATGGCCAGCGAACGCATCACATCCATGCAGGTGGCGCAGCGCGCCGGGGTCAGCCAGTCGGCGGTCAGCCGGGTCTTCACCCCGGGCGCCAGCGTGTCCAGGGCGACCCGCGACAAGGTGATGCGCGCCGCGGAGGAGCTGGGCTATCGCCCCAACGTGCTGGCCCGCGCGATGATCACCGGCAAGAGCCGGATCATCGGGCTGGTGGTGGCCTACCTGGAAAACCAGTTTTATCCCCAGGTGGTCGAGCGCCTGTCGGTCGCGCTTCAGGACAAGGGCTATCACGTGCTGGTGTTCATGTCGAAACCGACGGTGGGCGACGTGCAGGACGTGATGACCGAGATCCTCGACTACCAGGTGGATGCCATCGTGCTGGCCTCGGTCTCGATGTCCTCGATGCTGGCCAAGCGGTGCCATGAACACGGCATCCCGGTGGTGCTGTTCAACCGGGTGCAGGACGATCCGGGCATGTCCTCGGTCGCCACCAACAACCATCTCGGCGGGCGCGCCATCGCGGCGCGTTTTGCCGCCGATGGCCACAAGCGGATCGGCTATATCGCCGGGCTCGAGGAGACCTCGACCCAGCGCGACCGCGAGGCCGGGTTCCGCGCCGGGCTGGCGGAGGCGGGGCTTGACCTGGCCGCGCGCGAGCTGGGCAATTTCGACTATGGCCAGGCCCGCGCCGCGGCGCTCGAGATGTTTGCCGGCGCCGATTATCCCGATGCGGTCTTTGTCTGCAACGATCACATGGCCTTCGCGGCGATGGACGTGATCCGCTCCAAGCTGGGCCGGCGGGTGCCCGAGGACGTGGCGGTGGCCGGCTTCGACGACGTGCCGATCGCGGCCTGGCCCGCCTATGACCTGACCAGTTACCGCCAGCCGATCAACCGCCTCGTGGCGCGCACCGTCGAGATCCTGATGCGCCGCATCGACGACCGCGAGGCCCTGCCCGAGCATGTCAAGCTCGACGGCGAGTTGATGCTGCGCGGCTCCACCCGCAACAGGGGAGAGACCTGAATGCACGGCTTTGATCCCAAGTGGCACGACGTGCCGCATTTCATCATCGGCATCACGAAAGAGATCTGGGAGGACCGCGAGATCGGCTCTTTGCGCCACCGCTATGCCGACGGGCTGATCGTGCGCTCGCCGGCTTCGGTGGTGGTCGACAATTCCCGCGTGATCGCCGCGACCATGGCGACGCTGGCCGAGTTTCCCGACCGCGAACTGCTGGGCGAAGACGTGATCTGGTGCGACGATCCCGAGGGCGCGACCGAGACCTCCGAGGCCTTCCTGTCGTCGCACCGGCTCTATTGCACCGCGACGCACAGCCATCCCGGCATGTACGGCGCGCCGACGGGGCGGCGGGTGGGCTACCGCATCCTCGCCGACTGCGCGATCCGCGACGATGCGGTCTATGACGAATGGCTGGTGCGCGACCAGTCGGCGATCGTGTCGCAGATGGGCTTTGACGTGGTCGACTGGACCCGAGACCTGATCGCGCGCGAAGGCGGGCCGGAGGCCTGCGTCAAGCCGATGACGCCCGCCACGGACGTGGCCGGGCCCTATGACCGGCGCGGCAACGGCAACGAATGGGGCCAGCGCTACGCCGAGGTGCTGGCCGGGATCATGGCCGCCGACATGGACGTCATCCCGCGCGCCTTTGACCGGGCGGTGGCGCTGCATTATCCCGGCGGGCAGGACGCGATGGGCTGGGGCGCGGCCGACCGCTTCTGGATGGGCCTGCGCGCGGCCTTTCCCGATGCCGCCTTCACCCTCGACCACGTGATCGGCCGCGACGATCCGCTGATGCCGCCGCGCGCCGCCGTGCGCTGGAGCCTGCATGGCACGCATTCCGGCTGGGGCCGCTTTGGCCGTCCCACCGGGGCCGAGGTCCATGTCATGGGCATCAGCCACGCCGAGTTCGGCCCCTTCGCGGGCACTGGCCCCTGGGGCGCGCCGACCCTGCGCCGCGAATACACCCTGATCGACGAAACCGCGATCTGGAAACAGATCCTCTTGCAGACGGGACAGCACGAATGAAAGGTTTTTCCAGCCAGTTCAAGGACCTGCCCGATTACATCCTGAAGATCACCAAAGAGATCTGGGAAGACCGGGGCCTCGCCACGCTGCACCACTATTATGGCCGCGACATCCCCATGCGCTTTCCCTCGGGGCTGGTCACGGGCAATGCCGGCGTGATCGACGGCACCCTGGCCACGCTGGCCGAGTTTCCCGACCGGCAGCTTCTGGGCGAAGACGTGATCTGGTCCGAAGGGCCGGAGGAGGGCCGCTACCTCTCCTCGCACCGGATCGTCACCAGCGGCACGCATGGCGGCCATGGCGCCTTCGGCCCGCCCAGCGGCAAGCGCTTCACCATCCGGGTGATCGCCGATTGTGCCGCCAAGGCCGACGTGATCGACGACGAATGGCTGATCCGCGACGTGGGCGGCATCGCGCGGCAACTGGGCTGGGACCCGGCAGACTATGCCCGCCACCAGATCGAGGCCGAGGGCGGGCCCGAGACCTGCCAGCGCCCGTTTCATCCGCGCGACGACGTGCCGGGGCCCTACACCGGGCGCGGCAATGACAATGAATGGGGCGCGCTTCTGGCCGATATCCTGACCCGGATGATGGACAAGGATTTCACCGTCATCCGCCAGGTCTATGACCGCGCGGTGCGCACCGAGCATTGGGGCGCGCGCGGCGGCTGGTCCTGGGAGTTCGTCGAGACCGACTGGATGCGCCTGCGCTCGTCCTTCCCCACGGCCAAGTTCGAGATCCACCACCAGATCGGCCGCGCCGACCCGGGCATGCCCCATCGCGCCGCGGTGCGCTGGTCGCTGACCGGCACGCATTCCGGCCATGGCCATTTTGGCGCGCCCACCGGCGCCGAGGTGCATGTGATGGGCGCGACCCATGCCGAATGGGGCGCCTGGGGGCTGCGGCGCGAGTTCACGCTGCTCGACGAGGTGGCGATCTGGAAACAGATCCACCTGCACACCGGCGGTGCCGCATGACCGGGATCACACCGCGCCTGAGCCCGCTGCACGGCTACCTGGCCAGCCGCCGCGCAAGGCGTCTGAACAACCGTCCTCCGGGACGCTGAGCCGAGCCCTTTCGATTGCGTTACCCCGCAGCGGCCCGCATGGCCCTGCAACACAAGGAAAATTTCCATGACCGACCACGACATGACCGCCCGTATCGTTCGATACGGCGAGCTTCAACCCTGCAAGACCGCCTTCATCGACGCCCATACGCCGGGCTCGGACCAGAAGGAAAACTTCACCATCATCGGCGGCGGCGTCTCTGAATCCCCCGACCAGCACGTCCACATCACCATCCCGCATGGCTTCAACATCGGCGCCGCCGGTCAGCCGCCGAAATGCCGCAACTCGATGCACAACCATCGCACCGCGGAAGTGTTCTTCGTGCTCTCGGGCCGCTGGCGCTTCTTCTGGGGCGAAAAGGGCGACGCGGGCGAGGTGATCCTCGAGGAAGGCGACATCTTCAACATCCCCACCAATATCTTCCGCGGGTTCGAGAATATCGGCACCGATTACGGGATGATCATGGCGATCCTCGGCGGCGACGATGCCGGCGGCGGCGTGATCTGGGCGCCGCATGTGATCGAGGATGCCAAGGCGCACGGGCTGATCCTCGGCGACAATGGCAAGCTCTACGACAGCAAGAAGGGCGAAAGCCTGCCCGAGGGCGTGAAGCCGATGCCGCTGCTCACCCGCGAGGAGGTGGCGCAGGTCGATTGCCCGACCGCCCGCGAGGTGCTGGGCGGCTATGTGCGGCGCTATCTCGACATGGTGGCGCTGGCGAACGAAGGCGGCGTCAAGGTGATCGGCGAGACCGGCATCATCCGCGACAAGCCCGGCTTCGAGGTGGATTTCCTCACCCGCGCCAATGCCTCCGAGGCGAAACACGCGCATGACAAGCCCTCGGTGCTGATGCCGGTCAAGGGCCATTGGCGCGTCGACTGGGACGGCGGCAGCGCCACCCTGGCGCCAGGCGACACGATGAGCGTGCCGGAAAACCTCGCTCATTCCGCGGTGCCCTCGATGACGGGCGAAGCGGCGATGTACCACGTCATTGCCACCGGTGAGCCGGCGGGCCGCACCTGGTCCGGCGCGAACTGAAGACCCAAGGGAGACCCCGGATGAACAGAGTAAAGACGACCCATGTGGGGTCTCTTCCCCGCACCCAGAAGGTGGTGGATTTCATCTTCGCCCGCGAGCGCGGCGAAGACTATGACACCGCAGCCTTTGACACCGCCATGACCGAGGCGGTGTCGGAGACGGTGAAGAAACAGGCCGATGCCGGCATCGACATCGTGTCGGACGGCGAGACCTCGAAGATCAGCTATGCCACCTATGTCAAGGACCGCTACACCGGTTTCGACGGCGACAGCCCGCGCAATGCGCCGGCCGACCTCAAGCTGTTTCCCAGCTTTCTCAAGCGTCTCGCCGACGATGGCGGCACGCCGCAATACGCCCGGCCGATGTGCGTGGGCGAGGTGAAATCGAAAGGTCAGGGCGAGCTGGAAAAGGACATCGCCAACCTCAAGGCGGCGATGGCCCAACATGGCGTCGAGCGCGGCTTCATGAACGCGGCCTCGCCCGGCGTGATCTCGCTGTTTCTGCAGAACGATCACTACAAGACGCGCGAGGCCTATCTCGCGGCACTCGCCGACGCGATGAAGACGGAATACGAGACCATCGTCGCCTCGGGGCTGGACCTGCAACTCGACTGCCCGGATCTGGCCCTGTCGCGGCACATGCTGTTCAACGACCTTTCCGACGCGGAATTCGTCAAGGTCGCGGCCTCCCACGTCGAGGCGCTGAACCATGCCCTGCAGGACGTGCCGCAGGACAAGGTGCGGGTGCATATCTGCTGGGGCAATTACGAAGGCCCGCATGTCTGCGACATCCCGATGGCAAAGATGTTCGACACGCTGATGTCGACCAGGTCACGCTACGTGCTGTTCGAGACCTCGAACCCCCGCCATGGCCATGAATGGACCGTGTTCCGCGACCGCAAGGCGGACATTCCCGACGACAAGGTGCTGGTGCCCGGCGTGGTCGACACCACGACCAACTTCGTCGAGCACCCCGACCTCGTGGCGCAGCGCATCGCGCGCTTTGTCGATATCGTCGGGCCTGACCGGGTGATCGCCGGGTCGGATTGCGGCTTCGGCACCTTCGCGGGCTTCGGCGCGGTCGATCCCGAGATCGCCTATGCCAAGCTTGGCGCCCTGGCCGAGGGGGCGGCTCAGGTCAAATGACGCCGCTAGTCCTTTTGCCCGGCATGATGTGCGACGCGCGGCTTTTCGCGCCGCAGATCGCCGCCTTTTCCGGCAGCCGCGCGGTGCATTGCGCGCCGATCGGGGCGCATGATACCGTGGCCGCGCTGGCCGAGGCGGTGCTGGCCCATGCCCCGCCGCGCTTCGCGCTGGCGGGGCTCAGCATGGGCGGCATCGTCGCGATGGAGGTGCTGCGCCAGGCGCCCGAGCGCGTGGCAGGGCTGGCGCTCCTTGACACCAACCCCAAGGCCGAGGTCGACGAGGTGCGCGCCCGCCGCATCCCCCAGATGGAGAAGGTGCGCGCCGGCAACCTTGCCGCGGTGATGCGCGACGAGATGAAGCCCAACTACCTGACCGACGGGCCGCGCCGGGCCGAGATCCTCGATCTGTGCATGGAGATGGCGCTGGGGCTGGGGCCGGAGGTCTTCGTCAACCAGTCGAAGGCGCTCGCCTCCCGCCCCGATCAGCAGGAAACCCTGCGCAGCTATACCGGCCCGGCGCTGGTGCTCTGCGGGCGCGACGACGCGCTTTGCCCGGTGGCGCGGCACGAATTGATGCACGGCCTGATCGACGGCAGCACGCTGAGCATCGTCGAGAACGCCGGGCATCTGCCGACGCTGGAACAACCTGAACACACCACTGCCGCACTGGCGGCCTGGCTGGAGAACTGCAATGGATGACACCCTTCTGACCCTGCTGCGCAGCGTCGACACGCCCACCGTCTGCAACGCCATCGAGGTGGCCCAGGGCAAGCGCGGCTTCGATGATTTCACCCGCGGCACCATGCTCAGTTCCGACCCCGAGGGCGTCGTCGTGGGCTATGCGGTCACCGCGAAAATCTCGGCGCTTGCCCCGCCGACCGAGCCGGCAGAGGTGATCCGCACCCGCCGCATGGCCTATTACAAGGCGATGGCCGAAGGGCCCAAGCCCTCGGTCGTGGTGGTCGAGGACGTGGATTTCCCCGAGTGCATCGGCGCCTACTGGGGCGAGGTGAACACCACCGTCCACAAGGGCTTCGGCATGTCCGGCGCGCTGACCAACGGGGTGATGCGCGACCTGGGCGACCTTGCGCCCGACTTCCCGGTGATCGCGGGATCCATCGGCCCGAGCCACGGTTTCGTGCATGTCACCGAGCTGGGCACGCCGGTCACGATCTTCGGCCTGACCGTCGCGCAGGGCGACCTTGTCCATGCCGACCGGCACGGCGCGGTGGTGATCCCTGCGGAGATCGTGGACGAGATCGCGGCGGCCATCGACAAGATGCAGCGCACCGAGCACCTGGTGCTGGGCCCGGCGCGCGAACCGGGATTCGATTTCGCCAGGTTCGAGGCCGCCTGGACCGCCTTCGAGAAGGCCCGGACCTGAAGGCCCATTCCCTGACCCGAGCCTGGCGAGGCCAGCGCGTCGATCCGACGCGCTGGCCTTTGCCGTTTTGGAGGCTCCCTGCGGAGCGTCCGCTTGACGGCCCTTCAGCCGCCAGCGCGGCCCGAGGGTCTCAAGTGAACCGCGAATACCAGTCCCGCGACCATCCGCAGATGCAAATGGCCGGGTTTTGCGGGACCCGGCCATCAGCTTCAGGGGTGTTCCATACCCGGTGGAGCGGGAGGGAAGGGGGTTACGCCGTCGGCTCGGGCGTCTGGACCGGCGCGGCCTCGCCGTAGGGCACGTTGATGCCGCCATAGCGCCGCACCCGGACGTTGCATTGCTCGGCATGGCCGACAAAGCCCTCCAGCAGGCAGAGCCGCGAGCCATAGGCGCCGATCATCGCCGCTGCCTCGTCTGTGGTGACCTTCTGGTAGCTGTGGGTTTTCAGGTACTTGCCGACCCAGAGCCCGCCGGTATAGCGCCCGGCCTTCTTGGTCGGCAGGGTGTGGTTGGTGCCGATCACCTTGTCGCCATTGGCCACGTTGGTGCGCGGCCCGAGGAACAGCGCGCCGTAGCAGGTCATGTGCTCGAGGAACCAGTCGTCGCGGTCGGTCATCACCTGCACATGCTCGGAGGCGATGTCATCGGCCACTTCCAGCATCTCTTCATAGGTGTCGCAGACGATGACCTCGCCGTAGTCCTGCCAGCTGACCCTGGCGGTATCGGCGGTGGGCAGGATGGTGAGCAGGCGGTCGATCTCGGACAGCGTCTCGCGGGCCAGCTTCTCGGAATTGGTGAGCAGCACGCAGGGCGAGTTGTAGCCGTGCTCGGCCTGGCCCAGAAGGTCGGTGGCGCAAAGCTCGGCATCGGTGGCACTCTCGTCGGCGATCACCATGGTCTCGGTCGGGCCGGCGAAAAGGTCGATGCCGACGCGGCCGAAAAGCTGGCGCTTGGCCTCGGCGACAAAGGCATTGCCCGGGCCGACCAGCAGATGCACCGGCGCGATGCTCTCGGTGCCGATGGCCATGGCGCCGACGGCCTGGATGCCGCCGAGCACGTAGATCTCGTCCGCGCCGCCCAGGTGCATCGCGGCGATCACGCCGGGGTTGGGCTCGCCGTTGAAGGGCGGGGTGCAGGCGACGATGCGCGGCACGCCGGCGACCTTGGCGGTGGCGACGGACATATGCGCGCTGGCGACCATGGGAAACTTGCCGCCGGGGACGTAGCAGCCGACCGATTGCACCGGGATGTTCTTGTGGCCGAGGATGACGCCGGGCAGGGTCTCGACCTCGATGTCGAGCATGGAATCGCGCTGGGCCTGGGCGAAATTCTTCACCTGCGCCTGGGCGAACTTGATGTCCTCGAGGTCCTGCGGGCTGACCTTGGCGATGATCGCCTCGATTTCCTCGGGCGACAGGCGATAGCTCTCGCGGTCGTACTTGTCGAATTTCACCGCCAGTTCGCGCACCGCCACGTCGCCGCGCGCCTCGATATCCTTGAGCGTGGCGGCCACGACTTCGGCGGTTCTTGCGTCGTCCTCGGCCCGGTCTGCCTCGGGCTTGCCGCGTTTGAGATAGGTGATGGTCATGTCATTGTCCTTTGTCTTGGGGGCGCGTCCGGCCCGGAAAGTTACTGGCCATAGCCAAGGAAGGCGCGGGGCAGGGCGAGGGTCAACCAGGGCACGAAGGTGATGATCAGAAGCGCCACGATCATGGTCACCACCCAGGGAAAGATCTTGCGGGCGATCCGGTCGAAGCTGACCTGTCCCACCTGCGCCGCCATGAAGAGGTTGGCGCCCAGCGGCGGGGTGACGAAGCCGATCGCCAGCGCCACGATCATCACGATGCCGAAATGCACCGGGTCGACCCCCAGTTGCAGCATGATCGGCAAGAGCACCGGTGTCAGGATGACGATGGCCGCGAGGGTCTCAAGGAAGGTGCCGACGATCAGCAGCAGGGCGATGGCGGCGAGCAGCACGATGGTCTTGCTCTGGGTCATCGACAGCACGAATTCCGCCAGTTCCGAGGGGATTTTCTCCAGCGCGATGATCCGCCCGAAGGACACCGAGGCGCCGATGATCACCAGCACGGCCGCCACCAGCATGGCCGATTCCAGCATCATCTTGGGAAGGTCGCGCAGCGGCAGTTCGCGGTAGACGAAGCAGCTGACCACCAGCGCATAGACCACCGCCACGGCCGAGCTTTCGGTCGGCGTCACCACGCCGGAATAGATCCCGCCCAGCACCACCAGCGGCATCGCCAGCGCCAGCTTGGCCTCGTTCAGCGCGGTCCAGACGCTGCCCTCGTAGACATGCGCCTCGCCCCTCTCGGCATCGCGGCGCCGGTGGATGATGTTGTAGGCGATCAGCGTCAGCGCGATCACGATGCCCGGCACGATGCCGGCCATGAAGAGCGCGGTGACCGACACGCCGCCCGCCACCGCATAGACGATCATCACCACCGAGGGCGGGATCATCACGCCCAGGCCCCCGGCCGAGGCGACCATGGCCGCCGCATAGGCCCGGTCATAGCCGCGCTGCACCAGCGCCGGGATCATCGCCAGGCCGATGGCCGCGACCGTGGCCGACCCCGTGCCGGAGATGGCGGCGAAGAACAGGCACGACATGATCGTCACCGTGCCCATGTCGCCCGGCGCGCCGCCAAAGGCGCGGTCGGCCACGGCGATCAGCCGTTTCGAGATGCCGCCATGGGCCATCATCGAGCCGGCCAGCGTGAACAGCACCACCGCGATCAGGGTGAAACTGTCGATGCCCGAGACCAGCCCCAGCGCATACATGTCCGGGCTGAGAAAGGGGATATAGGCGATGGCCAGAAGGCTGGCGCTGCCAAGGGCGATGCCGATCGGCACGCCGATGATCAGGAGCAGGAAGAAACTTCCGAAGAGAATGGCTGTTGTCATGGCTCAGATATCCGTTTGCGGGCCGAGGTGGGTGTCGCCGTGCGCCACCACCCGGTACAGCGAATGCGCCAGCCGCAGCACGCTGAGCGCGCCGGACAGGATGATGGCCGCGTAAAGCACGCTGAGCGGCCATTCGGTGGAGGACAGGATCTTGCCCCGCTCCAGCGCCTGCTGGGTGATGACGATGCCCAGCCAGCAGACCGCGACGGAGTAGACCAGGAAGATCAGCTCGGCCAGCGCGAAGACCCAGCGGCGCAAGCCCTCGGGCAGCATGTCGAGCACCACCGTGACCCGCATGTGGCGGCGTTCGCGGATCGCGTAGCTGACCCCGAAGTAGATCATGTAGACAAAGCAGAAGCGGGCCAGTTCGTTCGCCACCGCGATCGAGGTGGAGAAGGCGAAGCGCGCGATCACGTCGGCAAAGACCAGGACGATGATGGCGCCCAGCATGGCCACGATCACCGTGGGTTCGAACCATTTCTCGAGTTGTCGCATTCGCCTTCTCCCTTGTTGTGCAGCGGTTACCTGGACACGGCCGCCATGAAGGCATCGTAGAAGTCGTCGCCGACCTTGGCGCGGACATCGTCCTCGATCGCGCCGTTCATGGTCTCGCCCAGGCGTTTCTTGTCCGCGGCGGGCAGTTCGTTGACCTCGAGCCCGGCGGCCTTCAGCTCGTCCAGCGTGGCGGCATTGGCCGCGGCGGTCAGCTCGCGCTGTTTCAGCACGGTTTCCCGCGCCACTTCGTCGATCAGCGTCCGATCCTCGTCCGACAGGCCCTCGTACCATTCCAGGTCGGCCATCCAGAGTTCCGGCCAGTAGATGTGCCCGGTCAGCGAGACGTATTTCTGCACCTCGAAGAAGCGTTCGATGATCATCGAGGACAGCGCGCTTTCCTGGCCGTCGATCAGGCCCTGCTGCAGCGAGGAATAGATCTCGCCCCAGGCCAGCGGCACCGGCACCGCGTCGACCGCGCGCCAGGCCTTGATGGCGATCGGGTTGTCGGCCGAGCGCATCCGCAGGCCGGCAAAGGATTCGTAGCTGTCCAGCGGCGCGCGGGAGTTGGTGAAGCTGCGGAAGCCCAGTTCCATGAAGCCCATGTTCTTGAGCCCGCGCTCTTCCATCGCCGCCGAGATCGCCTGACCGGCTTCGCCGTCCAGCAAGTCGCGCGCGATTTCCTCGTTCTCGAACAGCAGGAACTGGTCGAGGATGGCCAATTGATCGACCGCCGAGCTGAGGTGGACCGAGGCGCCGGTGGTCATGGTGATATTGCCCGATTGCACCAGGTCGGTCATTTCCTTGACGCTGCCGATCTGGCCGCCGGGGAAGATCTCGACCTCGATGCCGCCGTTCGAGCGCTTTTCCAGTTCTTCCTCGAAATAGCTCAGCGCCTGGTGGATGGGCGAGCTTTCCGGCGTGGCATGGCCGATGCGGATGGTGGTGTCGGCCAACGCCGAGCTTGCGAGCAGCGCGGCAAGGCCGGCGGCGAATACGGTGGTCTTGGTCATGGGTCCCCCCTTTGGTCACAAAAACATCAGCCCTGGCCTGTGGCCCGGACTGGCCAGGACGACATCCCCGGGTGCTCCGGAAACTCCCCCCGCCACAAAAGCCCCGGTCGACCTGGCGCGTGTTGTCGGCGCATCCGGTCGGGTCGTCGTGGGCTTGTGTGAGTGTTGTCCTAGAAGGGTGGAGGCGAGGCGTCAAGTGAAATTGCATACGTCTGCAAAACTGAGCTGAAGGGGGAATGCGCCACAATCCCAGCTTAAACAAGGGTATGGAGCGGAAAAGACATAGGTGTGACGGAAGGGCATGTATGAATTGCAAACGCTTGCCAAACGGTTTTGGCCGTCGAAAATGCTCAGGGTCATACGCCCTGCGCCGACTCACATCACGGGTTTGATTCGCCCCGGGCCTGCCCCGTGCCTGTCCGGGGACGGATTGACGTGCTGCAAGACGGCCCGCTCCGGCAGGCTTTCGGTGGTCTGAAAAAAGCCCGGGTCATCGCCGAGACCGGCACCCTGCGTTAGCGCGTGCCGGTCATCCGGCCCGAGGGTCCGGTCATGGGTGGCATCGCGGCGATTGCAAATGTCTCGGCCGTCAGGTCTCCGCGCGCCATCAGGTGCTGGACCGCGCGGGTCAGCGACCGGGCATCGTCGAGCGCATCGTGCTGGCGCAGGCCCTGGTGGGCGAGGCCGAAATGCGCGGCGATCCTGCCGCTCGAGGTCGCGGCGATCTCGGCATCGGACATGCCTGCCAACTTCAGGACGCGCTTGAGGTTGCCGAAACGCACCGCCGGAATCGGCGGCGCGATGCCGCGCAGGAAACAGCTGATCCCGAGCGCGAAAAGCTCGTCCTTGCCCCAGGACCACAGGTGCGCCCCGCGCGAGAAGGCATCGAAAGCCGCC
Organism: Paracoccaceae bacterium; assembly: GCA_006226775.1. Taxonomy (GTDB): domain Bacteria; phylum Pseudomonadota; class Alphaproteobacteria; order Rhodobacterales; family Rhodobacteraceae; genus Marinovum. Next base: position 54,574 of record SBGD01000089.1, on the reverse strand, counting down.
AGCGCCGGGCCAAGCGGGCGGGCGTCGCGTGCAAGCGCCTCCTGCGAGATCCCGGTAAGCTCGGTGAAATAGGGCGAGAGCGCGCAGGGCGCGCCGTGGCGGTCTTCGGGGGTGATATGGATGCGCGTCTCGTCGATCACCCGCGCGGCGGCGGCCAGGTCGAGCCGGACCGCGCCGATCTGGACCACCATCGGGTCGGGATCGTCGCGGCCCGACCACAGGCGGTCCATCGCCCCGGCCTGGGTCAGGTATTCGCAATCGAAGAGGACGATTTCGGCCATGACTAGGCGGCGGTCCCGTCCTGCATGTCTCCGTCGATCATCACGCCGGTGACCTCGAAGGCCTGCGACAGGCAGGTCAAGGTGGCGCGGTGGCCGCTTTGCACGCTGCCGATCCGATCCCCGAGGCCCAGCGCGCGCGCCGGATTGGCCGCCGCCATCTTCAGCACCGCCGCCGGGCCAAGGCCGGCGTGGTCGAGCATGTTGCGGATGCAGTCGATCATGCTGACATGGGCGCCGGCAAGACGGCCCGTGGCATTGGTCAGGCGATCGCCGCTCCGGGTGATCCGCTCGCCGTGCAGCTCGAAGGTCGTCGTCGTGCCCGCGAGGGTCAGCATGGCGTCGGTCACCAGGCAGAGCCGGTCGGGCATCAGCCGCGCCGCAATCGCGATATTGCGCCAGTCGACGTGGTGCCCGTCGGCGATGATCCCGGCATGCAGCCCGCGCGAGGCCAGCGTGGCGCCCACCACGCCGGGTTCGCGCCCGGTCATCTGGGACATGGCGTTGAACAGATGGGTGACCCCGACAAGGCCCTCGGCCTCGGCCCGGGCGATCTGGTCGGCGCTGGCCGCCGTATGCCCGGCAAAGACCCGCACCCCGGCCGCGGTCAGCCGCGCCAGCGCGCCCTCGGGCAGGGTTTCGGGCGAGACGGTCAGCAGCAGCCTGCCGACCTGGGCCGCGGTCAGCCGGTCGAGATCCTGTGCGTCCATCGGGCGGATCGCGGAAGGATCGTGGATGCCCGGACGCTCGGGCGAGAGGAACGGCCCTTCGAGGTGCGCCCCGAGGATGCCGGGAATGCCCCGCTCCTGCGCCGCCCGAACCGCTTCCAGCGCACGCAGGTAATCGGTGCCATGGGCGGTGATGAAGGTGGGCAGGATCGCCGCCGTGCCGCCCTGGCGGGCGCCCGCGGCAATGCGCGCCACCGCCTCGGGGGTGGGATCGAAATTGAACTGGGTGTCGGCGGCGCCGTTGATCTGCAGATCGACAAAGCCCGGTGTCACCACGTCGAATTCGGGCAGCGCCGCACCGCGGGCATCCTGCGCGGTGGCGGGGCGGACCTCGGTGATGGTGCCCGCCTCGAAGCGGATGATGCGGTCGGGCAGGGCACTGTCGCCGATGCCGTCATAAAGGGCGCGCGCGAGGATCGCGGCGGGGGCATTCTGCTCAGTCGAAGGCACTGTCACGCCCCCGCGGATGCACGGTTTCATAGTAGTCGCGCAGGGCCAGATTGCCCGCCGCCTCGGTGTCGAGGATGATCGTCGCGCGCTTGTGCAATTGCAGCGCCGAGGCCGGGCAGACCGCCGCCAGGGGGCCTTCGACCATCTGCGCCACGGCCTCGGCCTTGGAGGCTCCGGTGGCGATCAGCAGGCATTTGCGCGATTCCAGGATCGTCGCCACGCCGGTGGTGATGGCATATTGCGGCGTCTCGTCGAAGGAGGCGAAATAGCGCTGGTTGGCCTCGCGCGTGCTTCTGGTCAGGGTCTTGATCCGGGTGCGCGAGCCAAGGCTGGCGGTGGGTTCGTTGAACCCGATGTGGCCGTTCTGGCCGATGCCCAGAAGCTGCAGGTCGATGCCGCCGGCCTGCGCGATCAGCGCCTCATAGGCCTCGGAGGCGGCCTGTGGATCGGGCGCATCGCCCTTGGGCAGATGGGTGCGGGCGGGATCGATGTCGACGTGATCGAAAAAGGCCTCCTGCATGTAGTGGTGGTACGAGCAGGGGTGATCGGGCGCGAGGCCGATGTATTCATCGAGGTTGAAGCTGGTGGTCTGCGCGAAGGACACGCTTTCGTCGCGGTGCCGGCGGGCAAGCTCGTCGTAGAGCGGCACCATGGTGCCGCCGGTGGCCAGGCCCAGAACCGCATCGGGCTTGGCGGCGACGGCGCGGGTGATGATATCCGCCGCACGGGCAATGGCGGCCTGCGCGTCGGGCAGGATCAGAACCTTCATGTGCTTTCCCTTTCAAGATGGCTTGCAAGCGCACCGATCAGCGGCGCGTCATGTCCCAGGCTTGCATGAACGACCGCGGGCCGGAACAGCGCGGGTTCCCCGGCCAGGGCTTCGCTGACCCGGTCGATATAGCCCGGCGCAAGGCCGATGCTGCCGCCGAGCGCCACGGTATCGAGCCCGAGGATCGCGGTGAGATCGCCGATCAGCGCGGCGATGGCCTGGGCCGAGGTGGCGACGATCTGCTCGGCCCAGTCCTGGCCCTCGCCCGCCGCCTCGAAGACGGCGCGCGCGTCGACGCCCTGGCGGCCCGAAGCGGCGCCCGCCGCGGCAATCCCGCGCCCGCCGGCGATGCTCTCGACGGTGGCAAACCGGCCGCTGCCGCAGGGGCCGCTGGCAAAGCGGCTGGTGACAAAACCCACGTGGCCCGCCAGACCGTTGGCGCTGGACAACAGCCGGTCGTGCAGCACCAGCCCGCCGCCGACCCCGGTCGAGACGGTGACGAAGGCGAAACTGTCGCTCTTGGCGCCCGCGCCGAAAAGTCCCTCGGCAAGGGCCGCCGCCGCGGCATCGTTGAGACAGGTGGCCGCCCCCAGGGCGCGGACCAACGCCTCGTTCAGGGCGAAGTCGCGGATCGCCGAGAGGGTGCCGTGGTTGACCGCGTGCCACCGGCCTTGGGCGTCGACACGTCCGGCCACCGCCACGCCGAGCGGCGCGCCGGCGACATGGCCCAACTGCCCCAGCAGGTCGCGGATCACGGCGACCTGGGCCGCGGGATCGGCGGCGCCATCGGTGGGGGCGACGAGGCGGTCGACCACCTCGCCCTTGTCGAGGCGGGCCACGGCGGTCTTGGTGCCGCCGAGATCGGCGGCAAAGCCCGTCAGGGCGCTGCGTGTCAGTCCGGTCATGGCCGCGTCCCGCGCGCCTGTTCCAGCGTTTCGGCGAACCATTGCGTCATGATCTCGAGCCGCGTCAGCGCGGTGCCGACGGTCACGGCATCCGCCCCCGCCTGCAGCGCCCGGGCGGCAAGTGCCGGGGTGTTCACCCGGCCTTCGGCCATCACGAAGGCGTCGAGCCCGCGGAAGGCGCCGATCAGGTCGGTATCGACGCCCTCGGCCCGGCCCGCGGTCTCTTCGGTATAGCCCGAGAGCGTGGTGCCGAGCACATGCGCGCCTTCGCGCAGCGCGCGTTCGCCATCGGCCAGGGTGGCGCAATCGGCCATCGCCAGCGCGCCGGCGGCGCGGATCGCCTGGACCAGCGCCGCCGAGGTCTCGGGGCGGGGCCGGTCGGTCGCGTCGTAGGCGATGATATCGGCGCCCGCCTCGGCCAGGGCCTGCACATCCGCAAGGTAGGGCGTGATGCGCACCGGGCTGTCGTCGAGGTCGCGCTTGAGGATGGCGATGATCGGCACCGAGACCACGGGCCGCACCGCGGCCAGGTTCTCGACCCCTTCGATCCGCAACCCGTCCGCGCCCCCGGCGACGGCGGCCTGCGCCATGGCGGCGACGATCCCTGGGTGGTCCATCGGGCCGTCATCGACGGGCTGGCAGGACACCACCAGCCCGCCGCGCAAGTGCTTCAGAACATCCATTGCATCAATCCATCAGGCTCGGAAGGCCGGTGACCAGTATCGGGAAGGCGCAGATCAGGATCAGCACGACGAAGGGCGGGATCAGCCAAGGCAGGATCGCCTTGGCAAGGTTCTGGTAGGGGATGTTCCCGACCTGGGCGACGACGAAGAGAGCCATGCCCATCGGCGGCGTCAGGATCGAGATCATCAGGTTGAGCACGGTGATGATGCCGAAATGCACCGGGTCGATGCCGAAGCCCATGGCGACCGGCACCAGGATCGGCACCACCACCAGCAGGATCACCAGCGCCTCGATGAACATGCCCAGCACGAAGATCATCAGGTTGACCGCGATCAGGAAGGTGATCGGGCTGTCGGCGATCGACAGGAAGAAGGTGGCGATCTGCTGCGGCGCCTGTTCGCGCGCCATGATGAAGCTGAGCAGGCCGACACCGGCGACGATGGTGGCGATCGAGGCCGAGGTGACGGTGGTCTCGTAGATCGAGTCCCACAGCTTGCGCAGGGTCAGTTCGCGGTAGAAGATCAGGTCGATCAGGATGGCATAGAGCACGGTGATCGCCGCCGCCTCGGTGGGCGAGAACAGGCCCGAGAAGATGCCGCCGACGATGACCACCGGGGTCATCAGCGCGGGCAGGGACTTGATGAAGAGCGTGCCGATTTCCGCGGGCGTCGAGCGCACGTCGCGCGGGTAGTCGCGCTTGCGGGCGATGAACCAGACCATGGTCATCAGCGCCACGGCGCAAAGCACGCCGGGCACGATCCCGCCGAGGAACAGCTTGCCGATCGAGACGTTGGCGATCACCCCGTAAAGCACCATGGTGATCGAGGGCGGCACCAGCGGGCCGATCATCGACGAGGCGGCGGTGACCGCTCCGGCGAATTCGTCATCGTAGCCGGCGTCGCGCATCGCCTCGATTTCCATCTTGCCCAGGCCCCCGGCATCCGCCAGCGCCGAGCCGGACATGCCGGAAAAGAACAGCGAGGCCAGCACGTTGACATGCCCCAGCCCGCCGGTGATATGGCCGACAAGCGACCGGGCAAAGCCGAACAGGTGCTTGGTGATCCCGGCCGAGTTCAGCACGCCCGCGGCAAGGATGAAGAGCGGCACGGCCAGCAGCGGAAAGCTGTTGAGCCCGTCCACCATCCGCTGCGAGGCAAAGCTGATGCCCATTCCGGTATAGTAGAAATAGCCCATGGAGACGAAGATCATCGCGATCCCGATCGGCACGCCGACCAGCACGAAGATGAGCCACATGATACCGACGACGGCAAGTGTCATAGCGTGGGTTCCCGTTTGACAGAGACATCGCGGCGGCCCAGCAGGCGGCGCAGGATGCGGTGGATGATCAGGACAAAACCCACGAGTGCCGAGGCATAAAGCACCGCATCCGTGGTCGGCAGCGTGACGCTGATGTTGCTCGAGGTCCGCACGACGGTCTTGTAGCTGATCCAGATCAGGTGACCGACCAGCCCCAGGAACACGAGGTCGATCAGCGTGTAGAGGACAAGCCGGGCCTTCTCGGGCAGCATCTCGGCCAGAAAGGCCATCTTCAACTGGCCGTCCTGGCGCTCGACCTCGGCGATGGCGATGAAGGCCATCCAGACCCAGAGCCAGCGGGCGGCTTCCTCGGTCCAGACCGGGCCGCGAAAGACCGGGGTACGGCCGAAGATCTGGATCAATACGACCCCGATCAGCGCGATGAACAGGACCGAGGCGACGATGCCCTCGATGCTGTATTTGCGTGGCGGTTTCATCAGCGCAGCTCCTCGTTGCGAAATGAGATCTGCGGGCGCCGCTGCGCCCGCAGGGAGGTTGGGTTATTCGCCGCGCACGCGGGCGATGGCGCCTTCGCCGAACTGCTCTTCGAGCGTGTCGTAATAGGGCTGCATCGCGGCGCGGAAGGGGGCCAGGTCGGGGCGGGTGATCGTCAGGCCACGCTCCTCGAAGGTGGCGATCAGGTCTTCCTCGGCCTGCTTGGTCAGGCTGTTGTTCATCTCGCCGCCGGCGGCGACCGCCTCGTTGATCCAGCCTTTCTCGTCATCGCTCAGCCCGTCCCAGAGATCGTCCGAGATCTGCACCGCGGCGGAGGCGACGAAATGGTTGGTCATCGCGACGTGGCTCTGCACCTCGTAGAACTTCATCGCCTCGATGGTGGGCAGCGGGTTTTCCTGGGCGTCGACCTGGTTGGTCTGCAGCGCCAGGTAGACCTCGGCAAAGGCCACCGGGGCGGGGGTCGCGCCGACGTTCTCGGCATAGGCGATCAGGAAGGGCACGTTGGGGGTGCGCAGACGCAGGCCGGCCATGTCCTCGATCGATTCGACGGCGCGGTTGGCGGTGGTCTGGCGGGTGCCATAGTACCACACGTCAAGCAGGTGAACGCCCTTCTCCTCGAACTTGGCGGACATTTCCTGGCCCCAGTCACCGGCGATGATCTTCTTGAGGTGATCGAAGTCGTCGGCCACGTAGGGCGCGCCGACCAGGTTCAGCTCGGGGATGATGTAGCTCATGTCCGGGTAGCCGGTGATCACCATGTCCAGCTCGCCCGCCTGAAGCTGTGCGACCATCGACTTGAAATCGCCGAGGGTGGAGGACGGGAAGAGGTTCACAGTCAGCTCGCCACCCGACAGGTCTTCGAGCCTGGAGGCGAATTCCTGGGCGCCCTTGTAGACGTTCGAGGCTTCGTTGTCCTGCATCCCCAGGGTCAGTTCGCGCTCGGCGAACGCCGGGGCGGCCAGGGCAAGTGTCGCCGCGCAGGCGAGCAGGCTGGTCTTCAATGTCATCGTATCCTCCTTGGTTTTCGATGAATGGCGAACATGGCCGCCGGGTGTCGTGTCAGGTCTGCGGGGGGCCGTCAGGGCCGGGCGAGAGCCGGGGCACCTGAAGGCGGGCGCGATAGGACCGGGTCAGGTGGCGGTCCATCACGTCGGTGGCCGCCAATACGTCGCCGTTCAGAACCGCCTGGTAGATCTCGACATGTTCGTCATAGGCGATCCGGTCATAGCGCTTGGGGTCGTCGGTCGGCGGGCGATGGGCGATCATGGTTTTGACGAACATGTCGTGCAGCGCCAGGATGATCGGGTTGCCGACCACCGCGACGAGGGCGCGGTGAAAGGCGATGTCGGTGGTGGCGAAACACTCGGTGCCGATGGCGCGGCCGTTTGCCTCGAGCGCGGTCATGAGCTTGGTCAACTGGGCGTTGTCGGCGCGCTTGGCCGCCTCGCGGGCGGCGCCGGTCTCGATGAACTGGCGCATCTGTTCCAGGTGGGCGCCGCTCTGGGCATCGCCGAAGATCTCGCGGATGTGGTCGCCCGCCCCCTTCAGCACGCCGGTGATCGACGGCAGCGCCGCGCGCGGCCGCTTGCCCGCGCCGCCGGTGACGTAGCCGCGAATCTGCAACTGGGCGATCGACTCGCGCACCGTGGGGCGAGAGGCAGAGAACCGTTCGCAAAGCTCGCGTTCGGTCGGCAGGGGCGATCCGGGAGGGTACCGATCCTGCCGGATGTCGGCAATCAGCGCATCGGCAATGACGTCGGGCGTATTGCGCGGAGTCGTGTCGGGCGTGCTGGTCGCGGGCATCTGGTCTCTCCTCTCGTGGTTTTGGTATCACTAGAAATACTTCTTGTCAAACTAAATGCGATGGGTGTATTGGAGTACGTGAGATTTACCCATGCTTCTGTAAGGCTAAACCGCTCGTCGGTGCGCGACTCCAGCATGACACAACCAGAGTGAGAGAGCTATGACCAAGAAAATGGGCGGCATGTACGCCGCATTGATGACGGCCCTGAACGACGATGCCGGGTTCGACGAAGAGCGGCAGAAAGACCTGACCGGCTATGTCCTCAAGCAGGGGCTGGCGGGGCTTTATGTCGGCGGCAGCAGCGGCGAGGCCGGGTTGCTCAACCTCGAGGAACTTCTGGCCCAGCAGGCCATCGTCGCCGATTGCGCCAGGGACAGCGACGCCACCCTGATCGCCCATGTCGGGATGCCCAACCTGCGCGATTCGATCCGGCTGGCGACCCGGGCGGCGGAGCTGGGCTTCGATGCGCTGTCGGCCCTGCCGCCGCATTCCTACCCGTTCAGCGACGCCGAGATCGAGGGCTACTACCGCGAATTGTCCGCCGCCACCGACCTGCCGATGATCGTCTACGAGGTGCCGGTGCGCACCGGCCGGCCGATCGCGCTGGAGACGCTGGAGCGTATCCTCGGGCTGCCCAATGTCTCGGGCATCAAGTTCTCGTCGGTCGACCTGTTCAAGCTGTCGATGCTGCGCCGCCGCTGCCCCGACAGCAGCTATTTCTTCGGCTATGACGAGGTTTACCTCTCGGGCGGCGTGCTGGGTGCCGATGGCGGCATCGGCTCGACCTACAACGTGCTGGGCAAGCTCTATGTCGCGCTCGACGCCGCGATCCGGGCCAGCGACCTGCCCCGCGCGCAGGAGTTGCAGGATGTCTCGCAGATCTTCGTCGAGGCGCTTCTGGCCACCGGCGTGCTGCCCGGCCTGAAGGTGGCGCTGCGCATCCTTGGCGTGGAAGCCGGCCCCACCCGCGCGCCGATGGCGCTGCAGATGGCGCCCGAGAAGGCCGAGGCGCATATGCGCGCGGTGCTCGAGCGCCCGGAAGTCAGGGACTGGCTCGTCTAGGCCGGTCCCGCCCCCGGCGCCGGGCCAAGGCGCCACCATTCTTCCGGAGGAGAGAACATGACCAATTTCAACCGCGCCCTTGGCGGTGTTGCGGCAATGGCCCTTCTGGCCGGCGCCGGAACCGCGATGGCCGAGACCTGGCCGGACCTGCCGGTCGGGGTCAAGAACGGCATTGCCGAGCGGATCGGCGATACCCTGACCGTCGGCCTCGGCAGCGCCGGCACCCAGGTCTTCGCGCTGGACCTGACCGACATTGCCGCCGGCTGGACCGAGCGGGCCGCCTTCAACGGCCCCGCACCCTCGCAGCCGGCGACGGCGGTGGTCGATGGCGCGCTCTACGTGTTCAGCGGATCGGGCAAGGCAAGCGAAGACGCGGCCTCGCCGATCATCTTCGAGACGGTCAGCCGCTATGACGCGCAGGCCGACGCCTGGGAAACGCTCGACACCCGCACCCCCGCCGGTCTGCTGGGCGCCAGCGCGGTGACGCTGGGCGATGGCCGCATCGCCATCTTCGGCGGCTACAACAAGGAATTGTTCGACAAGTACCTCGCCGATGTCACCGCGATCGACAAGGAGAGCGATCCCGAGGGCTGGAACGCCGTGGTCGATGCCTACATGGGCATGGAGCCCGAGGGCTACGAGTGGAACGACCTCGTGCTGGTCTATGATGCCGCCGCCAATGCCTGGGGCGACCTGGGCGAAGACCCCGCGCTGCCCAATACCGGCTCGGCCGTGGTGGAAACCGCGCCCGGCACCTTCCTGATCGTCAATGGCGAGATCAAGCCGGGCCTGCGCACCGATACCGTCCGCTCGGTCTCCATCGAGGGCGACAGCGCCACCTGGACCGATCTGCCCCCCGTTCCCGCGCCCGAAGGCGGCGCGGTTCAGGAGGGCCTGGCCGGTGCCTATCGCGCGCTGACCGACAAGGGCGTGCTGGTGGCCGGCGGCGCCAACTTCCTGGGCGCACGGGCCGCGGCGGATGCCGGCAACTGGTATGCCCACAACGGGCTGGCGAAGAACTGGGCCTCGGACGTCTTTGCCCTGCAGGACGGGTCCTGGTCGCTGGTCGGCCAATTGCCCGTAGGGCTGGCCTATGGCGGGTCTTTCGCGGTCGATGACGGAATGCTGGTGGTCGGCGGCGAAGATGCCGAGCGCAATGCCCGCACCGAGGTTTTCCTCGTGCAATGGGATGGCGAGACGGTCTCGATCGTCGATTGATCCCCGGCGAATGCCCGGCGCAAGACCTGCGCCGGGTGTCCGCTCCGCCTGCTCGAAGGCCCGGCCTAGTCGCCGGGCCTTTTTGAGTCTTGGGACCGGCGTTCGGTCGTCCGGGCGGTGGCGCTCCGCGGGCCGGGGCGGGTTTTGCCCTGAAATCCAAGGGGCTTGCGGGAATTAAAGCACCATCTTGTAAAAATCGTCGACTATCTGGAAAACATCCTCTAACAATTACAGGGTAACACCGAATCCCAGAGGGCGAGGGTCAGCGCGTTTCACCGGCACACGACAGTCCGGCGCGACCCCTCCTTGCCCTTCTGTTTCCGGCCCGGCGGCGACGCCTTTCGCCCCGGCACCCGCCGCACAGCCATGCGCTGGCCCTGACCTGTGAAGGACGACGATGCCCAGGATTGCTTCCATCGAACCGCTCCACGCCCGTGTGGGCATCCGCAACCAGCTTCTGGTCAAGGTGACGACCGAGGACGGGCTTCATGGCTGGGGCGAATCCGGCCTGTCGTGCCGCGAAGGCGCGGTGGCGGCCGCCATCGAACATTTCGCGGCCTTCCTTGTCGGCCAGGATTCGCGCCAGATCGGGCGCATCTGGCAGGAAACCTATCGCAGCCAGTATTTCGAGGGCGGGCGCGTGCTGACCGCCGCCATGTCGGCGATCGACATCGCGCTCTACGACCTGCTGGGCAAGCGGCTGGGCGTGCCGGTCTACCAGCTTCTGGGCGGCAAGCAGCGCGACGAGGTGCCGACCTTTCCAAGCTGCCAGTCGACCGATCTGGACGATCTGCTGGCCAAGGCCGGGGTGCTGGTCGACGCGGGCTGGGATTGCCTGCGCATCTATACCGGCGATTTCGCCGGCGACGGCGTCTTCGACCCGCGCCGCAACCTCAACCAGGCGGTGAAAGAGCTGATCGCGCTGCGCGAGGCTTTCGGCCCCGAGCTCTGCCTCGGGATCGATCTGCATCACCGGCTGTCGATTGCCGAGACCGCGGATTTCTGCAACCGGCTGCCGCCGGGCACGCTGGATTTCCTGGAGGAACCGATCCGCTGCCAGACGCCGCAGGCCTATCGCACGCTGCGCGCCATGACCACGATCCCCTTTGCCGTGGGCGAGGAATTCGCGTCGAAATGGGACGCGGCCCCCTATATCGAAGAGGGGCTGACGCAGTACATGCGGCTGGACATCTGCAATATCGGCGGCTTCACCGAGGCGATGAAGGTCGCCGGCTGGTGCGAGCGGCATTACATCGACCTGATGCCGCACAACCCGCTGGGCCCGGTCTGCACCGCCGCGACGGTGCACATGGCCGCCGCGGTGCCGAATTTCAGCTGGGCCGAGACCCGGCAGGGCCCGACCGAAACCCTGGGCTTTCACGACCCCGAGCTGTTCCCCGTCCAGATCCCGCTCGACGGCATCACCTACAAGGTGCCCGACGGTCCCGGGCTGGGGGTCGAGGTCGATGAAGACCGGATCCGGGCCTCGCGCCCGACCCATGTCGAACCGCCGCATCTGAGGCGGCCGGACGGCGCAGTCACCAACTGGTGACCGATTTCAACGCAGGAGGAGACGACGATGCACGACAGGTGGAAATGGACCTCGCTGGTCAGCGCGCTGGCGATTGCCGCGGCGAGCCAGGCGCTGGCCTTCGAGGAAGCGCCGGAACTGGCCGCCAAGGTGGCCGCGGGCGAACTGCCCCCGGTGGAGGAGCGTCTGCCCAGCGATCCGCTGGTGATGGACGTGATCGAAGGGCCCGGCGAATACGGCGGCACCCTGCGCCGCGCCATCCTGGGCGGCGGCGACCAGCACAACATGGTGCGCACCATCGGCAGCGACAACATGGTGCGCTGGTCCCCGGACTGGTCGGAAGTGCGCCCCAATATCGCCAAGTCCTGGGACGTGTCGGACGACGCCTCCAGGTTCACCTTCCACCTGCGTTCGGGCATGAAATGGTCGGACGGCGCGCCGTTCAGCGCCGATGACATCCTGTTCTGGTACGAGGACATCTTCCTCGACCCGCAACTGACCCCCAACAAGGACGCCACCTTCATCGGCCCCGCGGGCCCGGTGAAGATCACCAAGATCGACGACGTGACGGTCGAGTTCGACTTCGGCGCGCCCAACGGGCTGTTCCTGCAGGCGCTGGCCTATGGCTTCGGCTATCACGCCGCCGCCTATCCCAAGCATTACCTGTCGCAGTTCATGCCCAAGTACAACGACAACGTGCAGGCGCTGGTCGATGCCGAACCGGCGGCCGGCGACTGGGTGCAGCTGTTCAACCTCAAGGCCGGGCCGATGGACACGCCGCTGTTCTGGCAGAACCCGGATCGCCCGACCCTGCATGCCTGGCACCTGACCAATGCCTATGGCGCCACCGACCGCGTGGTGGCCGAACGCAACCCCTATTACTACAAGGTCGACAGCGAGGGGCAGCAACTGCCCTACATGGACCGCATCACCTATGACCAGGTCGAGGATGTGGAAACCATCCTGCTCAAGGCCTTCAACGGCGAGATCGACTACATGTTGCGCCACCTGGGCCGGCCGTCGAACAAGGCCTCGCTGACCGACAACATGGAGCGCGGCAAGTACCGGTTCTTCGATGTCGGCGACCTTCCGGCCAATATCATGATCCTGATGATGAACCTCAACCACACCGATCCGGTGAAACGCGAGGTGATCAACACCAAGGATTTCCGCATCGGCGTCAGCCACGCGATGAACCGCCAGGAGGTGATCGACCTGCTCTATTTCGGCGCGGGCGAGCCGGCGCAGACCGCGCCGCGCGAGGGCACCGAGCTTTACAAGGAGGACTACGCCAAGCAGTACACCGAGTATGACGTGGACCTTGCCAACGAATACCTCGACAAGGTGCTGCCCGAGAAAGACGATGACGGGTTCCGCATTGGCCCGGATGGCGAGCGTTTCTCGCTGATCTTCCTCGTCGCGGATGTCTTCGGCCTGCAATATCCCGACGCGATGGAGCTGATCCAGGGCTATGCCCGCGATGTCGGCCTCGATTTCCAGATCCGCACCACCGACCGGTCGCGGCTGATCGAGTTGCACACCTCGAACGACTTCGACGCCTACCTGTGGAACTGTTCGGGCGGGCAGGCGGATGCCTATACCTCGCCGATCTGCTACGTGCCGACGATTTCCAACTCGGTCTCCTGGGCGCGCGAATGGGCGCAATGGGGGGTCGATCCCGCGACCGGCGAAGAGCCGCCGCAGGGCGTCAAGGACATCTTCGAGACCTACAAGCAGGTGCGCGCCGCCGCCACGCCGCAAGAGCAGAAGGAGTTGATGCTCAAGGTGCTCGACATGGCCGCCGACGAGTTCTTCACCATCGGCATGGTCCAGAACGACCCGGTCTTCGGCATCGCGCGCAACAACGTGCGCAACGTGCCCGATCCGCTGCCCATCGCCGGTCAGCTCTGGTTCCCGGCGCCCTACACGGCCCAGATGTACTTCGAGGGCGGCACCAACCTGCCCTGATCCGAGGTACACCTCAGGGGCGTCCGGCACTCCTCCCGGCCGGGCGCCCCAACCGAACGCCAACACAAGGAGCGGAACATGGGTGGCTTCATCCTCCGACGGGTCGTCTACATGATCCCGACGGTCTTTCTGGTCTCCATCGTGACCTTCATCATCATCCAGCTGCCGCCGGGCGACTATCTCGACAGCCTGGCCGCCGAGATGGGCGAGGCCGGGGTCGACAATACCGCCGTGGTCGAGCAGCTGCGCGCCCAGTACGGGCTGGGCGAGCCGATGTACCTGCAATACTGGAAATGGATGACCGGCATCCTGCTGCGTGGCGATTTCGGCATTTCCTTCGAAAAGAACCTGCCGGTGACGGATGTGATCTGGGACCGGCTGGGCTGGACCTTCGCGATCTCGTTGCTGACGCTGGCCTTCATCTGGGCCGTGGCGCTGCCGATCGGCATCTACTCCGCGGTGCGCAAGTATTCGGTGGGCGATTACGTCGCCACCTTCTTCGGCTTCGTCGGCCTCGCGGTGCCGAACTTCCTGCTGGCGCTGGTGATGATGTACGTGGCCTTCAAGTACTTCGGCCAGTCGGTCGGCGGGCTGGTCAGCCCCGAGTATATCGACACGCCCTGGACCTGGGCCAAGTTCGCCAACCTGTTGCAGCACATCTGGATGCCGGTCTTCGTCGTCGGCACCTCGGGCGCCGCCGCACTGATCCGCATCATGCGCGCCAACCTGCTGGATGAGCTTTACCGGCCCTATGTCGTCACCGCCCGCGCCAAGGGCATGTCCGAATTCCAGCTTCTGCTGCGCTACCCGGTGCGGGTCGCGCTCAACCCCTTCATCTCGACCATCGGATGGATCCTGCCGACGCTGGTCTCGGGCGAGATCATCGTCGCCGTGGTGATGAACCTGCCCACCACCGGCCCGCTGCTGCTGCGCGCGCTGCTGGTGCAGGACATGTACCTGGCCGGATCGCTGATCCTGATCGTCAGCATGTTGACGGTGATCGGCACGCTGCTTTCCGATGTGCTTCTCGCCTGGGTCGACCCGAGGATACGGTATCAATGACAGCCATCGACCCCGCCGCCGAGGCCCATCTGGCCGAGGCCCCGAACACCCCCGCCCTGCTGGGCCCCTGGGCGCTGATGTGGCGGCAGTTCCGCCGGCATCGGGTGGCCCATGTCAGCCTCTACGTGGTGGGCTTCATCTACCTGGTGGCGCTCTTCGGCGAGTTCCTCTCGCCCGCCAGCCACCTTGCGACCAATACCCGCGCGCCCTTTGCCCCGCCGCAGGGCATCCACATCTTTACCGAGGCCGAGGACGGCACGCGCACCTTCCAGCTTCACGCCCGCGGGCTGAAGATGGAGGTCGACCGCGTGGCCATGCGCCGCCATTTCGTCGAAGACCCCGAAAAGGTCATTCCGCTGGGCTTTTTCGTCGAGGGCTTCGAGTACAGGCTGCTCTGGCTGATCCCGACCAACCGGCATTTCTTCGGCCCCAGGGACCCGAAACAGACGGTCTATTTCTTCGGCGCCGACCGGCTGGGCCGCGACATCCTGAGCCGGATCATCATGGGCACGCGGATCTCCATGTCCATCGGCCTGGTCGGCGTGGCGGTCTCGCTGCTGGTCGGCGTCAGCCTTGGCGGCATCTCGGGCTATTACGGCGGCTGGATCGACAACCTGATCCAGCGGCTGATCGAATTCCTGCGCTCGATCCCGACCATTCCGCTGTGGATGGGGCTGGCGGCGGCCATCCCGCTCGACTGGCCGCCGCTGCGGACCTATTTCGTGGTCACGCTGATCGTGTCGATGATCGGCTGGACGACGCTGGCGCGCGAGGTGCGCGGCAAGTTCCTGTCGCTGCGGCGCGAGGATTTCGTCGTCGCCGCCCGGCTTGACGGGCTCTCGGACTGGGAGATCATCCGCAAGCACCTGGTGCCCAGCTTCGCCAGCCATATCATCGCCTCGCTCACCCTTGCGGTGCCGCTGATGATCCTGGCGGAAACCTCGCTGTCATTCCTCGGCATCGGGTTGCAACCGCCCATCGTGTCCTGGGGCACGCTGCTGAAGGAGGCCCAGAACATCCGCACCATCATCGAGGCGCCCTGGCTTCTGGTCGCGCCCGGCGCGGCCATCGTGATCACCGTGCTGGCGCTCAACTTCCTGGGGGACGGCCTTCGCGATGCCGCAGATCCTTATGCACAGTGACCGGCCCGAAAGACCGCTGGTCGAGATAAAGGGGCTGAAGACCCATTTCTTCACCGATGACGGGCTGGTCAAGGCGGTCGAGGGGGTGGATCTCGACATCCTGCCCGACCGCACCCTCTGTCTTCTGGGAGAGTCGGGCTGCGGCAAGTCGATCCTGGCGCGGTCGATCCTGCGGATCGTCGATGCGCCGGGGCGGATCACCGGCGGCTCGATCCTCTATCACGCCGCCGACGGGCGCAGCATCGACCTTGCCCGCGCGCGGGCGGGATCGAAGGCGTTGCGGGCGATCCGCGGCAGCGACATCGCGATGATCTTTCAGGAGCCGATGTCCTCGCTCGGGCCGATCCAGAAGATCGGCAAGCAGATCACCGAAACCATCCTGCTGCACCGCGATGTCTCCAAGGCCGAGGCGCGCGAGGAGGCCATCGACATGCTGGCGCGCGTCGGCATCCCGCGCCCGGCCGAGCGGTTCGAGGCCTATCCCTTCGAGCTGTCCGGCGGGATGCGCCAGCGCGCGATGATCGCCATGGCGCTGTCGTGCCAGCCCCGCCTGCTGATCGCGGATGAGCCGACCACGGCGCTGGATGTCACCACCCAGGCGCAGATCCTCGACCTGATCGCCGAGCTGAAGGAAGAGTTCCGCATGGCCGTGATGCTGATCACCCATGATCTGGGCGTGGTGGCGGAAGTGGCCGATGACGTGGCGGTGATGTACATGGGGCAGATCGTCGAAAAGTCCGATGTCTACGGGCTGTTCGAGACGCCGCAGCATCCCTATACCCGCGCGCTGCTCGATTCCGTGCCGCGGATAGGGGTGACGACGCGGGGGCGTCTGCCGGCCATTCGCGGCATGGTGCCCCATCCGCTGGCGCGGCCCTCGGGCTGCACCTTCCGCACCCGCTGCGATCACGTCATGCCCGGGATCTGCGACCGCCGCGAGCCGCTGCTCAAGCCGCACGGGCCGGGCGAAGTGGCCTGTTTCCTGCACGAAAGCGAGGTCGAGACCGATGTCTGACGCCATTCTCGAGGTCAAGGACCTGACCATGCAGTTCGGCGGCTCAAAGGGCGGATTTCTGTCGAAGCCCAAGGCCGGCTTTGTCGCCGTCGACGCGGTATCCTTCGAGGTGCAGCGCGGCGAGACCTTCGGCATCGTCGGCGAATCGGGCAGCGGCAAGACCACGCTGGGCCGCTGCATCCTGCGCGTGCTCGACCCCTCGGCAGGCTCGATCCGCTTCCAGGCCCGCACCGGCGCCGCGGTCGACCTGGCCAGCGCGCCGATCGACCAGTTGCGCCAGGTCTGGCGCAAGGTGCGTATGGTGTTCCAGGACCCGCAGGCCTCGCTCAATCCGCGGCTGCGGGTGATCGACATCGTCGGCCAGGCCCTGCAGAAATCCGAGGGCCTGCGCGGCAAGGCGCTGGCCGAACGGGTGGGCCAGCTGCTGGAAAGCGTCGGCCTGCGGCCCGAGTTCATGCACCGCTATCCCAACGCCTTTTCCGGCGGCCAGCGCCAGCGGCTGGGCATCGCGCGGGCGCTGTCGACCCATCCCGAGCTTGTGGTGGCCGACGAGGCGGTCTCGGCGCTGGATGTCTCGATCCAGGCCCAGACCCTGAACCTTCTGCAGGACCTGCAGGAGCAATTCGACCTGACCTTCGTCTTCATCGCCCATGATCTTGCGGTGGTCGAACACATCTGCGACCGCGTCGCCGTGATGTACCGCGGCCAGTTCGTCGAGGTCGCCACGACCGACACGCTGTTTCGCGCGCCGCAGCACCCCTATACCCGCGCGCTGCTTCAGGCCGTGCCGGTGGCCGATCCGCGCCAGAGACGGCGGCGCGGCGCCGACCGGGCCGAGCCGGTGGATGTCGGCGCGCCCGCCAGGGGCTGCCGTTTCAGCCCGCGCTGCCCGCATGCCACCGAGCTTTGCCGCGAGACCCGCCCGCCGGTGCGCAAGGTCGGCGGCGCCGATGTGCTGTGCCACTACGCGGGAGAGATTTGAGACCGGCGCTGTCGGCGCGCTGGCCCCGCGCCGCGCGCAGCGCTAGGATGACCGCCGATCCTGAGAGGCCGAGACTGTCATGAAGACTGCCGACGACACCGACGAGATCCCGCTTTATGACGCGATCCTCGATGACATCTACGATGGCCGCCTGGCCGGGGGCCAGCGGCTGAAGGTCTCGGAACTGGCCGAGCGGTTCGGCGTCAGCACCAGCCCGGTGCGCGAGGTGCTGCGCCGGATGCAGGGCGAAGGCTTCGTCGAGATCCACCCCAACCGCGGCGCCACCGTCAAGGCCACCGATGCCGGCTCGATCCAGAACATCTTCGAAGTGTTGCAGATGCTCGAGCCCTATTTCGTCAACTGGTTCGCCGATTACGCCCAGCCCGCCCTGCTGGCCGAGCTGGAGGATATCCAGGCCCGGATCCACGCCCTGCCGCACAGCGAGCAGCGCGCCTTTCGCAAGCTGGATTTCCAGTTCCACGAGGTCTTCTGCCGGGGGCATTACAACCAGACCGCCGCCGAGATCTGGCGCAACCTGCGCACCTCGCTGAACGTCCAGGCGGCGCGGCTGCGCATCTCACCGGCGCGGTTCGAGACGATCAAGAAAGAGCATGACGCGCTGATCGAGGCCTTCCGCACCAATGACACCGCGCGCGCCGATACCGTGATTCGCAAGCATGTCGACGGGTCCTTCGTGCAGATGTCGCAACAGATCCGCGCGCTGGGCCTGTCGCAGAACGCGACGGCCTGACGGGCGCGCCCGGCTCAGGTCACGCTGGTGCGGCGCAGCTTGTCCCAGTCGAACTCCACCCCGATGCCCGGGGTCGAGGGGGCAAGTGCCAGGTGGTTCTCGATCATCAGCGGGCGATGGGTGTAGCTGTCGATGGGAAAGCTGTGAACCTCGATCGAGCCCGCGTGCGGCTGGGCGGCGACAAGGCTGACGTGCAATTCCTGCATCCCGTGGCTGCACACCAGAATGCCGGCCACGCGGGCCATCTCGGCCACCTCGAGCCAGCCGGTGATGCCGCGGCAGTTCGAGGCGTCGGGCTGGATGAAGGACAGTTTCGACTGCGCGAAGGCATGGCGGAACTCCTGCGCGGTATGCAGGTTCTCGCCCATGGCCAGCGGGCAGCCGGTGGCCTCGGCAATGCGGCCATAACCTGCGTAATCGTCGGGCTCGATCGGCTCCTCGAACCACAGGATGTCGAGATCCATGAAGCCGCGCGCCGCCGCGATGGCCTGGTCGATGGTGAGCGCGTAATTGGCATCGACCATCAGATCCACCTTCGGCCCGATCAGATCGCGCACCGCGCGCGCGCGGGCGAGGTCTTCGGCCAGGTCGGGCTTGCCGACCTTGATCTTCACGCCGTCGAAACCCTCGTCGAGATAGCCCTGGACGCTCTCGAGCAGCCTATCCTGCGAGTAGTTCAGATCGATCCCGCCGCGATAGGCGCGGCAGCGGTCCGAGGCGCCGCCCGCCGCCTGCCACAGCGGCTGATCCCGCGCGATGCAGCGCGCGTCCCAGAGGGCGATGTCGATGGCCGAGATGGCGAAACTGTCGATGCCGCCGCGCCCGACGTAATGGATGTGCCGTCCCATCTCGGCATGAAGCGCGGCGATGTCGTCGGCGTCGCGCCCGATGAGCCAGTCGGCGAAGTCGTGTTCTATCATCGCCAGGATCGCGTGCCCGCCCCTGCCGCCGGTATAGGTATACCCCGTCCCGGTGACCCCGTTGTCGAGCCGGATGCGGGCGGTCACCAGCTCGAAATGCGTGTGATCGCCGTGCATGGCGTCGCTCAGCACCTCGGCGAGCGGCAGGGTGAAAAGCTCGGCGGTCACGGTTTCGATCCTGGGCATGGGCACCTCCAATTGCGAGTTTGGTCATACCAAAAGGAAATGCCCCGCGTCAATGCCGCAGGTGGCCCCTGGTGCGTTTTTCGCTGTGGACCGGCCCGCGCGGTGGGGACTGATTCTCCGGTATCGCCGGGCATCTCCCGGGGCACGGCCTGTTCTGAAGCAGGGGTCTCGCCTCGCATTTCGTGTGCCAGCCAAGCCTGCCGCGCGGGATGGCGATCCGGAACATGATGAAAAATCCGCGAAAATCCGGATGCGCGAGAAAACGCGCGCGCCGCTCAAAGATTCTGTTTGTCAGATTCGGAACATATGGTACAAATGATCATCAAGTGAACAAATGATCCTTAAGGGGCGCAAAGACCGGGAGGGATCGGCGCCGGCCCGCCAGCAGAAACCCCTGTTGTGCAGGATGTGGGTCGGCGAGGATATGCGTGCCGGGAACGCCCTGCGGGCCGGTGCGCGAGAATGTCGTAGGAGGAAGACATGCGGGTTTTGGAGGGGATCGAGCCGCAAGAAGTGATGCACTTCTTCGAAGAGCTCAGCGGACGGCATCGCTGCTCGCAGCATGAAAAGGACGCCGCGGATTACGTGGCGGATTTCGCCGAAGCCCGCGGGCTGGAGTATCACCGCGACGATCTGCACAATATCATCGTCAAGAAACCCGGCACGCCGGGCTACGAGACTGCCCCGACGGTCATCCTGCACGGCCATCTCGACATGGTGTGCAAGCTCGACGAAGGCGTGACGCATGATTTCGCCACCCAGGGCGTCAAGCTCAAGGTCGATGGCGACCGAATCCGCGCCCAGGGCACGACGCTGGGGGCCGACAACGGGCTGGGCATTTCCTACATGCTGGCGCTGCTCGATTCCGACGACATTCCGCATCCGCCGCTGGAATGCGTGATGACCGCGATGGAAGAGATGGGCAAGGTCGGCGGCGACAATGTCGACCTCACCAAACTGACCGGCAAGCGGATGATCGATTTCAACTGGATCGAGGAAAAGCAACTGCTGGCCGGCTGTTCCGGCGACGTGTCCTGCCGCATCGACATCGATGCCGACTGGCAACAGGCAGAGGCGGATCGCACCGCGCTTCTGATCGACATTCGCGGCGTGCTGGGCGGGCATTGCGAGTTCGACATCCACTTCGAGCGCGGCAATGCGATCGCCCTGCTGGGCCGGCTGCTGCGCGCCGCGATGCAGGCCGGCGACGTACAGATCGCCCGGGTCTCGGGCGGGGTCCAGAACAACGTGATCCCGGCCGAGGGCGCGGCGCTGCTCTGGGTCCGCGCCGACGACGCCGATGCCGTCCAGCGCGCGGTCGAGGCGCTGGCGGGCGACATCCGGCAGGAATACCGCCGCGCCGATCCCGACATGCGGATCGCGGTCACGCGCCCGGATGCACAGGTGGCGCAGGTGTTCTCGCCGCAGGCCGCCGCAAGGCTGGTGCAGGTGATCGCGCTTCTGCCCGATGGTATTACCAACCAGAACCTCGACGTCGCGGGCAATTGGGAGACCTCGAACAATATCGGCCTGATGGTCACCACGAAAAACGGCGTCGAGATCACCAATACCATCACCAGCGCCGTGACCTCGCGCAAGCACGCGGTGCTCGACCGGATGAGGCTTCTGGCCGAGATGGCGGGCGAGGGCGTGCGCGCCCGGCAGATCGGCCTCGACGCGCCGGAATTCCCCTGGAACCCGGACTCGAAGATGCTCGAGATCGCCAAGCAGAGCTATGAGCGGGTGATGGGCCGGAAACCCGATGTGCTGGTCTCGGTCTGCAGTCTCGAGCTGGGGATGTTCACCCAGCGGATCGACGGGCTCGATACCATCGGCATCGGGACCAACCTCTTTGACCTGCACTCACCCAAGGAGAGCATGGATCACACCTCGGCGGCGCGTGTCTGGCCGCTGATCAAGGACGTGATGCGCAGCCTCAAGACCTGACGCAACCAACCGAAATCCGGCAGCTGCCGACCCCGTCACGGCGACGGGCCAGGAGAGATCTGCCTTGCAACACCCCAGGGGGGGGAGGAGACCCAAATGCTGGACCACAGCGTGCAACCTTTCGAGATCCACGTCGCCGACGCGCAGCTTGACGACATGATGGAGCGGCTGAAGCGGACGCGGTTCCCGGTCGATTATGCCAATGACGACTGGCGCTACGGCTACAACACCGCCTATCACCGCGAGCTGGTCGACTACTGGATCAACGACTACGACTGGCGCGACGTCGAGCGGCGGATGAACGCGCTGCCGCAGTTCAGGATCGACCTGATGGGCGTGCCGCTGCACTTCATCCACGTCAAGGGCAAGGGGCCGAACCCGATGCCGCTGCTCATTCACCACGGCTGGCCCTGGACCTTCTGGGACCTGCGCAAGGTGATCGGCCCGCTGACCGACCCCGAGGCGCATGGCGGCAAGGCCGAGGACAGCTTCGACGTCGTGCTGATCTCGCTGCCCGGCTACGGCTTTTCCTCGCCGCTGACCGAGACCGGCTGGAACTTCTGGCGCACCGCCGACCTCGAGAATGCGCTGATGAAGGATGTGCTGGGGTATGAAAAATACGCCACCGCCGGCGGCGATTGGGGCGCGCTGGTCGCGCAGCAGCATGGCCACAAGTACGAAAGCGACGTGATCGGCGTCTACACGCATTTTCCGGCGCAGATGAGCCATTACCTGCCCAGCCATCCCGACCAGCCCGCGGGCGTCGCCTATGACCCGGTCCTCGGCCTGCCCGCCGCCAGCGAATACAGCGCCGAGGAAAAGGGCTGGTTCGAGCGCGGCAAGCATTTCGTCGAGCGTGAAAGCGGCTATGGCGAGATCCAGTTGACCAAGCCGCAGACCCTGGCCGCGCTGGTGGCCGACTCGCCCGCCGGGCAACTCGCCTGGATCACCGAGAAGCGCTATTTCTGGGGCCTGGCCGAGCGTGGCGTCGGCACCGAAGCCTTCGAGAAGGTCTGGCCGAAGGAAGACCTGATCACCACCGCGGCGGTCTATTTCCTGACCGGCACCGGTGGCACCTCCTGCCGCTACTACTGGGAATGCCGCGGCAATCCCTGGCAGCCCAGCCACGACCGCTTTCCGGTGGTCGGCGTGCCCACCGCCGTCTCGATCTTCCCGGGCGAGATCTACAAGCCGCCGCTGAGCTGGACCGAGACGTACTTCAACCTTCAACAGTACCGCGTTCACGACGCCGGCGGCCATTTCGCGCCATTGGAAGTGCCCGACCTGTTCGTCGACGACCTGCGCACGTTCTTTGCCGGTCTTCGGACCTGACCCCCAAAAATCGCACAGAAGTTCCAGAGGAGGAAAATCATGAAAACCCTGTCCAAGTCAAAGACCGGCCTGTCGCGCCGGAGCTTTGGCGCCGCGGCTGTCGCGGCCGCCATGATCGCCGGGCTCACTGCCGGCCAGGCCCAGGCGGAATTCGCCCACCCCGAGGGGTTCAACCCCGACGACTGGGTGATCGTCGCCTCGGTGATCAATACCACCAACCCCTACATGATCTCGAACATCGAAGGCGCCGAGGCGATCTCGAAGGCACTGGACATCGACCTCGAGATCGTCAATTCCAACAACTCGTCGCAGACCTCGGTCTCGAGCATCCTGGCGATCCTGGCCAGCGGCAAGAAGCCGATCATGTTCGTCAACACGGTGGCAAGCTCGGACGCGCCGACCATCGTCGAGGCGGTCAAGCAATCGGGCGGCTACGTGTCGATCTGGTGGAACAAGCCCGACGCCTACAAGCCGCAGGACGTGGGCGACAACTTCGTCGCCTTCCAGAAGCACACCGGCGTCGACTCGGGCCGTTGCGGCGCCCGCGCGCTGGCCGAGGCGCTTGGCGGCAAGGGCAATGTCATCATGCTGCCGGGCGTGCAGGACTCTACCACCAGCAAGACCCGCGTGGCCGGGTTCAAGGCCGAGATCGCCGAGAACTTCCCCGAGATCAAGATCCTCGAAGAGCGTCCCTCGAACTGGGATCCGCAGCTGGGCGCGCGCAACGCCAAGGACATGATCGTCAAGTACGGCAGCGAGATCAACGGCGTCTGGAGCGCCGATGACGGGATGCAGATCGGCGCGATGCAGTCCTTCGAGAACGCCGGTCTGCTCGAGCAGGTCAAGTTCTCCTCCGACGGGCTCTACCCGAAAACGCTGGAAGACATCATCTCGGGCCGGGGCGACAATGCCATCGTCGGCGAGACCTTCCACCGCGGCTACATGGCCTCGGCCATCGGGCTCTATACCGCCTACCTGGCCGCCAGCGGGCAGATCACGCCCAGCGAACTGCCGGCCGACAAGCGCGAGAGCTTCTTCAAGCTGAGCTGTGTGACGCCCGAGAACTACCAGCAGTACCTGCAATACGACGCGGCCGGCGCCGCCGATGCCTTTGTCGCACGGCTGATCGACACCGGCCCCTGGGACACCGAGCCGGTGCCGCTGGTCGGTGGCGGCGTCGAGGTGCTGCCGGAGTCGTGAAGCGCACCGCTTTCCGGCCGGACCCTCGGGCCCGGCCGGACCCCGCAACCGCCCTCGCCGGCACCAGCATCAGTCAGGCATCACCATGACCCACGCAGTTCACCATTCAGACGGGCGGTACCGGAAGGGACCCACGATGACAGCGCCGACCGCAGACCGCCAAACCCCCGACATGCGCCTTATCCTGTCGCGACTCCGGCTCGGCCCGGTCGGATTGATCGCGGCACTGGCGGTCCTGATCCTCGTGTTTTCCTTCCTCAACCCGCGGTTCGCCAGCATCGAGAACCTGCAGAACGTGCTGTTCCAGGTCTCGGTGCCGCTGATCATCGTCGTCGGCACGACGCTGGTGATCCAGATGGGCTCGATCGACCTTGCGCCCGAGGGGATCATGGGCGCCGCCGGCATGGCCTGGATCCTGTTGTCGCCGAACAGCCGGCTGGACAGCGACATCGGCCTCTGGGCCTGGCCCGTCGCGCTGGGGCTCGGGCTGGGCCTGGGGCTTGTGACCGGGCTGATCTACGCCAAGCTCAAGGTGCCCTCCTTCGTGGTGACGCTGGGCACCTGGTACGTGGGCCTTGGCATTGCCATCCTGCTTTACGGCAACGATCTTCTGCCCAGCCTGACCAGCGAGGGGCTGGCGCGCTGGCCGACGCAGGTGACGCTGGGCCTGCCCAATTCCTTCTGGCTGGCCGCTTTCGTCCTGGCCGGTGGCGTTCTGCTGTCGCATTACACCCATCTCGGCCGCGGCCTGATGGCCATCGGCAACAACGAGGGCATCGCCCGGTCGAGCGGCATGAAGGTCGATCTTCTCAAGATCGCCGCCTTCACCATCGCCGGCGTGCTGAGCGCGCTGGCCGGCATCCTGGCCACGATGCAGCTTGGGTCGGGTTCGCCCGACATCGGCTTCGGCCAGCTTTTCACCGTCATCCCGGCGGCGGTCATCGGCGGCACCGCGCTCAGCGGCGGCGAGGGCGGCGTCATGCGCTCGGCGCTGGGGGTGGTCCTGCTGGTCATCCTGAACAACGGCCTGGTGCTGGCCGGTGTCGACCCGGACTACCAGTCCGGCGTGTTCGGCACGCTTCTGCTGGTTGCAATCATCGCTGTCGCATGGCCGCAGCGCGGACGTCTGAAGGTGGCAAAATGACCCATCCCATCCCCCCGGTCCTGAAACTGACCAATATCTCGCGCTCCTTCGGCCCGATCAAGGCGGTGCAATCGGTGTCGCTGGAACTGCGCCGCGGCGAGGTGATCGGGCTGACCGGCGAGAACGGCGCCGGCAAGTCCACCCTGCTGAAGATCCTCGCCGGGATCGAGCGTCCCGACGAAGGCCAGATGGAGATCAACGGCAAGGTGGTCCAGTTCCGCGGCCCCAACGACGCGCTCAAGGCCGGTGTCGGCGTGGTCCACCAGGAGCAATCGCTGTTCACCAACCTGACCGTGGCCGAGAACATCGAGCACCAGAACCTCGACCGCCGCGGGCTCAGCCGCTTCGGCCTTCAGGACTGGGGCCGCATCAATCGCGATGCCGCCGCGGTGCTGGACAAGATCGGCGTCAGGCTCAGCCCGAAGGCGCGGGTCGGCGACCTGTCCTTCGTCGACCGCCAGATGGTCGAGATCGCGCGGGCGATCTCGGTGGTCTCGACCAGTTCGGGCACGCCGCTGATCATCCTGGACGAGCCGACCGCCGTTCTGGAGCGCGCCGAGGTCGAGGTGCTGGAGCGCGAGATCCTCAAGCTGAAGAAATTCGCGGCGGTGATCTTCGTGTCGCACCGGCTGGACGAGATCCTGCGGATCTGCGACCGGGTGGTGGTGATGCGCCATGGCGCGCTGACCCGCGATACCTCCACGACAGGCATCACCAAGGGCGAGCTGTTCAATGCCATGGTCGACGAGACGCCGGTGCAGGTCTCGCGCAAGCGCGCGGCGCAGGCACGGACCAACACGCCCGCGCTCGAGGTGCGCGGGCTGACCAGCGCGGGGCGGTTCCGCGACATCTCCTTCGCGGTGCATCCCGGCCAGATCGTGGCCCTGGTCGGCACCAACGGTTCGGGGCGCGGGGCGCTGGCGCGCGCCATCTTCGGCGCCGAGACCTGCGACGCCGGCACCATCGAGGTCGGCGGCACGCCGGTGTCGCACTGGTCGATCGGCCGCGCGGTGGCGGCGGGGCTGGCCTATGTGCCCGCCGAGCGCAAGGTCGAAGGCATGATCGGCGGCTATTCCGGCACCCGCAACATCGCCCTGGTCCATCCCGGGCAGGGCAGGGCCGGGCCCTTCCTGCGGCCGCGGCGAATGGCGAAAGTGGCGCAGGACTGGTTCGACCGCCTCGACGTGAGCCCGAACGACATCTCGAAACCGCTGGGCCAGTTCTCGGGCGGCAACCAGCAGAAGGTGGTCCTGGCCAAGTGGCTGAACTCCTCGAACCTCAAGGTGCTGATCCTCGACCACCCGCTGCGCGGGCTCGACGTCGGCGTTTCCCAGGCGGTGAACGCCCAGATCCGCGCCGCCTGTGCCAATGGCACCGCGGTGCTGATGATCCCCGACACCATCGAGGAGGCGCTGGATCTGGCCGACGACATGCTGGTGATGCGCGACGGCGTGATCTCGGCAACCCATGACCTGAACAACACCCATGACCAGCACGCCCTGAAAGACATCGTGGCGGAAATGGTTTGACAGAAAAGGCCGGTCTCTCATGAACATCGCATCTTCCTCGCGCCCGCAACCGGGCCCCTCGCTTGTCCACAGGCTTTCGCGCGCCGTGGCCTGGAATGCCGTCGCGCCGCCGCTGGTCTTTGCCGGCATGTTGCTGGTGGTGGGGGTTCTCAACGCCAATTACCTCGGGCCCATCGGCATCTCGATCGCCACCGCTTCGGCGGCGCCGATCATGCTGGTGGCGCTGGGCCAGGCCATGGTGCTGAACATCGGGTCCATCGACCTGTCGAACGCCGCGATCAGCCTGTTCGGCACCATCCTTCTGGCCATGGCCCTGCCGTCGATGGGGCTGGGCGCCATTGTCGGCGTGCTGCTGCTGCTGACGCTGATCGGCGCGGTCAACGGCGCGATCCTCGCCTATACCCAGGTGCCCTCCTTCGCGTTGACCCTGGGCACGCTGGGCATCCTGCAGACCGCGGCGCTGGTCACCAGCGGGTCCGAGACGATCTATGTCTCGGAAAACCGCGAGCTGGTGACGGTGCTCTACAACACCAGGCTGGCCAGCATTCCGCTGACCTTCTGGATCGGCGTGCTGGTGGCGATTGCCTATTGGGCGGTGTTGCGGTTCACCGTCGCGGGCCAGAACATGACGGCGGTCGGCAAGAACGAACGCGGCGCTCTGCTGTCGGCGGTGCCGGTGCGGCGGGTCAAGATCCTGGCCTTCGCCATCTCGGGCTTTACCGGCGGGCTGGCCGGGCTGGCCATCGTGGCGCAGGCCGGCTCGGCCTCGGCCAGCGGCTTGGGCAGCGCCTTGCTGCTGCCGGGCATCGCCGCGGCGCTGGTGGGCGGCACCTCGATCTCGGGCGGGGTGACCAATCCGATCAACGTGATCTTCGGCGCGCTGACCGTCGCCTTCGTGCCGATCGCGATCCAGGCCATCGGCTTCGGCGCACAGGCCCAGAGCCTGGTCTACGGGGTCTTCATCATCGTCGTCGTGGCGCTGACCACGACCCGCGCCCGCGGGCTGGTGATCAAGTAGCCGGGCAGGGCGCGTGCCAACAACAAAGGGGCTCCTGTCGGGGCCCCTTGCGGCAAAAGTTGAAACACCTGCTTCGGTTGGCCGCACTGCAGCCGACATTCGCTTTCAGACAAGAGACCTGACGCCTTCTCGTCGGGTAAGATCAGGTGGGTCTGTCTCGAACATATCTTCGAAACAGGCTATCCGTATCGCTTCCACGTCTCCATTTCGATCGCCTTTCGGGTTTCGAGCGAAGATATCTCGGTCTGGATGGCCCTTCGTTGCGCCGGGTCGGTTGCCTCGTTCAGCCGCTTGCGGGCCTCGCTGATGCGGCTCTGCATGTCGCCGAAAGGTGTCATTGCACCGCTCTCGCCGTAGACATGCGCAAAAGGATCGCTGTTCAAATTGCCTGGCGGAATCGGCTTCCCCGCACCTGGCAGGTTTTCGAGGTCTCCATTGTCCTGCGCGCGTTTGAAAGCGGCATCGACAAGCAGGTTGAACATGGCGAGGCTCTCCCGGGGCGGCGGCACGTGTCTCGGTCGATTGAAACCTATGAAGTCGTCAAAACGGCCACAAGCCGACGCGACAATTTGCCGATCCCCCGGTCGCGGCGCAGTCCGCCCCGCCCGTCGAAATCGTCCGCTGCATCAACATTGGCCGCAAGGGGCTGGTCCTGTCGGGGCCCCGTCTTTCGTGTTGCGGAATGGCAGGTGTCCGGACGGCGCCTATCCCGCCGCCCCGCTGCCGAGGCGCGCCACGGCGACGGCGGCTTCGGCGGCCTCGCCGCCCTTGCCGAAGAAATGCTCGGCAAAGAAACCCGCGTGATCCGCCGAGGGCTGGAAATGATGCGGCGTGAGCGAGACCGAGAGCACCGGGACATCGGTCCTGAGCTGCACCTCCATCAACCCGGTGACGACCGCCTGGGCCACGAAATCATGCCGGTAGATGCCGCCATCCACGACGAGGGCCGCGGCGGCGATGGCGTCGAACCGGCCGCTCTGGGCCAGGCGCTGGGCCAGCAGCGGCATCTCGAAGGCGCCGGGCACGTCGAAGGTCTCGACCTCGGCGCCGGGCGAGAGATCGGCCAGGCGCGCGAGGAACCCGGCATACGCCCGGTCGACGATATCCGCGTGCCAGCGCGCCTTGATGAAGGCGAAACGGGGGTGGTCGGTCATGGGAATGCTTTCGGTTGGGGGTCAGGCCTGCGCGGGGCGGGCGGAACGGGCGGCGCGGAGCTTGGCGAAATCCTCGCCCGCGTGGTGGCTGGAGCGGGTCAGCGGCGTGGCCGAGACCATCAGGAAGCCCTTGCCACAGGCGGCGCGCGCATAGGCGTCGAACTCCTCGGGCGTCACGAAGCGGTCGACGGCGTGGTGCCGGGGCGTCGGTTGCAGGTATTGGCCGATGGTCAGGAAATCGACATCGGCGGCGCGCATGTCGTCCATCACCTGCCGCACTTCGCCCGCACTCTCGCCCAGGCCGACCATGAGGCCGGACTTGGTGAAGATCGCGGGGTCAAGCTCGCGCACCCGCTGCAACAGACGCAGGGAATGGAAATAGCGCGCCCCGGGCCGCACCTGCGCATAAAGCCGCGGCACGGTCTCGAGGTTGTGGTTGAAGACATCCGGCCGCGCGGCGACCACCCGTTCCAGCGCCTTGGAGCGGCATTTCAGGAAATCCGGCGTCAGCACCTCGATGGTGGTGCCCGGCGCGCGTTTGCGGATGGCGCGGATGGTCATCGCGAAATGCTCGGCCCCGCCGTCGTCCAGATCGTCGCGGTCGACCGAGGTCACGACCACGTGGTTCAGCCCCAGCCTGGCCACCGCATCGGCCACCCGCCCCGGCTCGAAGATGTCGAGCGCCTCGGGCCGCCCGGTGGCGACATTGCAGAAGGTACAGCCGCGGGTGCAGATCTCGCCCATGATCATCATGGTGGCGTGCCGCTTGTCCCAGCATTCGCCGAGGTTGGGGCAGCCGGCCTCCTGGCAGACCGTGGTCAGCCCGTGGGTCTGCACGATCTCCTGGGTTTCCCTGAAGCCTTTGCCCGCGCGCGCCTTGACGCGGATCCAGTCGGGTTTCGGCAGGCGCGGGGTGGCGGGGCGGTGCGCCTTTTCGGGGTGGCGCTGGTCGGGGCGTTTCAGGTCGCGGGGCATGGGGCCTCCTTGCGCAGCGCCGGCTGGGCGGCGCGCGGACGGTTCCAGAGGGCGCGGGCCGAGGCCACGCTGTCGAGGTAGCGGGCAAAGCCCGCGTCGTAATGGGCGGCCCGGGCGCGGTGCGGCTCGATCACGCCCTCGGGCCGGGTCCAGGCGTCGCGGTCATGGGCAATCCCGGCCACGTCCATCGCCGCCAGCGCCGCGCCGCGGGCCCCGACCTCGGGGCGGGGCGCGATATGCAGTGGGCGTTGCAGCACGTCGGCGACCATCTGGCGCCAGGTGCCGGAGTTCGCGCCGCCGCCGCAGACCATGACGCGACCGCGCAGGCCCGCCGCCTCGATGCAGTGCCGCGCCGCATAGGCCACCGATTCGCAGACCGCCATGACCAGGTCGGCCCGGGTGGTCGCGGTGCTGAGCCCGGCGATCTGGCCACGCGCCGCGACATCGACAAAGGGCGCGCGCTCGCCGGTGGCCGAGAAGAAGGGCAGGGCGGTGGCGCCATTCGCCCCGGGCCGGCTTTGCGCCAGCAGCGCGTCGACCTCGCCATGGCTGGCGCCGATCATGCCCAGCACCCAGTCGAGCGTGGCGGTGCCCACCGTGGCCGGCATGGCGCGCATCCAGCGGTCGTCCTGCGGCATGCAGAGGGTCATTCCCACCGGCTCCGCCGTGGTGTCGATGCGGTCGGTCAGCACCTCGCAGGCCAGCGTCGTTCCGATGATGATCAGCCCCTCGCCGACCTCGCGCACGCCCGCGCCCATGGCACAGGCGACAAGGTCGAACGGCCCGGCATGGACCGGGATGCCCTCGGGCAATCCGGTCAGGGCGGCGCCGGCCCCGTTCAGCGCAAAGCACTGGCCGGGGGCGGGCATCACCGGCGAGAGCAGCCGGGCCATGTCTTCCAGCCCGAGGATCTTCAGGATCTGCGGGTCATAGTCGCGGCGACGGATGTCGAGGAAGGGCAGCGAGGCATCGGAGGCATCGGTGACCCGCGCCCCGGTGAGGCGCTGCAGGATGCCGTCCTTGAGATAGCTCGCGGTATGGGCGCGGGCCAGCGCCTCGGGATCGCCCTGTTTCAGCGCGGCCATCAGCGGCGCGTGGCTGCCGGGGAAGATCGCATTGGCGTTGCGGCGAAAGACGGCGGCAAAGGCGCCGCTGTCGATCCAGCGTTGCAGGTGCGGATTGCCCCGGTCGTCGAGCCAGGAGACCGCCGGGCGCACCCCGCGCCCCTGGGCGTCCAGCAGCCAGAGCCCGTCGCTCTGGCCGGTGATGCCGATGACCTTGGGCGGCGGCGCCCCGGCGCAGGCCTCGGCGACCACTTCGCCGACCGCGGTCACGATCTCTTCGAAGTCCTGTTCGATGCGCCCGCCGCCCAGCGAGGTCGGCGTGCTGCGCCGCGCCGCCACCGCGAGGCAATCGCCCTCGAGCGAAAACCGCGCGGCCTTCACCATCGAGGTGCCAAGATCGATCCCCAGTATCATCCGTCCTCCCATGCCGGTCACGGGGTGCGCAGCCCGCACCCTCCGGCAAGACCGTTGTCACGGCTTATTGAAGCATATGTTCAACATAAGAGCAAGTGGTTCATTATCTCATGTGGGTTCTGGCGCGTGGCTCAGCAGTTGCGCCGCGACCGCCTCGTCGGTGATCAGGTGGGTGGCATAGCCGCCGCGCAGGCTGGCGAGGATGACTTCCACTTTCGACGCGCCGCCCGCCACCATCAGCCGGTCGGGGATGGCGCGCAGGTCGTTGAGCGACAGGCCGATCGGGTGGATGGTGGGCGGCAGCGCCACCGGCGCGCCATCGGCATCGATCCAGCGGCAGGCAATGTCGCCGACCGCGCCCTGGCGTTGCAGGAAGTCCTTCTCGGTCGGGTTCACGTAGCCCAGCTTGAGCATGGTGGCGTTTTCGCTCAGCGATCCGGCGCTGAACACCACCAGCGAGGCGCGCCGCGCCATGTCGAGCGCCTCGTTGAGCCCCGGGTCGCTGATCAGCCCGGCGGCGGTCTCGGCATTGCGCACGTAGACCGGGGCATAGAGCGCGCGCGCCGGGGCATTGAAGAACTGGCCGACCAGCTCGGCCACCTCGTAGGGGTTGGTGCCGCGGTCGGCATTGTGCAGGCCGCCGATCAGCGCCACCGTGCGCATCCCCGGCACCGAGACTTCGCCGCTGAGCGAATCGGCCATGGCGCGCAGGGTGCGGCCCCAGCTGACCGCGAGGATCGAATTCTTGCGCGCCATTTCCTGCAGGGTGCCGGCGGCGACCTGGCCCAGCCAGCGGCGCTGGGTCTCGCCGTCCTCGGCCTCGGGGACGATGCGCACCGTCTTGAGGCCGAATCGCCGCTCGAGGTCGCGCTCGAGCTCGAAGGTCTCGCCGGACACGCCCAGGGTGATCGTCACCAGCCCGCTTAGCCGCGCGCGTTGCAGCAGGCGGATCACCGTGCTGCGGCTGACGCCGAGCTTGTCGGCGATCTGACTCTGCGTGAACTGCTCGATGTAATAGAGCCAGGCCGCCCGGGCCATGTCGGTCGCCTTCTTCTCCAGGTCTTTCATCACACCCCTCCTTGCCACAAGCGCTCGGACACTCCGAATGTGACGCAACTTCGGGGAATCGTCCAGCCCGTCCGTGCGATTCTCCGACTGTCCGACGCGCCTGGCCCGGCGGATTTCCCCGTCCTTGCCACCGAAATCCCCAGGAAACCCGAAATTTTTCAGGGATTTCCACGATCGCACCGCGCACGGAAAGAAACCGTGTTGCGCGATTTCCGATTTATGATACTAATGTTGGAAAGCTGAACAATTGATGCAAGAGGGCAAGAGAGATGGACCAAGGTTCGGGTCTCCCCGAGGAAACCCTTCTCGAGATGCAGCGCAGGATGCTGCGCATCCGGCTGTTTGACGAGCGCTGCTCGCTGATGGTCAAGCGCGGCTATATTCCCGGCTCGGTGCACACCAGCATCGGCCAGGAGGCGCAGGTCGTCGGTGCAACCATGGCGTTGCGCAAGGGCGACCACATGACCGGCAACCACCGCAGCCACGGCCACCCGATCGGCATGGGCTCGCCGCTGGGGCCGCTGATGGCCGAGCTGGTCGGCAAGGCCACCGGCGTGTGCAAGGGCAAGGGCGGATCGCTGCACCTGGCCGATGCCTCGGTCGGCAGCCTGGGCGAATCCGGCATCACCGGCTCGTCGATCCCGATCGCCGTCGGCGCCGGGCTCTCGGCCCAGGTGCTGAAGCAGGATCGCGTCGCGCTGGCCTTTTTCGGCGACGGCGCGGCCAACCAGGGCGTGTTCTACGAGGCGCTCAACATGGCCTCGATCTGGAAGCTGCCGGTCATCTTCCTGTGCGAGAACAACCGCTACGCCATCTCGACGCCCGCCCATACCGTCACCGGCGGCAGCATCGTCGAACGCGCGCCGGGCTTCGGCGTCAGGGGCGTGCGGGTCGAGGACGGCCAGGACGTGCTCAAGGTGCACGCGGCGGTCTCCGAGGCGGTGGCCCGGGCGCGGGCGGGCGAGGGCCCGACCCTGGTCGAGGTGATGACCTACCGCTTCCGCGAGCACTCCGAAGGCCTGCGCATCAACGTCGATTACCGCGATGTCGCCGAGCGCGAAAGCTGGCTGGCGCGCGATCCGGTCGTGCTCTTCCGCGATCACCTGATCCGGACCGGCATCGCCACCCAAGACCAGATGGACGCGCTGCGCGCCGAGGTCGAGCGGGAGGTCGAGGAGTGCGCCCGCTTCGCGCTCGAAAGCCCCGATCCCGATCTGCGGGTCGCCTTCGAGCATCTCTACACCGACCCCTACAACGTGGAGGCCTTCCTGTGAGTGTCATGACCTATATCGGCGCCATCGGTGCCGCGCAGCGCGAGGCGATGGATGCCGACGCGCGCGTGATCATCATCGGCGAGGATGTCGAGGCCAATGTCTACGGCACCACCGGCGGCAGCAAGTCGCGCGCCGGATCCGGCGATTTCGTCCAGATGTACGGCCGTTCGCGCATCCGCAACACGCCGATCGCCGAAGAGGCCATCGTCGGCGCCGCCATCGGCGCGGCGATGACCGGGCTGCGGCCGATCGTCGATCTCAGCTACTCGTCCTTTCTCTACATGGCGATGGACCAGCTGGTGAACCAGGCGGCCAAGAACCGCTACATGTTCGGCGGCCAGAACTCGATCCCGGTCGTGTTCCGCTCGGCCATGTTCTACGGGCTGAACACCGGCGCCCATCATTCCGACCGGCCCTACCCGATGTTCATGAACGTGCCGGGGCTGAAGGTTGTCGTGCCGGCCTCGGCCAGCGATGCCAAGGGCCTGCTGCGCAGCGCGGTGGACAGCGACGATCCGGTGCTGATCTTCGAGGCCTGCCCGCTCTGGGGGCTGAAGGAAGAGGTCGACGACGCCGAATACCGCATCCCCTTCGGCAAGGCGCGGGTGCGCCGCGAGGGCAGCGACGTGACGGTGGTGGCGATTTCCGGCGCCGTGCCGCTGGCGCTCAGGGCCGCCGAGCAGATGGCCGCCAAGGGCGTGTCGGTCGAGGTGATCGACCCGCGCACCCTGGTGCCGCTGGACAGCGAGGCGATCCTCGCCTCGGTCCGGCGCACCGGGCGGCTGGTGATCGCCGACCCCGCGCACCGCACCTGCGGCGCGGCGGCCGAGATCTCGGCCATCGTCGCCGAGGAGGCCTATTCGGCCCTGCGTGCCCCGATCAAGCGGGTGACCGCCCTGGACATGCAGGTGCCGTTCAGCCCGGCGCTGGAGCCGGCAATCTACCCGACCACCGAAAAGATCGTCGCGGCGATCGAGGCGGTCACCAGAACAGAGAAACGCGCAAAGGACACCCGGAGGGTCGACGCATGAAAGTGGAAGTACTGCTGCCGCAATGGGGCATGGGAATGAGCGAGGGCACGGTCACCGAATGGCTGAAAAACGTCGGCGACCGGGTCGAGGAGGATGAGCCGCTGGCCGAGATCGAGGCCGAGAAGGCGACCCAGGAGCTGGAATCGCCGGCCTCGGGCATCCTCCGCGAAATCCTCGTCCAGCAGGGTGAGGACGCCAAGGTGCGCAGCATCCTCGCCATCATCGAAACCGACGACTGAGACCGCCGACACCTCCCCCGTCGGCCCCGAACAGAGTGACCCGAAGATGACCCCAGTCCAGATCACATCAGTGTCAGGCCCGATTTCAGGCCAATCCCTGAACACGCAGGCTCCGCGGACCGAAGGCACCTTCGATCTGATCGTGATCGGGGCCGGCATCAATGGCGCGGGCATCGCCCGCGACGCGGCGGCGCGCGGGTTGCGCGTGGCGCTGGTCGAAAAGGAAGACATCGGCAGCGGCACCTCGAGCTGGTCGGGCCGGCTGATCCACGGCGGCTTGCGCTATCTCGAGCAGGGCGACGTGGCGCTGGTCCGCGAGTCGCTGCGCGAGCGCGAGCGGCTGTTCCGCCTTGCGCCGCACCTGGTCAAGCCGGTGCCGCTGATGATCCCGTTCTACCGGCACAACCGCCGGTCGCGCTGGACCATCCGCGCCGGAATGCTG
The DNA here is from genome assembly GCA_006226775.1 of Paracoccaceae bacterium. Taxonomy (GTDB): domain Bacteria; phylum Pseudomonadota; class Alphaproteobacteria; order Rhodobacterales; family Rhodobacteraceae; genus Marinovum. The sequence goes on along the minus strand of SBGD01000089.1, from coordinate 19,515 downwards.
GCCTATGACGTGTTGTCCTTCGACAAGACCACCGCCGCGCACAAGGTGCTGTCGCGCGCCGAGACCCTGGCGCGCTTTCCGAAGATCAATGCCGACGGGCTCGACGGTTGTGCCATCTTCATGGACGGCCAGGTGGTCTGGTCCGAGCGGCTTTGCGTCGAGGTGGCGCTGGCGGCCCATGCCGATGGCGCCAGCATCTTCACCCATGCCAGGGTCGACGGCTTCCGGCAGGAGGGCGGGCGCGTCACCGGCGTGCTCTATACCGACCAGATCACCGGCCAGCGCCACGCGCTCTCGGGGCGCATCGTCATCAATGCCGCCGGCCCCTGGGTCGATGCGGTGCTGGGCGACGAGGCCAGGGGCGACAAGCGCCATATCGGCGGCGCCAAGGGCAGTCACCTGATCGTCGATCCCTTCCCCGGCGCCCCCGATGACGTGGTCTATTACGAAAGCCGCGCCGACGGGCGGCTGGTGCTGATCATCCCGTGGGGCGCGCGCTTCCTGATCGGCACCACCGACAAGAAGTTCGAGGACGACCCCGATACCGCGCGCGCCGACGATGCCGAGGTCGACTACCTGCTGAGCGAGGTCAACAGCCTGGTGCCCACCGCCCGGCTGACCCGCGACGACATCCTCTATACCTACAGCGGCGTGCGCCCTCTGCCCTACGTGCCCGAGAAATCGGAATGGAAGGTGCCGCGCAGTCACGTGATCCACGACCACGCGCCGCGGTTGTCGGGGCTGCTGTCGATCATCGGCGGCAAGCTGACCACCTATCGCAGCCTGGCCGAAGAGACGGTGGACGAGGTCTACAAGCGGCTGGGCCGCAAGGCGCCGCGCTGCACCACCACGCGCACGCTCTTTCCCGGCGCGCGGGTCGGCGATTGGCCGGCCTTCCGCCAGGGCCTGGCCCAGACCCATGCCGTGGGGCCGGAAACGCTCGACCGGCTGATCTCGCTTTACGGCGCGCGGGCCGAGGAGATCCTCGACCTGGGCCGCAGCCATCCCGACCTGCTGGCGGTGTTCGACCCCGAGACCGGGGCGATCGGGGCGGAGCTGCTCTTTACCTTCCGCGCCGAGTTCTGCCGCACCCTGACCGATGCGCTGATCCGGCGCATCATGGTCGGGCTGAATTCGACCTGCGGCCGCGAAGTGCTGGAAACCGCCGCCGGGATCCTGGCGCGTCACGAGGGCTGGTCGCCGGACCGCCGCGCCGCCGAGATCGCGGCATACACCCGCTATATCGAACGCTTCGACGTTCCCGGACGCGCCGCGCCCGAGGCGACACCGATTTCCCAAACCGCACCTGCGGCAATGACCGCAAGCTGAAAAGGACAGCGCACATGACACAGTCCGATCCCTGGACCATCATCGAGAATGCCCGCAAAGGCGGCTACGCCATCGGCGCATTCAACATGCACAACGAAGAGACCACCGAAGCGATGCTTCTGGCGGCCGAACGGGCCGGCGCGCCGGTCTATCTTCAGGTCGGCCGCGCCATCGTCCCGCACATGGGGCTGAGGCGCGCCTACGAGATGACCCGGCGCATCGCCGAGCGTTCGGGCGCCGAATACGTCATCCACCTCGATCACGGCCCCTGGGACGAGGTGCTCGAGGCGATCAAGCTCGGCTTCCGCTCGATCATGTGCGACTACGCGCATCTTTCGCTGGACGACAATATCGCCAGGACCCGCCGCACGGTCGAGATCTGCCACGACTTCGGCATCCCGGTCGAGGCCGAACTCGGCCGCATCCCCGATGCCGGCCAGGATGTCGACTGGTCCGAGTACATGACCGACGTGGCCGAGGCCGAGCGCTTCGTGCACGAGACCGGCGTCGACATGCTGGCGATCTCGGCTGGCATCGTGCACGGCGTCGTCGACGGCAAGGTGCCGCCGCTCGACATCGCCCGGATCGAGGCGATCCGCGACGCCACCGGCATCCCGCTGGTGCTGCACGGCGCCTCGGGCCTGTCCGAGCGCGACGTGATGGCCGCCCGCGCCGCCGGGGTCCACAAGTTCAACGCCGATACCGACCTGCGCCATGCCTTCCGCCGCGGCTTCGAGTCGGTCTGGGCCAAGGGCGACCGCCAGCTCGAGGAAGCCATGGCCGAGGGCCGCCGCCTGATGATCGACGCCACCGTCGACAAGATGCGCGTCTACGGCTGCGCCGAGAAATCCGGCCTGAAGATCGCCGCCTGACAGGAGCCTGTGACCATGACCGACACGCTCGAACTTGAACCCCAGGGCCGCGAGAAGCCGCTGTCGAAAACCGCCAGGGTGATGGCGCGCCACATGGCGACCGCCTGGTCGGCGCCGATGTTCGGCGTGACGGTCGAGGTCGACATGGGCCCCGCCCTGGCGCGCCGCGCCCAAGGCGTCACCCTGACCGACATCCTGCTGGCCGATTGCACCGCGACGCTGGCCGAACACCCCGCCATCAACGCCCATTTCCGCGACAATACCGTGGTGGAATACGACACCGTCAACATCGGCCTCGCGGTGGCCGCGGAAAAGGGGCTGACGGTGCCGGTGATCCACGGCGCCGAGGCGCTTGGCCTCGAAGGGATCGCCGAACGGCGCCGGGCGCTGGTCGACAAGGTGCGCGCCGGGCGCATCGCCATTGCCGACGTGATGGGCGGCACCTTTACCGTGTCCAACCTCGGCATGTTCGGGGTGACCCGCTTCACCGCGATCCTCAACCCGCCGCAGGTCGCGATCCTCGCGGTCGGCGCCACGGTGCGGCGGCAGGTGTGGAACGACGGCGCGCCGGACTGGCGCCAGATCAGCGAACTGACCCTGACCAGCGATCACCGCGCGGTCGACGGGGCGGCGGCTGCAGGCTTCCTGGCGGCGCTCCGGCGCCGTCTCGAGAACGGCGGGGCAGGGGGCTGAGGCCCGCCCCGCGCGAACAAAATGACCATATGGCCACACATCTTGGAGGAGACTTGGCTATGACACTGAAAACCATCCTGAAATCCACTGTCTGCGGCGTCCTGGGCGCGGCGACCCTGGCGCTTGGCGCGGCATCTGCACAGGCCGAAGGCCTGCTCGCGGCCTCGGTGGCGGACCAGAAATCGCTGTTCTACATCGCCGCGGTGGACGGAATGCGCGCCGCGGCCCAGGAGGCCGGGCTCGACATCAACGTGGCGTCCGCCAACAACAACGCCCGCGAACAGATCAGCCAGGTGCAGAACCTGCTGATCCAGCAGCCCGCGGCGCTGCTGTTCATCTCGCAGGATTCGACCGCCGCCGCCGCCGGCGTCAAGGCCGCCAACAAGGACAAGGTTCCGGTCATCGCGGTCGACCAGCGCCCGGAGACCGGCGACGGCGACATCGTGACCTTCATTGCCACCGACAGCGTCAAGGCTGCGCGCGACCTCTGCACCTGGCTGTTCGACCAGATGGGCGGCGAGGGCGAGCTGGCGATCCTGAAAGGCGTCCTGGGCTCGACCGCCGAGATCCAGCGGACCCAAGGGTGCAACGAGGCGCTGGAGAATTATCCCGGCATCGAGGTGGTGGCGATCCAGACCGCCAACTGGGACGAGAACGAGGCCTTCCGCGCCACCCAGAACATCCTGACCGCCAATCCGAACCTCGAAGCGGTCTTCGGCGAAAGCGACGCCATGGCGCTTGGTGCGGCCAAGGCGGCGCGGCAGGCCGGGCGCGACGACCTGCTCTCGGTCGGAATCGACGGTTTCCCGACCATGCTCGCCGCGATCCGCGAGGGCCTGGTGCAGGGCACCATGGCGCAGATCCCCTACCAGATGGGCAAGATGGCGGTGGCCGATGCGATGAAGATCATGAACGGCGAAGGCGGCAGCATTCCCGCGCTGCAATACCAGGACGCGGTCCTGATCACCTCCGGGAACGTCGGCCAGTACAAGCCGTCCGACTTCTACGGCCCCGCCGCCGACAAGATGTGAGCAACCCGGGTGGACCCCTGATGCCGGGGTCCACCCACCCCCGAACGCCTTTTGCATGGGAGGAGGCCATGGACACCACTGCCCCCGCACCGACCGGCCTGCACGCCAGCGGTCTGAAGAAATCCTACGGCGCGATCGAGGTCCTGAAATCCGTCGACCTGTCGCTGGCGCCGGGCAGGGTCGTCGGGCTGATCGGCGAGAACGGGGCCGGGAAATCCACCTTCAACGCGATCATCGCCGGTGTGGTGGCCCCGTCCGGCGGCCAGATGTGGCTGGACGGCGCGCCCTACAGCCCGCAAAGCCCGGCGGATGCGATCAACAGCGGCGTGGCCCTGATCCACCAGGAGATTCGCCTGCTGCCCGGCCTGTCGGTGGCCGAAAACCTGTTTCTCGGCCGGCTGCCGATGAAAGCCGGGCGTGTCGACCGCGCCCGGATGGAGCAAGAGGCCCGCGCGGTGCTCGAAACCCTGGGCGCGCATGTCGATCCGCGCCGCCCGGTCGGCGGGCTGACCATGGCGGTGCAGCAGGAGATCGAGATCGCCAAGGCCGTCCTGCGCAAGCCGCGCTACGTGATCTTCGACGAGCCCACCGCCGCCCTGGGCGAGGCCGAGGCCGAGAACATCATCGACCAGGTGCTGCGGATGAAGGCCGCCGGCACCGGGGTGATCTATGTCTCGCATCGCCTCGACGAGGTGCAGCGCCTGTGTGACGAGGTGGTCTGCCTGCGCGACGGCAACCGGGTGACCCATTGGGCGACCAGGCCGGTGGCCAAGGACGCGATGATCAATGCCATGGTGGGACGCGCGTTCACCTTCGAGCATCATGCACCCGCGCCGTCGCGCGACAAGGTGGCGCTGGAGGTCGAGGGCGCCGGGCGCGCCGGCGCCTTCCGCGACATCAGCTTCACGCTCCACGAAGGCGAGATCCTCGGCATTGCCGGGCTGGTGGGCGCCGGGCGCACCGACGTGGTGCGCGCCATTGCCGGGGCCGACCGGCTCGATACCGGCACCATCCGGGTCGCCGGCCAGGCGGTGCAGTTCCGCAGCCCGCGCGGCGCGATGGATGCCGGTATCTTCATGGTGCCCGAGGATCGCAAGGGGCTGGGCCTCAACCTCGACCGCAGCGCCGCCGAGAACATCACCCTGCCCTGGGAGAAAAAGCTCGCCCGCTTCGGCCAGATCACCGGGCGTACCGTCAACGCGGTGGCCGAACGCCAGCGCCAGCGGTTCGACATCCGCGGCCGCCTCGGCCTGCCGGTCAGTTCGATGTCGGGCGGCAACCAGCAGAAGGTGCTGCTGGCCAAGTGGCTGGTCGAAGAGCCCAAGGTCTTCATCGTCGACGAGCCGACGCGCGGCGTCGATGTCGGCGCCAAGATGGCGATCTACCAGATCCTGCGCGACCTGGCCGCCGGGGGCATGGGCGTGATCGTCGTGTCCTCGGAACTCGAAGAGGTGCTGGGGCTGTCGCACCGCATCCTGGTGATGTCCGAAGGCCAGGCGCGCGGCGTGCTGCCCCGCGACAAGGCCAGCCCGAAAGACGTGATGGCGCTCGCGGTGAGCGCCTGAGACCGAAACCATGACTGCAATCCGGGCGAGGGAGGCCGGTGCCATGTCTGAAGTGAACTCCAATCTGCACGGGGCGGACAGGCACGTCCGCGCCACCACCCCCGGCGCGCAGGGCGGCCTTGCCGACGGCGCGCTGGCCATCCTGCGCCGGGTGCCGGGGCCCCTGATCGGGCTGATCCTGGTCTTCGTGGCGTTTTCCTACCTGTCGCCCTATTTCCTGACCTACCGCAACATGATCAACATCTTCAGCCAGGTCTCCGAGATCGGGATCATGGCGGTCGGCGCGGCGCTGGTCATCATCATCGGCGGCATTGACCTGTCGGTCGGCGCCGTGGTGGCGCTGAGCCTGATGGTCAATGCCTGGCTCTACCGCGATTTCGGCGTGCCCTTCGTGCTGTCGAGCCTGATCGGGCTGGGCGTCGGCGCGCTGGTCGGGCTGATCAACGGGGTGCTGTCGACCTATGGGCGGATCCAGCCCTTCGTGGCCACGCTGGCGACGATGTCGGCCTGCTCGGGCCTTGCGCTATTCGTCACCAATGGCGGGCCGGTCACCGGCTTTCCCGACTGGTTCACCGCCTTTGCCTCGACCCGCATCCTCGGCCTGCCGCTGGAGTCGCTGCTGATGGTCGCGATCTACCTGGCCGTCGCCTACTGGCTGACCTTCCGGCCCACCGGGCGCGCGCTCTATGCGATCGGCGGCAGCGAAGAGGTGGCGCGGCTGTCGGGCATCGACACCCGCCGGGTCAAGGTGCTGGTCTACATCCTCGCCGGGTTGCTGGCGGCGGTTGCGGCGCTGGTTCTGGGCGCGCGTCTGGACAGCGCCCATCCCACCGCCGGCGCCAGCGACCTGTTGAGCGTCATCGCGGTGGTGGTCATCGGCGGCGCCAGCCTGGCCGGCGGCAATGGCGGCATGATGGGCACCTTCATCGGGCTTTTGATCATCGGCGTGCTGCGCAACGGCATGGCGCTGCTGAACGTCTCGCCCAACCTGCAACCCGTGGTCATCGGCATCGCCATCATCATCGCCGTGATGCTCGACCGCAAGCCCGCCAACTGAGCGCCCAGGATCGGAGCCACCCCATGTCCCTCGATATCCAACTCTCCGACATCTCCCGGCTCGACCGGATCCGGGAGGTGCTGGCCGCCAACGACCCGCGCGGCCAGTTCACCGCCCTGGGGATGCAGGACCTGCAGATCGGCGACGACGTGCTCGACGCGCTGGCCGGGATCACCGGGCACTTGCTGGTGGCTGCCGGGCGCAGCGACGACCGCACGGCGCGGGTGGTCATGATGGCCGACCCGGTGGTGATCCTGCGGGGCGGCCAGCCGCTGAAACCGGCGGTCATGGCGCGGCTGGACGCGCGGTTCACCACCACCGCGGCGATCCTCGACGACGGCCACCCGGTGCTGCATGCCGACGAGCCGATCCTGGCCGAGGCCGCCGCCGCCGCGCAGGGGGCCGATTGCATCGTCTCGGTCGGCGGCGGCACCATCACCGACATCGCCAAGGTCGCGGCAGAGCGCGCCGATGTGCCGGTGCATATCGTGATCCAGACCGCGGCCTCGGTCGATGGCTATACCGACAATTTCGCCGTGGTGCTGCAGAACGGCGTCAAGAAGACCCTGCCCAGCCGCTGGCCCGATGCGGTGCTCACCGATACCCGCACGGTGGCGGATGCGCCGCTGGTGCTGAACGCCTCGGGGTTCGGCGAGCTTCTGTCGATGTACAGCGCGCCGGGCGACTGGTTCCTGTCCTGCGAAATGGGGCTCGACGACACTTTCGCCCCGGTGCTGATCGAGCTTCTGTCGCGCTGCGGCGACGGCATTGCCGCGTGGTCCGGGGGCATCGCCCGGGGCGATCACGCCGCCTGTTCGCGCCTGGCCACGGCACTGGCGCTGCGCGGCATCGTCACCGGGGTGGGCGGCACCACCGCCTCGCTTTCCGGCATGGAGCATCTTTTCAGCCACATGCTCGACATGGTGGCCGGCGAAAAGGGCACCGCCACCGGGCTGCACGGCGCGCAGGTGGGTGTCGGCTCGGTGATCCGCGCCGCCGCCTGGGAGGAGTTCTGCGCGCGGATGGAGGAGGACGGCCTCGACACCGCCCGCCTGTTCCCCGGCGTCGAGAGTTTCGAGCCGCGGGTGCGGGCCGCCTTTTCCGAGCTTGATCCCTCGGGGCGGATCGGCGCCGAATGCTGGTCGCGGTACCGCACCAAGCTGGGCCTGTGGCATGCCAACCGGTCGCGGATCGAGGCCGCCTTTGCCAACTGGGTCGCGCTGCGCGCCCGGCATGACGCGCTGGGCCTCGGCTCGCACGCCATCGCCGCCTGCCTGCACCGCGCCGGCGCCGCCACGCGGTTCAGCGATCTCGAGCCTTTGGTCGACGCGGAGCTGATGCGCTGGGTGGTGGCCAATTGCCAGTTCATGCGCGAACGCGGCTCGGTCGCCGACCTGCTGACCCTGGCGGGCTGGTGGGACGAGGCCGGCGTCGCCCGGGTGCTGGCCCGCGTCGACGCGGCCTGCGCCGCTGCCGAACGGGGCGCGTGATGACGGGCGATCTGGTCCTTGGCATCGATTGTTCCACCACCGGCGCCAAGGCGGTGGTCTGGGACCGGCACGGCACCGCGCTGAGCACCGGCCGGGCCGGGCTGCGCCATACCGCGCCGCGGCCCGGCTGGGGCGAGCAGGACCCGGTCGACTGGTGGCAGGCGACGCGCGCGGCGATCGGCCAGGCCTGCCGCCAGATCGCGCCGTCGCGCCTTGCCGCCCTGGCGATCACCCACCAGCGCGAGACCTTTGCCTGCCTCGACAAGGCCGGCCACGCGCTGCGCCCCGCGATGCTCTGGCTCGACACCCGCGCCACCGCCGAGGTGGCCGAACACGGCTCGGACGCGGTGCACCGGATCACCGGCAAGCCGCCCAATACCGCGACAAGCTGGTACAAGCTGATGTGGCTCAAGGCCAATGAGCCCGATGTTCTTGAACAGGCGCACCGGGTGGTCGACGTGCATACCTACCTCGTGCATCGGCTGACCGGCGATTGGCGCACCTCTTACGGCAGCGTCGATCCGCTGGGCGTGCTCGATCTGGAGAGCTTCACGCTGAACGCCGATCTGATCGACCGTGTCGGCCTGACCCCGGCGCATTTCGGCGAGATCTGCGCCCCCGGCGAGGTGCTGGGCACCCTGCGCGCCGATGTGGCCCATGACCTCGGCCTCAACCCCGGCCTGCCGGTGGTGGCCGGGCTGGGCGATGGCCAGGCGGCGGGGCTGGGCGTCGGCATCACCCGGCCCGGGCAGGCCTATCTGAACCTCGGCACCGGCATCGTCTCGGGCACGTTCTGCGGCAGCTACCGGACCGACCGCACCTTCCGCACCATGGCCGGCGGGCTGCCCGGCACCTACCTGGCCGAGACCTTCTTTGGCGGCGGCACCTACAACGTCAACTGGTTCGTCGAGAAGTTCTCGGACATCGGTGCCGCGCCCTTCGGCCTCGATATCCTGCCCGAGCAGATCCTCGAAAGCGCCGCCGCCAACCTGCCCGTCGGCTCCGACGGGTTGCTGGCGGTGCCCTACCTGACCGGGGTGCTCACGCCCTATTGGGACAGCAATGCCCGCGGGCTGATCTTCGGGCTGACCGGGCGGCACGGCAAGGCGCATCTCTACCGCGCCATCCTCGAAGGGCTGGCGATGGAGCAGCGGCTCTCGACCACCGGCGCCGAGGCCGCCACCGGCCACGTCACCGACCGGTTCCGCGTCATGGGCGGCGGGTCGCGCAGCCCGCTCTGGTGCCAGATCATCGCCGACGTGTTGCAGCGCCCGGTCGAGGTGGCGCGGGAATCCGAGGCCACCTGCCTTGGCGCCGCGATGCTGGCCGCGGCCGCCGCGGGCCTGCACGCCAGCATCGAGACCGCCTCGGAAGCGATGAGCGGTGGCGGTCGCACCTACCTGCCCGATGCCGGGCAGGGCGCGCGCTATGACCGGCTGTATGGCGTCTACCGCGACCTCTACCCCGCCCTTGCCACCCATTTCAGCCGCCTGCAGGAGGTGCTGCATGACATTGCCTGACACGACGTTCCCGCGCGCCGATCCCGTCCCCACCCTGTCGGTCGAGGCGGCCTTCGCCCGCTACGAGGCGATCCGCGCCCGCCTGCCGCAAGCCCGCACTCCCGGCGCCGCGCCGCGCCATGTCGGCGGTTTGCTCGAGCTGGCGGATCGGTTCGACGGCTTCCTGTTCGACAGTTTCGGCGTCCTGAACGTCGGCGACACCGCGATCCCCGGCGCGGCGGACTGCCTTGTGCAGCTGCGCCAGCGGGGCAAGCGCATCCGCATCCTGACCAATGCCGCCAGCTATACCGGCGAGGCCGCGCTGGCCAAGTACCGTCGCCTCGGGCTCGAGGTGCGGCGCGAGGAGATCGTCTCGAGCCGCGACGTGACCTTCGCGCATCTCGGTGCCGTGGCGGGCGACCCCCTCTGGGGCGCGATCAGCGCCGAAGGCGACCGGTTCGAGGATGCAGGCCGCCACCGCCTCTTCGACCTGCTGGGGTCCGAGGCCGCATGGGACCGGGCAGAGGGTTTCCTGTTCCTGTCCTCGGCGCGCTGGACGGCCGCCTTGCAGGACCGGCTGGTCGCCACTTTGACCGCGTCGCCGCGACCGGTCGTCATCGCCAACCCCGATCTCGTCGCCCCGCGCGAAGGCGGGCTGACCGTCGAGCCCGGCTACTGGGCCCACGATCTGCAGGACCGGACGGGCATTGTCCCACGGCTGTTCGGCAAGCCCTATGCCAATGCCTTCGACATTGCCCTGACCGGGCTGGGCCCGGGCCGCTACGCGATGATCGGCGACACGCTGCACACCGATATCCTTGGGGGGCAGGCCTCCGGGTTGCAAACGATCCTTGTCATCCGGCACGGCATATTCGCCGGACATCCGGTCGAAACCTACCTGGCCGCAAGCGGCGTTGCGCCGGATTTCATTCTGCCTGCGATCTGAGTTGGGCATGGTATGGGGGCCGGCCTTGGAGGCAAAGGCCGACCAGAGGAAAGAGTTTGCCGGTTCTCGTTCGGGACGCCACTCGGGAGCCGGGAGTTGTTGGCGGGTTCGCCGACAAAGCCGCTGTCGCGAAATCCCGGTTCGCACCTTATATTACATAAACCTGATTACACCCCCGAAGCCGACTTGGGCCCGCGCCATCGCTATGCGGTCCCGCGGTCGATGATCCTGAAACCGATATCGCTGATCGCCTGGCCGTCCTCCCGGCATGCGATGCGCCCGAGCAAGGCATCCGCGGCGACCTGCCCCAGCCGGTCGCGGTCGATCCGGACGGTGGTGAGCGGCGGGTCCAGAACCCTGGCGAAGTCCTGGTCGCCGAAACCCATCACCGCGATGTCCCGGGGCACGCGCAACCCGCGGGCGCGGGCCTCGATCATGATGCCATGCGCCAGCAGGTCCGAACTGCAGAACACCACGCCGGCGCGGAACGCCTCGTTGTCGAGCAGGGCGGCCAGGCCGGCGCGGCCGGCGCCGATGCTGGCGGGGCCGCGCGTGTCGTGATCCGGCACGGGGTGGCCGGTCAGCGCGGTGAAGCGGGCGGCAAAGGCGTCGCGGCGCCGCCCGGCGCGCTCGTCCGAGGCCGTCACCGTGGCGGCCGCGCGGTGGCCGCGGGCGACCAGGTGATCGGCGACCGCCCGCGCCGCCTCGGGGTGCGAGAACCCGACGCAGAGATCGATCGGCGTGTCGGTGATGTCCCAGACCTCGACCACCGGGATCCCGGCGCCCAGCAACTGCCGCTTGGCCCGGGCGCTGTGGTGGATTCCGGTCAGCAGCATGGCGTCCGGGCGGCGCGACAGGTGGGCGGCGATCACGCTTTCCTCCTCCGCCGGGTCGAAGCCGGTCTCGGACAGCAGGATCTGGTAGCCCGCCTCGCGCATCCGCTGGCTGAAGGTGCGTATGAAGGCGGAATAGGTGATGTTGATGATCGAGGGGATCAGCGCCGTCACCAGGTTCGAGCGCTGCGAGGCCAGCGCCCCGGCGATGGCATTGGGCACGAAGCCGGTCGCCTCGATGGCGTCGCGTATGCGCCGCAGCGTCTCGGGCGAGACCTTGGAGGGATCCGACAGCGCCCGCGAGACCGTCACCTGGCTGACCCCGGCGATGCGCCCGACCGCCGCCATGGTCACCCGCTTGCCGGCACCGCCCTGTTTCTGCCTGTCCTGTTTCTGCCTGTCCTGCGCCATCCGGGGCATTTTCCCGATTTCCCCCTGTCGGGCAATCCCGTCAGCCCCCGTCCGCGTCGGTGGCCTTCGCCTGTCGCCGCGACATGTAGACCGAACCGGCCAGCGAGCCCAGGATCAGCACCCAGAGCACGCCCGCGATCCAGCTCTTGGTGAAGAAGATCGTGAGATCGCCGAAGCTCTCGAGGCTCTTGACGAAATAGACCTCGGCCGAGGGCCCGAGGATGAAGCCGATGATGAAAGGCGCGATCTCGAGCCCCAGTTTCACCGCCGCCCAGCCGAACACCCCGAAGATCAGCAGCGTCCAGACGTCGAACATGATGCCGTAGTTGATCGTGTAGGCGCCGATCACGCACATCATCAGGATGATCGGAAACAGCACGTGTTTCGGAACGGTCACCACCAGCGCGAAATAGCGGATCGCGCCGTACATCATCACGAACATCGCGATATTGGCCACCAGCATGGCAAAGATCATCGCGTTCCAGGTCTCGGGGTTGTTGCCGATGAAGAGCGGGCCGACCTGGATGCCCTGCAGGGTGAAGGCGCCGATCAGCAGCGCCGTGGTCGAATCTCCCGGAATGCCCAGCGACAACAGCGGCACCAGCGCGCCGCCGGTCAGCCCGTTGTTGCCGGATTCCGAGGCGATCAGCCCGGCGGGCTCGCCCTTGCCGAAGGTCTCGGGGTGTTTCGAGAAGGTCTTGGCGTTGGAATAGGCCAGGATCGAGGCCGCCGACCCGCCGACCCCCGGCAGGATGCCGACGAAGGTGCCGATCCCCGAGGAGCGGATGAGGTTGACGAACTGTCCCTTGAACACCGAGAACGAGAAGGACGACCCCTTGCCGATCTTGATGTCCTCGCGGCTTTGGCCCTTGGGCACGCCCAGTTCCGCCTGGTCGAGGATCGCGGCAAGGCCGAACAGCCCGATCAGCACCGGCAGCAGCGAAAAGCCGCTGTCGAGCCAGTATTCCGTGCCCGGCGGGATCAGCCGCAGCTTGCCATTGCCGCCGTCCGAGATGTCATAGACCCCGATCAGCGCCACGAAGATGCCGAGAAACCCCGAGAAGATGCCCATCAGCATGTCCGACGACAGCGCCGCCATGACGGTCAGCGCGAAGAGGATGATGAGGAACTTCTCGACATAGGAAAACTCGATGGCGAAATCCGCCAGCGTCGGGGCGAAGAAGTAAAGCGCGGCCAGGCTGATGACGCCGCCCACGAAGGACGAGCAGATGCCGATGCGCAGGGCCTTTTCGCCCTCGCCGCGCTGCGCCAGCGGATAGCCGTCGAAGGTGGTGGTGATCGACGAGGGCGTGCCGGGAATGCCCAGCAGGATCGCCGGCACCAGCCCGCCGGAAATGCCGCCGACGTAAAGCCCCAGCAGCAGCGCCATCCCGTTCTCGAGCCCCAGCGAATAGGTCAGCGGCAGGCAGACCGCGACCGCCATGGTGGCGGTCATGCCGGGAATGGCGCCGAAGATGATGCCGACGAAGGTGCCGCCGATGACCAGCGACAGAAACAGCGGCGTGATGAGGGACAGAAATTCCATCGGAGGCTCCGTCAGGGCAGCGTGAGAAAGAAGATCTCGGCGAAGAGCCACCAGACCAGGCCGGGCCCGATCACCGCGATGGCCAGCATGATCGCCACCTGTTTCGCGGGCCATTCGTGCATGTACAAAAGCCCGGTGGCCAGCACGTAGGGGATCGAGCAGATCAGGAACCCCAGCCCGGTATTGGGCCAGAGATCGCCCACCGGCACCATCAGCGAAAAATAAAGCACCGTCAGCGCCAGCGTGCCCAGAAGCCGCAGCCTGTCCATGCGCGACAGGATTCCGCGCCAGTAGGCCCCGGCGGTGGCAATCCGCCGCCGCCGGGTGACGACGATGGCCAGGCCAAGCGTCAACAGGATGCCGCCGATCAGCGTCGGGAACAGCAGATGCGATTGCTCGAAATCGATTGTCACCTGTGTCAGGCTGCCCATGGTCTCGCCCCCCGGTACGGCAGTGGTGACGGCCCGGACCTGTCAGGCCCGGGCCACCGCATCGGTCAGCTGTCGCCCGAGATCTCGGCGATCACCTTGCGATAGGTGTCGCGCTTGTCGCCCAGGTGCTGCTGTGCTGCCTCCGACGGCAGGAAGTTGGGGATGAAGAAGGCTTCCTTCTGGCGCTCCTGGATCTCGCCCTTGGCGAAGATCTCGGTCAGCGCGGTGTCGATCTGCGCGATGACGCCCGGGTCCATCTCCTTGTTGAACAGGAAGAAGAATTCCTTGTCGAAGGTGAAATCCTTCTCGCCGTCCAGCGTCACGCTGGTCTGCGGCGAGGCGTATTTCAGCATGTCGTCGCGGGTGGTGCCGCCCATGCCGGCCTCGGGCGCCTGTTCCAGCGTCTCCGCGCGGGCGGTGATCCAGACGAAGCGCATGCACTTGCGGTCGTCCTGCGGCAGCTGGGTGAACTGCTCGTTGGCCTGGATCGAGCCGTTGATCACATCGGCCAGGTCGTCCCACATCGCCTGGTTCTTGTCGGATTGCGCGCCGGTATTGACCGGCACGAGGTTGGCCTCGGAGCCGGGCGCACGCACGCGGGCGGCGTTCTTCATGGCGGAAAAGCCGATCTCGGACACGCCACCGGGCTGGATCGCCACGCGCACGCGCTCGCCCGCCTCGGCGGCCTTCAGGATGTCGTCCATCGACTGGTAGGGGCTGGTGCAGGGCACAAGGTAGGCATTGCCCGGGTTGATCGCGACGGTGGCGCCGACGGTATAGCCCTCGAAAGGATCGTCATAGCCGGTCACGCCGTAGAGGTTGCCCAGGTAGGACTGGTCGTGGAAGATCATGATCGTGTTGCCGCGCTTGTCGCGCGCCAGGGCCTTGAAGGCCTCGGTGGCGCCGACCGCGTCGACCTTGACGTTGATGCCCAGGTGTGCGGCCAGCGCATCGGCGATGATCGCCGAGTTCTGATAGGTGTCGCCCCCGGTCGAGGTCGAGCCGATCACCATGCGCACGTTGCGCGGCAAGTCCTGCGCGGCGGCCGCCAGCGGCTGGATCAGCAGGGCGGCGGCGCTGGCCGCGGCCAGCAGGGTTCTGCGGGTGTAAGTCATGAAGGTCCTCCCGTGGTGCCGCCGAAGGCGGCATGACGTCTCTGGTGGGCGCTCATCGAAGCCGGGGACAAAAGCCCCGAATCCGTGAATGCGCATACATCAGATGATCACGCGCCGCGGGCCGCTGTCAACTGGGATGGTTTTCAGTATAACAGGGCGCCGCGGAGGCGCCCGGAATTGACAGCCGCCGATGTATGCGCATACATTTACGAACACCTACAGGGAGCCGGCCATGAAGGATTCGCCCACCAAATCCCCCGCAGATCTGCGCAGCGCGCGCTGGTTCGCCCCTGACGACCTGCGCAGTTTCGGGCATCGCTCGCGGATGATGCAGCTCGGCTATGCCGAAGAGGATTTCCAGGGCAAGCCGATCATCGGCGTGCTCAATACCTGGTCCGAGATCAACTCCTGCCACGGCCATTTCCCCGAACGCGCCAAGGAAGTGAAGCGCGGCGTGCTTCAGGCCGGGGGCTTTCCGATCGAGATGCCGGTGCTCAGCGTGGACGAGCAGTTCACCAAGCCCACCTCGATGCTTTACCGCAACATGCTGGCGATGGAGACCGAAGAGGTCATCCGCTCGCATCCCTTCGATGGCGTGATCCTGATGGGCGGCTGCGACAAGACCACCCCGGCGCTGATCATGGGCGCGATCTCGGCCGGTGTGCCCTTCATCTTCCTGCCCGCCGGGCCGATGCTGCGCGGCAATTACGCCGGCCAGACGCTGGGCTCGGGGTCCGACGCCTGGAAATACTGGGACGAGCGGCGCGCCGGCACCATCGGCGAGGCCGAGTGGCGCGGCGTGCAGGGCGGCATCGCGCGCAGCCATGGCGTCTGCATGACCATGGGCACCGCCTCGACCATGACCGCGATTGCCGACTCGCTGGGCCTCACCCTGCCCGGCGCCTCGTCGATCCCGGCGGTCGACAGCAATCACAGCCGCATGGCCTCTGCCTGCGGGCGGCGGATTGTCGAGATGGTCTGGCAGGACATGACGCCGGACCAGATCATCACGCCGGCCTCGGTGCGCAATGCCGCCATCGTCGCCATGGCGACCGGTTGTTCCACCAATGCGGTCGTTCACCTGATCGCCATGGCGCGCCGCGCCGGGGTCGACCTGGGCCTTGACGACCTCGACGCGCTGGGCCGCGAGACGCCGCTGCTGGCCAATGTGCGGCCCTCGGGCAAGGACTACCTGATGGAGGACTTCTACTACGCCGGCGGGCTTCTGGCGATGATGAAGCAGATCGCCGACCGGCTGGACACCTCCTGCATGACCGTCGCCGGCACCACCGTGGCCGAGAACATCAAGGACGCGCAGGTCTACAACGACGACGTGATCCGGCCGCTGGACAACCCGGTCTACCACGAAGGCTCGCTCGCGGTGCTGCGCGGCAATCTCTGCCCCGACGGCGCGGTGATCAAGCCTGCCGCCTGCGATCCGAAGTACCATGTCCACGAAGGCCCGGCGCTGGTCTTCGACAGCTACCCCGAGATGAAGGCGGCGGTCGACGACCCCGATCTCGAGATCACCCCCGACACCGTGCTGGTGCTGCGCAATGCCGGGCCGAAGGGCGGGCCGGGGTTTCCCGAATGGGGCATGCTGCCGATCCCCAGGGCGCTGTTGAAGCAGGGTCACCGCGACATGCTGCGGATCTCCGATGCGCGGATGTCGGGCACCTCCTACGGCGCCTGCGTGCTGCACGTCGCACCGGAAAGCTTCGTCGGCGGGCCGCTGGCGCTTCTGGAGACCGGCGACACGGTGCGGCTCGACCTGCCCAACCGCAGCCTCGACATGCTGGTCTCCGAGGACGAGATTGCCGCCCGCCGCGCCGCCTGGACGCCGCCGGAGCCGCGGTATCAGCGCGGCTGGGGCAAGTTGTTCTCGCAACACGTGGGCCAGGCCGATACCGGCTGCGATTTCGACTACCTGACGCGCGACCATGGCCCCGCCGCGGGCGAACCGGATATCTTCTGATGACACATGACCTCGACACCGCGCTGGCCGGGATTTCCGGCATTCTGGTCACCCCCTACGACCCGGCGGGCGAGATTGCGCCGTCCAGGCTGGCGCCGATCCTCGACCGGGCGCTGGCGGCGGGCGTGCACATGCCCGTGGTCAACGGCAATACCGGCGAATTCTACGCGCTGACCACCGACGAGGCCTGCACCATGGTCGCCGAGGTCGCGGACCTGCTGGACGGGCGCGCGCCGCTGCTGGCCGGTGTGGGCCGCTCGGTCCGCGATGCCTGCCGTCTTGCCCGCGCATCGGCCGAGGCGGGCGCCGCGGCGCTGATGATCCACCAGCCGCCCGATCCCTTCGTCTCGCCCCGCGGCACGGTCGATTACGTCAAGGCGGTGATCGAAGCGGGCGGCGGCTTGCCGGTGATGCTCTACCTGCGCAACGATGCCATCGGCACCGGGGCGATCGCCGACCTCTGTTCCCTGCCCGGCGTCAAGGGCGTCAAGTGGGCCTCGACCAACCCGCTGCGCCTGGCCGAAGCCATCGCGGCCTGCGATCCCGCCATCACCTGGGTCGCCGGCCTGGCCGAGGTCTGGGCGCCGCCGCTCTATGCCGTGGGCGCGCGGGGTTTCACCTCCGGGCTGATCAACGTCTGGCCGGAACGCTCGGTCGCCATTCACGCCGCGCTTGCCGCGGGCGACTATGCGCAGGCGCAGGCGCTGATCGCCGACATGCGCGCCTTCGAGGAGATCCGCGCCGAAGAGCTCAACGGGACCAATGTCACCGGCGTCAAGGCGGCCCTGATCGCGCAGGGCTTCGACTGCGGCCCGACGCGCCCGCCCTCGGCCTGGCCGCTGACCAAGGCGCAACAGGCCAAGCTCGACGGCTTCATGCAACAGAACGAGCTGATCGGGAAACGGTCGTGACTGGTTGTCCTTGACCCCGACCTGAGGTCGACCCTGCACTGCACGCATCCCGCGCCACAGGCCCGGGGGCGTCTCGGGAGCCCGCGCCTCCATCGGGCGCCATCCTGGCTTTCTCAACAGCCGCCGCCCACATTCATCGCTTGACGGGAAAACCCCGATCGTGCTTGCTTTGACACGCCCCGACGCCAGCCCGTCGCGGCATGACCAGGGCGGAAACCCACCCAGGAAACGCGCGCAATCCGGGCGGACACACCGAGCCATTTCTCATCCAGGGTTGAAGTCGGCGCCTGTGCGCTAGGTGATTGCCCGCAACACCGCGCCTGTCAGGGGCCCTCGCGTGCCTCGACCCGGCCTTTGCAAACAGGGCCCGGTTGGCATTACGAGTTCGGGTCTGTAGGCATCGTTTGAATATTCGCATGTCACAAGCTGTCGCGGCCGATCGGGTCGTCGGCGCCGTGCGGGTCTGACAAGGAGAACACCCTATGTAGAAGACAACAGAAGCCCCGACAGCCCCCGTGGTTTCGGGCTGGACCGATCCGACGCTCGATTCCGTGCGTGGCACCGAAACACCCAAGGATCCGAACAAGGGCTACGTCGCCTTGCTGGGCTGGAGCGTCAACGCCATCAAGGCCGCCCAGGCCTTTGACCGCCGTTACGTGGTGGTCGCGCCCGAGTGGGCCGGCGATTTCTGCGAAGCCAACAACATTCCCTTCATCCCCTGGGATTTCGCCCGCCTGAACGACCGCTCGATGGAGATTGCCCAGCGGCTCAAGGCCGATGGCGTGGATGTGGCGATCCCGCTCTTCGAGGAAACCGTCGAATGGTCGGGGGCGATCAACTCGGTTCTGATGGACAAGCCGCGCATGTACGGGCAATCCATCCTGTTTCGCGACAAGGCCCTGATGAAGCGCCGCGCCCAGCTGGGCGGCATCCGCGTCGGGATTTTCGAGGAAGCCTATGAGAAGGATGACATCATCCGCTTCATGAAGCGGGTCAACCAGACGCTGCTGAAACTCGACGGCGACCCCAACGACCCGATCCATGTCAAGGCCTTCGACAAGGCCGGCTGCCTTGGCCACCGCATGATCCGCGAGATCGAGGACATCGACAAGATCCCCGACGAGGAATACCCGCTTTTGATGGAAAGCCACCTCGATGGCTGGGAATTCGCGGTCGAGGCCTGGGTCCACGACGGCGAGATCAAGTTCCTGAACATCTCGGAATACGTGACGCTTGGCTATTCCGTCTTCGTGCCTGCCACGAAGGAGCTGGAAAGCTGGCGCGACGCGATCACCAAGCAGATCGAGAAGCTGATCAAGACCTTCGACATCAAGTTCGGCCAGATCCACCCGGAGTATTTCGTCACCTCCGACGGCGAGATGTACTTTGGCGAGGTCGCCTATCGCCCGCCCGGGTTCAAGGCGTTCGAGCTGATCGAGCGCGCCTATGGTTTCAGCGCCTACCAGGCGTCGATCCTGGTGTTCGACCCCAAGAGCACCAGGGAAGAGGTCGATGCCTTCTTCCCGCGCGAGGTCGTGGATGCCAAGTGCTATGCCGGCTGCTTCGGCGTCTACCCGCGCCGCCGCGTGGTGAGCAAACTGGAAATGCCGAAGGAAACCACCGAACATCCGTATTTCGAGTCGCATGAGTTGATCGAACCCACCGAGGAAACGGTGCCCGATCGCGCGGCCTTTGGCACGCACTGGGGGCTTGTCTGTAACCGCTCGATTGATGCCGCCTGCCTGATTTCCGCGCGATGACTTAAGACACGTCCATAGCGACGTCGTCAGTGACGTGTCTTATGCGGAGGG
>SBGD01000096.1 GCA_006226775.1 Paracoccaceae bacterium | reverse complement strand
GTGTCGATCCGGTTGTTGCCGCGCCAGTCGGGCATCAGCAGCGTGCCGGGGTCCATGACCTGCACCACCGGACCGTCATCGCCCCGGGGCGTGCCATCCGTGCCCTCGGGCCCGACCGAGGACAGCAGGCAGAAGCGCGAGGTCTCGATCCAACGCTGATAGGCAGGGGTCAGGCGGCGGGTGACCTTGACGATCGCCGCCTCGGGCGGGGCGCCGAACATCGCTTCCAGCTCGTCGATACTGGTGATCCAACTCATGCGCCTACTCCCGTGACCGCCTGCGTTGTCCCGGTTCTAGCGGATGCCGTTCGCTTCCTGCAAGGCGCGGACATAGGCCACGACCATCGCCACGTCGCCCCGGGTCAGCCCCTCGACCGGCGGCATGTTCCCGAAGCGCCAGTGATGGGCCGAGACGCCGCGCGCCACGGCGAGCTGGAAGGCCTCGTCCCCGTGGTGCGAGGGCTCATAGATCCGGTGCACCAGCGGCGGGCCGCTGCCCTCGACGCCCGCCGCGTTCTGGCCGTGGCAGGCGGCGCAGACCTGGCCGAAGATCCGCGCGCCGGTCTCGGCCTCGGCGGGCAGCGATGCGGGCAAGGTCACGGCGACCATGGCGCCGCCCGCGGCGGGGGGTGGCGAAGCGGGACGCGGGTCGGGGCGTAGCGCGACCCATCCGGCCGCGCCCAGCGCCGCCGCCACCGCCAGAAGTGCGAAACCTGTCACCTTGTTCATGCGGACCTCCCTTTCGGGCTGGGTTCTGGGCCTTCCCGCAGGGGGAAGGTCAACCCGCTTTTCGGGCGCCGCGCGGTTTCTTCGGCTTGGGCGCGGGCAGATCGTCCCAGATCGCCCGGGCGACGGCGACCAGCGCCTCGGGCTCATCGAGCAGCGCGCTGCCGATCAGATGCGGCTTCGCGCCGGGATAGGGCGGGCCGAACTCGGGCTCGGCCACCAATGCCAGTGCGCCGGGCGTGGGTTTCAGAAACAGCGTGTCGTCGCAGATCAGCGCGATCACCTTGCCGTCGAGATAGAGCGCGTATTCCCCGAACATCGCCCGGGTCGAGACGGCGCCCGCCTCCTCCATCACCTCGGCGATGAAGGCGGCGGTCTCGCGGTCAGTGGCCATCGGCAGGACCGGGCGCGGGCAGCGCGAAGCCCGCCTCGGCCATCAGCGCGTTCGAGCGGTCTTCGACCACCCCGCGCACCTCGGCCAGGAAGTCACGCATCGGCTTGCCCGCCGGGATCTCGGGCAGGAATTCCACGACGGCGAGGCCGGGCTTGCGGTAGATCGCCTGCCGCGGCCAGAAGACGCCGACATTGCAGGCCACGGGAATGACCGGCGCGCCGAGTTCCTGATAGAGGACGGCGACGCCGACCTTGTATTCGGCCTCGACCCCCGGGGCGACGCGGGTGCCCTGCGGGAAGATGATCAGCTGACCGGGCTCGCGGGTGCCCGCGTTCACCTGCTCGACCATGGCCTTGATCGCCGCGCCGCGACGGCCGCGATCCACCGGCACGCAGCCGATCCTCAGCGCGTACCAGCCCACGATCGGGGTCCAGAGCAGCTGCTTCTTCATGATGAACTTGGGCCGCGGCAGCACGTTGCAGAGCAGGATGATGTCGAAAAAGCTCTGGTGCTTGGCGGCGATCATCACCTCGCCCTGCGGCACCGGGCCCCGGACCTCGGACTTCAGGCCGATCATCCAGGACGCCGTCCAGCGCACCCAGCCGGTCCAGACATGGACCGCGGCCCAGGCGCCGCGCCGGTCGACCAGCGCCCAGGGCAGGAAGGCCAGCGCCATCGGCACCATCATCAGATAGGCTTGGGTCGTGAAGATCAGCGACCTGAGCCATTGCACGGCGTAGCGCATCAGCTTTCCCTCCTCAGCACCCGCATGGCGGCGGCGCGGGTCGCGGCCCAGGCGATCAGCGCCGCCAGGACCGGGATCGCCAGAGGCGTCAGCCAGCCCGCGCCGGGGAAACCGAGCCCGGTGAGGAACCCGGATTCGCCCGCCACCGGCAGGATGGCGAAAGCCAGCATGCCCAGCCCGGTGCCCAGCGCCGCGCCGATCAGCGCGCGCAGCGCGAAGCGGTTGGTGAAGGCCCGGGCGATGAAGGCATCCCGCGCGCCCACCAGCCGCAGCACCCGGATCACCTGCGCATTGGCCGCGAGCGAGGAACCGGCCGCCAGCGTGATCATCGCCGCCATCATCACCCCGATCAGCGCCACCGAGAACCAGGCCAGCGCCCGGAGCGAGGCCGCCGCCTGCACCAGCGGCCGCCGCCAGCGGGTGTGGTCGTCCAGCACCGCACCCGGCGCCTCGGACGCGAGCCTCAGGCGCAGGCCCACGGCGTCGAAGCCCCCGGCGGATTCGATGATCTCGATCAGGCGCGGCAGGGCGAGGCTCTCGATCGGCAGGTCGGGACCGAACCAGGGTTCGAGCAGCGCGCGCTGTTCGTCCTGATCCAGCACCCGGGTCGAGGTGATGCCCGGCGTGGTGCGCAGGATCTCCAGCACGGCCGCGGTCTGGGCGCCGATTTCGGACGGCGGGGCGGAAATCCTGAGCGTGGCGCTTTGCGACAGCGTGGCCGACCAGCGCTGCGCCAGCTGCCCGGAGCTGAGCGACAGGGCCAGGGCAAAGACCGCGAGGAAGGCCATCACCGCCGAGGTGATGCCGGTCAGAAGCGAGGTGATCCCCGAGGCAGGCACCACCCGCCCCGCATCACCGAAGCCCGGCGCCTGGCGCGCGCCGCCCAGCGCCCGCAGCGGGTTCTTGCGCAGCACGCTCACAGGTCCGCCCCCGCCGATTGCAGCGTGCGGTCCTGGATGCGCAGCACCCGGGCCGAGACCTGCGCCTTGGCGTTGCGAATGAGCGCCAGATCGTGGGTGGCGATCATCACCGCGGTGCCCATCCGGTTCAGCTCGGCCAGCAAGGACAGCAGGCGCGGCGACATCTCGGGATCGACGTTGCCGGTGGGTTCGTCGGCCGGCACCCTCTCGGGCGACATGATGACGGCCCGGGCCAGCGCCGCGCGCTGCCGCTCGCCGCCCGACAGCGTGGCCCAG
>SBGD01000091.1 GCA_006226775.1 Paracoccaceae bacterium | reverse complement strand
CTCTGGTATCGCTGTGAAACACCAAGCAGTGTCAAAGAAAACCGAAGAATGTCCTATTTCGAGAGCATCCGCACCTTTGTCCGCGTCTACGAGCTTGGCAGCATGTCGGCGGCGGGCCGCGATCTGCGGATTTCCCCGGCGGTGACCTCGGCCCGCATCGCGCAGCTAGAGGATCACCTGGGCGTGCGCCTGTTCCAGCGCACCACACGTTCGCTCAACCCGACCGAGCAGGGCAAGTCCTTTTACCGCGGCGCGATCGAGATTCTCGAAGCGGTGGAAAACGCCGAGGCGCAGATCGTCGACATGACCGAGAACCTCAAGGGCTCGCTCTACGTGGCAGCGCCGCTGGGGGTGGGGCGGCGGTTGCTGGCGCCCGCGGTGCCGGATTTCCTTGAAGAATACGCCGAGGTCAGCGTGCGGCTGCGGCTGACCGACCGCAAGGTCGACCTCACCACCGAGGGGCTTGACCTGGCGTTCTTCCTCGGCCAGCCCGAGGACAGCAACCTGCGCATCCGCAAGATCGCCGATGTGCCCCGCGTGCTCTGTGCGGCGCCCGATTACGTGGCGCGGCGCGGGATGCCCGCCAATGGCCAGGAGATCCTCGATCAGGGCCACGAATGCCTCAACCTGCGCTTCCCCGGCGCGGCCGAGTTCCAGTGGCGGCTGATGACCAGGGACGGGCCCGAGCGCTTTGCCGTCCAGGGTCGCTACGAATCGGACGACGGCGACGTGCTGACCGATTGGGCGCTGGCCGGGCAGGGGATCGCGATGAAACCGATCTTCGAGATCACCGAGCACCTGAAGACCGGCGCGCTGATCCCGGTGGCCACCGATACCCCGCCCGAGCCGATCCAGATGGCCTGTCTCTATACCCACAGGCGGGGGCAGGACCCCAAGACGCGGCTGTTCATGGATTTCATGATCGACCGGATCGGCGCCGCGGTGCGCGACACCGCCATCGCCTGACCGCGGGTCAGCTTCCGCGGTAGGTGCTGTAGCCGAAGGGCGAGAGCAAAAGCGGCACGTGGTAATGCGCCTCGGCGTCGTCCATGCCGAACCGCAGCGGGATGGCATCGAGAAACAGCACCTCTTCCGAGACCTGGCCGGTGCTGCGCAGGTAGTCGCCGGCAAAGAAGACCAGTTCATAGGTGCCGGGCTTGAACTCTTCGGCAGGCAGGATCGGGGCGTCGGTGCGGCCGTCGTCATTGGTCACCGTCTCGGCGATCTTCTTGTGCGAATTGCCCGAGACCCGGTAGAGCGCGATCTTGATGCCTTCCGCCGGGCAGCCGCGCGCGGTGTCGAGGACATGGGTGGTCAGATAGCCGGACATGGGAAGCCTCCATTATTGCCTGATGCTATCTAGTCGTCATAGCGCATCGGACTCAAACCGGGCCATGCAAGATGGTCCTTCCGATTCTTTTTGAAAAACAAATCCGATTATCTGCACTATCAAGGGCAAGACGAAAAGGAGTCTCCAAGTGACACGTTACCCGCGCAACATGATCGGCTACGGCCCCCGCATTCCCGACGCGCAATGGCCCGGCGGCGCCAAGGTGGCCGTGCAATTCGTGCTGAACTACGAAGAAGGCGGCGAGAACTGCGTGCTGCATGGCGATGCCGCGTCCGAGGCGTTTCTGTCCGACATTCCCGGCGCCACCATGTGGCCGGGCAAGCGGCACTGGAACATGGAATCGATCTACGAATACGGCGCCCGGGCCGGTTTCTGGCGCTTGCACCGGCTGTTCACCGGGGCGGGGATCCCGGTGACCATCTACGGCGTCGACACCGCGCTGGCGCGCTCGCCCGAGCAGGTGGCGGCAATGAAGGCCGCGGGCTGGGAGATCGCCAGCCACGGGCTGAAATGGGTCGAGCACAAGGACATGCCCGAAGAGCAGGAGCGCGCCGCCATCGAAGAGGCGATCCGCCTGCATACCGAGGTCACGGGCGAGGCGCCGCGCGGCTGGTACACCGGGCGGTGCTCGGAAAACACCGTGCGGCTGGTGGCCGAGACCGGGCAGCTCGACTATATTTCCGACACCTATGACGACGATCTGCCCTATTGGCGCGAATTCGGGCCTCACGACCAGCTGATCATTCCCTATACGCTGGAAGCCAATGACATGCGCTTTGCCACGTCGCCGGGCTGGGTGACGGGCGAGGATTTCTCGTCCTATCTCAAGGACGCCTTCGACACGCTCTATGCCGAAGGCCAGGCGGGCAGCCCGAAGATGATGTCGGTGGGCCTGCATTGCCGGCTGATCGGGCGGCCGGGCAAGATTGCCGGTCTCAAGCGGTTCATCGACTATATCCAGGGGTTCGATGACGTCTGGTGCCCGACGCGGCTTCAGATTGCCGAGCATTGGGCCAGGACCCATCCGCACCAGCGCTGGGAGCGGCCCAGCGAGATGACCAGAGCGGATTTCGTGGCGAAATTCGGCGGCATCTTCGAGCATTCCGCATGGATCGCCGAGGGCGCGCATGACCTCGAGCTTGGGCCGGCGCATGACACGGCGCTGGGGCTGCACAATGCGCTGGCGCGGGTGTTTCGCACCGCCGATGCCGACAAGCGGCTGGGCGTGCTGACCGCGCACCCGGATCTGGCGGGCAAGCTGGCCGCGGCCGGGCGGCTGACCGCCGAGAGCACCTCGGAACAGGCCGGGGCCGGGCTCGACATGCTGACCGATGACGAGCGCGAGACCTTGACGCGGATGAATGCCGAATACGTCGAAAAGCACGGCTTTCCCTTCATCATCGCGGTGCGCGACCACGACAAGGCGTCGATCATGACCCATTTCGCGCGGCGCATCGACAATGACACCGAGACCGAATTCGCCGAGGCCTGCCGCCAGGTGGAACGGATCGCCGAATTCCGCCTGAAGGACCTTCTGCCATGACCCTCGAAAATATCACCGCCCGGCCCGCAACTGCCGATGCCATGGCGGGCCTTGCGCAACTGATCGCATGCGCCGGCACGCCGGACAAGCTGATCAACAAGGGGCTCTGCGGCCGGTTTCACGACCTTGCCGCGCTGGACATCGTCGAGGGCAAGGCGGGCATCAGCCTGTTCCGGTCCGAGGTCTTCAGCCTGCCCTTCACGCTCGAGATGATGGAGCGGCATCCCTTGGGAAGCCAGGCCTTCATCCCGATGAGCGACGCGGGGTTCCTCGTGGTACTGGCCGAGGATGAAGACGGCCGCCCCGGCGCGCCGCGGGCCTATCTCACGGCCCCGGGACAGGCGGTCAACATCGGCCGCAACGTCTGGCACGGCGTGCTGACGCCGCTGGGCGGGACGGGGCTTTTCGCCGTGGTCGACCGGATCGGCGACGGCGCCAACCTGGAAGAACACTGGTTAGATACGCCCTACCAGGTCGTGCAGGACTGACGGCCCGGCCGCCGGGAGGAGAGGCGGCCCAAAACAACAGCTGTATGGGGAGAGACAACATGGCTGACAACTCAATCGGGACACCGGAGCAACTTCGCGACCCGAATTATTTTCCGGGCCTTGCCAAGGGCATACCGCTGGGCATCCAGCATGTGCTGGCGATGTTCGTGTCCAACGTGACACCTGCGATCATCGTCGCCGGGGCGGCAGGGTTCGGCTTCGGATCGGGCTCGCCCGATTTCCCGGAACTGCTTTACCTGATCCAGATGTCGATGCTCTTTGCCGGCATCGCGACCCTGCTTCAGACAATCGCGCTGGGCCCGGTGGGTGCGGCGCTGCCCATCGTGCAGGGCACCTCCTTTGCCTTCCTGCCGATCATGATCCCGCTGGTCGCGGGCAAGGGCGTCGACGCGCTTGCCGCATTGTTCGGCGGTGTCATCATCGGCGGTATCTTCCACGCCTTCATCGGCACCTTCGTCGGCAAGCTGCGCTTTGCGCTGCCGCCGCTGGTCACCGGCCTGGTGGTCACGATGATCGGTCTCGCGCTGGTCAAGGTCGGCATCCAGTACGCGGCGGGCGGGGTTCCGGCCATCGGCACGCCGGAATACGGCAGCCTGCTGAACTGGTCGGCGGCGATCATCGTGATCCTTGTCACCCTTGGCCTGAAGTTCTTCACCAAGGGCATGCTGTCGATCTCGGCGGTGCTGATCGGGCTGATCGTGGGCTACATCTACGCCATCGCGGTCGGCATGCTGACCATCGAATCGATCACCACCTCCTGGGAGCGTTCGGCCGCCTTCGCGCTGCCGCAGCCCTTCAAGTACGGCTTCGAGTTCTCGATTGCGGCCGTCATCGGCTTCTGCCTCATGGCCTTCATCTCGGCCATCGAGACGGTGGGCGACGTGTCGGGCATCACCAAGGGCGGCGCAGGCCGTGAAGCCACCAGCGAGGAGATCACCGGCGCGACCTATGCCGACGGTCTGGGCACGGCGATTGCCGGCGTCTTCGGCGGCTTTCCCAATACCTCGTTTTCGCAGAACGTCGGCCTGATCGCCATGACCGGCGTGATGAGCCGTCACGTGGTGACCTGCGGGGCGATCTTCCTGATCATCTGCGGGCTGATCCCCAAGGTGGGCGGCGTCATCCGTACCGTTCCCATCGAGGTGCTGGGCGGCGGTGTGATCGTGATGTTCGGCATGGTCGTGGCGGCGGGCATCTCGATGCTGTCGGACGTGAACTGGAACCGGCGCAACATGGTGATCTTCGCGATTGCCCTGAGCCTCGGCCTGGGTCTGCAACTCGAGCCCGACGCGCTTCAGCACCTGCCGGAGACCGCGCGGGTCCTGCTGACCTCGGGGCTTCTGCCGGCGGCCTTCCTGGCCATCGGGCTGAACCTGATCCTGCCCGAAGAACTGGCGGATGAGGCCACCGAGGAAGTCTCGGGCGGCATGGCCGGTCACGGCACCGGCTCGCTGGCCCACGACGACCACGTCTGAGACGGGCGGCCGCCCCGCGGCCCCCTCACCTGAAACAACGGAAAGCGGCGCTCCCACGGGGCGCCGTTTTTGCGTGGTGTGTCGATATCTGCGTTAGCCGAACAGCTTTTTCTTCAGCGCCACCAGGCCGCGGATCGACCAGGGCAGGAAGAGATAGCTGATCAGGCAGACGTTGACCGTCACCGACAGCGCCGTGCGCCAGGGCTCGGGCATCGGCGGCAGCACCATGTCCGCCAGCCAGCCGAGGATCAGGATCAGCACGATCAGGATCGCCACGGTCTCGATCTTGCTGGCCTTCACCCCCTCGGGTTGCAGCAGCGCCAGACCGTCGAACGACGCCCGGTCCGAAACCTTCAGGCACAGCCGGTCCACGTCCGCGATCACGCGCTTGCGTTCCTCGGAGCTTTCCCAGCGGCGCAGGTTCTCGCGGGTGTCGAAGCTGAAGACGGTGACAAGGTCGACATGGCGCCCGGTGGTCGGCAGATAGGTGTCCTCGGCGCCCTGGTAGCCCTCGAACCGGTGCGCCGCGACCCGCAGCCGCGCGATGGCCGCCTGCACCTCTGCCCTGGCATCGAGCGGCACGCGGCGGATGATCACCGTGACCGCTTGCGGTGTCGTTGTCGGCATCGGGTCTCCTTCCGGCAGGTGGGGGGTGAAAACCAAAAAAGCCCCGACCGTCACCGGCCGGAGCTTCCCTGTCATGGGCGCGTGATGCAAGGGGTCAGTGACCGCCTTCCGCCTGCAGTGCCGCTTCGCGCAGCTCGTCTTCGCTGACCTCTTTCAGCTTCCCTGTCATGGGCGCGTGATGCAAGGGGTCAGTGACCGCCTTCCGCCTGCAGTGCCGCTTCGCGCAGCTCGTCTTCGCTGACCTCTTTCGCGCCGTTGAACACCACGTTCAGCCCCACCGCGGCGATCGAGGCCAAAAGGATGCCGGAGTGGATCAGCGGTTCGATGGCATGCGGCAGCCACATGGTATACTCGGGCGCGATCAGCGGGATCATCCCCATGCCGAGCGAGATCGCGACGATCAGCCCGTTGTAGCGGTTCACCTTGAAATCGACTCCGCCGAGGATGCGGATGCCGGTCGCGGCGACCATGCCGAACATCACCAGGCCCGCGCCGCCGAGAATGGCCACCGGCAGGCTTTCGACCAGCGCGCCCATCTTCGGCACCAGGCCAAGCACGATCATGATCGCGCCGCCCATCACGCAGACATAGCGCGAGCGGATGCCGGTGACGCCGACAAGCCCGACGTTCTGGCTGAAGGAGGTATAGGGGAAGGTGTTGAACAACCCGCCGATCAGCGTGCCGAGGCCGTCTGTGCGCAGGCCCGCCGAAAGCGAGGGCCGCTCGATCTTCTTGCCGCAGATATCCCCCAGCGCCAGGAACATGCCGGTGGATTCGATCATCACGACGATCATCACAAGGGTCATGGTCAGGATCATGATCGGATCGAAGATCGGCAGGCCAAAGCGGAAAGGCGTGATCAGCTCGAACCAGTCGGCCTTGCCCACGTGCTCGAAGTGCATGACCCCGAGGACCGAGGCGACGACCGCGCCGACGACGATGCCCAGAAGCACCGAGATATTGGCGAGAAAGCCGCGCGCGAATTTCATGACGATGACGATGGTGGCCAGCACGATGGCCGAGATCGTCATGTTCAGCGGTGTCGCATAGTTCGGATTGTCCACCGACGGCGCCACTTTCAGACCTTCGGGGATCGCAGGAATCGCGCCCGAGGCCAGCATCTCGCGCACCTGGTCGAGCCAGGCGGTATGGGCCGGATCGATGATATGCGGCGAGGTCGGGCCGACCGGCACGCCGAAGATCCACTGGATGCCGACGCGCATCAGGGTCACGCCGATCACCAGGATGATGGTCCCGGTCACCACCGGCGGAAAGAACCGCAGCATCCGGCTGACCAGGGGCGCGATCAGCATGGCGATCACGCCCGCGCCGATGATGGCGCCAAAGATCATCCGCGCGCCGTCTGTGCCGGGGTTGGCGGCGGCAATGGCGACCATCGGGCCGACCGAGGCAAAGGTCACGCCCATCATCACCGGCATCCGGACGCCGAACCACCTGGTGGCCCCCAGCGACTGGATGATGGTGACCACGCCACAGACGAAAAGGTCAGCCGAGATCAGGAAGGCCACCTGCTCGGGGTTCAGTTTCAGCACGCGGCCGACGATCAGCGGCACCGCGATGGCGCCGGCATACATCACCAGCACATGCTGCAACCCGAGGGTGAACAGCTTGGCGGGCGGCAGTTTTTCGTCGACGGCGTGCACCGCATTGGGGTTGACGGCATCCGCCGTCATGTCGGATGACATGTTTCTCTCCTCCTCTATTCCAGAAAACCCGTCTGGTCGGGGTTGGGGCAGGCCCGGTCGCATGGTCCAGATGCGGTCGGGCCGGTTTTTCAGCCGCTGCCCGCCAGGGGCGGGTCGGCCAAAATCTTCAACGGGGCGTCCGGTCTTTTGATCGCCTTCGCCGGTGCCGGATGTGGCGCCGCCATTGCGCCGCGCGCCGCCATGCGCCCGGCCAGTTCGATCATCCGGGCGGAAAAGCCCCATTCGTTGTCATACCAGCCCAGCAGTCGCACCTGCCGCGCCCCGATGCTCCGGGTTTCCGGCAGCGCGATCACCAACGAGTCAGGCCGGCCACGGAAATCGGTGGAGACGCAAGGGTCGTCCGCCAGACCGATCAGATGCGAGCCGTCGAAGGCCTCGCGCAGGAAATCGGTGATCGGTTGATCGAGGCTTTCGGCCAGCTGGAACGTCGCATCGATGGCCGAGACCGACAGGCAGGGCACGCGCACCGCCGCGATGCTCAGCCGTCCCTGAAGTTCCGGCAGAAGCGCCATCACCTGGTCGGCGGCGCTGGTCGAGGTCGGCACCATCGAGACCGCGGCGGCGCGGCTGCGCTCGGGGCTGGCGCCGGGTTGGTCCACGGTCGGCTGGCTGCCGGTGTAGCAGTGGATCGTCGTGACATGGGCGCGCTCGATCCCGAGACCGAGATCGAGGCTGCGCAGCAGGGGCGCAATCGCATGGGTGGTGCAGGAGGCATTCGACACGATCCGCGCCGCGCCGAGATCGCCGTCATTGGCGCCGATCACCACCGTGGTATCCGCCGCCGCCGAGGGCCCCGAGATCAGCACCGAAGCCGCCCCGGCCTCGAGCCCCGCTTCGGCGGTGGCGCGATCGCTGGCGCGCCCGGTGCATTCCAGCACCAGGTCGACCTCGCGCAGGTCCAGCCTGCGCAGGTCGGGCGTTGCGAAAAACGGGATCCGTCGGGTGCCGATGCCAAGCCAGCCCTTGCCGGTCTCGACCGTCCCGGGGAACAGCCCGTAGACGCTGTCATAGCGCAGAAGGTAGGCGCAGGTCTCCAGCGGCGCGATGTCGTTGACGCCGACGATCTCGAAGCGCGACGCCATCTCATCGGTCAGGATCTGGCGCAGCAGCGTGCGGCCGATGCGGCCGAAACCGTTGATGAACAGGCGGATCGGGCGGGTCATGTCGGGGCTCCGTACATCAGGATGAGCGCTGGCAGCCAGGCGGTCAGAACGCCGCTGAGCAGGGTGGCCAGGGCGGTTTGCCGGCGGAAGGGCCGCTCCAGCGCCAGGGTGAGGAAATAGAGAAACCACAGCGCCGCCCAGGCCAGCCAGCTGAAGCCCAGCCAGATCTCCATCAAGGTGGCGGCACCGAGCAGGCTGCGGGTGGCTTCGGGCAGCACCGAGAGCGCGACGAAGAGGCTGAACCAGCCCAAGCCGCGCCCGTCCGAGCCGCTGACGCGGTTGTAGGCGACCCAGAGATAGGTGACGCTGAACAGAAGCGTCATCGCCACGGCGCGCACGTCGGCCACGTTCTGGGCGCGGGCCAGCGTCACGGTGGCGACAGCGGCGGTGATGACGGCGGTGGCGCCGTTGATCAGAACGATCTCGCGGTCGGAGATCCGGCCGGTCATCCACACCCCGTTGAGCATCAGAACGGCGCCCACGAACAGCAGCGACAAGGGCAAGAGCATTGGCGGGGATACCTTCAGGCATGCGGGGACCGGCGGTTGCGCCCGCTGAAGGCGCAACCCTGGACAGGTTCGGGGATGTTCAGTGGGCCAGGGGAGGCGGTTTTAGAAATCCACCTCGATGGCGATGCCCTTTTCGACCGCCAGGTCGACCACCGCCGCGGCGACCGCCAGGTCCTGAAGCCCGACGCCGGTGCCGTCGAACAGCGTGATGTCCTCGTCCGAGGTCCGGCCCGGGTTGGTGCCGTTGATCACCGCACCAAGCTGGGCCACGTCCTCGATCTTGATCGTCAGGTCCTGGATCGCGTGCTGCGCCTCGCCGATCGAGACCGACTGCGCGACCTCGTCGGTAAAGACGCGGGCCTTGCCCAGAAGGGCCGGTTCGACCTCCTGCTTGCCCTTGGTGTCGGTGCCCATGCAGGCGATATGCGTGCCCGGGCTGACGTGATCGGCGTGCAGGATGGCGTCGAAGGACGAGGTGATGGTGATGATGACGTCGGCCTCTCTCATGCCGTCCAGCTCGACCGCCTCAAAGGGCAGGCCGGCCTCTTTCGCCACCTCTTCGAGGTTGGGCAGCATCTCGGGATGGAAGTTCCAGCCGATGACCTTCTCGAAGGTGCCGGTTTCCAGGGCGGCGCGCAGCTGGAATTTCGCCTGGTGGCCCGCGCCGACCATGCCGATCACCTTTGCATCCTTGCGTGCCAGGTGCTTGATCGACACCGAGGACGCGGCAGCGGTGCGCAGCGCGGTCAGGAGGTTGCCGCCCACCATGGCCTTGGCCTTGCCGGTGTCGGGGTCGAACAGGAAAACGGTGGACTGGTGGTTGATGATCTGCCGCTTTTCGAGGTTGTTGGGCCAGTAGCCGCCCGCCTTCAGGCCCAGCGTCAGCCCGGCGCGGTCAAACCCGCCCTTGAAGCCGTAAAGCGCATCCTCGTGCCCGATGGCTTCGCGCACGACGGGGAAGTTATAGGCATCGCCCGCGGCCATGGCGGCAAAGACCTTTTCGACGGCGTCAAAGGCCGCTTCGCGGGTCATCAGGTCGGCAATCTCGCGTTCGGGTACGATAAGCATGAAACGGCTCCGTTTGGAAAACGCGCCCCGGGCCTGACCCGGGGCCTCATGGTGAATGTTTGAGCAGGAGGTCCCGGATCAAGTCTGGGACAGGCCCCGGATCAGGTCCGGGACAGGCTCTCAGTAGCCCTTGCCGCGGGCCGAGACCGGCCAGACGACTTCGACCTTGCCGCCGCGCACGCCGACATACCAGTCGTGGATATTGGCGGTGGGGTCGCAGTGGCCGGGCACCAGCTTCAGCTTCTCGTTGATCGCCAGCACGCCGTCCGGATCGGCCACGACGCCGTGTTCGTCCGAGCATTTGACGTATTCCACGTCGTCGCGCCCATAGATGAAGGGCAATCCGCTATCGAGCGACTGGGCCTTCAGACCGGCATCGACGATGGCCTTGTCGGGCTTGGCATGGCTCATCACGCTGGTCAGGATGAAGAAGGCGTTTTCCCATTCGCCCGCGTCGATGCGGTTGCCGTCCTTGTCGAGGATGCGACCGTAATCGGCATCCATGAAGGCATAGGAGCCGCACTGAAGCTCGTTGTAGACGCCCGAGTTCGACTCGAAATAATACGAGCCGGTGCCGCCGCCCGAGACCAGATCGCAGGTGATGCCGCAGGCCTCGAGACCGGCAATGGCGTCCTTGACCTGGGCAATGGCCTTGTCGAGCTTGGCCTGGCGGTCCTCGAAACTGTCCATGTGCTGCATCGCGCCCTGGTAGGCCTGGATGCCGCGGAAAGTGAGGTTTTTCGCGTCGCGCACGGCCTTGCCGATTTCCACGACGGCTTCTGTGGTGGTCACGCCGCAGCGGCCCGCGCCACAGTCGATCTCGATGAACACACCCAGGTCGGTGCCGTGCTTTTGCGCGGCCTCGGACAGGTCGGCGATGTTGTCCGCATCATCGACACTGACGATGACCTCGCCGCCCGAAACCAATGGCATCTTCGCCAGACGGTCGATCTTGGCCGGGTCGCGGACCTGGTTTGAGACGAGGATTTCCTTGATCCCGGCGCGGGCAAAGACCTCGGCCTCGGACACCTTCTGACAGCAGACGCCGACGGCGCCGCCAAGATCCATCTGCAGCTTCAGCACGTCGACGGACTTGTGCATCTTGCCGTGGGCGCGGTGGCGCATGTTGTGCGCCTTGGCATAGTCGCCCATCTTCTTGACGTTGCGCTCCAGCGCGTCGAGGTCGAGGATCAGGCAGGGCGTCTGGATATCGGCCTCGTCCATGCCGGGCTTGGCGGGGATGTCGTAGCCGACTTCGAAATCGTCGAGGTTGGTCATGTCTTTCATCTTTCTTGCTCCCTTGGGGCGGTGCGCAGTGAATGCGCACCCTATGGTGTTGCTCGGGGCGGTCAGGCCGCCATCCAAGGCAACCTGTCGAGGTCGACGTTGCCGCCGGTGAGGATCACGCCGACACGCTTGCCCTTGAAGGTGTCGGGGTTCTTCAGGATCGTGGCCAGTGGCACCGCCGACGAGGGCTCCATCACCACGCGCAGGTGTTTCCAGACCAGTTTCATTGCGTCGACGATTTCCTGCTCGGACGCGGTGAAGATATCCGACACATGGTTCGACACGAAGTGCCAGGTCAGATCCTTGAGTGGCACCAGCAGCCCGTCGGCAATCGTCTTGGGCGCGTCATCGGCGATGATATGCCCGGCCTTGAAGCTGCGATAGGCGTCGTCGGCCTGTTCCGGCTCGGCGGCGATGATCTTCACCTCCGGCGCCAGCGTCGACAGCGTGAGACAGGTGCCCGAGATCATGCCGCCGCCGCCGATGGGGGCGACCGCGAAATCCAGGCCGTCGACCTGTTCGACGAATTCCCTGGCACAGGTGCCCTGCCCGGCGATCACCCTGGGATCGTTGTAGGGATGCACGAAATCGCCGCCGGTCTTTGCCTGCACCTCGGCAAATGTGGCCTCGCGCGAGGTTGTCGACGGCTCGCATTCGGTGATCTTGCCGCCATAGCGGCGCACGGTGTCCTTCTTGGCCTGCGGCGCGGTCCTGGGCATGACCACGTTGCAGGGGATGCCGCGCAGCATGGCGGCATAGCTGAGGCACGAGGCATGGTTGCCCGAGGAGTGGGTGGCCACGCCCTTTTTCGCCTGTTCGTCGTCCAGCCCGAAGACCGCGTTCGAGGCGCCGCGGACCTTGAAGGCCCCCGGCTCCTGGAAGTTCTCGCACTTGAAGAACAGCTCGGCCCCGGTCAGCTCGTTGAGGTAGTCCGACTGGCGCACCGGGGTCCGGCGGATATGCGGCTTGATCCGCTCATGCGCGTCGAGCATGTCCTTGTAGGTGGGGATATACATGGTCGATCTCCTCTCGAAAGATGCCTCGGCTCAGGATCCGTGACGATAGAATTCCTGCGCGGCGGCAACACCCGATCCCAGCTTGATGTCGAGACCGAGGTCCTTCATCACCATCTCGGCGGTGCCCAGCCCCGACAGCATCATCGCATCCGTCAGGCTGCCCAGGTGGCCGATGCGGAACACCTTGCCCGCCACTTCCCCGAGACCGACGCCAAAGGCCATGCCGTACTTGTCGGCGGCGCGGGTCACGATGTCGGTGGCATTGAAGCCCTCGGGCGTGCGGATCGCGCTGACACTGTCGGAATACCATTCCGGCCTGGTGGCGCAAAGCTCGAGGCCCCAGGCGTCGATGGCATGGCGCACGCCGGTGGCGATCCGGGTGTGACGGGCGATGACATTGTCGATGCCCTCCTCGAGGATCATCTCGAGCGAGAGCTTCAGCCCGTGCATCAGCCCGACCGGCGGCGTGTAGGGATAGGCGTTGTTGGCATAGCCCTTTTCCATGTCGCGGATGTCGAAGAAGGTGCGCGGCAGCGTGGCGCTGTCGGCGGCCTTGCGCGCCTTGTCCGAGAAGCCGACGATGGCCAGGCCCGCGGGCAGCATGAAGCCCTTCTGCGATCCGGTCACGGCAACATCGACCTTCCACTCGTCGAAGCGGAAATCCATCGAGCCGATCGAGGACACGCCATCGACGAACAGGAAGGCCGGGTGATCGGCGGCATCCATCGCCTTGCGAACGCCGGCAATGTCGGATTTCACCCCGGTCGCGGTCTCGTTGTGGGTGGCCAGAACCGCCTTGATCGCATGGCCGGTATCGGCCTTGAGCGCGGTCTCGAATTCATCGGTCGGGATGCCGTTGCCCCAGGCGGTCTCGATGACCTGCACGTCCAGCCCGTGGCGCTGGCACATGTCGATCCAGCGATGCGAGAACATGCCGTTGCGCGCGATCAGCACCTTGTCACCGGCGCTGAGCGTATTGGTCAGCGTGGTTTCCCAGCCGCCGGTGCCGGTCGAGGGGAAGATGAAGATATGCGCGCTGTCGGATTTCAGGACCTTGCGCACGCCCTCGAGACAGGGGTGCAGGATCTTGCCGAACAGCGGCGACCGGTGGTCGATGGTCGGCATGTAACAGGCCTGGCGAATCGCCTCGGGCATGTTGGTGGGACCGGGGATGAAGATGGGGTTCTGAAAACTCATGACGGATCTCCTTGCGTGGTTGAGGGCACCATAGGCCAGGGCCTCCCCGGGCGATACATTTTTGAAATTTGCTTTCATTTTCTCGAAGTTGCAAAAAGTCTTGCCTTGTCAGGCACTTGAATTTTTCATATGTTGGTCTCGACTTTCACGCGAAACAAATGTCATTTTATGGTTTCCCAAGACAATCCCCGATCCCGTCCCCCCCAGAAGGCGCGCGGCCGTCCGCGCGACTGGCAGGACAAGACCGCGCAGAACACCATCAAGTCGCTGGATCGGGCGATGGAGGTCTTCGAATACCTCAGCGATTCCCAGGGCAAGGCGCTGACCGCGCTGGCCGATGAAACGCGCCAGTCGCCGGCCACGGTCTATCGTATCCTGGTCACGCTGGAGGGTCGGGGGCTGGTCGAGTTCGACGCCGAGGATCAGACCTGGCACATCGGTCCGCGCGCCTTCGTGATCGGCGCGCGGTTCCTGCGCCGCACCAGCCTTGTCGACCGGGCAAGGCCGATCCTGCGGCGTCTGATGGAGGAAACCGGCGAGACCGCGAACCTCGGGATCGAACAGGAGGGCGCGGTGCTGTTTCTCAGCCAGGTCGAGACCCATGCCAGCATCCGCGCCTTCTTTCCGCCCGGCACGCTGTCGCCGATGCACAGCTCGGGGATCGGCAAGGCGCTTCTGGCGCAGATGGACGAGGGGCGCCTGGACCGGCTGCTGGGTTCGGTGCGCGCCGAGGCCTTCACCGCGAACACGATCACCGATCCCGCCGCCTTGAAAGAAGACCTGAAGGCGGTGCGGGATCGGGGCTATTCCATCGACAACGAGGAAAGGAACACCGGCATGCGCTGTATCGCGGCGCCGGTCTTCGATCTGAACGGCGAGGCCATTGCCGGGATTTCGGTCTCCGGCCCCACCAGCCGGATCAGCGAGGACGAGATCGCCCGCCTGAGCCGCCCGGTGATCGAGGCGGCGCAGGTGCTGACCCAGGCGATCGGCGGCGTGGTTACTCTGCCGCCGACCTGAAGCGCGCGGGCCGGGCCATGCCGTGATGGGCGGGCCGCAGCGCCATGTGGCGGTTGACGTCCTTGTAGAGCAGGTAGCGGAACTTGCCCGGCCCCCCGGCGTAACAGGCCTGCGGGCAGAAGGCGCGCAGCCACATGTAGTCGCCTGCCTCGACCTCGACCCAATCGTTGTTGAGCCGGTAGACCGCCTTGCCCTCGAGCACGTAAAGCCCGTGCTCCATGACATGGGTCTCGAGGAAGGGGATCACTGCGCCGGGCTCGAAGGTCACCACGGTGACATGCATGTCGTGGCGCAGGTCCGCCGGGTCGACAAAGCGCGTCGTGGCCCATTTGCCCTCGGTCTCGGGCATGACGGTGGGCGCGATGTCGTTCTCGTTGAGCACCAGCACCTCGGGCATGTCCAGCCCTTCGACCGGCTCATAGGCCTTGCGGATCCAGTGAAACCGCAGGGTGTTCTCGCCGCGGTTGTAAAGCGTCCAGTCGCAGGACGGCGGCAGGTAGGCATAGCCGCCCGGCGTCATCTCGTGGGTCTCGCCTTCGGCGGTCAAGGAGGCCGTGCCCTCGACAATGAACAGCACGCCCTCGGCGCCGGGATCGGTCTCGGGCCGGTCCGAGCCGCCACCGGGCTGCACTTCCATGATGTACTGCGAGAAGGTCTCGGCAAAGCCGCTGAGCGGGCGCGACAGGACCCAGAGCCGGGTGTCCTTCCAGAACGGCAGGAAGCTGGTGACGATGTCGCGCATGGTGCCGCGGGGGATCACCGCATAGGCATCGGTAAAGACGGCGCGGTCGGTCAGAAGCTGGTCCTGGCCCGGGTGGCCGCCGTGCGGGGCATAGTAGGTCGCGGTCATGGGAGCTCCTGCATCCGGCGTGGTGTTTGGTGCGACTATGCGGCTGAACGGCCCGCACCGCCACCCGCAAACCGGCGACAACTCTCTTTGCGGATTTTTGATAATCGAAAGGGGCTTTTCCGGTAATTCAGGATATTTACTGGCGCTTCCGTGGCTTTCCGATCCGCCAGGCACGCGATCCTGACCGGAGTTGCGCGGGCGGGTCTGTCTTGTGACACCGGCGGGCACCGGGTTATTCAACATAACTCCGATTCTGCGGGGCCGACCTGTTGCCGCGGCACATTCTAAACCGGCTTGCGACAAATCCCCTATCTTTCTGGAAAGCAAGGAGAACGGACGATGGCCCACACTG
The DNA here is from genome assembly GCA_006226775.1 of Paracoccaceae bacterium. Taxonomy (GTDB): domain Bacteria; phylum Pseudomonadota; class Alphaproteobacteria; order Rhodobacterales; family Rhodobacteraceae; genus Marinovum. The sequence goes on along the minus strand of SBGD01000091.1, from coordinate 1,100 downwards.
AGTTGGATTTGCGCGAACGGCGCGTGATCGAGGATTTTCTGGCTGCGAAAGTGCCGGTGAGCAAGATCGCGGCAGAGATCGGTAGGCACCGCTCGACGATCTATCGCGAGATCAAGCGCAATTCCTACGTTGATGAAGAGCTGCCGTATCTGAACGACTACTACGGTGTGACGGCTCAGCGATACGCCTCGGCCAGGCGCGCCCGACGCCGCAAGTTGATCCGTCTGCCGAAACTGCGCGCGGCCGTCATAGACCGTCTCAAGGAAGGCTGGTCTCCGGAGCAGATCGCAGGCCGTCTCGGGCTCGAAGGCCAGCCGATCCGCATCAGCCACGAGACGATCTACGCCCATGTCTACAGCCGCGAAGGTCAGTCCGAGGCGCTGGCGCGCTACCTGCCCAGTCGACGCAAGAAACCCAAGCCGCGCTATGCCAGGCGCCCACGCGGCCTTGTTTTCCCGCCGGATCGCTCGATTCACGAGCGCCCCGAACACGTGAAGACCCGCCAGAATTTCGGCGATTGGGAAGGCGATCTGATGATCCTCGAGCGTGCCCAGGGCAAGATGAACGTAGCCTCTCTAGTCGAGCGCAAGACCCGTTTCGCCGTGCCGTTCCGCAACAACGACCGCAGCTCGACGCATTTAATGAACCGGCTGATGGATGTGATGGTTTCCCTGCCCCAGCCGGCCCGCCGCTCGATCACCTTCGACCGCGGTCTCGAGTTCCGCGAATGGCGCAGGTTGAAACCAGGGATCGCGGATCGCGGCAGTGCCCCACGGGGTGGTGTAGGAACTGGCGTCCACCTGCTTCTTCCCAGCCGGTGTTGCTCGTTCACTGGGCGGCGATCATTGTCGCCGTATCGGGATCGTTGCACACGGCACTCAGCTTTTCCACCGGCATGTAGCGGCGCGAGACGGCCCACTCATCATTTTGCTCGAGCATGAGCGCGCCCACGAGGCGGATCACGGCTTCGCGGTTGGGGAAGATCCCTACGACGTTGGTGCGCCGCTTGATCTCCTTGTTTACGCGCTCCAAAGGGTTCGTGCTGTGCAACTTCGAGCGCAGGTTCTCGTCGTAGGCCATGTAGGCGAGAACGTCGTGCT
>SBGD01000099.1 GCA_006226775.1 Paracoccaceae bacterium | reverse complement strand
TTGCCGCGGTAGATGGTGCGCCCGCCCGCCACCACGCGCGGAATCACCCCCAGCCCCGAGGTCACCCGCGGATTGTGCCCGGGCTTGCGCGCGCCTTCGATCAGCGCCGGGTCCAGTTCGTCCGCCGAGCGGTTGAGATCGACAAAGGCCCGCGGCGCGCCCGCCTTGAGAAACGGCGCGCCGAATTGCGGCGCACACTCGAAAAGCCTGTCCACATAGGCATCTTCCGAGGTCCGGATGACATGTTCGTCCAGCACCGTGCGCCGCAGGAAGGACCACGGGTAATCGCGCCCGGAATGCGGGCTGGCGAATACCACCGGCGACGCCAGCCGCTCGGGCCGGGTCAGATGAAAGGCGAATTTCGGCAAATCTGCCTCCGAAGTCTGTTACCCGATGATAGTCTGTTTTGTTTGCGTATCAAAAGCCCTTGATCCGGCTATCGTTCCCTTTTATAGACCCCGCTACTGGCGCGGGGTTCCGCGCCCCAATTATTTGGGGCTCCTTCGCCGGTTCCGGATTTCCGGGCGATTAGCTCAGCGGTAGAGCACTTCGTTGACATCGAAGGGGTCACTGGTTCGATCCCAGTATCGCCCACCATTTCGCCGCCCCCGCCGGGGGCAGAACCGCAACCAAGGCGCACGCCAGCGCCGCGTAGAAGGAGAGACTGACCATGAAAGTCAAGAACTCGCTCCGCTCGCTCAAGAATCGCCACCGCGATTGCCGCGTTGTGCGCCGCAAGGGCCGCGTCTATGTGATCAACAAGACGCAGCGGCGGTTCAAGGCCCGCCAGGGCTGAAGCCGATCCAGCGATCCGATTGACAGGGCCGTGCGGTGTACCGCGCGGCCCTTTCTTCTTTGCCCGGTTGGGTTTGTCCGGTTGAGTGCCGCCGCGAATGCCCCCATAGTCGGGCAAAACAACGAGCAGTGCAGCGCCCCCGTGACCAAGTACCTCCTGATTCACCAGAATTTTCCCGGCCAGTACAAGCATCTCGCCCCGGCGCTGGCCGCGCGCGGCGACCAGGTCGTGGCGCTCACGCCCAAGGTCGAGAAGGTCGCCAAGTGGCAGGGCGTGACCATTTTGCCCTATAAATATGCCGGCAAGCCGGCGCGCGGCCTGCACCGCTGGCTGGTGGATTTCGAGACCAAGCTGATCCGCGGCCATTCGTGCTATCGCGCCGCCATGGCGCTCAAGGCGCGCGGCTTTTCGCCCGATGTCATCCTCGCCCATCACGGGTGGGGCGAGAGCCTGTTTCTCAAGGATGTCTGGCCCGAGGCGCGGCTGGGGCTTTATTGCGAGCTCTATCACACCGCCGATTACCCCTTCGTCGGCTTCGACCCGGAATTCACCCCGCCCTCGCCCGAGACCGATGCCCTGCGCCTGCGGCTGAAAAACCTCAACAACCGGCTGCATTTCGAGGTCGGCGACGCCGGGATCAGCCCGACCGAGTTCCAGGCCGCCACCTTCCCCGACGAGATGCGCCAGCGGATCTCGGTGGTGCATGACGGCATCGACACCGCGCATGTGACGGCCAATGGCACCGCGCGGCTGGACCTGGGCAATGGCAGGTCGGTGACGCGCGACGACGAGGTGGTGACCTTCATCAACCGCAATCTCGAACCCTACCGCGGCTACCACGTCTTCATGCGCGCCCTGCCCGAGCTTCTGAAGCGACGGCCCAGGGCGCAGGTGGTGCTGATCGGCGGCGATCAGGTCAGCTATGGCGCCAAGGCGCCGGACGGCCAGACCTGGAAACAGGTCTTCATCGACGAGGTGCGCGGAAGCATCCCCGACGACGACTGGGCGCGGGTGCATTTCCTGGGGCGCGTGCCCTATGACGTCTTCCTGTCGTTCATGCAGGTCAGCCGGGCGCATGTCTATCTGACCTATCCTTTCGTGCTGAGCTGGTCGCTGCTGGAAGCGATGAGCGCCGGCGCGCCGATCGTCGCCAGCGACACCGCCCCGGTGCGCGAGGTGCTGAACGACGGCGAAACCGGCCTGCTGGTCGATTTCTTCGACCAGGCGGGGATCGTCGACCGGGTCTGCACCCTGCTCGACGATGCCGACCTGCAGGCACACCTGCGCGAAAACGCCCGCCAGCACGTGGTCGAACATTACGATCTGCGCGCGGTCTGCCTGCCAAGGCAGTTGGACTGGGTCGACAGCCTGAGGGACCTGACGCCGCGGCCGCCCGTGGTGTGAAGGCGACCCGGCCTGGAGCGGAGGTTCGCGCCGCTGGTTTCGCCGCGACTTGCGCCGCGTCGACCGGCCGGGGGGCTTTGCCCCGTCGTCCATTGGGCTCGGATCAATGGCGCCACAATGGGCGACCCCCCAGGATATTTGCAAACCAGAGAAGCACCCTTGCCGGGCCTCGATCTTCTGCGGTTCCGCAACCATCCCTCCGGGAGGCCGAAGGGCCACCCTTTCTGCGCGCCTTGTCCGGGCGCCGATGGCGTCAGGGAGCAAGCCTCAGTCTTCGATGAAGCAAAAGGCCAGGATCGTCGTCACTCCACCGCCCGGATCAGCTTGCGCTCCAGCACCCGCAGCACCGCCTTGAGGTCTTGGCCGCGCTTGAGCACCTGCCCTTCCATCCCGATCACCGCGTACATCCCCTGCCGCTGGCGCAGCTTGGGGCGTTTCTCGATGCGGTAGAGCGGGTTTTCGGCGGTGCGCCGAAAGACCGAGAACACCGCGACCTCGCGCAGCGTCGAGATCCCGTAGTCGCGCCATTCCCCGGCCGCGACCATGCGGCCATAAAGCGACAGGATCACCGACAACTCGTTGCGCTGAAAGGCCACCACCTCCGAACCGGCCGCGGTGAAGGGCGAGATCGTATTCATGGTTCAAGATTTGCGCTCTTTGCCCTCCAAATCAAGATGCGGCCCGATCACCGCGCCGAGGTGTGTCTCATCCGCCCGCGCGAAACCGGCGGGGCGGGCCCGCGCGCACTCGTTACCCCATAAGCACCAATACCCTGCGCGGACCCGTCCCATCCTGGACTCGAAACAAGAACAAAACGTGAATATACTCCGATCTCCCCGGAGATTCGCTTCAAAATGTTCGCAGAACTGTCGATCACCTCGAACTTCACCTTCCTGACCGGTGCCTCGCATCCGGAGGAATACCTGCGTCGTGCCGCGCTTTTCGATCTGCCGGCCATTGCCATCGCCGACGAGAACTCGGTCGCCGGTATCGTCCGCGCCCATACCCAGGCGCGAGAAATCGCCCGCCAGGTCCAGGAGCGCCGGGACTTCGACGCGCGGCATGGCCCGATCGGCCCGCCCGCGCCCTTTCCCACCGCCCCCGGCCCGCTGCTGACCGCCACGCCCCGGCTGATCCCCGCGGCCCGGCTGACCTTTACCGATGGTCCCGACATCACCGCGCTGGTCCAGACCCGGCGCGGCTGGGCCGTGCTCTGCCGCCTGCTCTCGCTCGGGCGGCTCCGGGCCGGGAAAGGCTCCTGCATCCTCCACCTGTCCGACCTGCTGGAGTCCGGCGCCGAAGGTCTCCACCTGGCGCTCCACGGCCCGCCACGCGACCAGGTCTCACAGCCCGGCGCGGGCGACTGGCGGCCACAGGCGGACCGGCTGACGCGCCGCTTTGCCGCAAGCATGTCGCTGCTCATGACGCCGGAGTATGACGGCACCGATCCCGCCCGTTTTGCCCGCCTCGGCGCGCTGGCCGAAGACCTCGGCATTCTTCCCCTCGCCTCCGCCGCACCGCTGATGCACAGCGGGCGGCGGCGGCGCATGGCCGATGTGCTCTGCGCCATTCGCCACGGCCAGACGGTCGAGGCGCTTGGCGCGCGCGCCCTGCCCAATGCCGAACGCCGGTTGCGCTCCGAGGCGGAAATGCGCCGTCTTTTCAAGGGCTTTGAGCCCGCCGTCACCCGCGCCGGAGAGATCGCTGAAGCCTGCATCTTCTCGCTCGACGAGTTGCGCTATGAATACCCCTCCGAGATCGCCGAGGGCGAGACCCCCGCCGAACGGCTGAGCCGCCTGGCCCATCAGGGCCTGCGCTGGCGCTATCCCGAAGGCGCCTCCGACAAGGTTCGCGCCATGCTGAAACACGAGCTGCAACTGATCTCGAAGCTGAAGTTCGAGCCCTATTTCCTCACCGTCCGCGACATCGTGCAGTTCGCGCGGGATCGCAACATCCTCTGCCAGGGCCGCGGCTCGGCGGCCAATTCCGTGGTCTGCTACTGCCTCGGCGTCACCTCCGTGAGCCCCGAGATCGGCACCATGGTCTTCGAGCGTTTTGTCTCCGAAGCCCGCAATGAGCCGCCCGACATCGACGTCGATTTCGAGCACGAGCGCCGCGAAGAGGTGATCCAGCACATCTACGAACGCTATGGCCGCCATCGCGCCGGGCTTTGCGCCACCGTCATCCACTACCGCGGCAAGCGCGCCATCCGCGAAGTCGGCGCCGCCATGGGCCTGAGCCAGGACACCATAGGCGCGCTCAGCTCGCAGCTTTGGGGGTTCTTCTCGGCCAAGGGGCTGGAGGCCCACCGGCTGCGCGAGATCGGGCTCGATCCCGACGACCTGCGCCTGCGCCAGACGCTTTCGCTGATGTACGAGATCATCGGTTTTCCCCGGCACCTGAGCCAGCATGTCGGCGGTTTCATCGTCACCGACGGGCGGCTGGACGAGCTGGTGCCGATCGAGAACGCCACCATGGAGGACCGCACCGTCATCTGCTGGGACAAGGACGATATCGACAGCCTGGGCATCCTCAAGGTCGACGTGCTCAGCCTCGGGATGCTGACCTGCATCCGCAAGGCTTTTGACCTGTTGAAGATGCACAAGGGCCAGGACTGGCGCCTTGCCACCCTCCCGCCCGAGGATCCAGCGGTCTATGACATGCTTTGCCGGGCCGACAGCGTGGGCGTCTTCCAGGTGGAAAGCCGCGCCCAGATGAATTTCCTGCCGCGGATGCGGCCGCGGTGTTTCTACGACCTGGTGATCGAGGTCGCCATCATCCGCCCCGGCCCGATCCAGGGCGACATGGTGCATCCCTATATCCGCCGTCGCAACGGCGAGGAGGAGGTCTCCTTTCCCTCGGATGCGCTGGGCGAGGTGCTGGCCAAGACCCTCGGCGTGCCGCTGTTCCAGGAACAGGCGATGCAGATCGCCATCGTCGGGGCCGGGTTCTCGCCCGAGGAGGCCGACCGCCTGCGCCGGTCCCTCGCCACCTTCAAGAAGAACGGCAATGTCAGCGACTTCCGCAGCCGTTTCATGCGCGGCATGGCCCGCAACGGCTATGACGAGGCATTCTCGGCCCGGTGTTTTTCCCAGATCGAGGGCTTCGGCTCCTACGGTTTCCCCGAAAGCCATGCCGCCAGCTTCGCGCTGCTGGTCTATGCCTCGGCCTGGATCAAGTGCCACCACCCGGGCATTTTTGCCTGCGCGCTGCTCAATTCCCAACCGATGGGCTTTTACGCGCCCTCGCAGATCGTGCGCGATGCGCGCGAACACGGGGTCACGGTGCGCCCGGTCTGCATCCAGTCCAGCTTCTGGGACAACGTGATGGAGCCCGACGGCAAGGGCGGGTTGGCGCTGCGCCTGGGGTTTCGCCAGATCAAGGGGATGAAGGAAGAGGACGCCGGCTGGATCACCGCCGCGCGCGGCAATGGCTACCGCTCGGTGCGCGATGTCTGGCGCCGGGCCGGGTTGCCGCAGGCCATCCTGGCCCGGCTGGCCGAGGCCGATTGCTTTGCCGACCTGATGCCCCGGCGCGAGGCGCTCTGGGAGGCCAAGGCGCTGACCACGCCCAGGACCCTGCCGCTGTTCGATGGCGACCTGGATGGCGAGGCGATCGACGAGCCCGCAGCCAACCTGCCCGCGATGACGCTGGGCGAAGAGGTGGTCGAGGATTACGTCGCCCTGCGCCTGACGCTGCGCGCCCATCCGCTGGCGCTGCTGCGCGACCGGCTGACGCCGCCGTCCACCGACACCAGGACGTAGGCCGGGCTTCAGCCCGGCACCCACCAAAGCCGGGCTGAAGCCCGGCCTACACCGGATTGCAACCGAACCGAATCCACCCTACCCCGGCAAAACCACGCTTTCGGCCATCCCCTTCAGCACCTCGGCCGAGCGCCGCAGCGCCGCGGTCTCGCCCGCATCCAGGTCCGGCCAGAGCGTCGTCGAGACCCCCTGCGCCCCCACCAGTCGCGGCAGCGACAGCGCCACGTCCGGCACGCCCAGCGCGTCCTTCTCCAGCATCGACACCGACAGCACCGCCTGCTCGTTCCGCCCGATGGCCTGCACGATCCGCGCCAGACCGGCGCCGATGCCGTACCAGGTCGCCCCCTTTCCGGCGATGATGGTATAGGCCGCCCGGCGCACGCCCCTGTCGATCCGCGCGCGCACATCCTCGGTCAGCGGCGCGCCGATCTGGGCGGCAAAGGCGGTCAGCGGCACCGATCCGGCCCGCACGTTGGACCAGGCCAGCACCTCGCTGTCCCCATGCTCGCCCAGCACGTAGCCATGCACCGACCCCGGCGAAATCCCCAGGTGCCGCCCGATCAGCCAGCGAAAGCGCGCGGTGTCGAGGATCGTGCCCGAGCCGATCACCCGCCCCGGCGGCAGCCCCGACAGGCGGGTCGAGACCTGGGTGATCACGTCCACCGGGTTGCTGGCCACCAGCAGGATCGCCTCGGGCGCCACCGCCATGACCGCGTCGATGACCGCGTGGAAGACCTCGGCATTGCGCGACAGAAGCGCCGGGCGGGTCTCACCCGGGCGTTGCGACACGCCGCAGGCCAGGATCACCACCGAAGCATCGGCGATGTCGCCGTAACCGCCCGACCGGACGATGGTCGAGCCGGCAAAGGGCACCGCATGGCCGATGTCCTCGGCCTCGGCCTGCGCGCGGGCGGGGTCGAGGTCGATCAGCACCAGGTCCGACACGATATTCTGCAACACCAGCGCGAACCCGGCGGCAGAGCCCACCATCCCGGCCCCGACAATTCCAACCTTCATGGCGCGTCCTCTCCGCTTCTCCGGGCAGCCCCCGCCCCGATACATCACAGCCGCCCCGCCTTGGCAAACGCCGCGCCGCATACCCGGCAGCAGCCCCCCGGCGCACACCTTCGTGAGGCCACCCGCATGACGCGACAAAGCGCCGCAGCCCTGCTACACTCCGAGTCGCGCAGGGCTTTCGGGCATCGAACCCGCGGATGTCCGGACCCTTCTGTTTCAAACTGGCGGAAAGGACACTTCATGGCCAAGACAATCGGCAACCCCCTCTCCTGGACGGCACAGGCCCTGGGCAAGGGGATGGAGTCCACCGGCGAGATTGTCGGCGAGCTTCGACACCACGACGACACCGCCATCCGCATCCGCCGCATCACCGTGAGCGATCTGCGCCTTGCGCTGGCGCGCGGTTATGACGATTTCCTTGCCATGCGCACGGATGTCTTCTGGACGGTGCTGATCTACCCGGTGATGGGCTTCGTGCTGGCCTGGGTCGTGGCGACCCAGAGCTTCCTGCCGCTGCTGTTCCCGCTGGTCTCGGGCTTTGCGCTGCTCGGCCCGGTCGCGGGCGTGGGCCTTTACGAGATGAGCCGCAAGCGCGAGGCGGGGCAGGAGACCCATTGGTCGGATGCCTTCAAGATCGCCTTCTCGCCCTCGGCGGCGCCGCTGGTGGCGCTGGGCGGCTATCTCATGGTGCTGTTCATCGCCTGGATGATGGCCGCGCTGATGCTTTACAACATGACCATGGGCCCGGGCGCCCCGGCCTCGGCCATGACCTTCGTCTCCGAGGTCTTCACCACCACCGCGGGGCTCGAGATGCTGGTCTTCGGGCTGGCCGTGGGCTTTGTCTTCGCCTGCCTGGTGCTGACCACCAGCCTGGTGTCCTTTCCGATGCTGGTCGACCGGCATGTCGGCCTGCCCACCGCGGTGGCGACCTCGGTCGAGGTGGCCTGGCGCAACCCGGTGACCGTGGCGGTCTGGGGGCTGATCGTGGCCGCGGGGCTGGTGATCGGCTTTGCCACGCTCTTCGTCGGGCTGATCTTCGTGCTGCCGGTGCTGGCCCATGCCACCTGGCACCTCTATCGCCGCGCGGTGGTTCCGGCGGGCGGCCAGGTCTAGGGGAGCCCTTACAGCCCGGAGGTTCACTCGTCACCGAGCCGCGCAGCGTCGGGCCGCGGTGCGGCGATCCGACCTCTGCGCTATAGCGCTTTATGGCCGCCACCCCGCAATAGCCCCCAGCTTCGCGCTGACATCCACCAAATCGCCGTGCCGTGGGGGCGGCGTCATGCCGGAGGCATGCCTTTGGCATGACGATGCGCGGCGGCCTGCGGCCTTGACTCCGCGCCGGTGCAGAGCGCGAAACATCGGCTCAAAGCCAGAAGCGTCTGCTCCAAACCGTCCAAACCCCGCACCCGGCGCGAAGACGGCCGCAAGGCCGGATGAGCCCCCGACCCTGCCCTACCCCTGACCCAGCTTCGGCGCGCCCCGCTCCAGCGACAGTTCCGCCGCCGAAAACCGGAAGGGCGAACGCAGGCCCGGCACGCCCTCCGCCTCGATCCGCATGCCGCGCGCCCGGACCTGCGGGTCCGCCATGACCTCGGCCATGTCGTTGATCGGCCCGGCAGGCACGCCCTCCGCCTCGCAGGCCGCCAGCAGGTCCGCCTTGGCCCAGGTCCGCGTCGCCGCGCTCAGCCGCGCGGTCAGGCCCTCGCGATGCGCCAGCCGGTCGGCATTGGTGGCGTATTCCGCCGCCCCGGCGATCTCCTCCAGCGCCAGCACCCGGCACAGCCTTTGATACTGCGCATCATTGCCCACCGCGATGATGACGTAGCCATCGGCGCAGTCGAAGACCTGGTAGGGCGCGAGGTTGGGATGCGCATTGCCCATCAGCCCCGGCGCCACCCCGGTGCTCAAATAGTTCATCGCCTGGTTGGCCGTCACCGCCACGGCGCAATCCAGCAGGCTCATGTCGATCCACTGGCCCTCGCCGGTCACCGTCCGCTGGTGCACCGCCGCCAGGATCGCGGTCGTGGCATAGACGCCGGTAAAGAGATCGGTGACCGCCACCCCGGCCCGCTGCGGCTGGCCGTCCTTGGCACCGGTGATCGACATCAGCCCGGACATGCCCTGGATGATGTAGTCATAGCCGGCCCGGTGCGCATAGGGCCCGTCCTGCCCGAACCCGGTGATCGAGCAATAGATCAGCCGCGGATTGACCTCCGCCAGGCTGTCGTAATCCAGCCCGTATTTCTTCAGGCCCCCGACCTTGAAATTCTCGATCAGGATATCCGCCCCGGCCACCAGCTCGCGCACCCGCGCCTGGCCCTCATCGGTGCGGAAATCCACCACTTCGCTGGTCTTGCCGCGGTTGCAGGAATGGAAATAGGCCGCCGCCCGCTCGCCGTCCTTGTCGATGAAGGGCGGGCCCCAGCGGCGGGTGTCGTCGCCCTCGGGGCTTTCCAGCTTGATGACCTCGGCGCCGAGGTCGGACAGCGTCTGGCCGGCCCAGGGACCGGCCAGGATGCGGGCAAGCTCGACGACCTTCAGACCCGCCAGAGGGCTCATGCGTCGCCCAGTTTCTCGTCCAGGATCGCCTTGAACTCGGACCAGGCCATGTTGGAATAGAGCTTGCCGTCGATGATGAAGCTCGGCGTGCCGGTGATGTCATGCTCCTCGACGTTCTGCTGGTACCAGGCCACCAGCGTCTGCGCCTTGTCGGCATCCTGCAGGCAGCTTTCCAGCTGGTCCTCGCCCAACCCGGCCAGCCGCCCGATCTTGCGCAATTCGCCGACCACCTCGCCGGGCTGGCCCGCGCCGACCCAGGTCCGCTGACCCTTGAAGATCAGGTCGGTGATGCCGAAGAACCGCTCCTCCCCGCCGCAGCGCGCCACCATCGAGGCCCAGAGGCCGAAGCGGTCGAAATAGACCTCGCGGAAGACGAACTTCACCTTGCCGGTGTCGATGTATTCGGCCTTGAGGTCCTTGTACTGGTTGGCGTGGAATGTGGCGCAATGCGGGCAGGTATAGCTGGCATATTCGATCACCGTCACCGGCGCATCGGCCTCGCCCTGCACCATCTCGATCACCGAGGAGGTATCGACCTCGGCGGCGTTTTCCTGCGCGTCAAGGGAGCCTGCCGGCACCTCGGTCGGGCCGCCCATCCGGGTGGTCAGCCACCAGCCGCCACCGGCCAGCAGCACCAGCGCCAGCAGCGCGGCGGGGATCATACGCTTCATATCTTCTTTCCTCTCGGGATCGCTCATGACTTGGCCTTGGATAGAACGTTCCTTGCCAGAGCTTCAAGCGCCCCCTTGAGGCCTTCGTCCATCACTTCTTCGGCATAAGCCCGTGCCTCGGCGGTGACTTTCGGGTCCGGCGGCGGGGTTTGTTTCGGCTTTGCGCCATGGGAAAACTGCGCCTGGCCCTCGGCAAAGCCGGTGGGCGCGGTCTGGGTGATCTTGACCCTTGCGATGGCATTGTAGCCATAGACCGCGTTCACCTTTTCGCGCAGCCGTTCCTTTTGCATCTCGAGCATCGGCGCATTGGCGCCGGTGGTCAGCAGGGTCAGCGTCGCCCCGATCCCGCCGCGCCCGAACGAGACACTGACCGGCCGGGCAATGGCGGCGATCTCTTCGCCCGCCACTTCCGGCCAATGGGTCAGAAGCCGGGTTTCCAAGAAGCCACGGCTTTCGGTCGCCCGCCGGATGCGCTGGTTCAGCAGGTTGGATGTGCGGGCAAAGCCCTTGGTTGTCGCTCTCCGCTGCGGCACGATTGACTCCCTCTCTCTGGCCCTATTCTAGTGGCCTGCGCGGCCCGCGCCAGCAAAACCCGACATGAACAAGCAATCCTGAGACCGTCGTGACCATGCCCGACACAATCCCGCTCAACCATTCGCCCGAACCCGTCGCAAGCCGCGCATCGCCGGGCCGTGGTACGGCGATCCGACAGTCACGCGGGGTGCTTCATGCCAGCCAAATCCGAAAAAGCTCCAAGCGAAGCGCCAACGGCAGCCAAATCGCCGTGCCGTCACGCCGAAGGCGTGCCTCCTCGAGTCGGCGCACCTATGGTGCGACGGACGGCCCGTCATGCCAGAGGCATGCCTTCGGCATGACGCGCGGCGGCTTCGCCGCTTTTCACGCGCCTGGGTACTCCGCTCGGATGTTGCCCCACGCAAAGGCGAAAGCGGCCAGTGAAGCACAGGGCGCGCCCCATGCGTGACCCCGAAACCCTCACCGCCGATCTCCTCGCCTGGTACGACCACAACGCGCGCACCATGCCCTGGCGCACCGGCCCCAAGGCCCGCGCGAAAGGCGTCAAGCCCGACCCCTACCGCGTCTGGCTCTCCGAGGTCATGCTCCAGCAGACCACCGTCGCCGCCGTGCGCGACTACTTCACCCGTTTCACCACCCGCTGGCCCACCGTCACCGCGCTGGCCAAGGCGCAAGACGCCGAGGTCATGGCCGAATGGGCGGGCCTGGGCTACTACGCCCGCGCCCGCAACCTGCTGAAATGCGCCCGCGCCGTCGCCGCCGATCATGACGGCCAGTTCCCCGCCGACCACGCCCAATTGCTGGCGCTCCCCGGCATCGGCCCCTATACCGCCGCCGCGGTCTCGGCCATCGCCTTCGACCTGCCGGAAACCGTGGTCGACGGCAATGTCGAGCGTGTCATGGCCCGCCTGCACGACATCCACACGCCGCTGCCCAGGGCCAAGCCGGACCTCACCGCGCTGGCCGCCGCCCTCACGCCGCCCGAGCGCCCCGGCGACCACGCCCAGGCGGTCATGGACCTCGGCGCCACCATCTGCACCCCGCGCAACCCGGCCTGCGGCCTCTGCCCCTGGCGCCCGGACTGCCAGGCAAGGCTCAACGGCACCGCCGCCCAATTGCCGAAGAAGACCCCGAAGAAGCCCAAGCCGATCCGCCAGGGCATCGCCTATATCGCCCGCCGGGTCGATGGCGCCTTCCTGCTGGAGACCCGTCCCGACAAGGGCCTGCTGGGCGGCATGCTGGGATGGCCCGGCTCGGACTGGACCGAGGCCGAAGCCCCCCGCGACAGCCCCCCGATCCGCGCCGAATGGAAGCGGCTCGACGCCGAGGCCCGCCATACCTTCACCCATTTCCACCTGCGCCTGGCGGTGAAAACCGCGCTGGTGCCGATGGACCGCATCCCCACCGCCGGAACCTTCCTCGCGCCGGAAGACTTCCGCCCCTCCGACCTGCCCACGGTGATGCGCAAGGCATTTGACCTGACGCAAGGACAGAGCCCGGCCAAAAGCCCTAAAACCGCCGCAAAGACATGAGAGCTTTCGCAGAATTCAGGCACCAGGGCCCCGCATGATCCCCTCGGAAACCGTCGCGCAACTGCGCTCCGCCCTGCCCTTCTGGGCCTCTTTCCTGCTGATCCCGCTGGCCTGGATCGGCGCGGGCTTCGGCGGCTGGACCGTGCTGCTGCTGCCGCTCTGCGCCTGGTATCTCTTTACCGCGCTCGACGCCCTGACCGGCCTCAACCTGCAAAACGCCGACCCCGACACGCCCGACGAGATGCTGACCTGGTACCGGCGCCTGACCCTGGCCTGGGTGCCCCTGCAATTCGTCACGCTCTACGGGCTGATCTGGTACGTGCCGCGCGCCGCGCATCTCGGCACGCTGGAAAGCATCCTTCTGTTCTTCGGCATCGGCGTGCTGACTGGCACCATCGGCATCAACTACAGCCACGAGTTGATGCACCAGAAGAGCCGGCTGGAACGCTGGCTGGGCGATATCCTGCTTTCCATGGTGCTCTATTCGCATTTCCGCTCCGAGCACCTGCTGGTCCATCACCGCCATGTCGGCACCCCCCGCGACCCGGTGACCGCGCGCTACAACGAGAACTTCCACCGCTTCTTTGCGCGCGTGCTGCGCCAGTCGCCGATCTCGGCCTTCCGGGCCGAGGCCGCCATGCTCGCCCGCAAGGGCAAGCCATGGCACGCGCCGCAAAACCCCTTCTTCCGCTACTGGGCCCTGCAGGCGCTGATGCTGCTCCTCGCCCTGGCCCTTGGCGGCTGGGTCGGGCTTGGCCTCTTCCTCGTGCAGGCCTTCGCCGCCATCTGGCAGCTCGAGCTGACCAATTACGTCGAACACTACGGGCTGACCCGCAAACACCTGGGCGAGGGCAAATACGAACACGTCCAGCCCCGCCACAGCTGGAACGCGGCGCACAAGGCCACCAACTGGCTGCTGATCAATCTCCAGCGCCACTCGGATCACCACTACAAGCCCGACCGCCGCTTCCCGCTGCTGCAGACCTACGGCGAGGACGAGGCCCCGCAACTGCCCTTCGGCTACCCGATCATGACCATCGCCGCGCTGATCCCGCCGCTCTGGCGCCGGGTGATGAACCCGCGCGTGCGGCAATGGCGCCGGACCTTCTATCCCGAGATCGAGGACTGGACGCCCTACAACAAGGCCACCAACCCGATGCTCCGGTAGAAGACCACCCCGTGGGCCGGGCTTCAGCCCCGCAGAGCCTGCAACCGCCCCACCGCCCAACGCGCCGCATCCGCCACCTCCGGCAACGCGTCCTCGCAAAGCCCCTGCGCCACCGGCAGCAAACGCGCCTCGCCGGAATTGCCGATCGCATAGAGCACGTTGCGCACGAACCGCCCCCGCCCGATCCGCTTGACCGGCGAGCCCGAGAAAAACGCCCGGAACCCGGCATCGTCCAACCCGGCAAGCTCTTCCAGCTCCGGTGCCAAAAGATCCTCCCGCGCGTGGTATTTCACCTCCGCCGCCCGCTCCGCGAACTTGTTCCAGGGACAGACCGCGAGACAATCGTCACAGCCATAAATCCGGTTGCCCAGCAAGGGCCGAAGCGCTTCATCCACCGGCCCCTTGTGCTCGATGGTGAGGTAGGAAATGCACCGCCGCGCATCCAGCCGATAAGGCGCCGGAAAGGCATCCGTCGGACAGACATCCAGGCACTTCCGGCACGACCCGCAATGATCCCGCTCGCCCGCATCCACCGGCAGTTCCAGCGTGGTAAACACCGCGCCGAGGAAGAACCACGACCCCAGGTCCCGGCTCACCAGGTTGGTATGCTTGCCCTGCCAGCCCAGCCCCGCCGCCTGGCCCAGCGCCTTTTCCGGCACCGGCGCGGTATCGACAAAAACCTTCACCTCGCCGCCCGCCTCGGCAATCAACCACCGCGCCAGCCGCTTCAGCCGCTTCTTGACCACGTCGTGATAATCGCGGTGCTGCGCATAGACCGAGATCGCCGCCCGGTCGCGCCGCTCCAGCACCGCCAGCGGATCATGCGCGGGCCCGTAATTCTCGGCCAGCATGATCACCGTGCGCGCCTCGGGCCAGAGCTGCGCCGGATCGCCACGCCAATGCGCCCGCTCCGCCAGCCATCCCATCTGCCCGTGATACCCGGCCTCCAGGTAAGCCGCCAGGCGCCCCGCCACCTCCGGCACAGCCTCGGGCCGACACACGCGACAAGCGGAAAACCCCACCTCCCGCGCCTCTCGAGCCAACCTCTCCTTCAGCGCGTCCATGTCCTTCTCCGGTTCTGCAAATATCCCGGGGGAGTCCCGCAGGGACGGGGGCAGCGCCCCCGAAACTCCGACGCCGGATTTCAGAAATCCAGGTCGTTGTAATGCCTTGCCGGCGGAAACCCGGGGATCTGGTCGGCCAGGATCGACCGGAAGGCCGGGCGCGACTTGATCTTGGCGTACCAGTCCTTGACCACAGCCGAGCGGTTCCAGTCCACGTCCGAGATGTAATCCAGCGACGACAGATGCGCCGCCGCGGCGAAATCCGCCAGCGTCATCACGTCGCCCGCCAGCCAGCGGCGGTGATCCAGCAGCCAGGCCATGTAGTCGAGGTGATACTTCACCGCCTTGGCCCCGGCCTTGACGTTCTTGCTGTCGGGAAAGCCCTTGCCCTGGACCTTCTTGTTGACCCGCTCGTAAAGCAGCTTCGAGGTCACCTCGTTGTGGAACTTGTCGTCGAACCAGCCGACCAGCCGGCGCACCTCGTAGCGGGCATCCGCCGCCTTGGGCATCAGCCCGGGCTCGGGGTATTTCTCCTCCAGCCATTCGCAGATCGCGGCACTTTCGGCCATGGTCTTGCCGTCGATCTTCAGAACCGGCACCTTGGCCGCCGGATTGCGACGGAGGAAATCCGGATCCTGCTCCCAATAGCGTTCCTCGATCAACTCGCAATCGATCTTCTTCTCGGCAAGGCTCAACCTGACCTTGCGGCAAAACGGCGACAGCGGAACATGATAAAGCTTGGCCATGGGTGAGGGGTGTCCAGAAAGAAGCGCCTTGCCTGTTTGCCGTGAATTCAGGCCCAGTTCAACCACCGCCGCACCGGATCGGCGGCCAAACGCAAGCCAACACCCGAAGTTCGCACGCCCCCGCCCCGGACCTGATCCGGGGCCTCACCGCCAACAGCCGCCGCCGGTCGGAAAATCCCGATCCACCACGCATCGCCAAGAGCCCGGCCGGGTTTTGGCGATTCAACGCCCTCCCGAAATACTCTAGGATCGCCGCCATGCGCGATATCAACCTCAAGGCCACGGAATATTTCGAGGCGGTCGCCCGGCTGGGCACCGTCACCCGCGCGGCGGAGGAGCTCGGCGTCTCGCCCTCCGCCGTCTCGCAGCAGATCCGCACGCTGGAAGGCCAATTCGGCGTCAAGCTCTTTCGCCGCGAAAAACGCCGGCTGGTGCTGACGCTCGACGGCGACCGGCTGTTTGCCACCACCACCCAGGCCTTCGGCGCGCTGCGCAATGCCACCGCCGCCATCGCCCGCCAGCGTCACCTGCGCAGCCTGACGATCCGGGTCTCGCCCACCTTCGGCGTGCGCTGGCTCGGCCCCCGCATCGCCGATTTCGCCGAGGCCAACCCGGACTGGAACATCCGCATCGACGCCACCCCCGATTTCACCGCCTTCGACACCGAGGCGGTGGATTTCGACCTGCGCTACGGTTTCGGCGACTGGCCCGGTCTCACGGTCGAGCCGGTGATGCACGACATCGTGCTGCCGGTCTGCAGCCCGGAATACCGCGACCGGCTGCGGGCGCTGTCGCCCGACCCGATGGGGCAATTGTCGCAGGCCCGGCTGATCGACAGCGTCAAGGCGCTCTGCCGCTGGGACACCTGGCTGGCCGCCAACCGGATCGAGGTGGCGGGGCTGACCTATCCCTTCCGCTTCGACCGCTCGTCGATGTCGCTGGAAATGGCCAAGCGCGGCGGCGGGGTGGCGCTGGACAATGCCGCGCTCTGCCTCGACGACCTGAAATCCGGCGCGCTGGTGCCGCTCTTGCCGGAATGCCCGGCCAGTGACCTGCCGGCCTATTGGCTGGTCTGCCCGCCGCGGCACATGGCGCGCCGCATCGTGAAGCGCTTCGCCGACTGGATCACCACCCGCGCCGCCGCACACGAGGCCGAGACCCGGCGCCTTCTTGCCAGCCAGGGGATCCGATCCATCAATGGATCGGGTCCGATCTGTTGACAGATCGGGCGCGCTACGCGCCCTGCCAGTCCGCCCGGGTCATGGCGACGCGGCCCAGCTGCGCGGGATCGGCCACGTTCCGCGCCACCACCTCGCGCAGCGAGGTGCAGCCCGCGATCTGATCCCAGCCGTAGCGGGTGAAGGTCGGATGCTCCATCTCGCCTTCCGGATCGAAGCCCTCGGGCAGGAAGACATGCTCGGACAGAAGCGGGTTGGGCAGCGCCTGGGAAAAGGCATCCAGCGCCACGAAGGACAGGATGGTCTGCGGCAGGGGCGAGCCCTTGACCCGGTCCTCGCAGAAGATGCCGACGAAGAAATCCACCTTGTCCACGTCGCCGTAGGCCAGCCGCAGGATCTCTGTCACCTCCGGGTCCGAGCTGATCTCCCTGAACTCCCGCACCCGGTCGCGGCCCAGGTAGGCGCGGTAATCGTTGTAGGAACGCAGGGCGCAGATCCGCCCCTGCCGGATCGAGTGCCTCTCGATGTCCATCAGGTGCGCATTGGTATTGCGCGGCCCAAGGCGCGCGGCGGGCTGGCCGCTCATGTCCTCGAAACCGCGCTTGAGCCCGACCTCGAGCAGCGGCAGGTTGTTCATGAAATAGGCGGGCTCGACCGTTCGCGCCTGTCCGCCCCAGGTGATCCGGTCGGGGATCAGCGCATGCCAGCGATAGAGCAGGCTGAACTCGGTGGTGATCCAGTTCGGCTTGTTCCAGGCCGCGGTCCAGCAGACCGAAGGATCGGCCATCAGCGACAGTTCCACCGGGGCGATGTGGTTGATGTAATCCTCGACCACGATCTTGATGAATTCGACGATGACGATATTGCGCGCGGTCTCGAACACCCGGTCGTCGTCCCACTCGGGGTTACGCCGCCCGATCTCGCGCGCCAGCCGGTTGTGCTCGCGCAGCCAGAGCGTGTTCATCATCGCCACCTGCGGCACCGAGTTCACCCGGTCGCCGCCCACCGCGAAGACCGCCGCCAGGGTCTTCTTGGCGTGATCGGCCACCTCCGGCCTGGGATGTTTCGTGGCGGCAATCACGTTCTCCAGCCCCAGCGGCCAGTCGAGGCACCTGAAGCCCTCGACCATCTCGCCATCGCGGTAAAGACGCGGCGGATATTCCTCGCCGCCCCGCATCTCGCTCTGCAAGAGCCCGCGCTCCTGTGGCCCGGGGTCCTGTACCCGCAGCGCCCGGGTCTGTTCCGCCGTGCGGCCATAAAGCGTGCACATGTCGATCTCGTGGTTCGAGGTATTGCGCTTGCGGTTGGTCTCATCCTCGGCGCCGGTCGCATGGTCCTTTTCCGGCACCGTGCGCAGGAACCCGTCGGTCAGGTACTGGGCAAAGGCGGGAAAGAGACAGGTCGACTTGGGACAGAGCCGCTGCTGCCCCTCGGGCCGTTCGAAGACCTCGGTCAGACGCTCGGGCGTCGGCAGGGTCGCCTCGTCGATCTCGCTGATGCCCAGGTGCCGCCCGGCCCAGACCCGGTCGGTCAGGCTCTGCCACGAGGTATAGGGCGTCATGGTCGAGAAGGGATGCGGCCGAAACCGCGCCTGGCCGACGATCTTGTTGATGACCAGCCGGTTGATCCAGCGATGCAAAGGCGGCACCGCCTCGATCGCCCGCACCACCCAGCCCACCCGCAGAAGCCGCATCAGCCGATCGCCCAGCTTGCCCAGCCAGCGCCGCTTGAACCCCTTCAGCCAGGCGGAGGATTTCATCCCCGGGTAGAACGGCAGGAAGACGGCGGAGAACACCAGATGCGGCAGAACGTGATGGCTCCAGACGTCCTCCAGCACGAAGATGAACCAGTAGCCGACGAAGAAGTTGAGCGCGGTGAAGACCCACCAGCCCACCTTCAACTCGCGCCACATCAGCACCACGCCGAAGACCCCGCCAAGAAACACCGGCGCCAGCACCAGCCGTTCCAGGTTGCCGGGATAGCCGGTCAGGTTCAGCATCCCGCGATAGAACATCATCGTTCCGATCAGCAGGCAGGTCAGTTGCAAGAGCGGGCGGCGCCATGTCTTCCAGTCCCGGTCTGCGGACCGGGCCGGGGCTGTCTCTGCACGGGACATATAAAGATACCTTGGTCAAAATTTCTCGATTAATAGGGGCGAGTGTGCCACACTCAGGCGTGTTGTGTCCAATCCTATTCCCGACAGAGTTGTAGCCCCAAGAGTTTTCAAATGAAGAAATTGATCTTCGTCGCCTTCTTCGCCCTGCTGGGCGCGGCGCTCTTTCTCGAATTCAAACGGCTGACCATAAAACCCTGGCCCGCCACCCATTTCGAGGAGATCACCGAACATTTCAAATACGGATCCATCGGCGCCGAGGTCGACGGCTTCCCCTATGCCATCTGGCGCGAACTGCCGACGATCTTTGCCGAGGATCTGCCGCGCGGCTTCGCGGAATTCGGCTTTCTCACCGAACCCGGCCACGACTTGCCCATCGGCATCTCGGTCCGCCGGGTCGGGGTGGAGCGGGTGGGGTTCAACTGCGGCACCTGCCATGTCTCGACCTACCGCCTTGAGGGCCGCGAGGGGTTGGTGCTGGGCGCGCCGGCCAATGCGCTGGATCTGCAGGCCTATATCGCCTTCCTCACCCGCGCCGCGCGCGACGAGCGGCTGACCGCCGATGCGGTGATCGAGGCGGCAGAGGCCAATGGCCGCACGCCGGGGATCTGGCAGAAGATCGTGCTGCGCTTTGTCGTGTTCCCGCGGCTGGAGGACCAGGTGGCGGGCCTCGCCAAGAGCCTCGCCTGGATGGACAATCGCGCGCCGCATGGGCCGGGGCGCACCGACGCGGGCAATTTCTGGCGTGAACGCTGGGGGCTGGAGCCCGCGAAGGACACCCGCACCGGCACCGTCGATTTCCCCTCGGTCTGGAACCAGCGCATCCGGCTCGACGGCTGGTTCCACTGGGACGGCAACAACCGCTCGCTCGACGAGCGCAACATTTCCGCGGCGTTGGCCGGGGGCGCGCCGGAATGGCTGCTGGAGCGGCACGCCATCGGCCGCATCTCCGACTGGCTGATGAATTTCCCCGCCCCCGCCTATCCCGCCGAGATCGATGCAGCGCTGGCGGACCAAGGCGCGGCGGTCTACGCCCGCGAAGCCTGCGGCACCTGTCACGATCCGGGCGGGGCCATGCTGGGGCAGGTCACCTCCAATGCCGCGCTGGGCACCGATCCCGAGCGCACGCTGCTCTTCGACGACCGGATGGTGCGCTATTTCGAGCGGGTGGGCGAAGGCTATTCCTGGCAGTTCGACAATTACCGGGTAACCGATGGCTATGCCAACATGCCGCTCGACGGGATCTGGATGCGCGCGCCCTACCTGCACAATGGCGCGGTGCCGACGCTGGCCGCGCTGCTGGCCCCGCCCGAGGCGCGGCCCGAGACCTTCTATCGCGGCTGCGTCGATTTCGACCCGGTTGCGGTGGGGTTCACCTGCACCGGGGGGTTCGCCTTCGACACCACGCGGATCGGCAATGGCAAGGGCGGCCATCTCTACGGCACCGCCCTGCCCGCGGCCGAGAAACCCGCGCTGATCGAATACCTCAAGACGCTGTGATGATGCTGGCACAGGAAACCATTCCCCCCGACGAGGCCCTGGCCATCGAGCGCCTGCTGCGCGCCAACCTGAAGACCGTCTGGATGGCGGGCAAGACCGCCAAGCGCGGCCAGCACGGCAAGCATCACGGGCTGGCCGAAGGCACCTTCCGCATCCGCGACGACCTGCCCGCGAGCCTGGCCCATGGCGTCTTCCAACCTGGTCAAAGCTATCGCTGCCTTGTGCGGTTTTCCAACGGCGAACAGCTGGACGACCGCGAGGAAGACGTGCGCGGCATGGCGATCAAGCTTCTGGATGTCGGCGGCACCAAGCTCCTGCCGGGGCGGGGCGACAGGCCGGAGCAGGACTTCCTGCTGATCGATTCGCCCACCTATTTCACCGCCACCATGGCGGACTACCTCGCCTTCAACCGGCACTTCACCCCGCTCCAGGACCTGCGCCGCAATGGCCGGACGCCCGGGCGCCTGCTGCGCGCGGCCTGGGGTCTGGCCATGCTCGGGGTGTGTCACCGCGACACGCTGAAGGCGGCGCAGCGCATGGCCGGGCGCCGCGTCGGCTCGCCGCTGGCGCTGCGCTATCACAGCACCACGCCCTACCTTCTGGGCCCGGGACAGGCGGTGAAATACAAGGCGATCGGCCAGACCCCCGACCCCGGCCCGACGCAAGAGGTCGATGGCTTGTGCGGCGCGCTCTGGACTGCGCTGGGCCAAGGGCCGGCCAGCTTCGACTTCGGCGTGGTGGTGCAGGACGATCCCGCGGCCCAGCCGATCGAAGACCCGACGGTGGATTGGGAGGAGAACGGCGCCCGCTTCACCCCCGTCGCCACCCTGACCCTGCCGCAACAGGAGAATGCCGCGGACAAGGACGCGCTGGCCGAGACCCTGCGCTTCAACCCGTGGATGAGCCTGCCCGACCACCGGCCGCTGGGCTACATCAACCGCGCGCGGCGCGAGGTCTACCGCGCCATGGCCGACCTGCGCCAGCGCAAGACCCGTCCGGGTTGAAATTCCGTCGACGGAATTTGCAAATCTCGTCGACGAGATTTCCCGCCCGCCCCGACCGCCAGCGCGTGCCTCCACGGGGACCGACCCTCACCCCCCGCGCGGCCAAATTCCATCGATGGAATTTGCAAATTTCGTCGACGAAATTTCGCCCCTCACTGAAAGCAATCCGCCCGCCCGTCGCGGTCGATCGTCGCCGCGCCGTCGCGGATCTGCCCGGCCCGGCGGCGCACCGCGGCGCTGGGATTGCTGGCCGACCGCTCCTTGGGATTGGGCAGGATCGCCGCCAGCCGCGCCGCCTGGGTCGCGCTCAGGGCTCCCGGGCCGACGCCGAAATAATGCCGCGCCGCGGCTTCCACGCCGAATACGCCCTCGTCGAATTCCGCCACGTTGAGATAGACCTCGAGGATCCGCCGCTTCGACCAGACCGTCTCCATCGCCGGTGTGATCACCGCCTCCAGCGCCTTGCGGCTCCAGGTGCGCCCGTGCCAGAGATAGACGTTCTTGACCACCTGCTGGCTGATGGTCGAGGCGCCGCGCGCCCCGCCCGCGGCCAGCGCAGCCTTGATCGCCTCGACGTCAAAGCCCCAATGGGCGCAGAAATTGGCATCCTCAGCCGCCACGGCAGAACGCGCCATGACCGGGGCGATATGCTCCATGCGCACCCAGACATGGTCGATCTTGCCCAGCCGGGCGCGTTCCTGCCACATGTAGGGCGTGATCGGCGGGTTGAAGACGGCAAACAGCCCGACCAGCGCCGCCAGTACCAGCACCGCAAGCGCCAGAAGCCGCAAGACCCATCGCCGGATCCAGAGGTGGGGACGGAACGGCACCCGGGCCGGGGCCTTCTTTGCTTTTGCCTTGCTTGCCATGGCCGCACCCTAGCGGCTGTTTCCGGCCAATCCTAGGCCACGAGACAGGCGGCCTCATGGCGTTTTGCCACCCGTCGCGCCGCCGTCATGCCGCGGGCGGTGGCCTCGAGATCGGGAAAGAGCGCGCGCAGCTCCGCGCGCAGCCCGTCATCGCGCCGCTCGGCGGCATGACCGGGGAAATAGCTCTCGGACCAGACGCCGCCGGCGCGCACGATCTCGTGGCCGTCGAACAGGATATGCACGTAAGTGACCCGCCCGCCCGGACGCAGCACCACGTCGCGCCCGTTGACCAGGTGTTTCGCCGCCACCAGCACCTCGTCCTCGCCGGCGAACAATTCCGCCCGCCAGCCGGTCACCAGGACCCGGTGCTGCTGCGACACGCAAAGCGGGGCGGGGTTGCCCAGCACGCCGGTCTGAAAGACCACCGGGGCGAAATCCGCCTCGGCCTCGGCCTCCTGCATGCCGATCCAGCGCAGCACCTGGAACCCGTTGTCGCGGGTGCGCACCCGCTCGCCCGGGCGCAGCGTCTCGATCGGGCGCAGCCCCTGGTCGGTCTCGATCTGCGTGCCGGGGGTGAAGCACACCGGCCCGAGGTCGCCCACGTCGAGCGGGCCCTGGGTGGTGACCCAGGTCGAACTGTAAAACAGCCCGTCCTGCAGGATGCCGCCATCGGTGGGGGTAAAGACCTCGCGCCCGTCGGCCAGGTAGAAGGTGGTGCCGGTATAGGTGACATAGCCCTGGCCGGGCACCCAGACCCGCACCGTATCGCCCGGATAAGAGCGGGTCACGTCGATGCCATCGACGCTGTCGCCGTTGAACCGGTCGATGTCGCCATCGTCGTTGTTGTCGACAAGATCGAAGCGCGCGACGGTCAGCGAGGTCCAGCGCGAGGGCGGATTGCCCGGATCCATGATGTAGAACTGGTCGGAATAGGTCGTCGGCACTGCTCACACCCGCTTTTTTCCGCGGCTTTTGAGTCAAATACGACGGAAATGTGGCGGAAGTTGGGCAGGCCCGAAAAAGCGCGGCGCCCGGGGGGTGCCGCGCTCAATCATTTCAAAAGGTTAACGGCTCACTCGGCCGGGACCGCCTGCTCCTCGTGGCGCAGCGGATGGGTCAGCTTGTCGAGCATCTCGAGCGGGCAGACCTGCAGGAAATTGCCGCGCTCGACCTCCCAGTGTTGCAGGATGTCGGCCGCCGCACGGCTGCCGGTCTCGGCGAGGTGTCGCTCGATCAGCCCGCGCAACTGGGCCTCCCAATGCTCGACCTCGACGGTATTGACGGTCAGCGTCTCCATGTTGATCAGCTTGGTCGCCGTGCCTTCGGGATCGTGGATATAGGCCATGCCGCCGGTCATGCCGGCGCCGAAGTTGGCGCCGATCCGTCCCAGGATCACCGCGATGCCGCCGGTCATGTATTCGCAGCCGTTCGAGCCGCAGCCCTCGATCACCACCTTGGCGCCCGAGTTGCGCACCGCGAAACGCTCGCCCGCCCGACCCGCGGCAAACAGATAGCCATCGGTCGCGCCATAGAGCACCGTATTGCCGATGATCGTGTTGTCGCGCGCCACCAGCGGCGAGACCATCGGCGGGCGCACCACGATGATGCCGCCCGACAGCCCCTTGCCGACATAGTCGTTGGCGTCGCCCGCCACTTCCAGTTTCAGCCCCGGCGCGGCAAAGGCGCCCAGCGACTGCCCGGCCGAGCCCTGCAGCTTGACCGTCAGGTGATCGGGCTGCAGCGCGTTCTTCATCCCGAAGTTCTTGACGATATGCGACGAGGTGCGCGTGCCGACCGTCCGGTCGGTGTTCTGCACCGCGTATTGCAGCTGCATCTTCTCGCCATCCTCGAGGAAGCGCTGGGCATCGCGCACGATTTCCGCGTCCAGCGTATCGGGCACCGGGTTGCGCGGCTTGTTGCGGTCGTACTTGATGTCATGCGCGCCATCGACGGTGATCAGCAGCGGGTTGAGATCGAGATCGTCGAGATGGTCCGAGCCGCGGCTGACCTGGGTCAGCAGATCCGCCCGCCCGATCACCTCGTCCAGGCTGCGCGCGCCGATGCTGGCCAGCACCTCGCGCACCTCCTGGGCGTAGAAGGTGATCAGGTTGACCACCTTGTCGGCAGTGCCGGTGAACTTCTCGCGCAGCGCGGGATCCTGGGTGCAGACCCCCACGGGGCAGGTGTTGGACTGGCACTGGCGCACCATGATGCAGCCCATGGCGATCAGCGCCGCGGTGCCGATGCCGTATTCCTCGGCCCCCATCATCGCCGCCATGACGATGTCGCGCCCGGTGCGCAGCCCGCCATCGGTGCGCAGGGTAATGCGCTCGCGCAGGTTGTTCATCGCCAGCACCTGATGCGCCTCGGTCAGCCCCATTTCCCAAGGCAGACCGGCGTACTTGATCGAAGTCGCGGGCGAGGCCCCGGTGCCGCCGTTGTGGCCGGAGATCAGGATCACGTCCGCCTTGGCCTTGGCCACCCCGGCGGCAATCGTGCCGACGCCGGAGGAGGCGACCAGCTTCACCGTCACCTTGCAGCGCGGGTTGATCTGTTTCAGGTCATAGATCAGCTGCGCCAGATCCTCGATCGAATAGATATCGTGGTGCGGCGGCGGCGAGATCAGCGTCACGCCCTTGGTCGAATGGCGCAGCCGCGCGATCAGGTCGGTGACCTTCATGCCGGGCAATTGCCCGCCCTCGCCGGGCTTGGCGCCCTGGGCGACCTTGATCTCCAACTCCTCGCACTGGTTGAGGTATTCCGCCGTCACGCCGAAGCGCCCGGAGGCCACCTGCTTGATCTTGGCGGAAGGATTGTCGCCATTGGGCTCCGGCACGAAATGCGCCGGATCCTCGCCGCCCTCACCGCTGTCGGACCGCGCGCCGATCCGGTTCATCGCCACGTTCAGCGTCTTGTGCGCCTCGGGGCTCAGCGCGCCCAGCGACATCCCCGGCGTGACAAAGCGCTTGCGGATCGCGGTGACGCTTTCCACCTCTTCCACCGAGATCGCCTCGCCCATCGGCTTGATCGCCAGCAGGTCGCGCAGGTGGATCGGCGGGTTGGCCTGCATCGCCTTGGAATACTTCTTCCAAAGCGCGAAGGACCCGGTGTTGCAGGCCATCTGCATCATGTGCATGGTCTGCGCCCCCCAGGCGTGGCTTTCGCCGGTCTTGCGCGCCTTGTAGAAACCGCCGATCGGCAGCACGTCGCGGCCATGGATGAACGCCCGCGCGTGGACCTCTTCCAGCTTCTTCTGGATGCCGCTGACGCCGATGCCGCTGATCCGGCTGAGCATGCCGGGGAAATACTCGGCGCACATCGCGCGGCTCAGGCCCACGGCCTCGAAATTCAGGCCGCCGCGATAGGAGGACAGCACCGAAATGCCCATCTTGGCCATGATCTTGAGCAGCCCCTGGTCCACCGCCTCGCGGTAGCGCGCCATGGCCTCGGCCAGGGTGCCGTCCAGCAGCCCGCGCGAGATCCGGTCGCCCAGCGAATCCTGCGCCAGGTAGGGGTTCACCGTGGTCGCGCCACAGCCGATCAGCACCGCGAAGTAATGCGGGTCGATACATTCCGCCGAGCGCACGTTGAGCGAACAGAAGGTCCGCAACCCCTTGCGCGTCAGGTGGCTGTGCACCGCGCTGGTGGCGAGGATCATCGGCATGCCGACCCGCTCGGCGTTCAGCCCGTCATCGGTCAGCACGATATGGCCCGCCCCCGAGCGCACCGCATCCTCGGCCTCGGACCGGATGCGCGCAAGCTCGGCGCCCAGCGCGCCGCGGCCGGGCGCGAAGGTGCAGTCGACCACCGTGACCTGGCTCTTGAAGAAGGTCTGCAGCTCGTCGAACTCGGCATTGGCGAGGAAGGGACTGTCGAGCACCAGGATCTCGGTCTGGCTGCCATCCTCGTCGAGCACGTTCTTGAGGTTGCCGAACCGGGTCTTGAGGCTCATCACCCGATGTTCGCGCAAGGAGTCGATCGGCGGGTTGGTCACCTGGCTGAAGTTCTGGCGGAAGTAATGGCTGAGCGGGCGGTATTGCTTGGACAGCACCGCCGACGGGGTGTCGTCGCCCATCGAGGCGATGGTCTCCTTGCCGTCCTCGGCCATCGGCGCGAGGATCTGCTCGAGTTCCTCGATGGTATAGCCCGCCGCCGCCTGGCGCCGGCGCAGGTCCGCCCCCTCGAAGATCGGCTCTTCCGGCAGCGCGGTCAGCGTCGGGTCAAGCTCGTTGATCTTCTCGACCCATTCGCCGAAGGGGCGCGAGGCGGCCATCCGGTCCTTGATGTCGGTGTCGTGGTAGAGCTTGCCCTCGGCCATGTCGACGGCCAGCAACTGCCCCGGGCCAAGCGCGCCCTTTTCGACCACGTCGGCCTCGTCCACCGGCACCATGCCGGCCTCGGACCCGGCGATCACCATGCCGTCGCCGGTCACCACGTAGCGCATCGGCCGCAGCCCGTTGCGGTCGAGCCCAGCACAGACCCAGCGGCCATCGGTCATCGCCAGCGCGGCGGGCCCGTCCCAGGGCTCCATCACCGAGTTGCAGTAGGAATACATGTCGCGCCAGGCCTGCGGCAGTTCGATGGCCTGCTTCGACCAGGACTCCGGCACCAGCATGGTCTTGGCCATCGGCGCCGAGCGTCCGGCGCGCACCAGCACCTCGAACACCGCGTCCAGCGCGGCGGAATCCGAAGACCCCTGCGGCACGATGGGTTTGATGTCGTCGGCCAGGTCGCCGAAGGTGGTGCTGGCCATGCGGATCTCATGGCTCTTCATCCAGTTGAGGTTGCCTTTCAGCGTGTTGATCTCGCCGTTATGGGCCAACATGCGGAACGGCTGGGCCAGCCACCACTGCGGGAAGGTATTGGTGGAATAGCGCTGGTGATAGATCGCGAAGACCGAGGCGAACCGCTCGTCCTTGAGATCGGGATAGAACTCGGCCACCTGTTCGGCCAGCATCATGCCCTTGTAGATGATCGACCGGCACGACAGCGAGGCGAGGTAGAGTTCCTTCACCCCCGCCGCAATCGCCGCCTTCTCGATCCGGCGGCGAATGACGTAGAGCTCGCGCTCGAAGGTCTCTTCGTCGACGCCCTTGGAATTGGAAATCAGGATCTGTTCGATCTCGGGGCGGGTGGCATTGGCCTTTTCGCCCAGCACCGAGATATCGACCGGCACATGCCGCCAGCCATAGATGTAATAGCCCATGCGCAGCACTTCGGTCTCGACGATGGTCCGGCAGGTCTCCTGCCCGCCAAAGTCCGTGCGCGGCAGGAAGACCTGGCCCACCGCCAGCAACTCGTCCGCGCGCGGCTCATGCCCGGTGCGGCGCACCTGGTCGTAGAAGAAGGGCACCGGGATCTGGACGTGAATGCCCGCGCCGTCGCCGGTCATGCCATCGGCATCCACCGCGCCGCGGTGCCAGATCGCCTTGAGCGCGTTGATCCCGTGTTCGACCACCTTGCGCGAGGGCGTGCCGTCCATCGCCACCACGAGGCCGACGCCGCAGGAGGAATGCTCATGCTCCTCGCGGAACATGCCGTTGTCGTTCATCCACTTGCGCTTGGCTTCTTCGGCCCGCACCCAGTCTGCATCGTATTTGGTCATGGTTTCAGGCTCCTTGCGTTGGGATCCACTCTGGCCGGGCTTGCCGCGGTGCATGTCACCGCGCTGCAAAGCCATTGTCCGGTCCGTTCCTGGTGGCTCACTTGTCAGTTTCCGTTCACTTGTCGGTCCGAAGGCTCGGGTCGCATGACCGATCCGGCTCGAACCCTGGGCCGGACGGCTTGCGACCCTCGGGGGGCAAGCCGTCCGATCGGGGTTTCATTCCGCGGCGATCTTCGTCGTGGACCTCTGGTCAAAGCGCTTGAGGATCGCCTCGGCACAGTCGCGCCCGTCGCGGATCGCCCAGACCACGAGGGACGCGCCGCGCACGATGTCGCCCACCGCATAGACCCCGTCGAGGTCGGTCGCGCCGGTCTCGAAGGCGGCCTTGACCGTGCCCCAGCGCGTCACCGAGAGTTCCGGCGCGCCCCAGAGCGTCTGCAGATCCTCGGGCTCGAAGCCCAGCGCCTTGATCACCAGATCGGCGTCTTCGACGTAGTCCGACCCGTCGATCACCTCGGGCGCCTGCCGTCCGGTGGCGTCCGGGTGGCCCAGCCGCATCCGCTGGACCATGACGCCATCGACGGTGTCGCCGGCAAAGCCCTGCGGCGCGGTCAGCCACTCGAACTGCACGCCTTCTTCCTCGGCATTGGCGACCTCGCGCTGGCTGCCCGGCATATTGGTGCGGTCGCGGCGATAGAGGCATTTGACGCTTTCGGCGCCCTGCCGGACCGCGGTGCGCACGCAGTCCATCGCGGTATCGCCGCCGCCGATGACGACCACCTTCTTGCCCGCGGCATTCAGCTCGCCGCTTTCGTATTCCGCCACCGTATCGCCGAAATTCGCCACCCGGTTCGAGGCGGTCAGGTAGTCGATCGCCTTGACGATCCCCTTCGCCCCCGAGCCCGGCCCTTTCAGGTCGCGCGACTTGTAGACGCCGGTGGCGATGATCACCGCGTCATGGGCGTCGCGGATCTCCTCGAAGGAGATATCTTCGCCCACGGTACAGTTCAGCCGGAAGGTCACGCCGCCCTCTTCCAGCTGCTTGTTGCGGCGCATGACCACCGGCTTTTCCAGCTTGAAGCCCGGGATGCCATAGGTCATCAGCCCGCCGGCCCGGTCATAGCGGTCATAGACCGTCACCTGCACGCCCGCGCGCCGCAGCATGTCCGCGGCGGCAAGGCCCCCGGGCCCGGCGCCGATGATGCCCACGCTCTCGGGGCGTTCCTGCGCCGGGCTCGGCGGCTCGACCCAGCCCTGGTCCCAGGCGGTATCGGTGATGTATTTCTCGACCGAGCCGATGGTCACGGTGCCATGGCCGGAGGTCTCGATCACGCAATTGCCCTCGCAGAGCCGGTCCTGCGGGCAGATCCGGCCGCAGATCTCGGGGAAGGTATTGGTCGCCTGGCTGAGCTCATAGGCTTCGCGCAGCCGCCCCATCGCCGTCAGCCGCAGCCAGTCGGGGATGTTGTTGTGCAGCGGGCAATGGGTCTGGCAATAGGGCACGCCGCATTGGCTGCACCGGCTGGCCTGTTCTTCGGCCTTGGCCCTGGCATACTCGGCGTAGATCTCGTCGAAGTCGGCATTGCGCACTTGCGCGTCCCGCTTTTCGGGCATGTCGCGCTGGATCTGCACGAATTTCAACATGGGCTGCTTGGCCATGACGCTGAGGCTCCGGTTGTTGGCTGGTCATTTCGGCGGGTTCGGCGCCTTTTACAGCAGGCTTTGACCCATGAAAAGTCAGCTTTGCTTACCTTTTACCGGGGTCGCTGGGTTTTTTTTCGATTTTTTTCACGCGAGGCGCGGATATTGCGGCCACTTCGGACCTATAATCCGGTTTCCTTCTGTTTTTCCTGCGGCCTATAGAGGGGGCAGAATCGCGCAAGGTCCGCCTCCATGACAGTGTTCCACCTCCTGCTCGTCGCCGTGATCCAGGGCCTGACCGAATTTCTGCCGGTCTCGAGTTCCGGCCACCTGATCCTTCTGCCCAACCTGACCGGCATGGCCGACCAGGGCCAGGCGATCGACGTCGCGGTGCATGTCGGCACGCTGGGGGCGGTGATCCTCTATTTCTGGGCGGATGTGCGCGAGGCGCTTTCCGGCCTGCCCCGCCTGGTGACCGGGCGGATCGACACGCCGGGCGCGAGGCTGGCCTGGCTCTTGATCGTCGCCACCTTGCCGGTGATCGTGGTCGGGCTGATGCTGAAACTCACCGGCCTCGACGACGCGCTGCGCAGCGTGACGGTGATCGGCTGGGCGATGCTGCTTTTCGGGCTGGTGCTGTGGTGGACCGACCAGCGGGGCGCCACGACCCGTGAGACGCGCGACTGGTCGCTGCGCCACGCCTGGATCCTCGGGCTCTGGCAGGCAGTGGCGCTGATCCCCGGCACCTCGCGTTCGGGCATCGTCATCACCGGCGCCCGCGCTTTGGGCTATGCCCGCCCGGATGCCGCGCGGATCTCGATGCTGATGTCGATCCCGACGATCATCGCCTCCGGCGTGCTGCTGGGCGCGGAAGTCGTGGGGGATGCGGATTGGGAATTGCTGAAATACGCCGCCATCGGCGCGGTCTTCGCCTTCGCCTCGGCGCTGCTGGCGCTGGCGCTGATGATGCGGCTCTTGCGCACGGTCAGCTTCACGCCCTACGTGGTGTACCGGGTGGCGCTGGGGGTGTTATTGATCTGGTGGGGAATGACCTGACAAAATTTCCCGACTAAATTTTGGGGAACTTGGTCTTCAACCACCTCAGCAATTCCCGCTGATCGTCAGATGTCGCGCGACGCACCTGCACCAGGAGCTTGTGAAGGGACGGGCGATCAAGTGTCAGGTTCGCGGCGCCCTCATTGCAGACTGAACAGAGCGCGCGCAGGTTCGAAGTGTCATCGGAGCCTCCTTGCGACTTGTCGATCACGTGACCGATCTGCAAACGGGTATGCCGAGTCGGATCATAGGGGTGTGGCTCCCCTGCGACTGCACCGCACTGCTGACAGGTGAACCCGTTGCGATCCAGAACGTAAGCGCGCGCCTCCTTGGAGATCGAACGATCAAAGGCAGGGACAGGCTTGGGGTCATTCAACACGTATTCGCCGGGCCTGAGTTCGCTCAGGTCGTTGTGGGTGAGGATCTGATATCCCTCTTCCGACCTGAGCTCCCGGACCCGCCTAGCCCATTCGCTGATACCCCCGGCAACCTCGCGAAGCTCGCTCGCATCCATCTTCCGGCCAATATTGCTGAGGAAATGGTCCCGAAGTCGCGCCCTGGCACCAGGTTTTTTCGCCATGTCTATTCCGCAGCGACCCTAGTTTCGGCTTCAGTCGCAAGAATTGCGGTCTTGATGGCAAGCCCGATCTGTTCGGCGACTGGCGGCGGAAAGGCATTTCCAACCTGCCTGTATGCGTGTGTTTTTGGACCATAGAATTGCCACTCGTCGGGAAACCCCTGAATTCGGGCCACCATTCTTACCGTAAGCCGCGGCATACCTTCAAAGTCCGCTTCCGGGGGCGTCGGGGAAATTGTTTTTCCGTTGACGCCCAGTTTTTCCCAGGCACGTCTGGCACGCGTTGGCCCAAGATCAGGTCCGCCATGCTTCTTGGACCCCCCAACGATGGTCGGTGCAATCCTGTCGGCTTGTTCGGCCCAACGCTTGGCGCCGGTCCATCCCTCTTTCTCCATCAGATCGAGCAAGGTTTCACCAACCGACTTGGGAGCCGTCCTGATCAGGTTGTCGAACGAGAAATTTTTCCAATACTCGAATTGCCCGGCAACAATCGCGACCCGCGGGCGCAACTGCGGTACGCCGAAGTCCGATGCGTTCAACAGTTGGATATCGCATTCATACCCACGATCACGGAACTTCTGCGCCATCTTGTCCCGATACTCCGCGAAGGAATTGTCGAGAAACCCCCTGACGTTTTCTATCAGAACGAATTTTGGCTTGGCTTGGTCGACAAGTCGGAAAGCATCGTCGAACAGGTTTCGTTCGTCTTTCTCGCCCAACTGCTTGCCTGCAACCGAAAAGGGCGGACAAGGAAGTCCACCCGCAAGCAGGTCTACTCCAACAAATTCCTCGACCGAGACTTCGCGAAGGTCCTGGCACCGCACGTTCCAGTCCGGGCGATTAAGCGTCAGGCTCTTGCAGCAGTGCTGATCGTCATCCACCAATAGCAGATGCTCAAATCCCGCACGCTCCAGCCCAAGTGCCTGGCCTCCGGCCCCGGCGCAAAGCTCAATTGACGATAGTACTCGCATGCCCACCTCCTGCCATCATCATATAGTGAGAGCGTCATTTCACAACGCTCAATGTGGTGTCAGCTACGCTAGCACGCCATGGTTTCCGGCGGATTAACACTCACCCCTGCAGCGGCTTGACCACCAACTCCCCTTCCTTGCGGGCCTGCATGGCGCGCGATGCGGCCCAGGCGGCGGCGGCGGTGGTGAAATAGGGGATCTTGTCGTAAAGCGCGACCGAGCGGATCTCGCGCGAGTCCTCGACCGCGGCGGCGTCTTCGGTGGTGTTCATCACCAGGTCGATCTCGCCGTTCTTGAGCATGTCGACCACGTTGGGACGGCCCTCGTAGACCTTCTTGACCACCTTCGCCTTCAGCCCGTGCTCGCCCAGGAAGGCCGCCGTGCCCGAGGTCGCGACGATGGAAAAGCCCAGGGAGTCGAGGATCTGCGCGCTCTCGACCAGTTGCGGGGTCTTGTCGGCGTCCTTGATCGAAAAGAACACCCGCCCGCCTTCGGGCAGGACCATGCCGGCGCCCATCTGGGCCTTGAGAAAGGCGCGCGCGAAGCTGCGGTCCCAGCCCATGACCTCGCCGGTCGAGCGCATTTCGGGCCCCAAGATCGTGTCAACGCCGGGGAAGCGGGCGAAGGGCAGGACCGCCTCCTTCACCGAGAACCAGGGCATGTTCGGGTCGGCCAGCGTCATCGGATCGGCCAAGGGCAGCACGGTGTCGTAGTCGGCGTTGTCCGGGTAGGGCGCGCGCAGCGGGAAGGCCGAGAGCTTCTCGCCCGCCATGATCCGCGCGGCGATCGAGGCAATGGCGCTATCGGTCGCCTTGGCGACGAAAGGCACGGTGCGCGAGGCGCGCGGGTTGACCTCGATCAGGTAGATATCCTCGTTGCCCTCGGCGTCCGGCTTGATCGCGAATTGCACGTTCATCAGCCCGACCACGTTCAGCGCGCGGGCCAGCGCATGGGTCTGCTCCTCGATCCGGTCCAGAACCTCGCGCGAGAGCGAATAGGGCGGCAGCGAACAGGCGCTGTCGCCGGAATGCACCCCGGCCTCCTCAATGTGCTGCATGATGCCGGCGACATGCACCGCCTCGCCATCGCAGAGCGCGTCGACGTCCAGCTCCACCGCGCCCGACAGATAGCTGTCGAGCAGGACGGGACTGTCGCCCGAGACCACCACCGCCTCGGTGATGTAGCGTTCCAGGTGCGCCATGTCGCGCACGATCTCCATGGCGCGGCCACCCAGCACATAGGAGGGGCGGATCACCAGCGGAAAGCCGATGTCCTCGGCAATCGCCAGCGCCTGGGCCCCGGTCGAGGCGATGCCGTTCTTGGGCTGTTTCAGGCCCAGCTGGTTGACCAGCGCCTGGAACCGCTCGCGGTCCTCGGCCAGGTCGATGGCGTCGGGCGTGGTGCCGAGGATCGGGATGCCCTCGACCTCGAGCGCATTGGCCAGCTTCAGCGGCGTCTGGCCGCCGAACTGCACGATCACGCCGTGCAAGGTGCCGTTCTCCTGCTCGACGCGCAGGATTTCCATCACATGCTCGAAGGTCAGCGGCTCGAAATAGAGCCGGTCGGAGGTGTCGTAATCGGTCGAGACGGTCTCGGGGTTGCAGTTGACCATGATGGTCTCGTAACCCGCGTCGGTCAGCGCGAAACAGGCGTGACAGCAGCAATAGTCGAACTCGATCCCCTGGCCGATGCGGTTGGGACCGCCGCCGAGGATGACCACCTTCTTGCGATCCGAAGGCCGCGCCTCGCATTCCACGTCGCCCATCATCGGCGCTTCATAGGTGGAATACATGTAGGGCGTCTGGGCCTCGAATTCGGCGGCGCAGGTGTCGATCCGCTTGAACACCGCGACCACGCCGTTGGAGATCCGGCGGTTGCGGATGTCCTTCTCCGAGAACCCGGTCAGCTTCGACAGGCGGGCATCGGTGAAGCCCATCATCTTCAGGCTGCGCAGGCCTTCGGCGTCGTTCGGCAGGCCCTCGGCGCGGATCCGCGCCTCGGCCTCGACGATCTCGCGGATGCGGGCGAGGAACCAGGGGTCGTACATCGTCACGCCGTGGATCTCGTCATCCGACAGCCCGTGGCGCATCGCCTGGGCGATGGTGCGCATCCGGTCCGGGGTCTGCTTGCTGAGCGCCTTGATCACCGCGCTCTTTTCCGGCGCGCCCTCGGACCGAAGGTCGCTCACACCCGGGATCGCCACCTCGTCGAAACCGGTGAGGCCCGATTCCATCGAGGCCAGCGCCTTTTGCAGCGATTCGTGGATGGTGCGGCCGATCGCCATCGCCTCGCCCACCGATTTCATCGCGGTGGTCAGATGCGGCTCGGAGCCGGGGAATTTCTCGAAGGCGAATTTCGGGATCTTGGTAACCACATAGTCGATGGTCGGCTCGAAGGAGGCGGGCGTGACCTTGGTGATGTCGTTGTCCAGCTCGTCCAGCGTATAGCCCACCGCCAGCTTGGCGGCGATCTTGGCGATGGGGAAGCCGGTCGCCTTGGAGGCCAGAGCGGACGACCGCGACACGCGGGGGTTCATCTCGATCACCACCATGCGCCCGTCCTCGGGGTTGACGGCCCATTGCACGTTGGACCCGCCGGTCTCGACCCCGATCTCGCGCAGCACGGCAATGCTGCCGTTGCGCATGATCTGGTATTCCTTGTCGGTCAGCGTCAGCGCCGGGGCCACGGTGATCGAATCGCCGGTATGCACGCCCATCGGATCGACGTTCTCGATGGCGCAGACGATGATCGCATTGTCCGCGCGGTCGCGGACGACCTCCATCTCGAATTCCTTCCAGCCCAGAAGGCTTTCGTCGACGAGGATCTGGTTGACCGGCGAGGCATCCATGCCGGTGCGGCAATAATGGATGAAATCCTCGCGGTTATAGGCCACGCCGCCGCCGGTGCCGCCCAGGGTATAGGCGGGGCGGATGATCGCCGGCAGGCCGATCTCGGCCAGTTCGTCCAGCGCCAGTTGCACGCCGGCGTCCAGATCGGCGGTGCCATTGGCGCGCTTGGGCGCGGTGATGATCGTCGCCTTGGGGTTTTCCAGCCCGATCCGGTCCATCGCCTCGCGGAACAGCTTGCGGTCCTCGGCCATCTCGATGGCCTCGCGCTTGGCGCCGATCATCTCGACGCCGTATTTGGCCAGCACGCCCATCTCTTCCAGCGCCAGCGAGGTGTTCAGCCCGGTCTGCCCGCCCATGGTGGGCAGAAGCGCGTCGGGGCGTTCCTTCTCGATGATCTTGGCGACGATCTCGGGGGTGATCGGCTCGATATAGGTGGCATCGGCGAGGCCCGGATCGGTCATGATGGTCGCCGGGTTGGAGTTCACCAGGATCACCCGGTAACCCTCTTCGCGCAGGGCCTTGCAGGCCTGGGCGCCGGAATAGTCGAACTCGCAGGCCTGCCCGATGACGATCGGCCCGGCGCCAATGATCATGATCGACTGGATATCGGTTCTTTTCGGCATGGCTGACCTCGGGGTTCGTCGCGCGAGCGGGGCGTCGGGCAAATCGTCGTGGGTTATAGAGATCGCGGACCCGGGTTCAAG
Organism: Paracoccaceae bacterium; assembly: GCA_006226775.1. GTDB lineage: Bacteria > Pseudomonadota > Alphaproteobacteria > Rhodobacterales > Rhodobacteraceae > Marinovum. The sequence continues at coordinate 40,616 of SBGD01000099.1, read as the reverse complement.
ACCGAAAGCCCCGTTTTTGCCCGGCTGACCGACATGCCATCATTTCAGACTTTACTTAATTAAGCGCGTGGTGAATGATGTCGGCAGGGCCACCGCCCTCCAGGAGCCATGATGCCCGCGCTGCCGCAAACCTTCGCCGCCCTCTCCGATCCGGTCCGTTTCGCCATGGTCGAACGGCTGCTGAGCGAGGGCGAGCTTTCGGCCGGCGAACTGGGCCGCGGCTTCGCGATCTCGGCGCCCGCGGTATCGCAGCACCTGGGCGTGTTGCGCGCCGCCGGCATCGTCAAACGCCGCGCCCGCGCCCAGCAACGGCTCTATTCCATCGAACCCGCCGGGCTGGTCTCGGTTGTGGACTGGGCCGACCAGGCCCGCCACTTCTGGGAGGCGGGGCTCGACCGGCTGGAACGCGCGCTCAACAGGGAGGCAAGGACGCCATGAGTGATCCGGGGCCCGACAGAACCAGCGTCACGCTGGAACGCCACTTCAACGCGCCGCGACAGCGGGTCTGGGATTTCGTGACCCGGCCCGAGAACATGGTGCTGTGGTGGGGCCACGACGGCTGGACGATGCAGAGCCATGCGCTCGACTTCACCCGGACCGGCCCCTGGCACGCCAACATGCGCAGCGCGGAGGGCAACCCCTTCCACGTCAGCGGCACGGTGATCGAGGTCGCCCCGCCCGAACAGGTCTCCTTCACCTGGGCCTGGCACGGGGCCGACGGCACCCGCGGTGCCGAAAGCCGGGTGTGCTTCACCGTCACCCCCGCGGGCGACGCGACGCGCTTCGTGCTGCGGCACACCGGCCTGCCCGATCCCGACACCGTCACCGCGCACCACGGCGGCTGGACCCATGTGCTGGCCCGGCTGGCGCGGCATTTTCCCGACTGATTTCAACCCGACCCAACAAAAAGGAGGTCATTACCATGCCGAAATACCTGTTTGCCTTTCACGGCGGCGGCGGAATGCCGGAGACCGAAGAAGAGGGCCAGAAGGCCATGGCCAGGTGGATGGACTGGATGGGGGGCCTGGGCGACAAGCTGGTCGACGGCGGCAACCCGGTCGGCATGTCCGCGACCCTCACCCACGAGGGGCTGAAGGACGGCGGCGGCGCCAACCCGCTCTCGGGCTGGTCCATCGTCGAGGCCGAGAGCCTCGAGGCGGCGGCCGAGCTGGGCAAGGGCTGCCCGATCCTCGACGGCGGCAAGGGCACGATCGAGATCGCGCCGGTGGTCGAGATGTGACCGGCGGGCGCTCCTCCAGCCCTTGCGGGCTGTCCTCGCGATGACGGCCCGCAAGGGCGGAAGAGCGCCCCTCTCCGCTTGACTTTCAGCCGCAGGCAAGGTGTATCGGCCCGAACCCAGAATGACCCCCGGAGCCGCCAGATGCACCCCTATCGCAGCCATACCTGCGCCGAACTGAACAAATCCCACGTCGGTCAGACCGTCCGCCTTGCGGGCTGGGTCCACCGCGTGCGCGATCACGGCGGGGTGCTCTTCATCGACCTGCGCGACACCTATGGCATCACCCAGGTCCTCTGCGACCCCGACAGCCCGGTGTTCAACCAGGTCGAAAAGCTCCGCTCGGAATGGTGCATCCGCATCGACGGCGAGGTCAAGGCGCGCGACGCGTCGTTGGTGAACCCGAAAATCCCCACCGGCGAGATCGAGGTCTTCATCCGCGACATGGAGGTGCTGGGCGCCGCTGAGGAACTGCCGCTGATCGTCTTCGGCGACCAGGAATACCCCGAGGAAACCCGCCTGCGCTATCGCTACCTCGACCTGCGACGCGAGGCGATGCAGGCCAACATGAAGCTGCGTTCCGACGTCGTGGCCTCGATGCGCCGCCGCATGTGGGACGCCGATTTCCGCGAGTTCCAGACGCCGATCATCACCGCGTCCAGCCCCGAAGGCGCACGCGATTTCCTCGTGCCCTCGCGCCTGCACCCGGGCAAGTTCTACGCCCTGCCCCAGGCGCCGCAGCAGTTCAAGCAGCTGATCATGGTCTCGGGCTTCGACAAGTATTTCCAGATCGCGCCCTGTTTCCGCGACGAGGACCCGCGCGCCGACCGCTCGCCCACCGACTTCTACCAGCTCGACATGGAGATGTCCTTCGTCACCCAGCAGGACGTTTTCGACACCATCCAGCCGGTGCTGACCGGCATCTTCGAGGAATTCGGCGGCGGTCGCGCGGTCGACCAGGACTGGCCGCAGATCTCCTACAAGGACGCCGCCCTCTGGTACGGCACCGACAAGCCCGACCTGCGCAACCCGATCAGGATGCAGGTGGTCTCGGAGCATTTCGCTGGCTCCGGCTTCGCCATCTTCGCCAAGCTCCTGGAGCAGGATGGCACCGAGATCCGCGCCATCCCCGCGCCCAAGGGTGGCTCGCGCAAGTTCTGCGACCGGATGAACAAGTTCGCCCAGGAGCAGGGGTTGCCGGGGATGGGTTATATCTTCTGGCGCGACCAGGGCGAGGGCATGGAAGCCGCCGGTCCGCTGGCGAAAAACATCGGACCCGAGCGCACCGAGGCGATCCGCCAGCAACTGGGGCTCGAGGTCGGCGATGCCGCCTTCTTCCTCGGCGGCAAGCCCAAGGATTTCGAGGCAGTCGCGGGCCGCGCCCGCACCGTGATCGGCGACGAGCTGAAACTGACCGAGACCGACCGTTTCGCCTTTGCCTGGATCGTCGATTTCCCGATCTACGAAAAGGACGCCGAGACCGGCAAGATCGACTTCGAGCACAACCCGTTTTCCATGCCCCAGGGCGGGATGGAGGCGCTGAACGGCGATCCGCTGGACGTGCTCGGCTATCAGTATGACCTTGCCTGCAACGGCTATGAGCTGGTCTCCGGCGCGATCCGGAACCACAAGCCCGAGATCATGTTCAAGGCCTTCGAGATCGCAGGCTATGGCGAGGACGAGGTGCGCAAGCGCTTTGGCGGCATGGTCAACGCCTTCCAGTACGGCGCGCCGCCGCACGGCGGTTGCGCCGCCGGCATCGACCGGATCGTCATGCTGCTGGCCGACCAGGAGAACATCCGCGAGGTCATCATGTTCCCGATGAACCAGCGCGCCGAAGACCTGATGATGGCCGCCCCGTCCGAGCCGATGGCGGATCAGCTGATGGAACTGGGCCTGCGCGTCATTCCGCAGGACTGAACGCCCAAGGCGGGCATGGCAGGAACGCCGTGCCCGTTTTCACAAGAGGCTCAGTCTTCCAGAGAATCCTCGCGCTTTTTCTCGATGATCTTCATTTCCTCGGACTTGCGGTCGCGGAACCGCTGGCCATAGCCTTCGATCTCATCCTCGGGGATCACCTCCCTGGCGCGCTTGAAGACCTCGTCTTCCTCCTCGTCGATGTGGTGTTCGTAATCGTGGCGCAGGGTCTTGAACTTCTGCAGCCAGGACCCGTGGCCCATGTCCATCTCGCGCAGCTCTTCCATCAGGTCGTCGAGCTTCTGGTGCTCATGCACCGAATGCCGCGCCGAATCCTGGCCCCAGGTCTTGGAAATCAGCTTCGAGTAGAAGGTTTCCTCCTCGGCCGCACCATGCGCCTTCACGTCCCGGTAGAATTCCTCCCATGCCGCACGGCGCGCGTCCGAAGCGCCTTCGGTATCCTCGATCCGGTCGAGCAATTCGCGGTGGTGGTCGTGGTCGGATTTCAGGGTGCTGTAGATGTCGCTCATGTCGTGGTCTCCCGCTTTGTCGGGGGGCCAACGCCGCAGCGCCCCGTTGGTTCCCGCCGGGGCCGGGGCGATCTTGTCGCTTTCCTTTTGGAACGGAACCCCTATCTTGGCCGAAATCCGCAGCCGCAAGGAAGGACCTGAAGGTTTGCAACACCTTGGCGAAGACGTGCCGAACTGGACTCCGCCGCCGCACCCGGTCGGGACTGTGCTCTCCGGGCGATTTGCCCGGCTCGAGCCGCTGGACCCCGAGCGGCACGCCGCATTGCTGTTTCGCGCCTTCGAGGGGCATGATGACCGCTGGACCTACATGCCCTATGGCCCGTTCCATTCCGCGGCGCAGTATCACCGCTGGATGCGCGAGACTGTGACCGACCGCCGGCAGGTGTTTCATGCCATCCAGGACCTGGAGACCGGCAAGTTCGGCGGGGTCGCCTCCTACTTGCGGATCAACCCGAAAGCCGGGTCGATCGAGGTCGGCAATATCAACTTCTCGCCCGCCCTGGCGCGCAGCCGCGCGGCGACCGAGGCGATGTACCTGATGATGAAATGGGCCTTCGAGGCCGGCTATCGCCGTTACGAATGGAAGTGCGATGCGCTCAACCGCCCGTCGCGCCGCGCCGCGCAGCGGCTGGGATTCAGCTTCGAGGGCGTCTTCCGCCAGGCCCTGGTGGTCAAGGGCCGCAACCGCGACACCGCCTGGTTCGCCTGTATCGACAAGGAATGGCCGGCGCTGCGCGAAGCCTTTGCCGCCTGGCTCTCGCCGTCGAACTTCGATGCCCGCGGACAGCAGAAGGAACGGCTGAGCGATCTGACTGGGCTGGTCCGCGCGGCCAGCGATCCGGGGCTGGAGGGGCCGTCGCGACGGCCCTGAACTCTCCGCCCATCGCCGATCCCCTGCCCCGAAATCCGCCACGCGCACCTGCCTGTCCTGCAAGCGTCAGATCGCGACCCTTTGCGTCAGCCGTTCCTGCACCAGCCCGGCGATCCGCGCCGCCTGCGACCCGGTCGGGCGGCCCTGCCGTCGCATCGAGATCAGGGTTTCCGCCGCCTCGCGCAGCGCCTGGTCATGGGCAATCCGGGCCACGCCGCTGAGGAACTGGCCGACGTAATCCATCGTCTTCTCGTCGGTCTCGTCACAGAGGATCCCGGCGATATGGGCCATGTCGTCCTGATAGGCGATCTGGTCGGGGCGCACGCTTTCGTCGGTCATCGGGCGCGGGCCCAGCGGCTGCCGCTCGACCGGCAGGAGCGACAGGATCAACTCCTGGAAGGCGACCAGTGACGAGATCGGCTTCATCAGGAAGCCGTCCGCCCCCGCCGCGACTGCCAGATCCTCGGCAAAGTCATCGCCGCTGGTGCCCAGGATCACCGGGATGCGCGGGCTCGACCGGGTGAGGTCGGCAATCAGGTCGGCGCCCGACCCGTCCGGCAGGCCCAGGTCGACGATCACCACCGAGGGCCGGTAGACCCGCAGATGCCGCCGCGCCGAGCGCAGGCAATCGGCCCGCCTGATCCGCGCGCCCGAGCGCAGGCAAAGCAAGCGCATCGCCTCACAGGCGAAACGGCTGTCCTCCACCACCAGGATCGTCAGGCCCAGCAGCGGCCGCTCTGCCGATGGCTGCGGTGCCATGTCGAGGTTTTCCAGATCATCCATGTCACGCCCTCCACGCGTTTTCACGAGGATGGCCCATGTCTGGTTACCAATCGCTTAATGCGCGCCCCTGTCGCCTTGTCTCCCGGCGCGGCGCGCGCAATATACCCGGCCAGACCCATGTGACAGGAGCCAGACCCATGATCGGACGCCTCAACCACGTCGCCATCGCCGTGCCCGACCTCGACGCCGCCGCCGAGCAATACCGCAGCGCGCTGGGCGCGAAGGTCGGCGCGCCGCAGGACGAGCCCGATCACGGGGTCACGGTGATCTTCATCGAACTGCCCAATACCAAGATCGAGCTGCTTTATCCGCTGGGCGAAAACTCTCCCATCCAGGGCTTTCTCGACAAGAACCCCGCCGGCGGCATCCACCACATCTGCTACGAGGTCGAGGACATCCTGGCCGCCCGCGACCACCTGAAATCCACCGGCGCGCGGGTGCTGGGCAGCGGCGAGCCGAAGATCGGCGCCCATGGCAAGCCGGTGCTCTTCCTGCATCCCAAGGATTTCAACGGCTGCCTTGTCGAACTGGAACAGGTGTAGGCATGGCCATCACCTCAGCCCTCGTTCTGTATGCCGTGCTCTGGTTCCTGACCTTCCTGGTGGTGATTCCCTTCCGCGTCCAGACCCAGGGCGACCTGGGCGAGATCGCCCCAGGCACCCATGCCGGCGCGCCGCAGGTCCACAACCTCAAGCGCAAGGCCTGGATCACCACCGGGATCGCCCTTGTGCTCTGGGCGGTGATCTCGGCGGTGATCGTCTTCGAGGTCATCACCGTGCGCGACATCGACAACTGGATGTTCCAGCGCATGCACCCGCCCACCGCCGAGTGAGGCGCCTGCGCCCGCTGGTGGCCGGGCGGGGTCAGAGGCGCAGCCCGGTGAGCCGCCCCTCGTGGATCGCCGCCGCGGCCAGGCGCGGCGCGCTGGCGTCGCCGATCCGCAGCGGCGCCAGGCCAAGCGCGCAGAGCGCCTCGAACAGCGTCGGATCGGCGCGGTTGCCGGTCGCCAGCACCAGCGCATCGGCCTCGATCCGCGCCGCCGCGCCGGTCAGAAGCGAGGTGATCTCGGCGCCGCCCCCCTCCCATCCCGTCACCGCGCTCTCGGTCTCGAAGCGCACGCCCAGCCGCGCCAGCGTCCGGCGCGCGGGCACATCCGTGGCCGAGCGCACCAGAGCGCGGCCCACCATGGCGTCGGGGGTGACGATGGTCACCGCGTGGCCCGCCTCGGCCAGGTGCCAGGCGGTGCCGATGCCGCGCCAGTCTCCGCCTTCGTCCAGCACGATCACCCGCGGGCCGGGGCGCGCCGCGCGGCCCATCACCTCCTCGGCGGACCAGACATTGGCGGCCTCGACCCCGGGCATCGCCGGGACATGCGGCAGGGCCTTCTGAAACCCGGTGCCGGGCGGCTGCGCGCCGGTGGCAAGTACCACGGCATCGGCACCCAAACCGGCAATCTCCCCGGCCTCGGCATGGCAATTGAACCGGACCTCGACCCCCAGCCGGTCAAGCTGGCGCCCGTACCAGTGGATCAACTCGGTGATCTGGCCGCGTCGCGGTTGCAGCCCGGCCAGGCGGAACTGCCCGCCCAGCTGCGGCGCGGCCTCAAGCAGGGTCACACGATGGCCGCGTTCCGCCGCCACCCGCGCGACTTCGCAGCCCGCGGGGCCGCCGCCGACGACAAGGATGTGCCGCGGGGGTTCGGCGGGCTGAAACCGGTCGCCGCCCCAGAGGTGTTCATGGCCCGCGGAGGGGTTCACCAGGCAGGAGATGTAGTAATCGCGCCCCCGCCGCCCCCAGCATTGCTGGTTGCACGACAGGCACCCGCGGATGTCCTCGGCCCGCCCGGCCTCGGCCTTGGCCACCAGGTGCGGATCGGCGATCTGGCCGCGCACGATGGACATCAGGTCGGCCTGGCCGGCGCCCAGCAGGGTGTTGGCGTTCTCCGGCGTGCGGATATTGGCCTCGGCCGTGACCTTGGCCTTCAGACCGGCCGCCTTCAGCAGCGAGGCCAGGTCGGCGCCCAGGTTCTCGGGGTACTGGAACGAGGGCAGGAGCTTGTGGAAATCGAAATAGCTGCCGGATCCGACGGTGACGTAATCCATGCAGCCCTCGGCATCGTGCAGCGCCACGACCCCGACCATCTCGTCGCGGTTCAGGCAGACCGGCACCTCCGCATCGTCATTGACCGCCAGCCCGATGATGAACGCTTCGCCACAGGCCGCCCGGATCCGCCGCAGGATCTCGCGCGAGAGCCTTGTGCGATTCGCCAGCGTGCCGCCCCAACGGTCCGTGCGGTGGTTGGAGAAGGGCGTCCAGAACTGATCGAGCAGGCAATGATAGGCGGCCCAGACCTCGACCCCGTCGAACCCCGCCTTCCGGCAGCGGACCGCCGCGGCGACGAAATCGGCAATGGTCGCTTCGATCTCGGCCTCGGTCAGGGCGCGCGAGCCGTCGGTGTCGTGATAGCTCGGCCCGCCCGAGGGCGAGACATTGGCCCGCCAGGAATTGTCCCAGTCGCCATGGGCGCCGACATGGTAAAGCTGCTGGATCATCACTGTGCCATGGGCCTTGCAGGCCTCGGTGATGCGGGCGAAATGCGGGATCACCGCGTCCGAGGAATGGCGGAAATTGCCCCGGGTCAGCACCGCCTCGGCATTCACCGGCATCGGCTCGACCACGATCATCGCGGCGCCGCCCAGGGCACGCTCGAGGTAATAGGCCAGGTGCTGGTCGCCCGGCAGGCCGCCCCGGGCCATGTTGGTGGTATGGGCGCCGAAGACGATGCGGTTCTTCAGCGTCCGGTGGCGCAACTCCAGCGGGGTGAACACATGGGGGAAGGTCATCACGGGTCCGTTGCAGCGAATGCCGCCAGCCTGCGCCATGGCTGCCGGGTCGCGCAAGGCCGATTGCGCATCTGGTGTCTAACCCCCGGGGGAGCCCCGTCGTATTCGATAAGAGAAGAAGACCCGGGCCCTCGCGGGGTGGCGCGCGGGTTCTCGTCGCGGGGCAAGGTCAGCCGCGTTGGTGCAACCCGTGAAAGATATGGGTGAAGGTCGCGGCGCCGAGGATCGGGATCAGCAGGTTGATGAGGGGGATGCTCAGGGGCATGGCCATCAGCACCCCGGCCAGCCAGATGGTGCCGATATGCCTGCGCCGCATCCGCTTGGCACCATCGCGGCCGATGCGGCGCATTGCGGCCAGGGTGAAATATTCCCGCCCCAGCAGAAAGCCGTTGAGCCCCCAGAAGATGATCGGGGCCATGAAGGGCAGGAAGGCATAGAGGATGAAGGCCAGCAGGTTCGCCGCGATCAGCACCCCGAGGAAGTTCAGCGTGTCGCGCACCGCATCGCCGAAAGGCACCGGGTCGGCGGCGGGCAGTTGCGGGTAATGGCGGTCCTCGACGGCCTGGGCGACCTCGTCGAGGAACATCGAGGTGATGGCCGAGGCCACCGGGATCATCAGCACGGCCGAGAGCACCACCATGAACAGCAGCGAGCCGATGCTCAGCAGATCGCCGACCCAGGTCACCTCGCCCACCAGCGGCAGGTGCATCGTCTCGCCGGTCAGCCATTCGATCAGCCAGAGCAGCCCGGCATAGGCGCCGACCAGCAGCGCCAGGGTCAGCCCGATCCCGAGCAACAGCACCCGGCGAAAGCGCGGATCGTCGAGCTGGGAGAGCGACTTGACGAAAGCGGCAAAGATCATTCCGACATCCACTGCGTCTTCTGCTCCAGGTCCGGGCGCGGGCGTTCCGGCGGGGCGGCGCGCTCGGTGCCGATGTGGATGATCCCGGCCACGGATTCGCCCGGCGCAAGGCCCAGCCCCTCTTCCACGAAGCCACGGTCATGGCTGGCCCAGCCCGAGAGCCAGTTCGCCCCCCAGCCCGAGGCCAGCGCCGCGTTCAGCAGCGACAGGCAGACCGCCCCGGCGGAATAGAGCTGCTCGACCTCCGGCACCTTTTGCGACGCGATCGGCGCCGAGACCACGACCACCGCCAGCGGGCTGTCGGCATAGGTGGTGCGGGTCTTCTCGACCTGGTCCGGGTCCAGCCCCAGCGCGGTGCCGCGGGCCACCGCCAGCGCCGACAGCCGGTCCAGCGCCGGGCGCTCCAGCACGATGAAGCGCCAGGGCTCGAGCTTGCCGTGATCGGGGCTGCGCGCCGCCGCGGTCAGGATCGGCCCAAGGGCGGCGCGATCCGGGGCCGGGGCCCGCAATGTCTTGGCCGGCCGCGAGCGGCGGCTGAGCAGGAATTCCAGTGCGGCGGTATTGACCTCGGGCATGAGCGCTCTCCTGTGGATCTGCCCGCATATGTCACGCGCCACGCCGCGGGTTTCAAGCCCGGGCGGTCCGGTTTATCCCCGGGGCATGAAAAACCTGCCCGATCTGTCCCGTCTCGCCCGCCCCGGCACCGAAATCGCCGTGCGCGTCACCCCCCGCGCCGCGCGCAACGCGGTGGCCGAGGAGGAGGGCCGGATCGCGGTGCGTGTCACCGCCCCGCCCGAGGACGGCAAGGCCAATGCGGCGGTGCAAAAGCTTCTCGCCAAGGCGCTGGGGGTGGCCAAGACGCGCCTGGTGCTGGTCCGCGGGGCCAGCGCGCGCGACAAGATCTTCCGGGTGGAGTAACAGCGCGGCCCTGCCACCGGCGATCCGCGTCCCGGACCTGATCCGGGACCTCATGGCCAACCCCGGCCACCCCCGCCCGGAGGCCCCGGAGCAGGTCCGGGGCGGGGGCGCGACAAACCGACAGGGGCCGCGCCGGGCCTACTGCTCCTCTTCGGGCCGCCGGTAGACGCCTTCGGGCAGGTTGATCGCCTCGGCCAGGTCGCGCATCTGGGTGATCGACAGGGTCACCTTGTGTACCCTGTCCTCGCGCGGGTCGTATTGCTCCACCGTGATGCATTCGGCAAAGCCGTGCAGGATCACGTCTTCCTGGAGCGGGGCCTCGCCCTCGTCGACCAGGGTGACGATCGTGGCGTCGAATTCGTGCTCGATGCTGAACATGCCCCGACACTAGCCGCTGGCCGGGCACTTGCAACCACGGATGCGCAATTCCCCGCTACCGGCTCCGCAGGCTCTGGCCCCCGCGGCCAAGCGGCTCTAGATTGCCGCCTGACATGACCCGTATCGCCGCGCTCCTCGCCCTCCTGCTGCTCTCTGCCTGTGCCGCGGTGCCCCCGGTTCCGCAGCCCGAGCCCGACGGCGAGCCTTCGGCCCTGACCCAGGCCGAGATCCGGCGCCAGGCGGATGCCGCCGCGCGGCAGTTCATCGAGGTCGTCAGCACGGTCGAGCCGGTGGCCGAAGCCGAATGCCGCAAGCGCCGTCCGCAGGGGCCCTGCGATTTCCAGATCGTGATCGACGACCGCTACGGCCAGCCGCCCAATGCCTTTCACACCGTCGCGCGGGACGGCCAGCCGCTGCTGGCCTTCAACCTCGCGTTGATCCTCGCGGTGCGCAATGCCGATGAGCTGGCCTTCATCATGGGCCATGAGGCGGCGCATCACATTGCCGGCCATGTCGAACGTGCCCGCGCCAAGGCGGCGCTGGGCGCGCAGGCGCTGGGCGGGGTGGCCGAGATGGCGGGCGGCGACGATGCCGCGATCCGCGCCGGGCTGGAGCTGGGCGCGGCGCTGGGCCGGCGCAGCTTCACCAAGACCTTCGAGCTGGAGGCCGATGCGCTGGGCACGGTGATCGCCTTTCGCGCCGGCTATGACCCGGTGCGCGGCGCGGAATTCTTCGGCCGCATCCCCGACCCCGGCAACCGGTTCCTCGGCACCCATCCGCCCAATGCCGCCCGGATCGAGACCGTGCGCCGGGTGGCCGAAGCGCTCTGAGCCGCGCCGGCAGGGCGCCCGGCGGGGGCGTTTTTGACTCAAATCAAAGCGGCGCGGCGCGGATCGCCTAGGCTGGTCTCCGATGCAACCGTGCAAGGAAGGACAAGCCATGCTGCACCCCGATCAGATCAAACGCCACGCGGTCCTGATGGACAAGATGGCCGAGACGCGCGGGATCGACATGGAAGAACAGGTCCTGCGCGGCAATATCTCCAGCGCCGAGGTCGCCGAATCCGTCCTCAGCTGTACCAATTGCACCAATCCCGGCGATTGCGCCAACTGGCTTGCCGAAAACCGGGGCCCGGTGGCCGAGACCCCGTCCTATTGCCGCAATGCCACGCTGTTCGATGACCTGCTGAAATTCTGACCGCCCGCAAGGAGGCGCCGATGACACGGCTCGGACCCCGGATGCTGCATTCCTGGAAGCTCCAGACCATGCTGCCGGCCACCGGGGCGGAGGCGGTATCGGCCTTCGACGATGGCGCGCTCCGCGCGCGGGGACGACGGCGCGCTCGGCCCGCCGGACTGGGCCGGGATGGTCGAGCGGTGCCGCCGCTGCGACTGGCTGTGCGGCTGCAAGGCCCTTGCCGACCGCCAGATCCGGGCCGACCAGAGGCTACGCGCGCCGCACGAATGTTTCAACCGCGCCGGGGTGACTGCCCTGCGCGCGCTATTTTCGGAGGTGGCCTGGGATGACCGCATCGTTGGGCGATCCGTCCTTGCACTTTTTCATGACACGCAGCGTGGCCCGGGCGATGGGCATCAGCCTGAGCGATGCGCTGCGCAAGGGCGAACTGGCGCCAGAGACCTATTCCAGCATGGTGACCCGTTGCCGCGCCTGCCCGCTGGTGGGCCCGTGCCAGGCCTGGCTGGCCAAGAGCCACGCCTGCCGCGACACGCCGCCGCCGGGATGCGCCAATGGATCGGTGTTCAGCGCGTTCACGCATTGACCCGATGCCAGGGGGGAGGCGTGATGACCGTCTGTGGGGGATGGTCATCACCGCCTCCTCTTTGCCCCTGCCGCCCCGACGCCCGGTGATTCGGGCGCTTTATGAAGGCCGCGCGTCACGGGATTTCCGCCGCCCCTGATCCGCGTGCCGACCCGCGGCGATCCCTTGCCTGCAAGGGCCGGGGGGCGAATTCCGAACATTCGATGGCCAATTGCGGCACGCCTGTCGCCATTTGCACACAGCGCATGGCCGGGTTGCGCCCGCTGCATGGCAGGCAGGGCAACAGGGCTTGCCCGACTCGAATGGAAATCCTAGATGCGGATTGTGAGGTCGGGCTCCCTGAGCCGGATACCATTCAGACCCGGGAGGGCACCATGATGACTCGTGACGAATTTATCCGCGATGCGCGCACCCGTGCCGGCACCTTGCCGGCGGTGTTTGTGGTTTATGGTATTCTGCTGGCGACAATGATCGCCACCGGCATGGCGATCACCTGAAGGTCATCGCGCCGCCACACAGACCACATTAGAAGCCGCGCTGCCGGGCCCGTTGATCGTCACGGGTCGCCGGACCTGACGTTCGATTCCAGCCCGAAGACCTTGGCCAGCTGCGTGAGCCGGGTCTGAACCGCGTCGCTGTCGGGCACCTCCGAGGTGCCGGTGATCTCGAGCGTGACCTTGTCCGCCGCCACGTCCAGCCGGGCCTGTTCGAGGATCGCCGGCACGCTGGCCGAGAACCGGTGGCCCAGAAGCAGGGCGCGACCGAGGAATTCGGCCTTCTGGATCTGGTTCGGCGTCAGGACGGCGATGGCCGCGAGGTCCTCCTTGCCCGGCTTGCCGCCGTAGCGCGCCATGATCGCCGTGGCCAGAAAGGCGCGTTCGGGGTGGGTGATGCCGATGAAGGGAAACTGCAGCATCCGCAGGAAACTCTCGCGGGCGCGCACCTTCTGGTGATCGCGCCAGGCCATGTCGGTCAGCGCACAGACCGCCAGCCGCAGCCGCCGGTCACCTTGGGTTTCGCCGGGAAAGAGATCCTCGGTCCAGCGCGACAGCGCCTCGGGGAACTCGGCCACCCGCGCATCCGGCAAGCCGGCGGCCAGCGCGCCCTCGATCAGCGGATCGTGGTATTTTTCCTCGTCGCTCAACTGCGCATAGAGCCAGCCCTCGCGCAGGCCCAGGGCAGAGAACACCACCCGGTCGGGTTTCAGCTTCTTCAGCACCCGCCACATCACCAGCGCCGAGGCCGCCAGCGTGTGGGTGCGCCGCGACGGCATGTCGGGCAGCGCCGAGACCTCCTCGGGGGTCATCTGGGCGATGGACTTGGCCAGCCGGGCCACCTCGGCCACCTCGAGCTCATAGGCATGGACCACCGGGATCGGCCAGTCGTTCATCGCGATATGGATGCGCGCCAGCGCCCGCCAGCCGCCGCCGACGGCATAGAAGGTGGGCTCGGTCAGCAGCGGCGGCAGGTTGGCATCGAGGATGGCGTCGACATGCGCCTTGGCCGCGTCCAGCCCCTGCGCCATCACCGCGCGCACCGGCAGGGCGCCCAGCGGCATGCTGGTCTTGCGCGCGCCGACCCGGTCGCCCAGCACCTCGGCAATCTCGAGACTGCCGCCGCCGACATCGCCGACGATCCCGCGCGGCTGAAAGAAGCCCGAGATCACGCCCTGGGCGGCATAGGTGGCCTCTTCCTCGCCGCTCAGCAGCCGCGGCTCGAAGCCTGTGCGCGCGCGGATCGCCGCCAGCAGGTCGGGGCCGTTCTTGGCCCGCCGCATGGCCTCGGTGGCGATCACATCCACCCGCGGCACCTCCATCGCGTCGGCGATCGCCTTGAACCGGCTCATCGCGCCAAGCGCGTGCTCCATGGTCTCGGCGGTGAAATGGCCGGTCTCGTTCAGCCCGTCGCCCAGCGCCACCAGCGACTTTTCGTTGAACCGCGGAAAGGGCGCCCGCGACAGCGAATCATAGACCACCAGCCGCATCGAGTTCGAGCCGACGTCGATCACCCCGAAATGCGCGGGCTTGCGCGACAGGATGCGCCGGGTGTCGATGGCGATGGTGCGGGGGTCGGTCTGGGCCGGTCCCGACGTGGCGATGGGCATGGGGCTGGGTCTCCGTCTTCTGCACAGGCGAATGTCTGGACAGGCGAAGCCTAACACGAAAGCCGCCGCCCCGCGCAGCCCCTTGTGGGCGCAAGAAGAAATCCGCTCCGGCCGGCGGAAACGCAAACGCCCGGCACGGGGGCCGGGCGCAGGGTCGGGGCCGACAGGCGGGCTCAGACGTCGGCGGCCTCGCCGATATTGTCGACGCCGCGCTCTTCCAGCAGGTCGGTCAGCCAGTTCGGGTCCATCTCGGGCACCGAGGACAGCAGCAGGTCGGTATAGGGGTGGTGCGGCGGCTTGAACATCTCGTCCTTGGGCCCCTGCTCCACCACCTTGCCGTTCTGCATCACCACCACCTCGTCGGCGATCGAGCGGACGGTGGCCAGGTCATGGGTGATGAACATATAGGCCAGGTCCAGCTCGCTCTGCAGCCGGTCGAGCAGCTTGAGGATGCCCTCGGCCACCAGCTGGTCGAGCGCCGATGTCACCTCGTCGCAGATGATGAAGGTGGGTTCGGCCGCCAGCGCCCGGGCGATGCCGATGCGCTGTTTCTGGCCGCCGGACAGCTCGGGCGGATAGCGGTCGTAGTATTGCGAGGGCTCGAGTTCGATCAGGTCGAGCAATTCGTCCACCCGGTGTTTCAGCGCCGTGCCCGACAGCCCGGAATAGAACTGCGCCGGGCGTCCGATGATTTCCGAGATCCGCACCTTGGGGTTCAGCGCGGTATCGGCCATCTGGTAGATCATCTGGGTCTGGCGCAACTGGTCCTTCGAGCGGTTGAGATAGCTCGGCGGCAGCGGCTCGCCGCGAAACAGCACCTGCCCGGACGTGGGCGGCAAAAGCCCGGTGATCACCCGCGCGGTGGTGGATTTCCCCGATCCGCTCTCGCCCACCACGGCGACGGTCATGCCGCGGTGGATGTCGAAGGACACGTCATCGAGCACCTTGATCCCGCCGGTATAGGCGGCATCGACATTCTGCACCGAGATCACCGGAGGCTCGCCCGTCGGGCGCCTCTTCTGGGTGCGCTTGAAGCTGCGGACGGCCCAGAGCGACTTGGTGTAATCCTCCTGCGGGTTTTCCAGCATGTCTTCGGTCGAGGCCTGTTCGACCTCCTCGCCCTTGAGCAGCACCTTGATGGTATCGGCCATCTGCGCCACGACGGCGAGGTCATGGGTGATGTAGATCGCGGCGGTGTTGAACTGGTCCACGATGTCGCGGATCGCCGCCAGCACCTCGATCTGGGTGGTCACGTCCAGCGCGGTGGTCGGCTCGTCGAAGATGATGAGGTCGGGGCGGCAGGCCATCGCCATCGCCGTCATCGCGCGCTGCAACTGGCCGCCCGAGACCTGGTGCGGATAGCGAAAGCCGATTTGATCGGGATCGGGCAGGCGCAGACGCTGGTAGAGGTCCATCGCGTCTTCCTGCGCCGCGACCCGGCTCTGGATACGGTAGTGCAGCGGCGCCTCGGTGTGCTGGTCGATGATCTTGTGCGCCGGGTTGAACGACGCCGCCGCCGATTGCGCCACATAGGCGATGCGGCTGCCGCGCAACGCGCGCCGCTCGCCCTCGGTGGCGGTGGTCAGCTCCATGCCGTCGAACTCGATGCTCGAGCCTTCGACGATGCGCGTGCCGTCGCGGGCATAGCCCATGGCGGCGGCGCCGATGGTCGACTTGCCGGCGCCGGATTCGCCGATCAGGCCCATGACCTCGCCGCGGTGCAGGCGCAGGTCGACGCCCTTGATGATCGGCACCCATTCCTCGCCGGTATAGCCGTCGATGCGCAGGTCCTTGATGTCGAGAAGTACGCTCTTGTCTTGTGCCATCTTATTGCTCCTTCAGGCCGGAGGACCGGAACAACATCCAGTCGACGACGAAGTTGACCGCGACGGTCAGCAGCGCGATCGCGCCGGCCGGGATCAGCGGGGTGTAATCGCCGAACGAGATCAGGGTGGCGTTCTCGCGCACCATCGAGCCCCAGTCGGCGGTGGGCGGCTGGATGCCGAGGCCGAGGAACGACAGACCCGCGACCAGCAGGAAGACGAAGCAGAACTCGAGCCCGAATTCCGCGATCAGCGGCGCCGTGGAATTGGGCAGGATCTCGCGCCGGATCAGGTAGCCGGTGCCCTCGCCGCGCAGCTTGGCGGCCTCGATGTAATCCATCACCACCACGTTGCCCGCCACCGCCCGGGTCAGGCGGAAAACGCGCGGCGCATAGATGATGGCGACGGCGATGATGATGACATAGACATGCGGCCCGAAGATCGACAGCATCAGGAGCGCGAAGATCAGCGAGGGGATCGACATGATCACATCGGCAAACCGGCCCATGAACTGATCGAACCAGCCGCCCTTGGTGGCCGCCAGCAGCCCGGCAATGGCGCCGATGGCAAAGGCGGCAATCGTCGCCGACAGCGCCAGCCCGACCGAGTTGCGCGCGCCATAGATGATCCGGCTGAACATGTCGCGGCCCAGCTGATCGGCGCCCAGCAGCATGTTTTCATCCGCCGGCGCAAAGGCCGAGGCGATGACCTCGCTCTCGCCATGCGGCGCGATCCAGGGAGCGAAGATGGCGGCGATGCCGTAGGTGAAGATCACGAACATGCCGAAGGAC
Organism: Paracoccaceae bacterium; assembly: GCA_006226775.1. Lineage (GTDB taxonomy): Bacteria > Pseudomonadota > Alphaproteobacteria > Rhodobacterales > Rhodobacteraceae > Marinovum. The sequence continues at coordinate 23,779 of SBGD01000099.1, read as the reverse complement.
GCGGTCAGCGGCGCGGTCTTGAGCTCCTTGCCCAGCTTGGTGGGCGCGATCACCACCAGGAATTCGCGAAAGGCGTAGGAGACCCCGGCGGCAAAGGCCAGCACCGCGGCAAAGGTGGCCACCAGGCGCAGCGTCCCGGCGCCGCCGACGATGCCCAGCACGAAGCTGATCAGGGTCAGCGAGAACAGGGTCATGAAGGGCCCCTGCTTCTTGTAATAGGCTGCAAGGCACGACGCGACGATCAGCGCCGCGAAGTAAAGGATGACGAATTGGCTCATGGTCTCTCTCTCCCTTACTTCGGATGCCGCAGGCGCGGATTGGTCAGGATCGCACCGACATCCGCCGCCAGGTTCAGAAGGATGAAGGTGGCCGCGAAGATCAGGCAGCAGGCCTGGACGATGGGAAAGTCGCGCTTGCTGACCGCGTCGACCAGCGCCTGGCCGATGCCGGGGTAGACGAAGACCACCTCGACCAGCACGACGCCGGTGATGAGGTAGGCGAGGTTCAGCGCGATCACGTTGATGATCGGCGCCCAGGCATTGGGCAGGGCGTGTTTCACGATCACCTTCCAGGGCGGTGCGCCCTTGAGCCGGGCCATCTCGATATAGGGCGAGGCCAGCAGGTTGATGATCGCCGCGCGGGTCATGCGCATCATGTGCGCCGTGACCACCAGCACCAGCGTCAGCGCCGGCAGGAAGGTCCGGTCGAGCAGTTCGGCGAAACTCATGCCGTCGCTCAGGCTCGAGATCGCGGGGAACATCTGCCATTTCACCGCGAAGAACAGGATCAGGATATAGCCCAGGAAGAACTCGGGACTGGAGATCGACGTCAGCGTCAGGACGTTGGCCACCCGGTCGAACAGCGTGTTGCGCAACAGCGCCACGACGACCCCCAGGGTAATGGCAAAGGGCACCGCGATCACCGCGGCATAGGCGGCCAGGAACAGCGTGTTGATGAAGCGTTCGGTAATGATCGTGCTCACCCGCTCACCGGAAACGATGGAGGTGCCGAAATCGCCCACCACCGCGCCGCCGAGCCACTCGAAATAGCGTACGAAGGCGGGATTGTTCAGGCCCATCTGCTCGCGCAGCGCGGCCACGTTTTCCTCGGTCGCCCCCTGGCCCAGAACCGCCTGGGCAATGTCGCCGGGCAGAAGTTCGACCATGAAGAAGATGATGACCGAAATCACCAGAAGCGTGATCAGGCCGAACCCCAACCGCTTCAGGACAAGATTGACGATGTCCCCCATAAAGACCTCCTGTTTTGCCGCCCCGTTTCTTTGCTCGGACGGGATTTTGGACCTTGCCGGGACGATGTCCCGGAGAAAGCCTTGGCGCCGGTCCCGGATGTCCGGGACCGGCGCGTTTCAGATCAGGCGAACCACCAGCGGCTGGCGGCGCGACAGCCGTCCAGCTCCCAGGCCGCCGACAACTGGCCGGTGTTCTGGACGTTGGTGCGGCGCCCGTAGACGAAGTTGCGGAAGAACGGGATGATCGTGCCGCCGTCGTCGCGGGCAATCACCGCCATCTCGCGGTAGATCTCGGCGCGCTTGGCGTCGTCCAGTTCCGCCTTGCCCTGCAACAGAAGCTCGTTGAAGCGGTCGTTGACCCAGTAGCTCTCGTTCCAGGCCGCATCGGCCTTGTAGGCCAGGGTATAGATATTGTCGGGCGTGGGCCGCGCGCCCCAGGCCACGGCGCAGAACGGCTTCTTCAGCCAGACATCCGAGTAATAGCCATCGTTGGGCTCGCGCACCACGTTGATGTCGATGCCCGCGGCCTTGGCCTGCTCGGAGTAGAGCACGCACATGTCGACCGCGCCCGAGAAGATCGATTCCGACGACGACAGATCGATCGCCAGCCCCTCGGCCCCGGCCTTCTTGAGCAGCGCCCTGGCCTTGTCGGGATCATAGCTGAGCTGGTCGAGCCCCTCGGGATAATAGGGCTGCGCCGGTGAGTGGTGGAAGTCGTTGCCGACCATCCCGGCGTTGAACATGATCTTCTCGACGATCTCCTCGCGGTTCATCGCCAGTTTCAGCGCCATGCGCACGTCGACATTGTCGAACGGCGCGGTATTGCAGTGCATCGGCATGGTGATGGCCGAGGCCGAGGGCACGTTTTCCACCACCATCTGCGGGTTGCGCTGCATCAGCGCCATAGTCTTGAGGTCGATGGAAGACACCGCGTCGACATCGCCGGTGACCAGCGCGGTCTGGCGCGCGTTGGGATCGCCGATGGCGATCATCTCGACCTCGTCGAAATACGCGCCTTCGCCGTGCCAGACGTCATGCCGGACCAGCTTGAAACCGATGCCGAAGTCGCCATCGACGATCTTGTAGGGCCCGCAGCCGATGCCGCTTTGCCAGTCGATGGTGCCGTCGTCATTGGCCGGCTGGATCACCAGGTGGTAGTCGGTCATCAACCAGGGCAGGTCGGCATTCGGCCCCGAGAGCGTCACCACCACGGTGTGATCGTCGGTCTTGGAAATATCGGTGATGTCGGAGAGCAGCGCCTTGGCCGCCGAGGTCGAAGCCTCGCCGCGGTGGAAGTTGAGCGAGGCGATCACGTCATCGGCCACCACCTTGCGGCCATCGTGGAAGGTGACGTTGTCGCGCAGCCGGAAGGTCCATTCCGAGGCATCCTCGGACCCCGACCATTCGCTGGCCACGTCGCCGCCCAGGGTCTGATCGGTATTGATCAGGGTCAGGAAGGCGCGATGGGTATGGGCCAGGAAGATCTGCTGGATCGAGAGATAGGTGCCGGGGTTGTGGGTGTCCGACGAGTTGTTGTCGTGGATCGCCACCCGGAAGCTGCCGCCGGATTTCGGCTGCGCCGCGGCAGAGGAGGTCCAGAGCCCGGTAGCGGTGGTCGCGGTCACACCCGCGGCCAGCGCGTAATGCATGAAATTGCGTCGGGAGATACGCCCCAGACGCGCCTCCTGCGACAGGCTCTCGAGCAGTTTGTCGGTCTTCTTGCGCATACCTCGTGTCTCCTTGGTGTCATGCGAAGGCCCGGCCCCTCTTGGCGGGGGCCGGGCGGATGTCTTGCGCCGCGTGGCGCCGGCCTAGCCGGTGAACCACCAGCGGCTGGCCGCGCGGGCGCCGTCGTTTTCCCAGCTTGCGGCCAGGTTCTCGGGCGTGCCCACGTTGGCGCGGTTGGCATAGACGAAGTTGTTGAAGAACGGAATCAGCGTGCCGCCGTCGTCCCGAGCCAGCAATGCCATTTCACGGTACATCTCGGCCCGCAGGCTGTCATCTAGCTCGGCCTTGGCCTGCAGCAATACCTCGTTGAAACGTTCGTTCTGCCAGCGGCTCTCGTTCCAGGCGGCATCGGCCTTGTAGGCCAGGGTATACATAACGTCCGGCGTCGGACGCGCGCCCCAGGAGACCGCGCAGAACGGCTTTTTCAGCCAGACATCCGAGTAATAGCCATCGTTGGGCTCGCGCACCACGTCGATGTCGATGCCCGCCGCCTTGGCCTGTTCGGAATAGAGCACGCACATGTCGACCGCCCCCGAGAACAGGCTGTCGGCGGTCGAGATGCTGACGCTCAGCCCCTCGGCCCCGGCCTTCTTCAGCAGCGATTTCGCCTGGTCGGGGTCGTAGTCGCGCTGCGGGATGTCGTCGGGCCAATAGGGCTGGGCCGGCGAATGGTGGAAGTCGTTGCCCTTGGTGGCGGCGCCGAAGGCGATCTTGGCAATGATCTCGTCGCGGTCCATCGCCAGCTTGAGCGCGTTGCGCACGTCAGCATTGTCGAACGGCGCGGTGTCGCAGAACATCGGCATGGTGATCGCCCCGGCCGAAGGCACGTTCTGGATCACGATACCGGGATCGCGCTGCAACAGCGCCATGGTCTTGAGGTCAATGAGCGAGACCGCATCGACATCGCCGGTCACCAGCGCGGTCTGGCGCGCATTGGGATCGTTGAGCGTGATCAGCTCGACCCGGTCGAAATACGCCCCCTCGCCGTGCCAGCCCTCGTGGCGGCTCAGCTCGAACTGGACGCCGAATTCGCCGGACTCGAGCTTGTAGGGCCCCGAGCCGTCGCCGGATTGCCAGTCGATGGTGCCGTCCTCGTTGGCCGGGCAGACCGCCAGGTGATAATCGGTCATCAGCCAGGGGAAATCGGCATTGCCGCCGGTCAGGCTGACGACGATGGTATGCTCGCCATCGGCCTTGATGTCGGTGACATCGGTCAGCAGCGACTTGGCCGCCGAGGTGGTCTTGTCGCCGCGGTGATGGTTGAGCGAGGCAACCACGTCATTGGCGGTGACCTTGCGGCCGGAGTGGAAGCTGGCATTCGGCGTGATCTCGAAGGTCCATTCCGAGGCATCGGCGCTGGCGGTCCAGCTGTCGGCAAGATCCGGGCCCAGCGATCCGTCGCCATTGATCATCGTCAGGTAGGAGCGATGGGTATGGGCCAGGAAGATGCCGGTGCGGGTGACATAGGTGCCCGGATCATGGGTGTCCGAGGTATTGCCGTCGTGGATGCCCCAGCGGAAGGTGCCGCCCCGGCTGGGCTGGGCTGCCGCCTTGGTGGTCCAGAGCCCGGTCGCCGCCGAGGCCGAAAGGCCCGCGGCCAGCGAGAAGTGCATGAAGCTCCGGCGCGAGATATTGCCGGACCGGGCCGCGTCGGCCAAACGGTCGATGAGCATCTGGTCTTTCTTGGTCATGGTGACTCCCTGGTGCGATGGTTGTTGTTTTCGGGTCGCCAGGGCAATCCGTGCGCACTGCGCCAGTGAAGGGGGGAGGGGAGTTCGCGCGGGTTATCCAAAAGCGACATTACGCCATGGAACCACGATCTGTCCCGTGTATCCAGCCAAATCCTAGATTAAGCAGGAAAATCCGCGCGCGATCCGGGGTTGACGCAGCGGTTTCGCCCGGTCCGGAAGCGGCATCTGCCCGCTCGGGCGCCCTGCCCCGGCGTTATTGGCCCATGTGGGTGTTGTGAATGTCGTGATCGGACTCGGCCTCGCGCGCGCGATGCTCGCGGATCACGGTGCGGATATGCAGCCCGATCACCAGCAGAATCGCCAGAAACAGCATGAACGCGATGGGCCGGTCGATCATGTCGAAAGGCGTGTTCACCCGCGCCATGGCGCTGCGCAGCTTGACCTCCATGATGCCGCCCAGGACCATGCCGAGGATGATCGGCACGATCGGCAGGTTCAGCCGCTTGAGGATCAGCCCGAAGACCCCGAACCCCGCCGCCACCATGCAATCGGTCAGCGAATTGCGCAGCGAATAGACCCCGACGAAGCTCAGGATCAGGATCATCACGCCCAGAAACCGGGTCGGGATGCGGATGATCCGGGTCAGCAGGTTGGTCGAGACCATCAGGAAGGCGATCACGATGACGTTGAGCAGCAAGAGCGCGATATAGAGCGCATAGACGAAATCCAGCTGGTTCTGGAACAGCGCCGGGCCGGGAATGACGTTGTGGACATAGAAGACCGAGAGCATCATCGCCGTCAGCGCCTCGCCCGGGATGCCCAGCGCCAGGAGCGGGATCATCGCCGCCGCCGGCACCGCGTTGTTCGAGGCCTCCGAGGCGATCAGCCCCTCGGGCGCGCCCTTGCCGAAAGCCTCGGGGGTTTTCGAGGTCTTCTGCGCATAGGTATAGCTGAGAAACTGCGCGGTGAACTCGCCCACCCCGGGGATCATGCCCATCAGCACGCCGATGCCCGAGGACGCGGCGGTGACCCGCTTGTGCTGCGCCACCTCGCGAAAGCCCGAGGTGAGCGAGCCCTTCAGCGGCTGCGCCCGCGGGCTGGTGTCGGGCTCGACCAGCAGCAGGAAAGCCTGGCTCAGCGCGAAAAGCCCCAGCACCACGACGATCAGGTTCACCCCGGAGGCCAGCCATGTCATCTCGAAGGTGAAGCGGCGGGTATAGGTCACCGCGTCCAGCCCCACAGTCTGCAGGAAGATGCCGAACATCGCCAGCATCCCGGCGGCGAAGATCTGGCCGCGGTGGGCCAGGATCACGAGGATGACGCCCAGAAGCGCGGCGAGGAAAATCTCGCGGCTGCCGAACATCGGCGCCACCAGCGCCAGCACCGGCGACAGGAAGATCAGGCAAAGGATGCCGAAGATGCCGCCGCAGAACGACGCCGAATAGGCCAGCGACAGCGCGCGCCGCGCCTCGCCGCGTTTGGTCATCGGATAGCCGTCATAGGTGGTCAGCGCATTGACCGCGGTGCCAGGCGTGTTGATCAGCACCGCGGGCAGCGCGCCGCCGTACATCGACGAGCCGTAGATGCCCAGCAGCATGGTCAGCCCGACGATCGGCTCGAAGGAAAAGGTGGCGGGCAGCAGGATGGCGATGGCCACCGCCGGGCCGACGCCGGGGATCGCGCCGATGATGACGCCGCCGACCGAGCCGATGAGCAGCGCCACCGCAACGTCCCAGCGCATCAGCAGTTCAGCCCCGGCAAGAAGGGTTTCCAAGTGTCGGCCTCCGTCAGAGATAGATCAGCATGATCTGCCGCAGCCCGTCCGGCAGCACATCATAGATCGCGCCGCTGGGCAGCTTGACCTGCAACACAGCCCGGAACAGCACCACGATGGCAATCGCCGCAACCGCGCCCCAGGCCAGCGTGGCGCGGCGGGCATGGCCGAGACGGACCAGCATCAACAGCACCACGATCAGCGTCGAGGGCAGGTAGCCGAGGTAAGGCACCGCCAGCGCGTAACCGATGAACCAGGCGGCGAACTCCAGCGCGCGGACCCAGGTCAGCACCTCGCGCCCGCGCCCCTCCAGCCGCTCGGACACCATCGAGCCCAGCAGGTGCAGTGCGGCGAAAAACGCCATGCCGCCCAGCGAGACCGCGGGCCAGAACCGCGGCTGCGCCACGAACTTGCCGCCCGAGGGCGCGGCGGTCTGGCTTGGCAGGTGCCAGAGCAGGAACAGGGAAAACCCGAGGAAGATCCAGGCAAAGACGATGTCGCCGGGTCGGCGGTTGCGCTGGAACAGGGCCTTGTAGGTCCGGTATTTCACCATGGATCTGCCTTTGCCGGTTGCTCTGCGCCCGCGCCACCGACGCAGATACGGCGCCAGGCCCGAAGCCATGGTTGCCGCGCCCCTGCGGGCCGGTCAACCCGTGACGGCAGGCGCAGCCGCCTGCCGCCCGCACCGGCGGCTTACTGGCTGAGCATGGTTTCGATCTTGCCCAGGGTCTCGATATCCTTGGCGATCTGCGCCTTCACCGCCTCGGCGTCCTGCCAATAGACCAGCGCGCCGGTCTCGGCGGCGAGGTTTTGCGCACGCTCGGACATCACCGTCTCGCGGGCAACGGCGATGATCTTGTCCCGCGCCTCCTGCGGGGTGTCCTTGCGCACGAACAGCCCGTTCCAGAGCGAGACATCGAGATCCGGCGCCAGTTCCGCCACGGTGGGGGTATCGGGGGTCAGCGGAATACGCGCGCCGCCGATCGAGGCCAGCACCTTGACGGTGTCGAGGCAGGGCAGGATCAGTTGCAGCGTGGTGTTGATGACATCCACGTCGCCCGAGGCCAGGGTGTTGCAATCCAGCGCGTCGAAAGCGGCGTCCGAAGCATAGGCAAAGCCCATCTCCTTCGCCAGCGCCTTGGTCACCTGGGTCGGCACCAAGGGCGCGCCGAAATGGCCGAGCACCACGTCGTTGTCCCGGGCATGGGCGGCAAGCCCGGCCATGTCGTCATAGGGCGCATCGGCGCCGGTGGCGATGACGAAAGGATAGGTCAGGAAGTTGCCCAAGGGCTCGAACGGGTCGGGGTCGAGCTCGGGGATGCCCAGTTGCGGGCCGACGGTGGGAATGGCGATCAGGAAGGATCCGACCGTATAGCCATCGGCCGGCGCATTGGCGACCGAGACCGCACCGGGGAAGGGCCCGCCACCGCCGCCGGGGCGGTTCACCACCGCGGCAGGCACGCCATAGGCGTTCTGGAAATCCTCGGCGATCATCCGGGTCAGCACATCCTCGAGGTCGCCCGGCGGCCAGGGCACGACGAACTCCACCGGTTTCTCGGGGTATTCGGCAAGCGCCAGGGTCGGGGCGGCCAGGGGAAGCGCCAGCGCCATCAGGGCGGCGGCAGAGCTGAGCAGTTGTTTCACGAAAGTCTCCTGTCGGGTTGGCGCGTCGGATCGCTGTTTGTCTTGCTTTTTATCGGTCTTGTTGTCGCAATGGAGGTTCAGTATATGAACCATTGGTTACATTATTATTGCCAATCTTGGGTTTTTCTGTCAATCATTCTCTTGCACCGGCGGGCGCCCCGCGCGGCAAGCCTCGATGAAAGTGCCATGGGAACGATTACCAAAGCCCTTGAATTGCTGAACTTCTTTTCCGCCAGCCGGGCGCATATCGGGCTGAGCGAATTCGTCCGGCTCAGCGGGCGCGACAAGGCGACGGTCCACCGGCACCTGGTGGAACTCGAGGCCAATGGTTTCCTCGAACAGAACCCCGAATCGCGGGCCTATCGGCTGGGCCCGGCGCTCCTGCGGCTCTCGGCGGTGCGCGAGGCGGCGTTGCCGATGCGCGCGGTGGTGCGGCCCATCGTGACCGACCTGGCGCAGGCCACCGGCGAGCTGGCCCATGCCTCGATGCTGCAGGGCGCCATGCTCTCGCCGGTCTGCGCCTTCGATCCGCGTCGGCACGGCACCCAGGTCTCCTTCGACCAGTCCGAGATGCTGCCGCTGCATGCCACCTCCTCGGGGCTGGCGGTGCTGGCCTTCGGCCCGCCCGATCTGCGCGCCGCGGTGCTGGCCGGGCGCCTGACGCCCTATACGCCCGACACGCCGACCGATCCCGACCGGCTGCGCGCCGCCATCGCCCGCACCCGCGACGAGGGCATCAGCCGGTTGGACCAGGCCTTCGACCGCGAGGTTTCGTCCCAGGGCGCGCCGATCTTCGACGCCCGGGGCGAGGCGATGGGCGCGCTCTCGGTCGCGGTGCCTTCGGTACGCGCGACCCCCGAAAAACGCGCGGCGATCCGGGACCACCTGATCGCCGCGGCCCGCCAGGCCACGCTGTCGCTGGGCGGGGCCTTTCCGACGACCTGAAAGAGGATGCCATGAAAGACGCCAACTTCCTGAAAGCGCATAACGCCAAGCACCTGTGGCACCCGATGAGCCATCCGGCCGACAGCCTGGCCAACCCGCCCGACATCATCGTCGAGGCCGAGGGCGTCGAGATCATCGATGTCGACGGCCATCGCACGGTCGATGCGGTGGGCGGCCTGTGGAACGTCAACCTCGGCTATTCCTGCGATCCGGTGAAACAGGCGATCCGGGCGCAGCTGGACCGCCTGCCCTATTACTCGATCTTCCGCGGCACCTCGAACGACAACGTCATCGAACTGGCCGAGATGCTGCGCGACTTCTTTGAACCCGACGGGCTGAGCCGGGCGTTCTTCACCTCGGGCGGGTCGGATTCGGTGGAGGTCGCGCTGCGGCTGGCGCGGCAGTACCACAAGATCCGCGGCGAGGCCGGGCGGGTGAAGTTCCTCAGCCTGAAGAAGGGCTATCACGGCACCCATACCCTGGCCGCCTCGGTCAACGGCAATGCCAATTTCCGCACGCAGTACGAGCCGCTGATGCCCGGCTGCCACCACATTCCCGCGCCCTATCCCTATCGCAACCCGTTCAACGAGACTGACCCCGCGCGGCTGGCGCAGCTTTGCCTCGCCGCGCTGGAGGACGAGATCAGGTTCCAGGATCCGGCTACGATTGCCGCCTTCATCATGGAGCCGGTGCTGGGCGCGGGCGGGGTGATCCCGCCGCATGAGAGCTTCATGCCCGGCGTGCGCGAGATCTGCTCGAAACACGGCATCCTGCTGATCGCCGACGAGGTGATCACCGCCTTCGGCCGCACCGGAAGCTGGACCGGCTGCCGTCACTGGGGCGTGCAGCCCGACATGGCCTGCACCGCCAAGGCGATCACCAACGGCTATTTCCCCTTCGGCGCGGTGATGATCGCCGATCACGTGGCCGAGGTCTTCGAGGGCGATACCAGCGGCAAGGCGGCGATCGGCTCGGGCTATACCTATTCCGGCCACCCGGTGGGCGCGGCGGCGGCGATTGCCTGCCTGAGGGAAACCGCGCGGCTGCAGGTCAAGGACAATGCCGCGGCGCGCGGTGCGCAGATGTTCGCCGGGTTGCAGGCCTTGCAGGACAAACACCCGCTGATCGGCGACCTGCGCGGCGGGCACGGGCTGATGTGCGCGCTGGAACTGGTCTCGGACCGGGCGGGCAAGACGCCGGTCGACAAGAAGACCATCGGCACGGTGCACCGCGTCGCCTATGAAACCGGCACGATGATCCGGGTGTCGGGGCCCAACATCATCCTGTCGCCGCCGCTGGTGGTCAAGGAGGGCCATGTCGAGACCATGCTGGCCTCGCTGGATGCTGGACTTTCGGCGGCATCCGGCGGAGACTGAACTCCGGCGACGCGGCAGATTTATTTTCATCGGGGGGTGGTAATTGGCGGACTAGTATACCAGATAAGGGCGGCATCCGGTTGCGACGGGGTGCAGTGACATGACCCCTGGTTCCGGAACAAGGCGTATCCCCGCATGAACCTGCTTCTGACCTCTTTCAAATGGCCGCTGATCATCACCGTTCTGGGACTGGTCCTGTCCTGGTGGCTGGGCTGGCAGACCACCGGCACGATCGGCGGCGCGCTGTCGTTCCTGATGATCGGCGCCGTGCTGGCGGTGCTCGAGATCTCGCTCAGCTTCGACAATGCCATCGTCAATGCCAACAAGCTCAAGGACATGACCCCGCTCTGGCAGCACCGTTTCCTCACCTGGGGGATCCTGATCGCGGTCTTCGGGATGCGGATCGTCTTTCCGCTGCTGGTGGTGGTGATCGCCGCCCGGATCGGGCCCTTCGAGGCCATACTGCTGGCCGCCCGCGAGCCGCAGGAATACGCCCGCATCATGGACGGCGCGCATCTGTCGATCTCGGCCTTTGGCGGCACCTTCCTGATGATGGTGGCGCTGAACTATTTCATGGATGCGGAAAAGGAAGTCGACTGGCTGCGCATCGTCGAATCGCGGCTGCGCGAATGGGCCTCGGTCAAGGGGCTCGAGGTGGCGCTGGTGCTGCTGATTGCGCTGGGCTTTACCGTGACGCTGCCCGACGACCAGGGGGCGGAGTTCCTCTTTGCCTCGGTCTGCGGGCTGGTGACTTTCCTCGCGGTCGAGTTGATCGGCCATGTGCTGGACAGCCAGGAAGAGGCGACGCGGACAGCGGCGCAGGGCGGGCTGGGCGCCTTTCTCTACCTCGAGGTGCTGGACGCGAGCTTCAGTTTCGACGGGGTGATCGGCGCCTTCGCGCTGACCCAGAACCTGTTCCTGATCGCCATCGGCCTGGGCATCGGCGCGATGTACGTCCGCTCGATGACGCTGATGCTGGTCGAGCGCAAGACGCTGGCGCAGTTCCGCTACCTCGAACACGGCGCCTTCTACTCGGTGCTGGTGCTGTCGATCATCATGTTCATCCAGTCGCTGGCGCATATTCCCGAGGTCATCACCGGGCTGCTGGGCGCCTGCCTGATCGGTCTCTCGCTGGTCGCCTCGATCCGCTACGAACGCCAAGCCGGAGGGCACTGACATGCGACCCGCAACCTCTCGCCGGACCCTGTGGCTGCAGAAGATCGCCGACCAGGTGGCCCATACGCTGAGCGACCGGATCGCCGGCGGCGACCTGAAGCCGGGCGCGTCGCCGGGCACGCGCGAGGCGCTGGCGGCGGAATTCGTCACCTCGACCTCGGTGATCGACCGGGCGCTGGAGCAGATGACCGACAAGGGCGTGCTGACGCAGCGCGCCGACGGAAGCCATGTGGTCGCCCAGGCCCCGGCGCGCGAACACGGGTTCGAGCTGCCGGCGCATGAAACCCTGGCCGACGTGGTGTCGATCCTCGAGATGCGGCTGGGGCTGGAATCGGTCGGCGCGGGCTTTGCCGCCGAGCGCCACGATGCGGCGCACCTGGGCGCGATCCGCGCCGCCGCCGATGCCTACGAGGCCGCCGCCACGCAGGGCGAAGGCGCCGGCCAGGCGGATTTCCGGTTCCATCGCAGCATCGCCGAGGCCAGCGGCAACCCCTACCTGCTGGATCTGCTCGACTATCTCGGCCCGCTGCTGATCCCCCGGATGCGCGTCTCGCTGCCCGGGAAACGCGGCGACGCCGCGGCAGCGCGCCACGCCATCGACGAGCACCGGGCCATCGTCCGCGCGATCGAGGCGCGCGAGCCCGATACCGCCCGCGGCGCCATGCGCAATCACCTGTCGCGGACGCTGGAGATGGTGAAACGGGTCTGAAGGCGCCTGGCGACTGGCGGTTCATGGCGCGCGAGGTCATCCCGGGCGCCGTCTTCCCGGCGCTTCGTCATCCCCCCTACGCGCCGTCATCCCGGGCTTGACCCGGGATCTCCGGGGGCAGGGGGCAGGAGATCCCGGGTCAAGCCCGGGATGACGGTCTGCTGCCGACGGCCATCGCCCCCCTACTCCCGAAACCCTACCTGCGCCTGGAAGCGGCGCATCTCGGCCTCGGTCGGCAGCCAGCCGGTGAAGGTCTGCACATAGGCCGGGATGCGCGTCATGCGCAGGGCCAAAGTCTCCTGCACCTGCATCGAGATATAGCCGATCTGCACCAGGTAGACCGTGCGCGCCCGCACATCCGCCTCGGCCGGGTCATAGCCGTAGCGGGCGAACATGGCGCGGATCGCCGCGAGCCGCGTTTCGTCGGCGGTATTGACCCGCGCCGCCACGGCATCGGCGCGATGCGCCCAGCCGCGCACCGCCAGGTCGAAGCGCGGCTCGAACCGCGCCGGGTCGAGGAAGACCGCGGTGACGTTCAGCGTGGCTTCGGTGACGGTCTCGGCATAGGCCTCGGCCGCGGCCACCAGCGAGCCGGTGTTCATCGCCTCCCAACGCTCCAGCAGCGCGTCGAGCAGCGCCGCGCGGTCCTTGAAGAACCAGTAGAAACTGGTCCGCGACAGGCCCAGCCCCTCGGCCAGCGGCAGGATCTTGACCGCGTCCAGCCCGCTGTCGATGAAGGCCGCCTGCGCCGCATCCAGCCAGACCCCGCGCGAGCCGCGCCAGCCGCTGTCCCTGTCGTCCTGTCTGTCGCTTGCCCGGGTCATGGCCCTGATTAGCCCGATCCGGACCGCCAGGCAATGAAATCCACGCGGCTGAACGAAAACTTGACGGGTCTGCACATTTCTGGAATCCTTTCGCCATACCGAGGGAGTCCCCGATGTCCAGCGACCCGCTACTCCAGCCCTACCAGCTCAAGCACCTGACCCTGCGCAACCGGATCATGACCACCGCGCATGAGCCCGCCTATCCCGAGGACGGCATGCCCAAGGAGCGTTATGCCGCCTATCACGCCGAGCGCGCAAAGGCAGGTGTGGCGCTGGCGATGACCGCCGGATCGGCAGCGGTGTCGCGCGACAGCCCGCCGGTGTTCAACAATATCCTCGCCTACCGCGACGAGGTGGTGCCCTGGATCCGGCAGTTGACCGACGCCTGCCACGACCATGGCTGCGCGGTGATGATCCAGCTCACCCACCTGGGCCGCCGCACCGGCTGGGCCAAGGGCGACTGGCTGCCCTCGGTCTCGTCGTCCAAGCACCGCGAACCGGCGCACCGGGCCTTTCCGAAACTGGCCGAAGATTGGGACATCGCCCGCATCATCGCCGATTTCACCGATGCCGCCGAGCGGATGAAGCAAGGCGGCATGGACGGCATCGAATTGCAGGTCTACGGCCACCTGCTCGACCAGTTCTGGTCGCCATTGACCAACGATCTCGACGGGCCCTACGGCGGGCAGGACCTCGACAGCCGGCTGAAACTGCCGCTCGAGGTGCTGCGCGCCATCCGCAAGCGCGTCGGCGAGGATTTCATCGTCGGGCTGCGCTATACTGCCGACGAGGCCGCCGCAGGCGGGATCGCCCCGGAAGAGGGGCTGGAGATCTCGAAACGCATGGCCGCCACCGGGATGGTCGATTTCCTCAACGTGATCCGCGGCCGCATCCACACCGATCCGGCGATGACCGACGTGATCCCGGTGCAGGGGATGAAAAGCGCGCCGCACCTGGACTTCGCCGGCGAAGTGCGCCGCGCCACCGGGATGCCCACCTTCCATGCCGCGCGCATCCCCGATGTCGCCACCGCGCGCCATGCGGTGCAGGCGGGGCTCCTGGACATGGTCGGCATGACAAGGGCGCATATGGCCGACCCGCATATCGTGCAGAAGATCGTCGAGGGGCGCGAGGACGACATCAGGCCCTGCGTCGGCGCCACCTTCTGCCTCGACCGGATCTATGCCGGGGGCGAGGCGCTGTGCATCCACAACCCCGCCACCGGGCGCGAGCTGACCATGCCGCATGTGATCGCCCCCGCGGCGGAGCGAAAAAAGATCGTCATCATCGGCGCCGGCCCCGGCGGGCTGGAGGCCGCGCGGGTGGCGGCGGAGCGCGGCCATGCGGTGACGGTCTTCGAGGCCCAGCCCGATCCCGGCGGGCAGGTCCGGCTGACCGCGCGCAACCCGCGGCGACGCGAGATGATCGGCATCATCGACTGGCGCATGGCACAATGCGCCGCCCGCGACGTGACCTTTCACTTCAACACCTGGGCCGAGGCCGGGGATGTCACCGCGCTGGACCCCGACGTGGTGATCGTCGCCACCGGCGGGCTGCCCAATACCGAGTTGTTCGAGAGCGGGCAGGAAGCGGAGGATGTCGTCACCGCCTGGGACCTGATCTCCGGCGATGTGAAACCGGCGCAAACCGTGCTGATCTACGACGAAAGCGGCGATCACCCCGGGCTGATGGCGGCGGAGGTGGCGGCCAAGGCCGGCGCCAGCGTCGAGGTCATGACGCCCGACCGGACCTTCGCGCCGGACATCATGGGCATGAACCTCGTGCCCTACATGCGCGCGCTGCAGGACAAGGACGTGACCTTTACCGTGACCCGCAGGCTCTTGGGCGTGACCCGCGAGGGCAATCGTCTCAAGGCGCGGATCGGCACCGATTACAGCGATCACAGCTTCGAGACGCTCTACGATCAGGTGGTGGTGAACTACGGCACCCTGCCGCTGGCCGAGCTCTATTTCGACCTCAAGCCGCAGTCCTCGAACCTCGGCGCGGTGGATTACGAGGCGCTGGTCGCGGGCCGGCCGCAGGCGGTGCAGAGCAACCCCGACGGCCGCTTTCGCCTCTACCGGATCGGCGACGCGGTCAGCGCGCGCAACACCCATGCGGCGATCTACGACGCGCTGCGGCTGCTCAAGGATATCTAGACGTGTGATAGGCGGCAAGACTTCCCGCATGGCGGGAATTCCGATGGTGAAACTGGAAAAACCCCGTCACCAAGACACCTGAATCCCAAGAAAATCTCCGAATTCGGGATTGGTGATGTATGCTGGCTGCGACACCGAAACTTGAGAAAAGGGGCGGCTTACAAGCACTCGTGATGCAGTTTGGTCTACGTGGCAAGTTCCATATCCTCGGCCCGGATGGCGCCGAACTCGCCGTGAGCGGCCAGAAGGAACGTGCCATCCTGGCGGTTCTGGCGCTGACCGATGGCCATGTCCGGTCGCGGTCGTGGCTGCAGGACCTGCTGTGGAGCGACCGCTTCCCCGAGCAATCCTCGGCCAGCCTGCGCCGCGCCCTGTCCAACATCCGCCGGGCGCTGGGCGCGCACCGCGACCGGCTGGTCAGCGACCGCACCTCGGTGGCGCTGGAGGCGCCGATCGAGATCGACTGGGGCACGCTGGAAGAAGGCCCGCTGCTGGCCGATATCCGGGTCTCCGATCCGGCGTTCCAGACCTGGCTTCAGGGGCTGCGCTATCACCATGACGGCGAGGTGCGCCGCAAGCCCCGCGGCAAACAGCCCGGCAACGAGGCCGAGCGGATCGCCATCACCCTGGCCTCGCCGCCCGGGTCCGAGGAATTGCGCTTCGTCACCCGCCACCTGATCGACCTGCTGGCCCAGGACCTGAAGTCGCGCGGGCCGATCGAGGTGGCCATCGCCGGCGAGGGGATCGACCCCGAAGAGGCGACCGGGCGGGATTTCATCTGGCACGCCGAGGTCGACAGCATCGAGACCGCCGGGCAGTGGATCGCCGGCATCCGGGTGTTCCGCAACCACCCGCGGCGCTATCTCTGGTCGGGGCGGCTGCGGCGGGCGCTGGATCTCGACCACATCTGTTCCGACCTGAGCGTCACCGATTTCGTCGGCCGCGCCGTGACCTCGATCCATGCCGCCGACCGCGAGGCGACCGGCGTCTACCGCAACCTGCTGACCGCGGCGCAGAAGGTCTTCCTCGGCGACCGGGACGAGCTGGAACTGGCCGACCGGATCTTTGCCGGGCTCGAGCCCGAGGATCGCAACGGCACCACCGCCGCCTGGCGGGCCTATGTCGGGCTGACGCGCCTGCTGGAATACGGCGTCGACGATCCCGAGCAGAGCGACATGGCGCTGTCCTTCGCCCAGGACGCCCAGCAGCGCGGCGTCGGCAATGCGCTGGCCATGGCGCTGGCGGCGCAGGTGACGCTCAAGGTCGGCGGCGAGGTCGAGCGCGGGCAATACCTGGCCGAGCTGGCCGCGCGCTATGACGACCGCAACCCCTATGCCCTTCATGCGCTCAGCCAGGCCAGCGTGTTGCGCGGCGATTACCTTGCGGGGTACAAGTTTGCCGAAGACGGGCGGCGCGCCTCGGCCTCGCTGCCGCATGGCTATTGCTGGGACATGCAGACCTGCCTTGCCGCGCTGGGCATCGGGCGGCGCGACCTGGCCTATGAGCTGGCCCATAGTGCGCATCTGAAGATGGCGCATTACCGCCCTGCCCTGCGCTATCTTGCAGCGCTCAGCCTGTTGGACAACCGCTTTGAGGAGGCCGAGCGCTGGTGCCGCAAGCTGCGGCGGCTGGAACCGCAGTTCCGCCACGACATGCTGCTCAGCGAGAGCTATCCGATCGACACCTTCCGAAAGATCGGGCTGCAATCCGAGCTGGCCTCGGTCTGGACGCCCTGAGCGCGCGTCACCGCACCGCCGCCAGTGCCGCCGCGGCGGACGTGCCGGAAAAGCGCATCCGCCGGGGGCCGCCGTTGACCAGCGCGCGGATACCGCTGGAGGGGCGCAGAGCGTCCACCGTCTCGCTTTGGCCCGGCACGCCGTCCCGCACCGAGATCCCGCCGTACCAGGCGGGTTCCAGGCCGCCCGCCAGCCGCTCGTGCGCGCCGACGGCAAGGATGTCGGCGTTCTGCGCCTCGGCCAGAAGCGAGATCGAGCCGACCCGCTTGACCGCGCAGCCGGCATCGTCGGTCTTCTTCCAATGGCCGTTGGCCTCCTTGCGGCGATACGCGCTGTCGCGGAACTGCGATTGCCGGGTCGGCGGGCTGCGCCGGTCCAGCCGCGTGCGGTCGTCGCGCAGGATCCAGGCGCCAAGGGCCTCGCAAGCGCCGCTTTCCGGTTTCAGCCGCAGGCTCCAGTCGCCCGAGGGCACCCGCAGGCCATCCGGCCGGTCCGAGGCGGTCTGGCCGAGGCTGATCCGCAGCCGGGTCCAGCCCGCCCCCTGATCGCGGCACCAGGCCGCGCCGATGACCCGCCCGCCCGACAGCAGCAGCGCGATATCGCCGTGGTCCATCTCGATGCGCGCGCGCCCCGGCGGGCCGTCGATTTCAAGCGTGACATCCGAGGCCCCCTGCCAGGTGATCTCGACCGTATTGGCCGAGTGATCGTCGGGCACCAGCGCCCAGCGCAGCGGCGCCGACCAGGCGCCGGCCCCGGGGTCGCCGGGGCGGGCGTGCAACTGGTCCTGCAGGTGATTGCCCGCGGGCATGAAGATCTTGATGTCGAAACCGGCGGTTTCCGCGTTCGCCACTAGCTGGCGGATGTTCTCGATCACCGGATGGGTGCCGCCCATGGCGCTGCCGGTAAAGGCAAAGGGCAGCACGATGCGCAACTCCAGCCGCTTGTCCGGGCAATGGGTGCAGCCCCAGTCGAACACCCGTCGCGCCAGATCGCCGATCGCCAGCGACAGCACCGCCTGAAGCGTTTCGCCGCTGGCGTCGAGCAGCACGTTCTGCGGCAGCTCGACGCCGAAGATCGGGCTGTGCGGCAGGATCTCCATCTGGCCCCCAGGCGCGAGCGCGCCGTCGACCAGCGGGTTGAGCATCAGGTCGGCAATGGCGGTGCCGTGGTTGAACCCGTCGAGGTGGAACAATTGCCCGGCCACCGGATGCGCGCCGAAGACGCTCTGCGGGAAATCCGCCCCCAGCCGCGCCACGATGTTGCGGTCGTGGCCGTCGCTGTCGGCCTGCTGGCAGATCCCGGCCAGCGCGGCCTCGCCCAAAAACTGCACGCCCGAGGGGCCCTGGCCGCCGGGGCTGAACCCCAGGTAGCCCATGTCCTTGAAGCAACTCGGCCCGGCCAGCGCCGAGCCGTCGCGGAAGGCCGCGTTCCAGAAGGCGATGCCGACATCGATCAGGCCCAGCACCTTGACCCGGACATCGGAGGCAGTTTCAGGTCGGGAAAAGGTGACACCGCCGAGCGCCGCCTCCTGCGGGCCCATCGGCGGGCCGATGTAGCGCGGCTGCGCGTCCTGCATCGCCTGCGCGCAATGCGCCGGATCGGCCAGCCCGGCGCCGGTCACGAAGCTCACCGCCCGCGCGTCCTGCATCGGCACGGGCAAAAGCGGATAGCTCTCGTCCATCGGATCGCCCAGCAGCGCAGGCAGCGCCGCGGGCAGGTAATTCTCCGGCAGATGCGCCGCGCCGGAGGCCAGCGGCTTGAAGTCCAATGTCATGCCAGCGCCCCTCAGACCGATTGCCCGGTGATCTCGGCCAGCGCCTCGGCGAGATAGAAGTGCCGCACCGCCGCGCTGCCTTCGGGCGCCGCGCCGATCGCCGCGTAATCCGGCGCGCCGCGGAAGACATGTTCTTCCAGCGTCGCAAGATCGATGCCCGCGTCGGCCTCGGTATAGGCCAGCGGGTCCGCGGCGGGCAGGGTGCCGGAAAACATCCGGGTGAGGAAATGCAGCGCCAGACGCTCGCCGATCCTTGCCCCCGCGATATTGTCGATCGGGTAATGCACCCCGGCGAAGGTGCGGTTCTCGGTGATCCGCCGGGCAATCTCGCGCAGTTCCACCGCGGTTTGCCCGAAATAGAGGTAGTTCAGCAGGGTCGCCACGGCAAAGGATTCGGTGGCATGGCCGCTGGGAAAGCTGCTGTGCGCCGGGGTCTGGATCACCGGGGTGATCCGCGGCGAGCGGCGCACCGGGCGCACCACCGAGAAGCGGTCCTTGATCTGCGCCTCGACCTGGAACACCGCTTCCAGCACCGCGCCGATCAGATCGAGCGTCCAGGGATGGGTGGTCGGCGCCAGCGGCACCGCCAGGCCGAAGAAGCTGAGAATGTCGGTCTGCTGGACGAAGATCTCCTGCAGCCGTTCCTCGCGGTACCACTTGGCGTCGAACACCCTCTCGGTCTGGCGCTTCCAGAAGGCCTCGTGCTCGGCCGGGGCGATTTTCAGGCTCAGGGTCAGAAGCATGGTCCCGCCGAAGCGCACCTCGACCGTCCCGGCCTCGGTCTCCGGCGGGCCATGTACCGTCAGCCCCTCCATCAACTCGGCCATCAACAGCGCATTGCGGTGCCGGGCGTTCAGGGCGCGCAGCGTGCGGTCGCGGTCGAAGGGTGCTGCGGGGCGGGTGGCAAAGCCGCCCTCGCCGCGCAGGTTGATCGCCGCCATGTCCAGCGCCGAGGTCATCAGCAGCGACGCCCCCTGCCCGGCCAGCGCATGTTCGCCGGAATTGTTCGAGTTGTTGGAGTTGTTGGAGTTATTCGAGTTGTTGGAATTGTTCGAGTTATTCGAATTGTTGGAATTATTGGCAATCGGCATCGCATCCTCCTGTGGCGCGGCCGATCATAGGTCTGCGGGCGGGCGGAACGAAAACGATTTCCGGGGGTTCACGCAAAAATCACGAATTTCAACCGCCCCGCGTTTCTAGCGTCACGGGGCGGGCGCCCCCGGGCGCGCGCGATTGCCAGTCAGCCACGGGTTTCGGCAAACAAGGAGAGCGCGCCATGACCGAGTCCTTCTGCAAGGTCCTTGGCCACGGACGATACGAGGCGCATTGGGTCGACCGGACCTCGCTGGTCCGGCTCTCGGCCTGTGGGCAATTGCCCTGTGCCAGGGGCTTTGCGCAGTTCGAGATGCGCGGCGAAAGGGTCAGCCCGCCGCTGTGGAACTTCGTCTTCTACCTGGCGCGGCCCTGGCAGAGCGGGCTGCGGATGTTCGACCACAGCGTCTGCATGCTCAATGCCACCGGCAGCGACACGGTGATCGTGCATGATGCCGCCGGCATGAACGAGGTGCCGATCCGCTCGCAGGCGGCACCGGTGGCCGAGCCGGGTGCCGATTTCGTGGTGCAGGCGCGGTTTCCCGTCCCGAAAAACGGCCATAGCGGCTGTGTCATCGTGCCGGCCGAGGCGCTCTTGCCGGCGCAGTTCTACCGCGCCTATGGCCCGGCGCGCCACGACGCCTGCGCCGGCTTCGTCGCCCAGCATGACACCGGCGCCGCCCCGGCACCGATGGGCGGCGAAATCCCCTGGCCGCTGGTGGTCTGAGCCGCCCCGCGCGGTCAAACCCGTCACGCGGCAGCATGGCACCTTGTCACCCCGGGGGTCGGGCGATATTCCCTGTAGGACACGCGAACAAACGAGGCGCTCCATGTCCAGACTGGTCACGATCTACGGCGGTTCCGGTTTTGTCGGCCGCTACATTGCGCGACACATGGCCAGGGAGGGCTGGCGCGTGCGCGTCGCCTGCCGCCGCCCGAACGAGGCGATGTTCGTGCGCACCTATGGCGTGGTCGGCCAGGTCGAGCCGGTGCTCTGCAACATCCGCAACGACGACAGCGTGCGCCTGGTGATGCAGGGCGCAGAGGCGGTGGTGAACTGCGTCGGCACCTTCGACGCACGCGGCAAGAACAATTTCGACGCGGTGCAGGCCGAGGGCGCCGGGCGCATCGCCCGCATTGCGGCCGAAAGCGGCGTGGCGCGGATGGTGCATCTTTCTGCGATCGGCGCCGATGCCGACAGCAACAGCGACTACCAGCGCACCAAGGCCGAGGGCGAGAAAGCCGTGCTTGAGCACATGCCGGAGGCGATGATCCTGCGACCTTCGGTGATCTTCGGGCCCGAGGACAATTTCTTCAACCGCTTCGCCGGCATGTCGCGCATGGGGCCGGTGCTGCCGCTGGTCGGCGCCGACACCCGGTTCCAGCCGGTCTATGTCGACGACGTGGCGCGCGCGGCCTTCAAGGGCGTGACCGGCCGGGCGCCGGGCGGCATCTATGAGCTTGGCGGACCCGAGGTCGCCACCTTCCGCGCGCTGATCGGCGACATGCTGAAGGTGATTCGCCGCCGCCGGATGGTGGTGAACATGCCGTTCTGGCTGGCCCGGGTGATGGCCTGGGGGCTCGACACGGCCTCGGCCCTCACGCTGGGGCTGGTGTCCAACGGCATCCTGACCCGCGACCAGGTGAAAACGCTGCGCGCCGACAACGTCGCCGCCGCCGAGGCCCGCGGCTTTGCCGAGCTGGGCATCCAGCCCACCGCCTTCGACGCGGTGCTGCCGGATTACCTCTGGCGCTTCCGCCCGACCGGCCAATACGACGCCATCAAGGAATCGGCCCGCAAGCAGGGCGCCTGAACGCAGAGGCGGCCCCAAGCGCCGCTCTCGACGCCCGCCGGCGCGCGGATTTGCAGGGTGAATTGCCGCAGGCCCGCGTTTATCGGCCCGCCGGGGCCTGCGGGCCCTTGCGAAACCGGCAAACAGCGCGTATATCGCCCCTCAACAGCGGCGCGTCGGGGCTCACCCGAAGCTCCACCGGAAAGTTTGACGGGCCGCGCGCCCGTTTTTTTGTATCCGGATTGTCAGGAGCCGCATGACCGATTCTCTGTCCAACACGCTGATTGCAAAGGCCGCCATCGACCGCCGCCTGGCCGAGATCATCGGCCCGGTGATCCGTGACCTGGGGTTCGAGCTGGTGCGAATCCGCCTGATGAGCGGCAAGCACCAGACCTTGCAGATCATGGCCGAACGCCCCACGGGCGGCATCGAGGTGGATGAATGCGGCGAGATCTCGACCGCCGTCAGCGCCGCGCTGGATGTCGAGGACCCGATCATCGACGCCTATACGCTCGAGGTCTCGTCCCCCGGCATCGACCGCCCGCTGACCCGGCTGAAGGATTTCGAGACCTTCGAGGGCTATGAGGCCAAGCTGGAAACCACCGAGCTGATCGACGGCCGCCGCCGCTTTCGCGGCGAACTGGCGGGTGTCGAGGGCGACGAGGTGCTGATCAATGTCGACGGATCTTCCGAAGGCCAGGAGACCGTGACCCTCGGGCTGAAATTCGACTGGCTGAGCGATGCCAAGCTGGTCATGACCGATGAGCTCATCCGCGAGATGCTGCGCCAGCGCAAGGCGGCGGAAGTGGACGAAACCAAGTTTGACGAGATCGAGACCGAAGATGCGGCGTCTCAGGAGGAGAAAGAGTAATGGCAATCACCTCAGCCAACCAGCTTGAGCTTTTGCAGACCGCCGAAGCGGTGGCACGCGAAAAGATGATCGACCCCGGTCTGGTGGTCGAGGCGATGGAGGAATCCCTCGCCCGCGCGGCAAAGTCGCGCTACGGCTCGGAGATGGACATCCGGGTCAGCATCGACCGCCGCACCGGCCGGGCGACCTTTACCCGCGTGCGTACCGTGGTCGAGGAAGAGGACCTCGAGAACTACCAGGCCGAGATGACGGTCGAGACCGCGAAACAGTACCTGGCCGATCCCAAGGTCGGCGACACCTATGTCGAGGAAGTGCCGCCGGTCGAAATGGGCCGGATCGCGGCGCAATCGGCCAAGCAGGTGATCCTGCAGAAGGTGCGCGAAGCCGAGCGGGATCGCCAGTACGAGGAATTCAAGGACCGCGCCGGCACCATCATCAACGGCCAGGTCAAGCGCGAGGAATACGGCAACGTCATCGTCGACGTGGGCCGCGGCGAGGCCATCCTGCGCCGCAACGAGAAGATCGGCCGCGAAAGCTATCGCCCCAACGACCGCATCCGCTGCTACATCAAGGACGTGCGCCGCGAGGCCCGCGGCCCGCAGATCTTCCTGTCGCGCACCGCCCCCGAGTTCATGGCGGAACTGTTCAAGATGGAAGTGCCGGAAATCTACGACGGCATCATCGAGATCAAGGCCGTCGCCCGTGACCCGGGCAGCCGCGCCAAGATCGCCGTGATCTCCTATGACGGCTCGATCGACCCGGTCGGCGCCTGCGTCGGGATGCGCGGCAGCCGGGTGCAGGCCGTGGTCAACGAGCTCCAGGGCGAGAAGATCGACATCATTCCGTGGAACGAGGACCAGCCGACCTTCCTGGTGAACGCGCTGCAACCGGCGGAAGTCACCAAGGTGGTGCTCGACGAGGAAGCCGAGCGCATCGAGGTCGTGGTGCCCGAAGAGCAGCTGAGCCTGGCCATCGGCCGGCGCGGCCAGAACGTGCGGCTGGCCTCGCAGCTCACCGGGCTCGACATCGACATCATGACCGAGGCCGAGGAATCGGCGCGCCGCCAGAAGGAATTCGAGGAGCGCACCAACCTCTTCATGGAAACCCTCGATCTGGACGAGTTCTTTGCCCAGCTTCTGGTCTCGGAAGGCTTCACCAACCTCGAGGAAGTCGCCTATGTCGAGCAGGACGAGCTTCTGGTGATCGACGGCGTCGACTCCGACACCGCCAACGAATTG
>SBGD01000004.1 GCA_006226775.1 Paracoccaceae bacterium | reverse complement strand
GGCGGCACCGGCGCCGACACGCTTTACGGCGATGCGGGCGATGACACGCTCTACGGCAATACCGGGGTCGACCTGCTTTACGGCGGCGACGGCGATGACTGGATGAGCCCCGGCGATGGCGCCGACGAGGCCCATGGCGGGGCGGGCGACGATTACATCATCGGGCGCACCGGCTGGGACACGCTCTATGGCAATTCCGGCGATGACACGCTTTACGGCAGCGACGGGCAGGACCAGCTCTTTGGCGGCGACGGCGCCGATTTCCTCTCGGGGGGCTACGGCTGGGACCATCTCGAAGGCGGGGTCGGCGACGACAGCCTCTACGGCAATATCGGCGCCGACACCCTGCTGGGGGGGGACGGCAACGACCTGCTGTCGGGGGCCAGCGGTGATGACTGGCTCTCGGGCGGGGCGGGCAATGACACCCTTTATGGCAACCAGGGGGTGGACCGGCTCGATGGCGGTCCGGGCAACGACGAGCTGCGCGGCGGCACCCTGAGCGATACCTTCGTCTTTGCCGAGGGTTTCGGCAAGGACACGATCACCGATTTCGAGGACGTCCAGGACATCCTGCAATTCGATGCCGCGCTGACCGGGGCCGAAACCGCGGCGGACCTGCTCGACCAGCACGCCCGGGAGGTGCCCGGCGGGATCAAGATCGATTTCGGCGACGGCGGCCTGGTGTTCCTCGAGGGGCTGAGCGACATCTCGGCGCTGGAGGACAATATCCTGCTGGTCTGACCCCTGCTGGCCTGGCGTCCCGGCCCGCCTCGCAGCGGGATCACTCGGTCGCGATGCGCCGGCGCACGAAGCCCAGGAAGGCCGCGCCGGGGCGGCGCAGCTGCGGCCGGCCCGAGCGCTGCCAATAGGCGCGCCATTCCGCCTCGAGCGCATAGAGATCCCAGCCCGGCGCCAGGGCGCGCGCCTGCTCCATCACCCGCGCGCTCAGCTCGGGGCCGCGCCCGGGGCCCTCGGTCACCGCCTCGCGCGGGCAAAAGCGCATCAGGTCGCCCGGGCATTCCTCCATCCGGTATTCCGGCAGGTGGTCGGCGGCGATCATGTCGCGCAGCATCTTGCGAAACACCCGCCGCGGGCTGGCCGAGCCGGATTTCTTCAGCAGCGTGTCGACCGAGACCGTCCAGCCCGGCTGGCGGCCGCAATGCTTGCGCGCCAATTCGTAGATCCGCCGCTCGAGCGGCTTGCGCAGGCGAAAATAGTCGCGGCTCAGCGTCAGCACCGATTTGCCCAGCACCGCGCGGTAGAGCCAGTCGCTCAGCACCACCTCGACGCTGACCATGCGCCCGCCGCGGGACTTCCGCTCGATCTGCCAGCTCTCGATCAGCCCGAAGCCCGAGGTCACCTCGCGCCCGCCGGTTTCGATATTGGTGGTGATGCGGGTGCCGGCAAGCCGCTCGAAGGCCTCGCGCAGGCGCTTGTAGCCGTCGCCGCTGGTTTCGCGGTTGGTCGCGACCAGAAGGTCATGCGCCCGCAGGCAGAGCCTCCGCGCCACCTTGCGCCCGGCGTTCAGCGCCGCCACCAGCTGGCTGATGCAATAGATCAGGATGTCCTTGTCATGGATCGTCGCCAGCCCGCGCACCGAGGGCGTGACGGTGATCTCGACGCCGTTGTGGGCATAGGACAGGATGCGCCGGTCGGGCCGGGTGGCCAGCGAGAAGACCGGGTGCTCCATGGTCGCCAGGTCGTCCTTGGGCAGGGCATCGAAGATGTCGCAGAGAAAGAAATCCGCCGTCGGATGGCGGTCGGGCAAAAGCCGCCCTGCCCTGCTGTCTGTCAGTGCCGTCATGCCTGTGCCGTCATGCCTGTCGCGCCGCCCTGTCCTGCCGCTTTTTCCACCCGCTGCCGCCCGGGCCGCCCCCGTTCGGGGAATCGTGTTTTCGTTAACACCCACCCTAAAGTTATCCACAATCTGCGTCCAGCACCGCACCGCGCCGCAACGTGGGATCGGAGTCGCTTCATTGGGGGTTCGGAATCGCCCTATCGTGGGATCAGAGTCGCCCCGCGTCCGGGAACCGCGCCAAAGCCCCCTGTTTTCAGAGGCTTCACGGGACGCCCGCGCGCCTGTAACTAAGAATATAACAGATTCATAACTGGGCTTTTTTTGCCGCCCTGCCCGCAGACCGCCGAAAACCCGCGGTTTTGCAGAAAAATACCGCCTGATGTCCGTTCTGCATTGGCGTGTAACACCTTTCTGAGTACACTGAGAAAAAGACGTTACATTGCGGCAATCGAGCATCCCATGAGCAAACCCGACCAGCGGCCCGCCTATTTCAATATCGACCCCGATGCCGCGCTGGCGGACCTGGGCGCGCCGATGTCCACCGCCCAGTTCAAGACCATCTCCGAGGCCTGTTCGCGGGGCCGGGCCGACCTCGCCTCGCGCGGGCTGGACGAGACCGGCGAGCGCAAGCTGCGGCTGTTTTCCACCTGGGAGATCACCCGCTACCTGATCCCGGTGGCCCAGGCCCATTTCCGCCGGGTGCTGCGGCAGAACCCCGAGCTGCCGCAGGGTCGGTCGGAGACCGAGGGCGGCGCCAAGTGGTTCACCCTCGACGAGGTGCTGCGGCTGCGCGCGCATTTCGCCCGCGAAGGCGCCAAGGGCCGGGACTACCGCCCCTACCGCCCCGAGGGCCTGCCGGCGAAACTGGTGGCGGTGGCCAATTTCAAGGGCGGCGTCGGCAAGACCTCGACCGCGGCGCACCTGGCGATGAGTGCCGCCCTCGACGGCTACAAGGTGCTGGTGATCGATCTCGATTCCCAGGGCTCGATGACCTCGATCTTCGGCGGCGAGGTGGCGGATGAATGGCAGACGGTGTTTCCGCTGCTGGCGCGGCACTACGCGCGCCACCTGCGCGCCACCAACCAGGGGCGGCTCGACCGCGGCGAGGCGCCGATTCCGCTGGATGATACCTTGGGCGAGGCGCTGGAGATCACCGCGCCGGATCTGGTGCAGAAGACCCATTGGCCCAATATCGACCTGATCGGCGCCCAGCTCAATCTCTACTGGGCCGAGTTCCAGATCCCGGTCTGGCGGATGCAGGGGCGCAGCTGGAAGCTCTGGGATGCGCTGACCGAGACGCTGGCCGAGGACGGCATCCTCGATGCCTATGACGTGATCTTCCTCGATACCCCGCCGGCGCTGGGGTATCTCACGATCAACGGGCTGGCGGCCTCGGACATCCTACTGGTGCCGCTGGGGGCCTCCTTCCTCGAGTTCGACTCGACCGGCCGGTTCTTCGACATGCTGCATTCCACCTTCGCCTCGATCGAGAGCAGCGAGAATGTCGCCGCCCGGGCGCTGGGCCGCGAGGAGCTGAATTTCGAGTGGGACGCGGTGCGCGCGGTGATCACCCGCTACGACGACAAGCAGCAGGCGGAACTGGCCGGGCTGATGCAGGCCTACCTCGGCCGGGTGCTCTCGCCGCACCGGCAGAATTACACCGCGCTGATCGGCCAGGCCGGGGAGCAGGTGAACGGCATCTACGAGGCCGATTACCGCGACTTCAACCGCGAGACCTATGCACGCGGCCGCGAGACCTTTGACGCCACCTATGCCGCCTTCAAGCAGCTCCTGCTGGGCATCTGGCGGCGCGAGGAACTGGCCGCCGCCGGGAAGGCCGCGGAATGAGCCCCCGCAAGATCCCCTGCCAGACCCCGGAGACCCGCTGATGGCCCGCCGCAGACGCCTGACCCCGCCGCAAACCGATTTCCTCGACCGCCCCGCGCCGCCCCCTGCCCCGGCGCCCGGACCGCTTTCGGCGCCGCCGATTGCCCAGGTGGCGGGCGAGGCGGCCACCTCTGCCGCGCTCGAGGCGCTGTCCGAGGAAATCGCCCGCGCCCGCGCCCAGGGCCGGTTGCTGGAAAACCTGCCGCTGGCGGCGGTGGATGCCGCCTACCTGGTGCGCGACCGGATC
Source organism: Paracoccaceae bacterium (assembly GCA_006226775.1). GTDB lineage: Bacteria > Pseudomonadota > Alphaproteobacteria > Rhodobacterales > Rhodobacteraceae > Marinovum. Next base: position 13,217 of record SBGD01000004.1, on the reverse strand, counting down.
GGGGTGGCGCCGGAAGAACAGGCCGCGCTGGTCGAGAGCCTGCGCGCCCGCGGCCAGCAGACCGCCATCGAGGTGGTGGATCTGGGCGCCGACCGCGCCGGGCCGCGCTACGGGCTGATCTCGGGCTGGCGCCGGCTGACGGCGCTGCGCCAGTTGCACGAGGAGACCGGCGAGGCGCGCTTTGCCGAGATCCGCGCCCGCGTCACCCGCCCGGGCGAGACCTCGGAGGCCTATCTCGCCATGGTCGAGGAAAACGAGATCCGGGTGGGTCTGAGCCATTACGAGCGCGCGCGCATCGCGGTGCGCGCGGTGGAGGAAGGGGTCTTTGCCCATGACCGCGCCGCCCTCGACACGCTTTACGCCAGCGCCAGCCGGGCGCGGAAATCCAAGATCCGCTCCTTCGTGGCGCTGGTGCGGCAACTCGACGGGGCGCTGGCCTTTCCGGTGGCGATCGGCGAACGCCTTGGCCTCGACCTGGCGCGCCGCCTGGGGGACGAGCCGGGATTTGCCAGGCGGGTCGCCCGGGCGCTGAAGGCCGCGGCGCCGGCGGATGCCGAGGCCGAGCAGGCGGCGCTGAAACGGCTGCTCAAGCCGGACCCGGCCGCCGCCCCTGCCCGCCCGGCCCCCGCGCCTGACGCCCCTGCCCCGGGGGCTGCGGCGGCAGGCCCGGACCGCGCCGCACCCGGCGCCGGGGCCGACAACCCTGCGCCCGGCGGGATCGCCCTGTCCTGGGATGCCAAGGGCAAAGACCTCCGGCTTTCCGGCCCGGGGGTGACCCCGGCCTTCCGCCAGGCGCTCGAAACCTGGATCTCCGGCTGGAAATCGTGACCCATATTGTTTGATTTCAACGACTTGCGCAAAAATGTTTCGCGCGCGAAACAGTTTTCCCCGGCGCATTGACCTTGCCCCGCGCTTGCCGCTATCTGCTCCGACGAAGACAGCAGCGGATCCGACGACCAGTGACCGACAAGGACAGTGCCCCCGCCGGACCGACGGCCGATCTGCCGATCACGGTTGCGATCTCTGCCCTGGGAAGCCGCCTGGCCGGGGTGCCGCTGCCGCCCCCCTGCCCCGGTCTCACCTATCTCGTGCTGGTTCAGAAGCTGGGCGATGCCCGGGTGCCCGCGGCGCTGACCGCGCGCGATGACGTGACGGTGCATGTGCTGGGCACCATCGGCTTGTCGCGCAGCCGCAATGCCGCGCTCGATCTCGCGCCGGGGGCGCTGGTGGTCTTTGCCGATGACGACATGACGCTGGAGCCCGAGGGCTTTCAGCACCTCGCCCGGGCCTTTGCCGAGGACCCCGGGCTGGGCCTCGCCGCGGGCTGGCGCAGCGACCGGCTGCCCGGCGCGGGGCGGCGGGCACGGGCCCACCGGCTGCATCATTTCAATGCCGGGCGGGTCTGTGCGCCCGAGCTGATGGTGCGGCGCAGCGCCATCGATGCCGCCGGGCTGCGCTTCGATCCCGCCTTCGGCATGGGCGCGGATTTCGGGCTGGGCGAGGAATATGTCTTCATCACCGATGCGCTCAAGGCCGGGCTGCGCGGGGTTTCCCTGCCGGTGCCGGTCGGGCGGCATCCCTCGGAAAGCACCGGCGACAACTGGCAGCGCGCCGACCTGATGCAGGCGCGGATCGCCATGCTGACCCGCGTCTTCGGCCGCGCCGCCCCGCTGATGCGCCTGCTCTACGCGCTGCGCTACCGGCGGCGGATCGGCGGGGCCGCGCGGCTCCTGGCCTTTGCGCGCGGCCATGTGCCGCCCGGCCTGGAGCAGGGAGAGACGTCATGACCGCCCCCGACCACCCCGCTCCCTCGCTGCCCCGGCAATGGGCCTGGGCGCTCTATCGCCGGATCAATCCCGGGGTCGAGCGGCACGTGATGTGGATGCCGCGCGAGGGCATCGCCTATTTCCGCATCGGCAAGGCGGCCAATACCTCGATCCGCACCGCGCTGGCCGATGCCTTCGGGCTGAGCTCGGCGCAGGGCCATACCCCGGCCAAGGATGCCTTCTGGGCCGAGCAGCACCGCGCCCGGGTCCGGCGGATGCGCCCGGTGACCTATGCGCTGCATCCCGCCACCCGGGCGGGCTGGAGCTTCACCTTCGTGCGCCATCCGGTGGCGCGGCTCTATTCGTGCTGGAGCAACAAGGTGGTCGAGAACCCTGAGCTGCTGCCCGGCATGGCCGCGATGGGCATCACCAAGGGCATGGACTTCGACGCCTTCGTCGAGGTGGTGGCGCGCACCCCCGAGGCCGAGACCGAGATCCACCTGCGCGCGCAGGCGTCGATCCTGACATGGCGCGGCCGGGTGCTGCCGGATTTCGTCGGCCGGATGGAAGAGACCGAGGCCGACTGGGAACATGTGCGCCGCGAGATCCGGATGCGCTGCGGCATCGATCCGGGGCCGATGCTGCGCCGCAACGTGCGGGTCCAGGCCGATCCGGGCATTGCCGCGGACCTGGCGCCGGACACCCGCGCCCGGATCGCCGCGCGCTACGCCGAGGATTTCCGCCTGTTCTACCCCGAGGATGCCGAGGCCGGGTCCGGCGGGCACTGAAGCCGGTCGACCATCTCGAGGACCCGTGTGCCCAGGTCGCGAGGACAGAACATCTGCGCCATCCACGCCGGGTCCGGGGTCCGGGTGCGCAGGTGCAGCAGGTCGTCGAGCGGGGTGATGACCTGGCTGCCCTTGAACAGCCGCCGCATCGCCGCCGCCATCGGGTCCATGTAGGCATCGACGTAGTCGAGATAGACCATGGTCGGCACCCCTTCGCGGATCAGGTCGATCGCCGCGGTCGAGGTGCAGGTGATCCCCAGCGCCGCCTTGCGCGTCGCCTCGTCCATCGGGCAGGCGGTGAGCTTGAGGTTGGCGGGCGCCTCGGGAAAGGCGCCTTGCAGCAGGTCGGGATAGTCGTGTTTCTCGCGGTGCAGGTGGCGGGTGTTCTCGTCGGGCATGTGGCGCAGCTTGATCCAGACGGTGCGGTCGGGATGGGCCTCGGCCAGCGCCACCATGGCCTCGAGCACATGCAGCCGCCCGCGCCGGGTCAGGGGCGAGATCGCCTGGGCGAAGAAATAGATGTCGCGGCGCGCGTCCAGGTCGGCGGGCGGGGTGGGCGAGGGCGCCAGGAAGGTGGGATGGCCGAAATCCACCAGCGGCGCGCGCAGGTGGCTGTCGCTGGCGGCCTGCCGGGCGGCATGGGCGGTGAATTTCTCCACGTCGGAATGCGGAAACAGGAAGACCCCGTCACAGGGCATCCGGTTGGCATAGCCCCGCTCGGGAAAGAAATCGAGCCCGCCGAGAAACGAGATGACCTGGCTTCGCCCGCGCAGGTGCTTGAGCGCCGGGGTGGTCAGGAAATTCGCCAGCGAGCGGAACACCCGGCTGGTCAGCACCGCGTCGTACCGGCCTTCCTGGACCGCCTCGATCAGGCTGTCCTTGTTCAGCACCAGGTAGCCGGCCTCGGGCACCAGCATTTCCAGCTGGCGCAGCGACAGCGCCTCCTCGGGCAGGTAGCAGCCCAGGGTCAGCTCGGCCTCCGGCGCGGCCTGGCGCAGCAGCGCGCGCAGGCGCACCGCAAAGATCAGGGTGGAATCGTCGCAGAAGGTCAGCAGCAGGCGCGGCGGGCGGCTCATGACCCCGCGGACCCGTTGCGCGCCCGGAAGGCGGCCAGGGTGGCCTGCTGGCGGGCATTGTGCCGGCGGTTGGCGGCTTTCCAATGGGCAGGGTCGAGACGCTCGAGAACGCCCAGGTCCAGCAGCCAGCGCAGCGGCGCGCCCAGGACATCGTGGCGCGACAGGCGATACAGCCATTTCCCCAGAAAAGTGGCTTTCAGGCGTGCGAGCATGGGCAGGTCCTGACTGGTCTTGTTCCCGGTCAGCGTGTACACAGCAGCAGATCTTTTGTAAACGCTCCGGAAGACAGGGGAATTTGCCCCTCGCCCGCCGAACTGAGAGAAGCCGATTGCCTGTGTCCAGCCCGTCCGAGCGTGAGCCTTCCACGACCCATTGCGTGATCCTTGCCCGCGGCGGCTCGAAGGGGGTGCCCGGCAAGAACCTGCGCCCGGTGGGCGGGCTGTCGCTGGTGGCGCGCGCGGTGCGCGCGGCGCGGGCGGCGCCCTCGGTCGCCGCGGTGCATGTCTCCACCGACGATGCCGCCATCGCCGACGAGGCGCGGCGCTTCGGCGCCGAGGTGATCGACCGTCCGGCGGCGCTGTCCGGCGATGGCGCCAGTTCGGAAAGCGGCTGGCTGCATGCGCTCGACGTGATCGAGGCGCAGGGCCGGCCGGTCGAGCGGCTGGTCTTCCTGCAATGCACCTCGCCCTTCACCACCGGCGCCGATATCGAGGCCTGCCTCGCGGCGATGGAGGCCCGCGGCGCGGCCTGTGCGCTGTCGGTGATCGAGGATCATTCCTTTCTCTGGGGCGTCGATGCCGAGGGCCTGGGCCGCGGCACCAACCACGACGAGGGCCAGCCGCGCCAGCGGCGCCAGGACCTGCCGCCGTCGTTTCGCGAAAGCGGCGCGGTCTATTGCGTGCGCAAGGCCGATTTCCGCCGCGTCGGGCGGCGGTTCTGCGGGCCGGTGGCGCTCTCGCCGGTGAACCATCCGCCGGTCGAGATCGACAGTCTCGCCGACCTGGCGCTCTGTGCCCACCTGGCGGTGGCGCGCGGCGGCGATGCGGGGCTGGGCGACCGGCTCGACCGGGTGGCGGCGGTGGTGATGGATTTCGACGGCGTGCATACCGACAACCTGGTGCTCACCGACGAGACCGGGCGCGAGGCGGTGATGACCTCGCGCGGCGACGGCATGGGGCTGGAGATGCTGCGCAAGGCCGGGCACTGGCGGCTGATGATCCTGTCGAAGGAGCGCAACCCGGTGGTCGAGCGTCGCGCTGCGAAACTGAAGATCGAGGTGCACCAGGCGGTGGATGACAAGGTGGCGGCGCTGGACGGCTGGCTGGCGGGGCAGGGGCTGGACTGGGGGCAATTGCTCTATGTCGGCAATGACGTGAACGATGCCGCGGCGATGCGCCGGGCGGGGCTTTCGGCCTGTCCCGGCGATGCGCATCCCGAAATCCTCGGGCTGGCCGACTGGGTGCTGCCGCAGCCCGGCGGGCGCGGCGCGCTGCGCGCGATGTGCGACGCGCTGCTGGCGCGGACCCGGTAGAGATGCTGGCAGACCGCATCTGCGTGGTGGCCGGCAATGGCCATTCGCTCGAAAGCATTGCCCCGGGCCGGGTGCTGGCCGGGGATGCGGTGCTCAGGACCAACAACTTCTTCTTCGAGCGCGCCTTCTACCTGGGGCGGCGGGTGGATCTGGCCTATATCGCCGGCGATCCGCGGGTCGCGCCCTTCATGTTCGAGACCCTGCACCGCTGTCGCGCCGATTACCGGATCGGCGCCTGGACCAGCCACAACCCGGCGGTGATCAAGGCCGGGATGCGCCGGTTCCGCGATCTCTATCGCCCGATGACCTTCCGCGACGGCGCGGTCGAGCAGGGGGTGGCGGACCTGATGGCGCGCTACCAGCGCAAGCCGATGTCGGGCACCTACGCGGTGCTGGCCGCCCATGGGCTGGGCGCACGGCATATCCTGCTGGCGGGGATGGATCTCTATACCGGCGGGCCGCGCTATCCCTTCACCCCGGGGCGGCATTTCCAGGCGCTGATGGCGCCGGGCATGGCGGCGATGGGGCCGGACAAGCACCTGCACGACGCCGACCTCGACCGGGCAATCTTCGAGATGCTGCAGGCGCGCGGCGACCTGCGGCTGGAACGCACCACCGAGGCCTCGGCGCTGCAGGACGTGCTGCCGCTGGCGCCGCTGCGCGAGGGCGAGCCGGTCCAATGCCTGCCGCGCGCCAACCCGGTCTCCGACTGGGTCGACTGGGCCGGGCCCTATCCGATCGCCCTGCTCAAGCTCTTGCGCCGGGGCGCGGCGCTGCGGCGCAGGCTGCTGCCGGGGCGGGCGCGGTCATGAGCGCCCCCGAGAGGCTGCATGGCTGGCTGATCGAGCAGGCCGTGCCGCTCTGGACCGGGGCCGGCTGGGACGCGGCGACCGGCACGGTCTGGGAGGCGCTGGACCACGCCGGCCGGCCCCGCCGCGACCTGAACCGGCGGCTGCGGGTCCAGGCGCGCCAGGCCTATGCCTTTGCCACCCTGTCCCGCCTGTCGGGCGAGGATCCGGCGCGCGCCGCCGATCTCAAGGCGCGGGCCGAAACGCTCTTCGGTTTCGTCATGTCGCGCGGCTTCGATTCCGAGGGCCACCTGGCGGGCTGGCTGACGCCGGACCTGGCGATCCTCGACGCGCCGCATGACCTTTACGATCTCAGCTTCGTGCTGCTGGCGGCGGCGGGGCTGATGGCGGCGGGCAGCGATCTCGGCCCCGAGATCGCCCGGCTCGAGACCGCGCTCGACCGGCTGGCCGCGCCGCAGGGCTGGCACGAATGCGCCGCCCGCCGCCTGCCGCGGCGGCAGAACCCGCACATGCATCTCTTCGAGGCGATGTGCGCGCTCTACCGGGTGACCGGCGCGCCGCGCTTTGCCGCGCGGGCGGGGGCCTGCCGGGCGTTGATGACCGGGGTCTTCCTGCGCCGGGACCTGCGGCTGATGGAGTTCTTCGACACCGGCCTTGTCCCGCTGACCGGCGCCGGGCAGCAGGAAGAACCGGGCCACCTGGTCGAGTGGATCGCGCTCGAGGCGGGCTGGCAGGCGCTGGATCCGCCGGCGGGGCAGGGGGGCGGGGCGCTGCCGCCGGTCCTGGCGCTGTTCGAGGCGGCGACGGCGCATCTGTCCCCCGCCGGGCTTCTGCCGGATGTGGCGGGGCGCGACGGCTTCCGGCTCTGGCCGCAATGCGAATTGCTGCGCGCCAGCCGCTTGCTGACCGGGGCGGGGGCGGATCTCCCCGAGGCGCTGCGGCCGCGCGCGGTGCTGGAGCGTCTCTGGGCGGGCTATTTCGACACCCCGGTGCCCGGCGGCTGGTACGACCGGCGCGACGGCGCGGGCCGGCTGGTGTCGGACACCATGCCGGCCTCGTCCTTCTATCACGTGGTCGAGGCCTTCGAGTGTTTCGACAGCGGCCGCGTCGCCGGGGCGATGCCGCCGCTGCCCGGGGCTCAGACCCCGAAGACGTTGTCGTAAAGCGCGGTCAGGTCGGTTTCGCCCTGCAGGATGATGGTGGTGCCATCGTCGAAGACGAAGACCGTATTGCCGCCCAGCACATTGGCATAGGTGTCGACGATGTCCTGGCCGTTGGTGAGCCCGCCGGTGATGCTGGCATCGATGTGCAGGCTGTCCTGGAAGTTCTCGAAATCCTCGATCGTGTCCTCGCCGCCGCCGGCATCGAAGTGGAACTCGTCCGCCAGCGTGCCGCCGCGCAACAGGTCGTCGCCGGCGCCGCCGTTGATGATGTCGCGGCCCTGGTTGCCGAGGATCGTGTCATTGTCGCCGCCGCCGTTCAGCGTGTCGTCCCCGGTGCCGCCGAGGATCGAATCCTCGCCCTCGCCGCCGGACACGTAGTCGCTGCCGAAATTGCCCTCGATCGTGTCATTGCCGGAATTGCCGTAGAGCAGATCCCAGGCCGAGCCGCCGGAGATGTAGTCGTCGCCCAGCCCGCCCAGGATGGTGTCGATCCCGGCGCTGCCATAGAGGCTGTCGTCGCCGCTGCCGCCATTGATCGAATCCTCGCCGGTGCGGCCGATCACCCAGTCGTCGCCGGATCCGGCATCGACGAAATCGGCGCCATTGCCCGAACTGATCGAATCGTCGCCGCCACCGCCGTAAATGGTGTCGACCCCGGTGTTGCCCAGGATCGTGTCATTGTCGTCGTCGCCATCGAGCAGGTCTGCCCCGGTGCCGCCGACCATGCTGTCGTTGCCGTCGCCGCCCTCCAGCGTGTCGAAGGCGCTGTCGCCGAGCAGCGTGTCATCGCCGTCGCCCCCCTCGAGGCTGTCGGCGCCCCAGTCGCCGAAGATGTAATCGTCGCCGTCGCCGCCGTCGATGGTGTCGGTGCCGCCGCCGCCGTCGATGCTGTCATTGCCGTCGCCGCCATCGACGAAATCGTCGTCGTCCGCGGCATCGACCGTGTCGTTGCCGTCGCCGGCATCGATGCTGTCATTGCCGCGCCCGGTGACGATGTGGTTGTCCTCGCCGCCGCCGGTGACGGTGTCATTGCCGTCGCCGGTGGCGATGTTCTCGATCAGCCCGGATCCGATGGTGGCCCATTGGGTGCCGTCCACGATGATCGCGCCGCCGGTGGCCAGGGTGACCTCGACCGCCCCGGTCAGCGCCACCATGTTGAGCCAGTCGGTGCCGCCGTCGGTATCCTCGATGGTTTGGCGCGAGGCATCCTCGGCGGCATAATCGGCGAAGTCGCTGGTGATGTGATGCACCGTGTCGGGGGTGATTTCCATGCCGTGGAATTCCAGCTCGACACCGGTCAGCTCGCCCTCGAAGAAGGCGATCTTGTCCTCGATATGGATCGTCCAGTCGCCGATCGAACTGACCCCCAGCGCGCCGGACACGCCGAACACCCAGGTACCGTCGAGCGAGGCGTTGAGGTAGTAATCCTCCATCATCAGCTCGAACATCTCGCCGGTGGGCGCCTCGAGCCAGATGGACAGGTCGCCGATATAGTCGTGGTCGCCGGTGATGGTGACGTAGATATGTTCGATCATCACCCCTTCGGTCACGGTGATCGTGGCCGAGATCGGGACATTGTCGAGGATCTGCAAGGGCCCGCCGGTATAGGAGGCATTGACCACCTCGTCGTTGCCGCTTGTCGCGGCCTCGTCGTAGAACAGGTGCCAGACCTCGGCCATGCGCACCGCGGCAAAGGCGTCGACCATGCCGAAGCCATAGGAATGGTGATAGCTCATGCCGCCACCGTTCCAGTTGCCCGCGCCATTGGCGAACCAGTCGCCATGCTCGTAGCCGCTGCCGCTGTCGCCATAGTCCGAACCGGTATGGGCGGCCGAGATCGCGAGGATGTTCTGCACGTCGCGCCAGCCCAGGTCGGGGTTGGCCTGAAGGATCAGCGCCACCACCCCCGAGACCACCGGCGTCGCCGCCGAGGTGCCGCTGAAGGTGTCGGTGTAATTGCCCGGGTCATAGCCGTCGCCGCCCATGAGGTCGGTGGTGACCCCCGCCGCGGGCGCGGTGATCAGCAGGTTGGAGCCCCAGCTGGAATAATACTCGATGAAACCGTCCTGGCCTGCGGCGGCCACCGCGGCGACCTCGTGCAGGTTGTTGTGACCTTCGCCCTGGGCATTGCTCGAGTCGTTGCCCGCCGCCTTGAGGATGATCGTGCCCAGCCCGTCGCGGCCGTTCACGGCGGCATGGATGAAGGCTGCGCCTTCCATGCTGGCGGTGCTGTTGGGGTCGCCCAGGTTGAGAAACTGGTCGAACGAGGGGAAATAGCCCCAGCTGTTGTTGGTGATGTCGAAGTTTTCCATGAACTCCATGGAATCGAGCACCGTGCCGGTGCCGTCGGCATAGACGTCGTTGAGGAAATCGACCCCGGTGATGCCGGCGTCGAAGGCGATCCCGACACCGCCCAGGCCGTTGTTCTCGGCGGCGATGATCCCGGCGACCGATGTGCCGTGCCCGTCACCTGGGCCATTGGGCTGGCCATCGTCGAAATAGCCATTGCCGAAGTAATGCAGCGTGCTGTCGTAATTGCCGTCGAGGTCCTCATGGGTTTCCTGGACGCCGTCGTCATAGACGCCGACCGAGACACCTTCGCCGGTGTAGTCTTCCCAGACCGCCTGAATATCGCCGATCAGGTCAAAATGCCATTGCTGAGAAAAAAGCGGATTGGATTCGGCAACCATTTTTGAACTCCTTATCGATGGGTGATTGAAATACATGCGGTCCCTGCGCATGGGTATCTTGCCGATAACCCGGGATCTTGGCAACAGAATTGCGCGCCGCAGCGCGCCCCGCCGGGCGGTTTTCCGGCCCGTGACAGGCCCGGGCGATTTTGCTAAGTGGTGAGTTCCAGAGGCAAAAAAGGGGCAGGCCGGTGCAGATCGAGAAAACCGCACTGGAGGGCGTGCTGATCCTCACCCCGATCCGCCACGGCGACAACCGCGGCTTCTTTTCCGAAAGCTGGAATCGCGAGACCCTGCGGGCGCAGGGGCTGGAGTTCGACTTCGTGCAGGACAACCATTCGCTCTCGGCGCAGCCCGGCACGCTGCGCGGGCTGCATTGCCAGGTGCCGCCGCGCGCCCAGGCCAAGCTGGTGCGCTGCGGGCGCGGGCGGCTGTTCGACGTGGCGGTCGACATCCGGCCGGGCTCGGCCAGTTTCGGACGCTGGGTGGGGGTGGATCTGAGCTTCGAGAACGGCCGGCAACTGCTCATTCCCGAGGGCTTCCTGCATGGTTTCGTGACCCGCGCGCCCGACACCGAGATCATCTACAAGTGCACCGACACCTATGCCCCCGCGCATGAGCGCACGGTGCGCTGGGACGACCCGGACCTGGCCATCGACTGGGGGCTCGAGGGCCAGGCCCCGGTGCTCTCGGCGCGCGATGCCGCTGCCGGGCCGCTGGCCGATCTCGAGCCCTTCGCGGAGGTTCCGGCGTGAAGCTGCTGGTCACCGGCGGCGCCGGGTTCATCGGATCGGCGGTGGTGCGGCAGGCGATTGCCGCCGGTCACGCGGTGGTCAACCTCGATGCGCTGACCTATGCCGCCTGTCTCGACAACGTGGCCAGTGTCGCCGATCACCCCGCCTATGCCTTCGAGCACGCCGATATCCGTGATCGCGCCGCCCTCGACCGGATCTTCGCCCGGCACGCCCCCGACGCGGTGATGCACCTGGCGGCGGAATCCCATGTCGACCGCTCGATCGACGGCCCCGGCGCCTTTGTCGAGACCAATGTGACCGGCACCTGCAACATGCTGGAGGCGGCGCGCATATATTGGAATGATGCCGGCCGCCCCGAGAGCTTCCGCTTTCATCACGTCTCCACCGACGAGGTCTTCGGCTCGCTGGGCCCGGAGGGCCGGTTCACCGAAGAAACGCCCTATGATCCGCGCTCGCCCTATTCCGCCTCCAAGGCGGCCAGCGACCACCTGGTGCGGGCCTGGTTCCACACCTACGGGTTGCCGGTGGTGCTGTCGAATTGCTCCAACAACTACGGCCCCTATCATTTCCCGGAAAAGCTGATCCCGGTGGTGATCCTGGGGGCGCTGGCGGGCAAGCCGCTGCCGATCTACGGCGATGGCTCCAACGTGCGCGACTGGCTCTATGTCGAGGATCACGCCGAGGCGCTGCTCTTGGTGCTGACCCGGGGCACCCCCGGCGAGAGCTACAACATCGGCGGCGGGAACGAGCGCACGAACCTCGAGCTGGTGCGCACGCTCTGTGCCATCCTCGATGCCAAACGCCCGAAGCCCGCGGGATCCTACGCCGATCAGATCACCTTTGTCACCGACCGCCCGGGCCATGACGCGCGCTATGCCATCGATCCTGCGCGCATCGCCCGCGAGCTGGGCTGGCGGCCCTCGGTCACGGTGGAGGAGGGACTTCGACGCACCGTGCAATGGTATCTCGACAACGAGGCCTGGTGGCGCGCGCTGCAATCCCGCGACGGCGTGGGGCAGCGGCTCGGGCAGGGCGTCGCGTGACGCTGCTGGTCTTCGGCCAGACCGGCCAGGTGGCGCGCGCATTGCAAGGCCAGGCCCGGGTCACGGCGCTGGGCCGCGCGGATGCCGATCTTTGCGACCCCGAGGCCTGCGCCGCGGCGATCCATGCCGCCGCCCCGCGCGCGGTGATCAATGCCGCCGCCTATACCGCGGTGGACCGCGCCGAAGAGGAAGAGCCGCGCGCCACCCGCATCAATGCGGAGGCGCCGGGCGCCATGGCGCGGGCCTGTGCCGCGCGCGGCATCCCCTTCCTGCACATCTCCACCGATTACGTCTTCGACGGCTCGGGCGAGACCCCCTGGCGCGAGGAGGATCCGGTGGCGCCGCTCAACGCCTATGGCCGCAGCAAGCTGGCGGGCGAGCGCGCGGTGCGCGCGGCGGGCGGGGTACATGTGATCCTGCGCACCTCCTGGGTGTTCTCGGCCCATGGCGCGAATTTCGTCACCACCATGCTGCGCCTGAGCGAGACCCGCGACCGGCTGAACGTGGTCGCCGACCAGGTGGGCGGGCCGACCCCGGCGGAGGAGATCGCCGCGACGCTGCTGCGCATGACCGAGGCGCTTCTCGCGGGGCAGGGCGGGGGCACCTATCACTATGCCGGGGCGCCATGGGCAAGCTGGGCGGATTTCGCCCGCGCGATCTTTGCCCGGGCGGGGCGCGCGGTCACCGTCACCGACATTCCGGCCCGCGATTACCCCACCCCGGCGCGCAGACCGCAGAACTCTCGTCTCGATTGCGCCAAACTGCGGGCGGATTTCGGCATTACCCCTGCGGACTGGACCGCCGGGCTTGCCGCGGTTCTGAAGCGGCTGGAGGATACATGACAAAACGCAAGGGGATCATCCTGGCGGGCGGCTCGGGCACGCGGCTCTATCCGATCACCATGGGGGTCAGCAAGCAGCTCTTGCCGGTCTATGACAAGCCGATGATCTTCTATCCGCTCTCGGTGCTGATGCTGGCCGGCATCCGCGAGATCGCGGTGATCACCACGCCGCAGGACCAGGAGCAGTTCCGCCGCACCCTGGGCGATGGCAGCCAGTGGGGGGTCGCTTTCCACTATATCGAACAGCCCCGCCCCGAGGGGCTGGCCCAGGCCTACCTGCTGGCCGAGGGTTTCCTCGACGGGGCCGCCAGCGCCATGGTGCTGGGCGACAATATCTTCTTCGGCCACGGGCTGCCCGAGCGGCTGGCGGCGGCGGATGCGCGCACCACGGGCGGCTCGGTCTTCGGCTACCGTGTGGCCGACCCGGAGCGCTACGGCGTGGTGGATTTCGGCCCCGACGGCACGGTGCGCGGCATTGTCGAGAAACCGGCGGTGGCGCCCTCGTCCTACGCGGTGACCGGGCTCTATTTCCTCGACGGCACGGCGACGGCGCGGGCGCGCGCCGTCACGCCCTCGGCGCGGGGCGAGTTGGAGATCGTCGACCTGCTGGAAAGCTACCTGCGCGAGGGAAAGCTCGCGGTCGAGCAGATGGGCCGCGGCTTTGCCTGGCTCGACACCGGCACCCATGGCTCGCTGCTCGATGCGGGCAACTTCGTGCGCACGCTCAGCGACCGGCAGGGGATGCAGGTGGGCTG
>SBGD01000062.1 GCA_006226775.1 Paracoccaceae bacterium | reverse complement strand
TTGGCCGCCCCCGGGCCGATCGAGGAGGTCACCGCCATGGCCTTGCGCCGCCCGGATTGCTTGGCATAGGCGATGGCGGCATGGGCCATGGTCTGTTCGTTATGGCCGCGCCAGGTGGGGAAATCCTCCCTGTGGGCATACAGCGCCTCTCCGATACCGGCGACATTGCCATGGCCGAAGATCGCCCAGCAGCCTTCGATGAACCGCGCGCCATCCTCGTTTCTCTGTGCCGCGATATAGCGCACCATCGCCTGTGCGGCGGTCAGTCGGATCGTCTTGCTCATGCCCTGGTCTCCCCGTCTTTGGCCCCGTCTCTCGCCCTGGACGCCACTCCGATCAGCCCGATCGGCATCGACACTCGCGTGCCATCGATCACCCGGCCCAGTAGATCGCGGCCAAGACTGTCGGTGCCCGGAAGGTTCATCGGATCGCGCGTGTTCAGCGGGCCGATCAGATGGCGGTCCATCTCGAAAAGCCCCCACATCCTGTAGGGCGCGCCGCGCACGATCAGTCCGATCGGCACGACCTTGTCGGGGTCTTCGGTGAAACTGCGGCGCAGACTGTCGGGATCGACCGTCATCGCATAGCCCTTCACATGGCGCAGGAACCGCCGCCCAAGGCATCCGCCGCAAGACGCGCAAACAAGACTCGGTCGGCGAGAAGATCAGGATCGTGTGGGCGGGTTTGCGCGGCGAGGCCAGCATTGCTGCGCCTTGCCGGGGAAGAAGCCGCCCGCGCGCAGCACCTCGCACTGGGCCAGCGCCATCACGGGCACGTTGTCGGGGACACCTGGTCGGTGTCCCGGAGACGTGCCCGTCACCACCTCGTCGGGGGCCTCGTGGCGGAAGGCGAGATCATTGGCGCAATCGCAATTCAGTGCTCTGCCCTGCGGCTGGCCCAGACCAGTCCGCGGCGGAGGATTTCACGCATCTGGGGATTGGAGAACTCGGACGCCTGATGGCCCAGGGCCGAGTAGAAGACCCGGCCGCGCCCGTGGTGGCGGGTCCAGACCACCGGCATCACGGTGCCCGCGACCCAGGGCGCATGGCTGCCGTCGAAGGTGGTCGTCGCCAGCACCTCGTTGCCGGGGTCGACATGCAGGAAATACTGCTCGGAGCGGTAGTCGAAACCGCCGATCCCCGCAATCAAGGGATGCTGCGGCTGGGCGATCTCGACGCGGTAGTCGAGGATGTCGCCGGGATGGGCCACCCATTGTCCGCCCACCATGAACTGATAGGCTGGCGCCTCGCGAAAGGTGTCGCCCATGCCGCCGTGAAAGCCCGCAAGCCCGGTCCCCGCCTCGATTGCCGCGCATAGCTGCGCCAGCGGGGCCGGCTCGATGCGGACCTGCGTGCACAGCGGTACGATCAGGTCGAAGCCGGTCAGATCGGCCTCGCCCAGCACCGCGACACCCGCCTCGGACCGGACGTCGAAGCCCTCGGCCGCCAGCATCTCCGCGACGATGGCGGCGCAGGCTTCGGGCTCGTGCCCCTCCCAGCCGCCGTGAAAGATCAGTGCCTTGGGGTTCATTTCGTCACCTCCTGCAATGCGTTTCGCCGATGCCGGGACCGGGCGCCAAGGAGGCGGGCCGGTCGCAGCGCGTGGTCATCCCGATGGGCCTGCCCTCTCGGTACCCGTCCTGGGCAGAGAGATACAGGATCGCCCGTTGTAGGTCAGCCCTGATCGGCTCTCCTTGTCAGGCTCGCCACCAGCGGGGCTTATATTGGAAATGCAGGAAGCCGGCCTGCATCCCGCGACCCGAAGTGTCATGTGCAGCCATGCCGATGAAGGCACCGGTGAAGGTGTTGCCCGGCCCCTTGCCCGCCTCGTCCGGGATCGCCCATTGATCCAGAAACACGCCGAGAAACAGCTTCGGCGGCAGAAGGACGGCAGTGAGGCGCCTGAAACGGGCGCCGTGCCGGAAGCGGGGAGCGGTGCTGCGGGCGGGCGAGGCTCGAGCAACTGCAAGGGATGCACCTCCGGTGCGGGGAGAAAATGGCGCGCGCCGATCGCGATGGGCAGGACTGGACACCCGCAGCGGACCTCCCGGGCGTCCTGGCCTGCCCCCTCTCGGCTCTCAGTCGAAGGCAAGCCCCAGGCGGCTCTGCCAGGTCTCGCCGGGGGCCAGCAGGGTGCCGCCGACGCTGGTGCCGTCGGCGCGCAGGGCGCAGTTGCAGGGTTCCAGGGCAAGAATGTTGCGATGCCGCCGGCCGTCGCGCCAGGTCTGCAGGAACGGCAGCGCCCCGGTGTCCGCGGTCAGCTGCATCCGCAGGCCGGGCCAACCGCCGATGGCGGGACGGTCAAGGGTCACCGGCCCGCCGTCCTCCCTGCGGTAACATCGGGGATTGCCGGGTGCCTCTTCGGGCGTCGACGCGTCGATGCCGGCAATGCGCCGGTCGCCCAGCCGGACCATGCAGCCGGGGCCCGCGACCGGAAAGCCGAAGTTCAGATGGTAGAGGATCATCATCTCCGCCGGCGTGGCCGAGACATTTTCGACCCGGTCCTCGATCATCAGCCGCGTGCCGCCGATCGGCGCCGTGACGCGCCGGGTGAGCCGCAGCACCGCGCCGCAGGGCAAGGGCCGGGTGATCTCGCCCGCCACGAAGAGCCGGGGCTCGCGCGCGTCCCAATCCGCGCCCAGCCCGGTCACCCGCACCGGCGAGAGCGCGAGGCTGCCATGCTGCGGCAGGCCGTCCCGCGCCGCGCGCACGTTCTCCAGCCCGCAGGTCACCAGGAAACCGGTCAGCGCGCGCTGCGGATTGCCCGCGTCGCCCGCCGGATGGCGCCAGCCGACCGGCATGCCCCGCAGGTGCAGGCTGCGGATGTCGAGCGAGCCCTCTTCCTTGAGCTGGACATCGAGCCCGCCGCCGGTGGACAGCGCGATCAGCTTCTGCCCCGCGTCCGGCCCGTCGGCCAGTACTATGCGCTGGACCGAGGCCAGCTGGCGCAGGTCGCCCACCAGGGCGGGCAGCCTGTGACGCGCCGCGCGCGGCATGTCGGGCATCGCCGCGTGCATCACCTCAGGCCGCCTTGCGCGCTTTGGCACTGTCGTGCTCGGGCACGTCGCCGATCTCGGCCATGCGCGCGTCAAGCTGCGCCAGCATGTCGTCGAAGACCTCGGCATAACCCGGGTCATCGGCGACGTTCACCAGTTCCAGCGGATCCTTGTCGCAGTCGAAGAGCTCCCACTCGGGCGGCTCGTCGGGGCCATGGGCGCCGGGCTGGCCGAGGTCGGAATTGTACCAGTAGATCAGCTTGTAGCGGTGGCTGCGCAGCCCGTAATGCGCCCAGGCGTTGTGATGCTCGTCCTTGTGCATCCAGTAGCGATGATAGGCGCTTTGCGGCCAGTCGGCGGGCGCCTCTTCCTCCAGCAGCTTCCGCATCGACCGGCCCTGCATGTAGCTGGGCACCGGCAGGCCGGCGTAGTCCAGGAAGGTGGGCGCGAAATCGACGTTGGTGGCGATCTCGCGGGCCACGCTGCCGGGGGCAATGGCGGCGGGATAGCGGATCAGGAAGGGCATCTGCAGCGATTCCTCGTACATGAAACGCTTGTCGAACCAGCCGTGTTCGCCAAGGAAGAAGCCCTGGTCGGAGGTGTAGATGACGATGGTGTTCTCGGCCAGGCCTTCGGCATCGAGCCAGTCGAGCATCCGCCCGACGTTCTCGTCCACCGCATGGATCGTCGCCAGGTAGCGTTTCATGTAACGCTGGTACTTGAAGAGCGCGAGTTCCTCCTCGGTCTCGAAGGTGAAGTTCTCTCCGGTATGCCGGTCGATCAGCACCAGCCCTTTCGGGTCTTCGGGGTGCGGCACCCGGCGGTCGGTGTCCCCGGGCACGCAAAGCTCGCCCACCTCCCCGCCGCCCTCGGGCTGGATCAGGCCAAGATCGGCATATTTCAGGTCCATCCGCACCCGCATCCGCGCGGCCTCGGCGGCGCGGGCGCGGTTGGCGTAGTCGTCGTTGTAGGTCTCGGGCACCTTGATGTCCTGGCCCTCGAACATGTCGCGGTCGCGCGGGTGGGGCTCGAAGTTGCGGTGCGGCGCCTTGTGGTGGCACATCAGGAAGAACGGGCGGTCGGGGTCGCGCGCCTTGAGCCAATTGAGGCTCTTGTCGGTGATGATGTCGGTGGCATAGCCCGGCTCGGTGCGCTCCTCGCCCATCTCGATCATCAGCGGATCGAAGTAATCGCCCTGCCCCGGCAGCACCGACCAGTAGTCGAAGCCGGTCGGCTCATGCGGCTTGCCCTCGCCCAGGTGCCACTTGCCGACCATCGCGGTCTGGTAGCCCGACTGGCGCAGGTGCTTGGCGACATTGGGCCAGCGGTTGTCGATATGGGTGTCCAGCGTGGTGACGCCGTTCACGTGGTTGTAGGTGCCGGTGAGAATCGCCGCGCGCGACGGCGTGCAGATCGAATTGGTCACGTAGCAATGATCCAGCCGCATCCCTTCCTGCGCGATCCGGTCGATGCCGGGGGTGTGGTTGATGCCATGGCCATAGGCGGAAATCGCCTTCGAGGCATGATCGTCGGACATGATGAAAAGGATGTTCGGTCTCACGTGCGGCTTGTCCCTTGCTGATTTTTCAGGTCCCGTATTGACCCATTTCCCATATATGATAATAACAGCACCAGATATGGGAAGCAAGAAATGTCCGGCGCATCCAGCAGAGTAATCGCGATCCTCGACGCCCTGAGCGGCCCCGAAGGCGGGCTGACGGCGCAGGAGGTGGTCGAGCGCGCGGGCCTGCCGGCCTCGACCGGCTATCGCCTGCTGACCGAGTTGCAGCAGCTGGGGCTGGTGCATCGCGGCGCCGAGCGGCGGCTGATCGCCAACTTCAGCTTCCAGCGCAGGCTGCATTGCCCGGGGCTCGAGCCCGAGGTGCTGGCGCAGGCCTGTGCCCGGCTCAGCGCCGAGATGACCGTCGCGGCCGAGGTGGTGGTGCTGAGCGGGTACAACATGCTGTGGCACATCGTCGAGCAGCACCCCGACCAGGCGATCCGGCTGCGGGCCTTTCCGGGCTTCATGCGGGGCGCCTACGAGCTTGACAGCATCTCGCGGCTGGCGCTGGCGCATCTGCCGCTCGAGACGCTGGAAAAGTCCTGGGACACCAGCGGCTTCTATACCGCGGGCGTCGACCACCGGTCGCTCGACTGGGCCGAGGCGCGCGCGCGGATCGCCACGGTCGACCGCCGCGACATGCAGTACGACATGATGGGCAATGCCAAGGGCATCCGCCGCTACTGCGTCGCCATCCATGGCCGCGACGGCGGCCTGATCTGCCTGCTGACGGTGGCCGAGGCGGCCACGCCGGTGCGCGACGAGGCGCAGCATGTCGCCAACGTCCGGGCGCAGCTGACGGCCCGCAGAACCACGATCGAAAGCGCTTTCTCGGACCCGGCAAGAACCGGCTGAGGGCGAAACACCAATGGGAGGATTACCATGAAATTCACGATACCGGTCCTGGCGACCGCGGCGGCGCTGACCGCCCTGCCCGCCGTCGCGCAGGACCTTGTCCTGTCGATCGGCTCGCGCGGCTATGGCCCCGCGGTCGAGCGCAATATCGCAAGCTATACCGCGGCCAACCCCGGTGTGAACATCGAGTGGAACAAGGTCTCCGATGTCCCCGGCGAGACCCGCAAGCTCTATGTCACCGGCCTGACCGCGAGAAGCCCCACGCCCGACATCTATGCCGTCGACGTGATCTGGGCCGGCGAATTCGCCCAGCGCGGCTGGCTCGAGCCGCTGAACGGTCTGCTGGACGACGCGACCATCGGCGCCTTCAACCCCTCGCTGCTCGACGCCTCGACCGTCGAGGGCAAGGTCCATGCCCTGCCGCTTTATGCCGATGGCATCCATTTCTTCTACCGCTCGGATCTGCTTGAGAAATACGGGCTCGAGTTGCCGCGGACCTGGCAGGAGGTGCTGGCCGCCTCGCAGACCATCACCGAGGGCGAAGGCAACCCGCAGCTTTACGGCTTTGTCTCGATGTGGGCCAAGATCGAAGGGCTGTTCATGAACTGGCTGGCCTTTGCCAATGGCAACGGCGGCGGCTTCTACGATGCCGAGGGCAATGTCGCGGTCAACTCGCCCGCCAATATCGAGGCGACGCAGTTCATGGTCGACCTGCTGCACGAACACCGCATGGCGCCGGATTCGATCCTCAACGCCCGTCCCGACGACGCCCGCACGCTGTTCCAGCAGGGCCGCGCGGCCTTTCTGATGGTGCAGGACTTCGTTCATGCCCCGCTGAGCGCCGACAACAGCCCCGTCGCCGACAAGTTCGACTTCACCCGCGTGCCCTATTTCGAGGGTCACGAGGATGCCAATTCCACCACCATGGGCGGCTGGTTCCTCGGCATCAACCCGAACTCGGCCAACAAGCAGGCAGCGGCCGATTTCCTGGCCTATTTCACCGCCGAAGAGCAGCAGCTTGCCGCCGCGGTGGAAGACAACCGCGCGCCGACCATCCCCTCGGTCTACGAGGATCCGGCGATGGCGGGCAACGATGTGCTGGCGCGGTTCGGCGCCAACTACGACTTCGGCGTGGTGCGCCCCTCGGCCGGGTCGGGCAGCAAGTATCCCCGCGTGTCCGAGATCATGCAGCTCGAGATCACCAATGCGCTGCACCGCCAGAAGACCGTCGAAGAGGCGCTGAACGACGCGCAGCAACAGCTCGAGGCGCTGCTGGCCGAATAAGCCGACCCCCGCGCCCACGCCCGGCGGCACCCGACCGCCGGGCGACCCCTTGACACCCCCAACGGTGGCCCCATGATATCCATGATCTCTCCGCTCGACAGGCGCAGGCACCTGACGGGCCTGGCCTTCATCACGCCGACGATGCTCGTGATCATCGCGATCCTCGTCTACCCGATCCTGCAATCCATCGTGCTGAGCTTCGGCCAGTCGAGCATCGACGGGTCGGGCCCCTACCAGTTCGTCGGGCTGAAGCATTACGCCGCGCTGGCGGGCAACGACCGGTTCTGGAATTCGCTCTGGGTGACGCTGACCTTCACCGCGATCTCGATCCCGCTGGAGCTTGCCATGGGCATCGGGCTGGCGGTGCTGATGAACGAACACTTCCGCTTCAAGGGCATCGCCCGGCTGGCGGTGCTGTTTCCCTGGGCCCTGCCCACCGCGCTCAACACGCTGATGTGGCGCTGGATGTACAATACCGATTACGGCTTGTTCAACGCCGCCGCCCTGCAGTCGGGGCTGGTGGACCGGCCGATCAACTGGCTGGGCGACGAGACGCTGGCGATGATGTCGATGGTGGTGGTCGCGGTCTGGAAGACCTCGAGCTTCATGGCGCTGATCATCCTGGCCGGGCTGCAATCGATCCCGCGCGACCTTTACGAGGCGGGCCGCATGGACGGCATGACCCGCTGGCAGGAGTTCCGCGAGATCACCCTGCCGCTCTTGAAAGGCCCGATCCTGGTGGCGCTGATCGTGCGGTCGATGGATGCGCTGCGCACCTTCGAGCTGCCCTTCAACCTGACCGACGGCGGGCCGGTGACGGCCACCGAGAGCCTGTCGCTTTATGCCTACAAGGTGATCTTCGACTTCATCGAGTTCAACTATGGCGCCGCCATCGTCGTGGTGCAGTTCCTGGTGATCTTCGCCATGAGCCTGCTCTACATCCTCACCCTGCGCAACAAGGACTGACGCCATGACCAAACGTCCCCGTTTCGGCCTCTACGCGCTGGTGATCCTGTCGGTGGTGGTCTCCTTCCTGCCGATCATCTGGCTGGTGCTGACCTCGCTCAAGACCACCGAGGGCATCTATGCCTGGCCGCCACAATACCTGCCCGATCCCTTCACCCTGAAGAACTACATCAACATCTTCACCAATTCGCCGGAGCTGCTGCTTTACGTGCTGAACTCCTTCATCGTGGCGCTGGGCTGCACCGTGGTGGCGCTCAGCTTCGGCGGCATGGCGGGCTATGCGCTGTCGCGGCTGGGGATGCGGCGCGCGGGCGTGCTGATGGTCTTCATCCTGGCGGTGTCGATGTTCCCGCCGGTGTCGCTTTTGCCCTCGCTGTTCCAGACCTTCCTGAACCTCGGGCTGCTCAATACCTATACCGGGCTGATCATCGCCCATACCGGGCTGTTCCTGCCCTTCACGGTCTGGATGCTGGCCAGCTATTTCGCCACCCTGCCGCCCGAGATCGAAGAGGCCGCGCGGATGGACGGCATGGGCTTTTTCCGCATCTTCTGGTCGATCGTGATCCCGCTCAGCTGGCCCGGCTTCGTGGCGACCGGGCTGATCGTCTTCATCTTCTCGTGGAACGAGTTTCCGCTGGCCCTGGTGCTGATGACCCAGAACGCGATGCGCACCGCCCCGGTCGGCATCTCGCTCTATCCCGGCGAATATGCCTTCCCGTGGGAGACGATCTCGACCGCGACGGTGATTGCCATCGTGCCGGTGCTGATCATCACCGCCATCTTCCAGAAACAGATCGTCGGCGGGCTGACCGCGGGCGCAGGCAAGTGAGACCCTGACCATGACCGAAGTGAAACTGGACCGTATCGGCAAGAAATATGGCGCCGTGGAGGCGGTGCAGCAATTCGACCTGACGATCCGCGAAGGCGAGTTCCTCGTGCTGCTCGGCCCCTCGGGCTGCGGCAAGTCGACGACGCTGCGGATGATCGCGGGGCTGGAGAGCATCACCAGCGGCGACCTGACGATTGGCGGCGCGCGGATGAACGATGTCGATCCCAAGGACCGCGGCGTGGCGATGGTGTTCCAGAACTACGCGCTTTATCCGCACAAGTCGGTGTTCGACAACATGGCCATGGCGCTCAAGCTGCAGAAGGTGCCCACAGCCGAGATCGAGGAGCGCGTGGGCCGCACCGCCGAGCTTCTGGGCCTCACCGACTACCTGCAACGCAAGCCTGCCGCGCTGTCGGGCGGCCAGCGCCAGCGCGTCGCCATCGGCCGGGCCATCGTGCGCACGCCCAAGGTGTTCCTGTTCGACGAGCCGCTTTCGAACCTCGACGCCAAGCTGCGCGTCAAGATGCGGATGGAGTTGCAGGAGCTGCACGACCGGCTCGGCGCGACCTCGGTCTATGTCACCCATGACCAGGTCGAGGCGATGACCCTGGCCGACCGGATCGTCATCATGAACGGCGGCGTGGTGGCCCAGGTCGGCACCCCGCGCGAGGTCTATGACCATCCGGCGGACGAATTCGTGGCGGGCTTCATCGGCAGCCCCGCGATGAACTTCCTCGACCTCGCCCGCGACGATACCGGGCGCTGGGTCAGCGACTGCGGCAACCTCGCGCTGCCTGCGCTGCCCGCCGACACCGGCAGCCGGAGCCGCGTCCGCCTTGGCGTGCGGCCCGAGCATATCGAGGTCCTGCCCGAAGCGCCCGGCCCGGCGCCGCTGACCTATCCCGCCCGCGTGCTCCTGGCCGAACTGCTCGGTGCCGACGCGCTGCTGAGCCTCGGCATCGGCGAGACGCGGCTCCTGGTCCGGGTCGGCGGCGCCGATCACCCGGTGCAGGGCGCGCACCTGGCGATCCGGCTGAACCCGGCGCAACTGCATGTCTTCGACATCGACACCGGCCGCGCGCTGCCGCGCAGTGCCGCGGAGGTCCCGCCCCGCTGAACATTCGGCGCGGCGGAAATTCCGTCAACGGAATTTGCAAAAGTCATCGATGACTTTTGCGCCGCGCCCAGCACCGCCCGTTTGCCAGGCACCGGGCGCAGGCCGAAGACCCGGCGCAGCCACGCCCGCGCCCTTGCGCCGGATCACCGGGCCCGGTCGCGCCAGTAGTCGATGGCGCGGCGGATCTCGGCGGCGTGGAAAAGCGCGGCGTCCGGCCCCGAGGGATCGCCCTGGAACCGCCCGATGCGGCTGGCGCATTCGAAAAAGCCCGGCGCGGGCAGGCCACCCCGCGTCCGGCTGACCACCAGTGCCGCGATCAGCGGGCGGTCGGCGGCGGCGTCCTCCTCCATCAGGCGTTCGAGCGCCACCGTGAGCTGGTGGATGGTATTGGGCGGCTGAAGCGCCAGGTCGCGGGCAAGGGCCTGATAGGTCACGCTTTCCTCCGTCGCCGCAAGCCGGCAAAGATGCGCTCTGACACGTTCGGACACCATCGGCTCATACCTTTCAATCGGGCCTTTCAACCGGGCCTTTCCAACGAGGCCGCGCCCAGGCAGGCGATTCGCCGGGCAATCTTCCGGGGCCTGCCCTCATGCCCCCGGTTTCAACCGCGCATGGGAGCAGGCGGCACCCCCGGCCCTACCCTAGCGCCCCCCCGCGCCGCGTTGCAAGCCGGGCGCCGCGGCAGGCCGGGGCGCGGCTCACGGGACGCCTCCTTGGCCCTGCCCCGCGGCCCGTCCCAGAAAGCCCGACGCCGCGGTTGCGCTTTTGACGCGAAACTGCAACGCTCGGAACACGCATTACCAACTGGGAGGGACTCCATGAGACACATCATCACAGGAGCGGTCTGTTTCGCCATGACGGCGGCGCCCGCGCTATACGCCCAGGAGGCGGCGATCTTCTCGGGCAGCGACCGCGTCCATCCGGTCTATGCCGAGAACGGCATGGTCTCGGCGCAGGAAGCCGTGGCGGCGCAGATCGGCCTCGACATCCTCAAGGCCGGCGGCAATGCCGTCGACGCAGGCGTCGCGGTGGCCTTTGCCCTGGCCGTGACCCTGCCGCGCGCGGGCAATATCGGCGGCGGCGGCTTCATGGTGGTCCATGACGCGGAAACCGGGGAAACCAAGGCCATCGACTACCGCGAAATGGCACCGGCCACCGCCGACCGCGACATGTATCTCGACGCCGACGGCAATGCCGACAGCGAATTGTCGCGCTTCACCGGGCTGGCGGTCGGCGTGCCGGGCACGGTCGCCGGGATGCAGATGGCGCTGGAAAACTACGGCAGCATGAGCCTTGCCGACGTGATCGCCCCCTCGATCGCCCTGGCCCGCGACGGCATCGCGGTGACCCCGGGCCTTGCCGACAGCCTCAAGGGGCTCGAGGCGCGGCTGAAGAAATGGCCGACCTCCGAGAGCATCTTCTTCAAGGAGGGCGGCGCCTTCTACGAGCCGGGCGAAACCCTGGTGCAGGCCGATCTTGCCAATACCCTGCAGAAGATCGCCGATGAAGGCCCCGACGGGTTCTACAAGGGCGAGACGGCGGAAAAGATCGCCGCCGCGGTGCAGGCCGCCGGTGGCCGCATCACCGTCGAGGACATGGCCAACTACAAGCCGGTCCTGCGCGACCCGGTGCGCGGCACCTATCGCGGCTACGAGATCGTGTCGATGCCGCCGCCCAGCTCGGGCGGGGCGCATATCATCCAGATCCTCAACGTGCTCGAGGAGTATCCGATCTCGTTCCTCGGCCATAACTCGGCCGACACGATCCACCTGATGGCCGAGGCGATGAAACGCGCCTATGCCGACCGGTCCGAGTACCTCGGCGACAGCGATTTCGTCGATGTGCCGCTGGCCGAGATCACCTCCAAGGACTATGCCGCCGCGATCCGCAAGGAGATCAGCCTGAATGCGGCGACGCCCTCGATCACCATCAAGCCGGGTGACCTGGCGCCTTACGAATCCGACCAGACCACGCATTTCTCGATCGTGGACAAGGACGGCAACGCGGTGTCCAACACCTATACCATCAACTTCTCCTACGGATCGGGGATGGTGGCCGATGGCACCGGCGTGCTGATGAACAACGAGATGGACGACTTTGCCGCCAAGCCCGGCGTGCCCAATGCCTATGGGCTGATCGGCGGCGATGCCAATGCGGTCGAGGGCGGCAAGCGGCCCTTGTCGTCGATGTCGCCGACCATCGTGATGAAGGATGGCGAGGTCTTCATGGTCACCGGCTCGCCCGGCGGCTCGCGCATCATCACCACCACCTTGCAGGTGATCATGAACGTGGTCGACCACGGCATGAACATTGCCGAGGCCTCCTTCGCGCCGCGCATCCATCACCAGTGGCTGCCCGACGAGATCCGCATCGAGGACGGCATCAGCCTCGACACCATCGGCCTGCTGGAACAGCGCGGCCACAAGGTCAGTGAGCAATCGGTGATGGGTTCGACCCAGTCGATCCTGGTGGACAAGGAAAGCGGCTATCTCTTCGGCGCGTCCGACCCCCGCCGCGTCGATGCGGCGACCCTGGGACACTGAGCCCGGACGCCCCCCGCCCCGGCGATCCCGCCGGGGCGACCCCGCGGCGCAACCGCGACTCTCGCCCCGCCCGCGCCCGACGCGCGGCCCTTCGCGGCCCTCGCCCACTGCGATCTTCTGCCCGCCCCCTCTCCCACCGCAGTCCCGGACCTGATCCGGGACCTCCCGCTCTGCCCCCGCACCCACACCCTTGCATGACAGACACCGCCCGCACCGAAGGCAACCCCCGCCGCACCGGACTGCACGCCCTCCCGCCGAATATCCACCGCTCCGGCCGAAACCGGCCGTTCCGGGGCTGACAAGCGCGCGGAAGTCGCGCAAACTTGGCGAGGCCCTCTTGCCCCATTGCAATTCCTTGACAGGTTTGTAGAAATTACCAAAAGGAGTTCGCGTGTCCCTCCTCTTTATCGTCGCCCTTCCCTTTTTCGGCGCGCTTTTGCCCGGTCTGATGAACGCGGCGGGCCGGGCCGCCTGTGCCGGTGTGACCTTCACGGTCTCGCTCGCGGCCTTCATCGGGCTGCTGACCAACCTGCCCACCGTCCTCGCAGGCGAGGTGGTGATGGCGCGGGTCGACTGGATGCCCGCGCTGGGGCTGAGCTTCACCCTAATGCTCGACGGCCTGGGCTTCTTCTTCGCCCTGCTGATCCTGGGCATCGGGCTTCTGATCATCGCCTATGCGCGCCACTACCTCAGCCGCGACGACCACATGGGCGAGTTCTTCACCTACCTGCTGCTCTTCCAGGGCGCGATGGTGGGGGTCGTGCTGAGCGACAACATCCTGCTTCTGCTGGTCTTCTGGGAGTTGACCTCGCTGTCGTCCTTCCTGCTCATCGGCTACTGGAAACAGCTGCCCGAGGGGCGGCAGGGCGCGCGGATGGCGCTGATCGTCACCGGGTCGGGCGGGCTGGCGATGATTGCCGGGATGCTGATCCTGGGCCAGATCGCGGGCAGTTACGACCTGAGCGTGATCCTGCAGAACCGCGCGCTGGTGCAGGCCGATCCGCTCTACCTGCCGGCGCTGATCCTGATCCTGCTGGGCTGTTTCACCAAGTCGGCGCAGTTCCCCTTTCATTTCTGGCTGCCGCACGCCATGGCCGCGCCGACGCCGGTCTCGGCCTACCTGCATTCGGCCACCATGGTGAAGGCGGGCATCTATCTGATGGCGCGGATGTGGCCGGTCCTTGCGGGCACGCCGGAATGGGTGGTGATCGTCACCACCGCCGGGCTGGTGACCATGGTGCTGGGCGCGGTGATCGCGCTGTTCAAGCATGACCTGAAGGCGCTCCTGGCCTTTTCCACCGTCAGCCATCTCGGGCTGATCACCATGCTGCTGGGCACCGGCACCGCCTTTGGCGCCATGGCGGCGATGTTTCACATCCTCAACCACGCAACCTTCAAGGCCGCACTCTTCATGTCCGCCGGGATCATCGACCACGAGGCCCATACCCGCGACATCCGCCGCCTCGGCGGCTTGCGCCGCCTGATGCCGGTCACC
This sequence comes from Paracoccaceae bacterium, assembly GCA_006226775.1. Lineage (GTDB taxonomy): Bacteria > Pseudomonadota > Alphaproteobacteria > Rhodobacterales > Rhodobacteraceae > Marinovum. Next base: position 62,380 of record SBGD01000062.1, on the reverse strand, counting down.
TTCGGCATCGCCACGCTGGCGGCGCTGTCGATGGCGGGGATTCCGCTGCTCAACGGGTTTTTGTCGAAGGAAATGATGCTGGACGAAGCCTATCAGACCACGCTTTACGACCTGCCCTGGCTGGTGCCGGCGCTGGCGACCTTCGGGTCGCTGTTCTCGGCGGCCTATTGTTTCCGGCTGATCGGCCATGTCTTCCTCGGGCCGGTGCGCGACGACTATCCCGCCCGCCCGCATGACCCCAACCCGGGCATGTGGCTGCCCCCCGCCCTTCTGGTGGTTCTGGTGGTGGCGATCGGCGTCGCGCCCTTCTTGGCCGAGCCTTTCGTCAAGCTCGTCACCGCCTCGGTGCTGGGCGGCGAGGCGGTAGTGCCGCAGGCGCATTTCAAGATCTGGCACGGGCTGGTGCCCGCGCTCTACATGTCGGTGATCGCGGTCGCCGGCGGGTTGCTGATGCTGGCGCTGTTCAACCCCGCCCTGCGCCTGTGGGACGCCGCCCCCCGGCCCGAGGCCAAGGTGATCTTCGAGGCCATCGTCGAGGCCGCGGCGCGGCTGTCGCGCGCGCTGATCCTGCCGCTCCACGACGGCGCCTTCACCCGCTATGCGGCGATCGGCACGGTGGCGATCGTCGCGGCGGGCTTTCACGCCTGGACCACCGGCACCCTGGGCCCACCGACCCGCAGCCCGCAGCCTGCCGGGCCGGTGACCATCGCGGGCTGGGCCATGCTGGTGGCGGCGGTCGGCGGGCTGGTGCTGATGCACCGCAACCGCCTACTGGCGCTGATGCTGATCGGCATCGTCGGGCTCATGGTCTCGATCGGCTTCGTGTTCTTCAGCGCGCCTGACCTGGCGATGACCCAGTTCACCGTCGAGGTGGTGACGATCATCCTTTTGCTGCTGGCGCTCAACTTCCTGCCCAACCGCACGCCGGTGGAAAGCACCGTGCTGCGCCGGGTGCGCGATGCCGGGGTGGCGGTGGCGGGGGGCCTTGCGACCTTCGGCCTGACCTACCACTACCTGCTGCGCGACCCGGTCCGCACGCCGATCTCGGAGTTCCACCTGGCCAATTCCTACGAGGGCGGCGGCGGCTCGAACGTGGTCAACGTGATCCTGGTCGACTTCCGCGGCTTCGACACCTACGGCGAGATCATCGTGCTGGGCATCGCGGCGCTGCTGATCTATGCGCTGACCGAGACACTGCTGCGCGGCCCGGTGCGCGCGCGCCTGCTCAACCGCGAGCCCGACCAGCCGCGCGCGGGCGACGTGCACCCGATGATGATGGTGGTGCTGACGCGGGTCATCATGCCGGTGGTCCTGCTGGTCGGCTTCTACATCTTCTGGCGCGGCCATAACGAGCCCGGCGGCGGCTTCATCGCCGGGCTGGTCGTCTCGATCGCGGTGGTGATGCAATACATGGCCAGCGGCTTTTCCTGGACCTCCGCACGCCTGAGATACCCCTATCACGGGGTGATCGGCTCGGGGGTTCTGACCGCGGGGCTGACCGGCATCGGCTCGTGGTTCGTGGGCAAGCCCTTCCTGACCTCGGATTTCACCTATGTCCGCATCCCGCCCTTCCAGAAGTTCGAGCTGGCCACCGCGCTGCTGTTCGACCTCGGGGTGTTCCTCGCGGTGGTCGGCGCGGTGATGCTCTCGCTGGAGAGCTTCTCGCGGCTGGCGCGGCGCGCCCATATGCCCGAGAGCGAGTACCCGATGGATATCGACCCCTCGCGCGTCATTCTCCCGCCCCCCGAGGCCGGGTCCGTCAGGGAGGGCGCGTGACATGGAACTGCTTGTCGCTTCGGCCATCGGCATCCTGACCGCCGGGGGCATCTACCTCATGCTGCGGCTGCGGACCTTTCCGGTGATCCTGGGGATCTCGCTGCTGACCTATGCGGTCAACGTCTTTCTCTTTGCCTCCGGCCGCCTGACGGTGGGCGCGGCACCGATCCTGCGCGATGACGTGTCGGGCTATGCCGATCCGCTGCCGCAGGCGCTGGTGCTGACCGCCATCGTGATCTCCTTCGGGATGACGGCGGTGGTGGTGATGATCGGCCTTGGCGCCTTTCTCGGCTCGGAGGACGACCACGTGGACGACCCGAAGGGTCCCGTCGACGATTTGGCCGGGGGCGGATCATGACCCATTGGATGATTGCCCCCGTGGTTCTGCCGGCGATGCTGGCCGCCTTCATCGTGCTGGCCGCGCGCCACCACCTTGCCATCCAGCGCGCCGTTTCGGTGGCGGGCGTGCTGGCGCTGATCGCCATTGCCCTGGGGCTGGCCTGGGAGGTGTCGGGCGGCGCGATCCTGCTCTACCAGCTGGGCGACTGGGCGGCGCCCTTCGGCATCGTGCTGGTGGGGGATCGGCTGTCGACCGGGATGGTCCTGCTGACGGCGGTGCTGGCGCTTTTCGTGCTGCTCTACGCCATCGGCTCGGGCTGGGACGACCGCGGGTGGCATTTCCACGCGCTCTTCCAGTTCCAGCTCATGGGGCTGATGGGGGCCTTCCTGACCGGCGACCTGTTCAACCTGTTCGTCTTCTTCGAGGTGCTGCTGATCGCCTCCTACGGGCTGATGATTCACGCCGGCGGCAATGCGCGGCTGCGCGCAGGCGTGCAATACGTGCTGTTCAACCTCGTCGGATCGACGCTCTTTCTGTTTGCGCTGGGCTCGATCTATGCCCAGACCGGCACGCTCAACATGGCCGACCTGGCCGGGCGCGTCACGGCGATCGACCCCGAGGATACGGTGGGCATTCGCGTGGCCTCGGTCCTGCTCTTGCTGGTCTTTGCCATCAAGGCGGCGGTGGTGCCGCTGCATTTCTGGCTGCCGTCGAGCTATGCCGAAGCCCCGGCCCCGGTCGCGGCGCTGTTTGCCATCATGACCAAGGTCGGCGCCTATGCGATCATCCGGGTCTACACGCTGATCTTTCCGCCGGATCTGGCGGTCACCGCGGGGCTGCATGACCTCTGGCTGATGCCCGCGGCGCTGCTGTCGCTGGCGCTGGGGATGGTGGGCGTGCTGGCGGCCAAGCGGCTGGACCGGCTGGTGGCCTTCTCGATCATCGGCTCGATGGGCATGGTCATGGTCTCGATCGCGCTTTTCACGCCCGAGGGCATCGCCGCGGCGCTCTATTACATCGTGCATTCGACCCTGGCGGGGGCGGCGCTGTTTCTGATCTCGGACCTGGTGCGCACGGGCCGCGCCGACCTCGAGCTGACGCCCCAGCCCCCCGTGGCCGGGACCACGCTGACCGCCGGGCTGTTCTTCGTGGGCGCGATTGCCATGGTGGGCCTGCCGCCCTTGTCGGGCTTTCTCGGCAAGCTGCTGGTCATGCAGGCGGCCTACGACGCGCCGCTGATGGCCTGGATCTGGGCCGTGGTGCTGGGCTCGAGCCTGATCAGCCTCGTGGGGTTCTCGCGCGCCGGCAGCATTTTGTTCTGGAAGGCCGAGAGCATCGCGCCGCAGGACAACGACCCGGCGCGGCCCCGCCCGGCGGCCCTGTCCTATGTCGCGGTGGGCGGGCTGATCGCGCTGCTGGCGGCGCATACGGTGCTGGCCGGCCAGGTCCAAGCCTATGCCACCACCATGGCTGCGCAACTCTTTGCGCCCGACCCCTATGTCTCGACGGTGATCGACACGCCCGGCAAGCTCCACCCCCCAAAGGAGGACCCATGACATGGCGCGCGCGTTCCGCTGGCTGCTGCCGCATCCCTTTCTGACGCTTCTTCTGGCCCTGGTCTGGACGCTTCTGCAGAACGAGGTCTCGGCCGGGATGGTCGTCTTCGGCCTGATCCTCGGCGTGCTCATTCCCTGGGGCACCTCGGTCTGGTGGCCCGACACGCCCGAGGGCTTTCGGCTGGGCCGGATGACCGCCTATGTGCTGCTGGTGCTCTGGGATATCGTGATCGCCAATGTCCAGGTCGCCTGGATCGTGCTGAGCGTGCCCAACCGGAAGCTCAAGCCCGCCTGGATCGTGGTGCCGCTGGACCTGCGTGAGCCCGAGGCGATCACGGTGCTGGCCGGGACCATCACGCTGACGCCCGGCACGGTGTCCTCGGATCTTTCGGACGAGGGGCACAGCCTGCTGGTGCATGTCCTGCATACCGACGACCCCGACGCCGTGCGCGACGAGATCAAGACCCGCTACGAGCGCCGCCTGCAGGAGATCTTCTCGTGAGCACCGCCGTCGCACTTCTCGACATCGCCCTGGCGATCACCTTCGTCTCGCTGGCGCTCGGCCAGATCCTGTGCATGGTGCGGCTGGTGCTGGGGCCGACACCGGGCGACCGGATCCTCGCGCTCGACACGATGGTGATCATGGCGCTGGGCCTGGTGATCGTGCTGGGCATCCAGCTGGGCGTGCAGATCTACTTCGAGGTCGCGCTTCTGATCGCCATGCTCGGGTTCGTCTCGACCGTCGCGCTGGCGCGCTTCATCCTGCGGGGGGACATCATCGAATGACCGGGGAAATCATTGCCATCCATGCGGTATCGCTCTGCCTGCTGATCGGCGCGGGCTTTGCGCTGGTGGGGGTCATCGGAATGCTGAAGTTCAACGACCCGATGACCCGGCTCCATGCGCCCACCAAGGTGGGGACCATGGGCATCGGCATGTTGCTGCTGGCCTCGGTGATCCATTCCTTCGCCACCGGCGAAGGCTCGGTGCACGAGACGCTGATCATGGCGTTTTTGTTCGTCACCGCGCCGATTGCCGCGCATTTCATCGCCAAGGTCAACATCCACCGCCGCACCTGCGAAACGCCCCCCGACCCGCCGCGCGACGAGACCTGGTCGACGCTGGACACCGCCGCCACCGACGGCGAGGGCCCGGGACCGGGCTGACGCCCCCCGCCGCCTGTCCTGCCGATCGCGCGGCGTACAAGTATTTTGCCTTGTGCGCAAACATGGTCTAATCGGGGTGTCCCGCCCGCGAAAAAGGCCATCGGAGAGGATCTTGCCGTGCAAACCCCCTGTTACCTGATCGACAAGGCCCGCCTTCTGGCGAACCTGGAAAAGATCGCCTGGCTGCGCGCGGCCTCGGGTGCCAAATCGCTGCTGGCGCTGAAGTGCTTTGCCACCTGGTCGGTGTTCGATTTCATGGCGGACTACATGGACGGCACCACCTCCTCCTCGCTCTACGAGGTCAGGCTGGGGCGCGAAGAATTCGCAGGCGAGACCCATGCCTATTCCGTGGCCTACGCCGATGACGAGATCGACGAGGTGCTGGCTCATTGCGACAAGATCCTGTTCAACTCGATCGGCCAGCTCGACCGCTTCGACGCGGCATCGCGGGGCAAGACCCGCGGGCTGCGGGTCAACCCCGGCGTCTCGACCTCGGAGTTCGACCTGGCCGATCCGGCCCGCCCCTTCAGCCGTCTGGGCGAGCATGATCCCGCGCGGATCGCGGCGGTGGCGGACCGGATCAGCGGGCTGATGTTCCACAACAATTGCGAGAACGCCGATTTCGACCGCTTCGACTCCATGCTGGCGCTGATCGAGGCGCGCTTCGGCGAGACGCTGCACCGGATGGACTGGGTCAGCCTGGGCGGCGGCATCCATTTCACCGGCGCAGGCTATCCGCTGGAGCGGCTGGCGGCGCGGCTGAAGCAGTTTGCCGAGACCTACGGCGTGCAGGTCTACCTCGAGCCGGGCGAGGCGGCGATCACCGGCGCCGCGACGCTCGAGGTCACGGTGCTCGACACGCTTTTCAACGGCAAGAACCTGGCCATTGTCGACAGTTCGATCGAGGCCCATATGCTCGACCTGCTGATCTACCGCGAGACCGCGCAGGTCACGCCGGACGAGGGCCCGCACGACTGGATGATCTGCGGCAAGTCGTGCCTCGCGGGCGATATCTTCGGCGAGTTCCGTTTCGAGGCACCGCTGAAACCGGGCGACCGGATTTCGTTTCAGGATGCCGCCGGCTATACCATGGTCAAGAAGAACTGGTTCAACGGCGTCAAGATGCCCGGCATCGCGATCCGTGAACTGGACGGCACCGTCACCCGGGTGCGCGATTTCGACTACGCGGATTTCAAATCCGCGCTGTCCTGACAGGGGACACCCCATCTGCCAATCACACGAGGTCTGTTGAACCCATGAAACGCAATGTTCTTATCATCGGCGCCGGCGGCGTTGCACAGGTCGTGGCGCATAAATGCGCGCAGAACAACGATCTGCTGGGCGATCTGCATATTGCCAGCCGCACCAGGTCGAAATGCGACGCCATCGTGCAAAGCGTGCAGGACAAGGCGGCGATGAAACAGGACGGCGTCTTCGAGACCCATGCGCTGGACGCGATGGACAGCGATGCGGTCGCGGCGCTGATCGACCGGACCGGCGCGCAGATCGTGATCAACGTCGGCTCGCCCTTCGTCAACATGACCGTGCTCGAGGCCTGCATCCGCACCGGGGCGGCCTATATCGACACCGCGATCCACGAAGACCCGGCCAAGATCTGCGAAACGCCGCCGTGGTATGCCAACTACGAATGGAAACGCCGCGAGGATTGCGAAAAGGCTGGCGTCACCGCGATCCTCGGCGCGGGCTTCGATCCCGGCATGGTCAATGCCTTTGCGCGCTTTGCCATCGACGAATTCATGGACGAGGTCACCTCGATCGACATCGTCGACATCAATGCCGGCAGCCACGGCAAGTATTTCTCGACCAATTTCGACCCCGAGATCAACTTCCGCGAATTCACCGGCACGGTCTACAGCTGGCAGGACGGCGCCTGGCAGGAGAACAGGATGTTCGAGGTCGGCCGCGAGTGGGATCTGCCGGTGGTGGGCAAGCAGATGGCCTATATGTCGGGCCATGACGAGGTGCACTCCCTGGCGGTGAACTACCCGCAGGCGGATGTGCGCTTCTGGATGGGCTTCGGCGATCACTACATCAACGTCTTCACCGTGTTGCAGAACCTCGGGCTTCTGTCGGAACAGCCGGTGGTCACCGCCGAGGGGCTGGAAGTGGTGCCGCTCAAGGTGGTCAAGGCGGTGCTGCCCGATCCCTCGACGCTGGCGCCGGGCTATACCGGCAAGACCTGCATCGGCGACCTGGTCAAGGGCACGAAGGATGGCAAGGAGGTCGAGGTCTTCGTCTACAACGTCGCCGACCACGAGGAGGCCTATGCCGAGGTCGGCAGCCAGGGGATTTCCTATACCGCCGGGGTGCCGCCGGTGGCGATGGCGCTGCTGATCGCCGATGGCACCTATGACCACGGGAAAATGCTCAACGTCGAGGAGCTGGACCCCAAGCCGCTGTTTGCGCTGCTGGACCGGATCGGCCTGCCGACGCGGATCCGCGATGCCAAGGGCGACCGGGAATGGCACCGCGCCTGATCGCCGCGCCGCGCCCGGCCCCGTCCCTGCGGACGGGGCCGCGGCCTGTCACACCGTCCAGGGCGCCTCGGCCTCGGGATCGACACCGAAAGCCCTGATCGCGCGCGCCAGCACCTCGCGCTCGAGATCGCCCTTGCGCACCAGCGCCTGGAGCGCGGCCAGCGCGATGTGCTGGCGGTCGACCTCGAAGAACCGCCGCAGCGCCACCCGGTTGGCCGAGCGCCCGAAGCCGTCGGTGCCCAGGATGGTCATCCGCGCGTCGAGGTAAGGCGCGATCTGGCCCGGCACCGCGCGGACATAGTCGCTGGCGGCAATCACCGGCGCCTCGCCTTCCAGCAGCACCTCGAGATGCGAACGCGCGGGCGTGCCGAAACGCCCCTGGCGCTCGGCCGCGGCGGCATCGCGGGCCAGTTCGCTGAACGAAGTCACCGAAAAGACCTCCGAGGCAATGCCAAGCTCGGCCAGCAGATCGGCGGCGGCGATGGTCTCGCGCAGGATCGTGCCCGACCCCAGGAGCCGCACCTTCGGCCCCGCCGCCTTTCGGCTGTCCAGCAGGTACATGCCGCGCAGGATACCCTCTTCGACGCCTTCGGGCATCGTGGGCTGGGCGTAGCTTTCGTTCATCACGGTGATGTAGAAGAACTCGTCGCGCTTCTCGTCGAGCATCCGCTTCATGCCGTGCTCCATGATCACCGCCAGCTCATAGGCGAAACAGGGGTCATAGGCCCGGCAGTTCGGCACGGTCGCCGCGACAAGCTGGCTGGAGCCGTCCTGGTGCTGCAACCCCTCGCCCGAGAGCGTGGTGCGCCCCGCCGTCGCCCCCAGCAGGAAGCCCCGGGCGCGCTGGTCGGCGGCGGCCCAGATCAGGTCGCCGACCCGCTGGAAGCCGAACATCGAGTAGTAGATGTAGATCGGCAGCAGTTCCGTCCCATGGGCGGAATAGGCGGTGGCGGCGGCGGTCCAGGAACTCATCGCCCCGGCCTCGGTAATGCCTTCTTCCAGCAGCTGCCCGTCCGCGGTTTCCTTGTAATAGAGCATGGAGCCTGCATCCTCGGGCTCGTAGCGCTGGCCGCCGGGGGCGTAGATGCCGATCTGGCGGAACAGGTTGTCCATGCCGAAGGTCCGCGCCTCGTCGGCGACAATGGGCACGATGCGCGGGCCGAAGGCCTTGTCGCGCAACAGCCCGCTCATCATCCGCACCGCCGCCATGGTGGTCGACAACTCGCGGTTTTCGGCCTCGAGCGCGAACTTGCCGTAGGCCCCCAGCCTGGGGCGGGCCGGCACCGGGTTGTCGGCCTGCCGCGGGCGGCGCGGCAGAAAGCCGCCCAGGCGGGCGCGGCGGTCCAACATGTAGCGCACCTCGGGACTGTCCGCGCCGGGGTGGTAGAACTCCAGCGCCTCGACGGCGGCATCGGTCAGCGGCAGGTCGAAACGGTCGCGGAAGGCCATCAGCGCGCCCAGATCCAGCTTCTTGGCCTGGTGGGCGATCATCCGCGATTCGCCCGCCCCGCCCATGCCGTAGCCCTTCTTGGTCTTGGTCAGGATCACCGTCGGCTGGCCCTTGTGCGCCCGCGCCGCGGCAAAGGCGGCGTTCAGCTTGCGCAGGTCGTGACCGCCACGCTTCAGCCGGTGGATCTCGTCATCCGTCATCTGCGCCACCAGCGCCCGGGTCGCCGGATCAGCGTCGAAGAACCGCGCGCGGTTGTAGTCGCCATCCTTCGAGCCCAGCGTCTGGTATTCGCCGTCCACCGTCTCGGCAAAGCGGCGCAGCAGCACGTTGTCGGTGTCGCGGGCAAAGAGATCGTCCCATTCCGAGCCCCAGAGCACCTTGATGACGTTCCAGCCCGCCCCGATGAACAGCGATTCCAGCTCCTGGATGATCTGGCCATTGCCGCGCACCGGCCCGTCGAGCCGTTGCAGGTTGCAGTTGACCACGAAGGTCAGGTTGTCGAGCCCCTCGCGCGCCGCCAGCGTCAGCGCGCCGATCGATTCCGGCTCGTCCATCTCGCCATCGCCAAAGACGCCCCAGACATGGCGCGGCCTGGTCTCGGCCAGCCCGCGGGCCTGAAGGTAGCGCATGAAACGCGCCTGGTAGATCGCCGACATCGGCCCGATGCCCATCGAGCCGGTGGGCAATTGCCAGAAGTCCTGCATCAGCCAGGGGTGCGGATAGGAACACAGCCCCTGCCCCGGCACCTCCTGGCGGTAATTGGCGATATCCTCCTGCGACAGCCGCCCCTCCAGGAAGGCGCGGGCATAGATGCCGGGGGCGGAATGCGGCTGGAAATAGACCAGGTCGCCGCCGTGATCCTCGCTCTTGGCGTGGAAGTAGTGGTTGAAACCCACCTCGAAGATCTCGGCCGCCGAGGCATAGGAGGCGATATGCCCGCCCAATTCGCCATAGGCGCGGTTGGCGCGCACCACCATGGCCAGCGCGTTCCAGCGGATGATCGAGGTGATGCGTTCCTCGAGCGCAAGGTCGCCGGGATAGGCGGGCTGCTGCTTCACCGGGATGGTGTTGCGATAGGCCGAATAGGGCAGACCGGCGGTGGTGACGCCCAGCTGCCGGGCCTCCTGCTGCACGCGGTGAAGCACGAATTGCGCGCGCGCCCGGCCATCGACCTCGGTCAGGGATTCCAGCGCGTCGATCCACTCGCGGGTTTCCGCCGGATCGGGGTCGTGGCGGGACATCGTGTCGGTCAGGGTCATGTCGTTCTCCTCGTTGCGGCCAGCCTAGCGCCAAGGGATTGGCAGAAGCAGCCAAATCCGCCAAGATCGCCGCTCGGATTGGCCGGTTTCGCCCCTGATCCGGCATTTCACGCCTATCCCTGCCAAGGATTTCCCCCATGCCTTCCGATATCGACGCCATCGACCTGAGGATCCTGCACGAGTTGCAACAGGACGCCCGCCTCTCGCACCAGGAGCTGAGCGACCGCGTCGGCCTCTCGCCCTCGCCCTGTTCGCGCCGCATCCGGATCATGGAATCCAAGGGCATCATCCAGGGCTACAGCGCCCGCATCGACGAGCGCAGGCTGGGCTTTGCGATGAACATCTTCGTTTCGGTCAAGCTCGAGCACCAGGTCGACAACCGGCTGGTCAGCTTCGAGCGCGAGATCGCGCTTTGCCCCGAGGTGGTGGATTGCTGGCTGATGACCGGCACCCGCGACTACCTTCTGCGGGTCTCGGTGCGCGATCTGGACGAATTCGAGCGCTTCCTGACCGCCCGGCTGACCACCATCAAGGGGGTGGCCAATATCGAATCCTCGATCCCGATCCGGCGGGTCAAGGGCGGCATGGCCCGCCTCGTCTGAGCCGCGCCTTCTGCCGGGTGCCGGATGCGCACCCGCCGGCGATTCGCGGCGGCCCGGCGTTCGGGCATTGGGTTTAAGCGCCTGATCTCAGCGGCTTGCGAAAACCTACCAAATAGTTTGACCAATTGATATGAAAATGACTAACCTTTGGGCAGGGAGGACAAAATGACTTGCATCAAATTGCCGCAATTATTCTTGGTGGCCGCCAGATGAAACGGTTCTGGGCCGAGTATTCGCGCCATGCCTTTGCCCGGCTGGACCATGCGCGGCTGATTGCCGTGCAGCCCATCGGCGCCATCGAACAGCACGGGCCGCACCTGCCGATGTCGGTCGACAGCTGCACCGTCACCGCCATTGCCCGGCGCCTCGCCGAGGCGCTGCCCGAGGACAGCCCGGCGCTGATCCTGCCCACCCAGGCGGTCTGCAAGAGCGACGAGCACATCGACTTTCCCGGCACGCTGACCCTTTCTGGCGACACCTTTCTGCGGGTGCTGACCGAGATCGGCGCTAGCGTCGCCCGCGCCGGGGTGCGCAAGATCGTCTTTCTCAACGGTCACGGCGGCAATATCCCCGCCATGGACCTTGCCGCGCGCGAGTTGCGGGTGACGCGGAACATGATGAGCTTTTCGGTCAACTGGTTCGGCTTCGGCCTGCCCGAGGGGCTTTTTTCCGAGACCGAGCGCAGCCACGGCATCCACGCCGGCGACATGGAAACCTCGGTCATGCTGGCGCTGGACCCCGACAATGTCGACATGGAACTGGCGCAGGACTTCCGCTCGCGCGGCCAGGACCTGGCCGAGCGTTTCACCCATATCGGGCTGGGCCGCGCCGCCAAGCCCGGCTGGAAGACCCAGGATCTCAATACCGCGGGCGCCTGCGGCGAGGCGCATCTGGCCAGCGCCGCGAAAGGCCAAGCGACCCTCGATCACGCCGTCGCGCGGCTGGTCGAGGCCATGGCCGAGATCGACAGCCTGCCGCTGAGCTGGCTCGACCAAACCCCGGAGGCTTTCTGAATGAACGATCCATCCCAAAACGCCGATCAGGGCGAACTCATCGCGATGCGCGATGTCGACAAGGTCTTCGGCAATGGCACGGTCGCGGTGCGCGACATGTCGCTCAACATCAACCAGGGCGAATTCGTCAGCTTCCTCGGCCCCTCGGGCTGCGGCAAGAGCACGGCGCTCAAGATGATCTCGGGGCTGCTCTCGGTCTCGCGCGGGTCGATCACCGTCAATGGCCACCCGGCAGGCTCGGGCAGTGACGGCAATGACATCGGCTATGTCTTCCAGGAAGCCACGCTGATGCCCTGGGCCAATGTCTATGACAATGTCTACCTGCCGCTGAAGCTGCACGGGGTGAACAAGGCCGAGGCCCGCACCCGCGTCGAAGAGGTGCTGTCGATGGTCGGGCTGGCCAATTTCGCCAGGTCCTACCCGCGCGAATTGTCGGGCGGGATGCGGATGCGGGTGTCGATCGCCCGCGCCATGGTGACCCGGCCCAAGCTGCTGCTGATGGATGAACCCTTCGCCGCGCTGGACGAGATGACCCGGTCGAAGCTCAACGACGAGGTTCTGTCGCTCTGGGAAAGCCATGGGCTGACGGTGATCTTCGTGACCCATTCGGTCTACGAATCCGTCTACCTGTCCAGCCGCGTCGTCGTCATGGCCGCGCGCCCGGGCCGCGTCGTCCACGACATCCCGCTGCCCGACAATTATCCGCGCAATGTCGACTACCGCATGTCGTCCGCATTCACCGAGACCTGCAAGAAGGTCAGCAGCGCACTGGAAGGGACACTTCACAATGTCGATCTCAATCATTGAGTCCAGCCCCGGGGCCGATGCGATCACCCCGGCCAACAGCCCGCAGATCCGGCGCGAGCGCCGCGAGAAGCAGTTGCGCATCATCCTGCCGATCACCGCGATCCTGCTGGCGGTGGGGCTCTGGGAATTCCTGGTGTGGTACAACGAGGTGCCGCATTACCTGATCCCCGCGCCCAGCCTGATCGCCAAGACGCTGGTCACCGACTGGTCGAGCCTGATGCAGAGCGCCGCCTTCACCGTCAAGCTGACGCTGATGTCGCTGGCGCTGGCCATCGTCGGCGGCGTGGCGCTGGGCATGCTCTTTGCCCTGTCGCGGCCGGTCGAGATGAGCCTCTTTCCCTTTGCCGTCATCCTGCAGGTGACGCCGGTGGTGGCCATCGCGCCGCTGATCCTGATCTATGTCAGCAATACCTTCGTGGCGCTGCTGATCTGTGCCTGGATCGTCGCCTTCTTTCCGATCCTGTCGAATACCGCCATCGGGCTGCGCAGCGCCGATCACAACCTGCGCGACCTGTTCAGCCTCTACCAGGCGACGCCGCTGCAACGCCTGCGCTACCTGCTGGTGCCCTCGGCCCTGCCCTATTTCATGGCCGCGCTGAAGATCGCCGGCGGTCTGGCGCTGATCGGCGCGGTGGTGGCCGAGTTCGTTGCCGGCACCGCGGGGCAGAACACCGGGCTGGCCTCGCGCATCCTCGAATCCAGCTTCCGCAACGAGATCCCGCGGATGTTCGCCGCGCTCTTCCTGGTGTCGCTGCTGGGCATCATCATCTTCCTCGTCACCTCTTGGTTGTCGCGCGCCGTGCTGGGCCACTGGCACGAGAGCGAAATCAAGCGCGAACGGTGAGGACCATGACCCCCTCCCCCCAGGCCGGCAGCATGCTGACCGGCCTGACCCTTGCCGGGCGTGACGGGCATTGGGACCTGGCGCATCGCGATGGAAGGATCACCGCGCTCAGCCCATCGGCGCAGGGCGGTGGCGGGCTGGTGATGCCGCTGATGGCCGACATCCATGTGCATCTCGACAAGACGATGACGATCGCGCGGATGCCGCGCCGCGCCGCCTCGCTTTTCGATGCCATCGAGATGATGGGCGAGGATGCCGCGCGCTGGACCGAGGCCGATCTGCGCGCCCGCGCCAGCCGCGCGCTGGAGCGCGCCTATCGCCACGGCACGGCGGTGATGCGCACGCATCTCGACTGGCCGCTGCGCGCGGCGCCGCTGGCCTGGCCGGTGCTGCGCGACCTGGCCGAGGACTGGCGCGGGCGGGTCGATCTGCAACTCTCCACCCTCACCGGGCTGGACATGCTGGACGGCTTTGCCGCCGAGATCGCGCCGGAGGTGAAGCGCGCGGGCGGCGTGCTGGGCGCCTTCATCTACTGCAACGACGATCTCGAGGCGCGGGTCGCGCGGCTGTTCGACCTGGCCGAGCGGCACGATCTGGAGCTGGATTTCCACGTCGACGAGGGGCTGGAGCCCGAGGCCCGCGGTATCGACGCGGTGATCGCCGAGACCAAACGGCGCGGCATGGCGGGCCGGGTGCTCTGCGGCCATGGCTGCGCGCTCTCGGTGCGCGATGCGGACGAGGTCGCCCGCCTGCTCGAGCGCGCCGCGCACGCCGGGGTTGCGCTCTGCGTGCTGCCCGGCGCCAACAGCTACCTGCAGGACGCGCAGGAAGGCCGCACCCCGCGCCTGCGCGGTCTGGCGCCCCTGCAAGAGGCCCATGCCGCCGGGATCCCGGTGATGCTGGGGTCGGACAACGTGCAGGACGGGTTCTTTCCCTATGGCGATTACGACCTGATCGAGGTGCTGCGCATGGCGGTGATGATGGGCCACCTCGCCCCCGAGGACTGGCTGGAGGCGGTCACCACCCGACCGGCGCACTGGCTGGGCCATGACCATTCGCTGACCGAAGGCGGCCCGGCCAGTTTCATCCATTTCGACGCCACCGACCTGACGGACGTGATCTGCCGCCCCGGGGCCCGCCGGACCATCTGGCGCGCGGGGCAGGCGCTGCAAGACACCATAGGAGACAGAAGATGAGCAAGACCTGGGACAAGCAGGCCTTCATGGCCGCGCTGGACGGCATCCGCTGCCGCGACGACCAGAAGACCCTCGATGCCCGTTCGGGCGATTATTTCTGGTACAGCCCGATCCTCAACGAGGAACTCAAGGACCTGCGCGGCGAGCTGGTCGTCATGCCGCAGGACCGCGAGGAGGTGATGCGCGTCGCGGCCCTTGTCGCGCGCCACCAGGTGCCGCTGACCCTGCGCGGCGGCGGCACCGGCAACTACGGCCAATGCGTGCCGCTCGAGGGCGGCGTGATCATGGACCTGACCCGGCTGGACCGGGTGCTCGAGATCACCGAGGGCCATGTGCGGGTCGAGGCCGGGGCGCGGATCTCGCGGCTGGACGATGCCGCGCGCGAGACCGGGCAGGAATTGCTGATGTACCCCTCGACCCGGCAGATGGCCACCATCGGCGGCTTCATTGCCGGCGGCTCGGGCGGCATCGGCTCGCTGCGCCACGGCATGTTGCGCGATCCGGGCAATGTCTCCTACGTCAAGGTGGTGACGGTCGAGGCCGAGCCGCAGATCATCACCCTCGAGGGCGACGAGATCCAGAAGGTGCAGCACGCCTATGGCACCAATGGCATCGTGATCGAGATGGGTCTCGCGCTGACCCCGGCGACCGACTGGATCCATACCGCGGCGCTCTTCGACGGCTATGACAAGGCGCTGGATTTCGCCACCCATGCCCAGAAGACCGGGCTGGACTGCTACCTGCTGACCACGGTCGAGCGGCGGTTCGCGCCCTATTACACCAAGTTCGGCGAGCTCTTCCCCGAGGATCGCGACGCGGTCTTCGCCATGGTCGCCCCCGCCGAGATGGAGCATTTCAAGGCCGAGGCCGAGGCCCATGGCGGGCGCATCTCCTTCGCCATGACCAAGCCCGAGATCCGCGCGGCGGGGCTGCAACCGGCCTATGAGTGCGGCTGGAACCACACCACGCTGCAGGCGCTCAAGGTCGACAAGGGCTGGACCTATCTTCAGGTGGCCTATCCCCGCCCCTTCGACCCGGCGCTGGTGATGCGCCAGATGGAGCGCTACGGCGACGAGATGTACTGGCACCACGAACTGGCGCGGCTGGAGGGCGAGATCCAGATCTTCGCCCTGCCCCTGCTGCGCTTTCGCAGCAAGGAGGAGACCTACCGCGTCATTGCCGAGATCGAGGAAAAGGACGGCTGCACCATCTTCGATCCGCATGTCGTCACCATCGAGGATGGCGGCATGAAGGAGATCGACGACAGCCAGATCAACTTCAAGAAACGGGCCGATCCGCACGGCCTGATGAACCCCGGGAAAACACGGGGCTGGAGCGCCGACATGGCGCGACCGCTCACCCCCCTTCAACACGGAGAAACAGCATGAGAACTTTCACCACAGCCCTTGCCGCCATCGGCGGTCTTTGCCTCGCCGGCGCGGCCTGGGCGCAGGACAAGGTGGTCTTCGGCACCAACTGGCTCGCCCAGGGCGGGCACGGCGGCTATTACCAGGCGCTGGCCGATGGCACCTACGAGAAATACGGTCTCGACGTCGAGATCCGCCCCGGCGGCCCGCAGGTCAACAACCGGCCCATGCTGCCCGCCGGGCGGCTGGACTTCCTGATGACCGGCAACCTGCTGTTGTCCTTCGACAACGTGCGCAACGGCATCCCCACCACGGTGGTCGCGGCGATCTATCAGAAGGACCCGCAGGCGCTGATCGCCCACAAGGGCCAATACGCCAGCTTCGACGACCTCGCCTCGGCCCCCACCGTGCTGATCGGCAAGGACGGGCAGTTCAGCTTCTGGCAGTGGCTGGTCAAATCCAAGGGCTTCAAGGATGAGCAGTTGCGCCCCTATGGCTTCAACCTCGCGCAGTTCCTCAGCGACGAGACCATCGTGCAGCAGGCCTATGGCACCGCCGAGCCGATTTATGCCGCCGAACAGGGGGCCCAGGTCGATACCTTCCTGCTGGCCGATCACGGCTACAACACCTATGCCTCGACCATCGAGACCCGCCAGCAGCTGATCGACGAGAACCCCGACCTGGTGCAGCGCTTCGTCGATGCCTCGATCGAGGGCTGGTACACCTATCTCTACGGCGACCGCAGCGCCGCCTACGAGGCGATCATCGCCGCCAACCCGGAGATGACGGTCGAGAAGCTGGACAAGGAAATGGCGCAGTTCGAGGCGCTGGGCATCATCGATGTCGGCGAGGCGCTGGAAAACGGCATCGGCGCCATGGACGAAGACCGCATCAAGGCCTTCCATGACCTCGCGGTCGCCAGCGGCATCATCGAGGAGGGCGCGGTCGACCTCTCCAAGGTGGCCGACACCCGCTTTGTCAACAAGGGCCACGGGCTTGACATCAAGGCAAGCCTGACCGGTCAGTAGACCCGCAAGGGTATCACGGCCTGCGGGGGGTGCCCTCCCGCAGGCACTTTCTGGCAGCACCGCGCCGGGTGCGGGCCGAACGAAGGGGGAGCCGATGAGCGTCGCCAAGGAAAAACGCAGCCGCATCCGGGATGCCATCCGCGAGGGCGCGCTGCAGGAATTTGCCCGCAACGGGCTGGCCGGCACCTCGACCCAGGCCATTGCCGATGCCGCCGGGATCACCAAGGCGCAGCTGCATTACTACATTTCCAGCAAGGAAGACCTCTACCAGGAGATCCTCGGCCATATCTTCTCGGAGTGGCGCTCGCTGTTCTTCATCTCGTCCTCCGGCGACGATCCGGAAACCGCGATCCGCGACTATATCGCCCGCAAGGTGCGCCATGCGCTGGAGCATCCCGAGTTCTCGCGGCTCTTCGTCAATGAAATGGCGCGCGGCGCGCCCGAGATGGCCGAGCACTGGGACCGGCTGAGGGCCGCCACCGAGGAAGCCTCGGCGGTGATCCGCAAGTGGATCGCCGAAGGAAGGATCGCGCCGGTCGATCCCTTGCTGTTCCAGATCCACATGTGGGCGGTGACCCAGCACTATGCCGAATACGAGGTGCAGACCCGGGTGCTGATGGGCGTCGCGCCGCAGGCGCCGCTGGACGCCGGCCGCATCACCGAGGAAGTGACGCAGCTTTTCCTCATCCGCTGCGGGCTGATGCAGGTGGAGCGCGCGGCATGACCCCCCTCACCCCGGCCGCGCTGGCCGCACCCTTCGGCGATTATTCCCATGGCACGCGCGCCGGCGGGCTGATCGTCACCTCCGGCCAGCTGGGCCTTGCGGCCGATGGCACCATCCCCGAGGACACCGCCGCCCAGGCCGAGATCTGTTTCGCCAATATCCACGCCATCCTGCGCGCGGGCGGCGCCGAGATCGCCGATGTGCTGCGCTTTACCGGCTATGTCACCCGGCGCGAGGACATGGCCGCCTACATGGCGGTGCGCGACCGCTGGGTGCGGGATCTGGCGGTCAAGCCGGCCTCGACCCTGCTGATCGTCAGCGGCTTCACCCGGCCGGAATTCCGCGTCGAGGTCGAGGCCCTGGCGCTTGTCCCCGAACCCCCCGCCTGACCGGGGCCGAAAGGCCCGGCCGGGGCGCGCGCAAGGCCCGGGTTTCGCCGCCGGCGCGAAGAACACTCTTGCGATAATCCGCCATTGGCGAGAACATGCGGACAATCGGAGCGCGTCCGCCAATTCTCAAGATCCACCCCGGGCGACCTTCGACAGAGCGCGGCAACAAGGGCGGCAGAATGAGCGGGTCGAAGACGGACATCCCATCGGCAGAGGTCGATCTCGATCGCGACCTGTTCATGCGCACCCTCATTCGCGAATTGTCCGGCACGCTCGAAGATGTGGTCGGGCTGGAAGACGCCTCGGGCTTCATCAGCATCGTCGGCACCACCATCGGCGAAAGCATCGGCCAGGCCTATCGCGCCGCGCTCGATGTCGAGCGTCTGTCGCGCGACCAGGTGGCCGAGGTCCTCGTCGATCTGAAACGCCGGATCGGCGGCCAGTTCCACGTCATCGCGCAGAGCGACGACCGCATCGTGCTGGGCAACCGGGCCTGTCCCTTCGGCGACAAGGTGCTGGGCCGCCCGTCGATGTGCATGATGACATCGAATGTCTTCGGAAGCATTGCCGCCGAGAACCTGGGATATGCCAAGGTCGAGCTTCAGCGCACGATCGCGGCGGGACATGGGGAATGCCGGGTGGTGGTGCATCTCGAACACGGCAAGGCGGCCAGAGAGGTGGACGGACGTGAATACTTCGCATCCCGAGAATAGCATCGAGAGCGCCTTCGAGACGCTTCTGGCGTCCGATCCCCGCGCCTGCCTGCTGGTCACATCGGCGGGCCTTGTCCGGGCGACCAACCCGCCGTTCCGGCGCGCCCATCCCGACCTGGAGCCGGGCAGCGATCTGCGCCGGATCAGCGCCGCGCCCGAGGTGCTGGCGAAGTTCCTGGCGCGTTGCGCGCGCACCCGCGGGCCCCTGCCCGGCCGGATCGCGCTGACCACCGTTGACGGGACACCCCGGACCTGGAACTGCCACGGCGGCGCTGCCGGTCCGGGGCCCGAAGGCGGCGCGCTGGTCATCCTGCGGCTTCAGCCCGAGGCCCTAGGCAAATCCGCCTTCGAGCATCTCAACCGCAAGATCCGCTCGCTGAGCTCCGAGATCGAGTGGCGGGTCCGCGCCGAGGAGGTCAGCGCCCATCTCGCGGCCATCGTGTCCTCCTCGACCGATGCGATCTATTCCAAGGACCTGGCCGACAACGTGACCAGCTGGAACGAGGGCGCCGAGCGCATGTTCGGCTATACCGCGCCGGAGATCGTGGGCCAGAGCGCGCTTTGCCTGGTGCCGCTCGAAAAGCGTGCCGAGGAGGCGATGCTCATGCGCCGGGTCGGCGCGGGCGAAACCCTGCAGGCGGTCGAGACCATCCGCCAGCACAAGGACGGCACCCATCTCGAGGTGTCGCTGACCCCCTCGCCGATCCGCAACCCGGCGGGCCGGATCGTCGGCGTCTCGAAGATCGTGCGCGATATTTCCGCCCGCAAGGAAGCCGAGCGGTCGCTGCGCGCGGCCAATGCCAGCCTGACGCAACTGGTCAACGATTCGCCCTTCGGGATCTATGCGGTCGATGCGGATTTCCGCATTGCCCAGGTCAGCACCGGCGCGCAGAAGGTCTTTGCCAACGTCCGCCCCCTGATTGGCCGCGACTTCGCCGAGGCCCTGCGGATCATCTGGCCCGAACCGGTGGCCAGCGACTTCATCGCCCTGTTCCGCCACACGCTGGCAACCGGCGAGGCCTTCCATGCGCCCGACACCGTGAGCAATCGCCACGACACCGACCAGGTCGAGGCCTATGACTGGAAGATCGAGCGCATGACCCTGCCCGACGGGCGGCCCGGCGTCGTCTGTCACTTCTACGACCTGTCCGAGCGCCAGCACTTCGAGGCCGCGCTGCGCGAGAGCGAGCAGCGGTTTCGCGGCACTTTCGAGAACGCCTCGGTCGGGATCGCGCACCTGGCGCTGGACGGCACCTGGCTCGAGGTCAACGACCGGCTCTGCGCCATGTCGGGCTACGGCCGCGACGCGCTGCTGCAATGCAGGCTGGACCAGTTGCTGCACCCCGAGGACCGCCCCCGGGACCCCGCCACCGTCGCGGCCCTCCTGTCGGGCGAGACCTCCACCCTGCAATACGAGGCGCGGCACCTCTGCGCCGACGGCAACACCGCCTGGTGGGATGTGAGCGTGGGGTTGCAGCGCAATGACGCGGGCGCGCCGGCCTACCTGATCTACGTGTTCCGCGATGTCAGCGACCGCAAGGCGGCGCAGGAGCACCAGACCGTGCTGATGCACGAATTGTCCCATCGCTCGAAGAACCAGCTTGCGGTGGTCAGCGCCATCGCCCGCCAGACCGCGCGCTCGGCCCGCTCGCTCGAGGACTTCCGCGCGCTGTTCGAGCAAAGGCTCAACGGGCTGGCCGTATCGGTCGATCTGCTGGTCAACCAGGGCTGGGCCGGCGCCTCGCTGCGCGAGTTGATCGACCGGCAGCTCGAGGCCTTCGACTTCGGCGGCGACCGGCTCGAGATCGACGGCCCCGAGGTCTCGCTCAACAGTGTCGAGGCCGAGGTGCTCGGGCTGGCGATGCACGAGCTGTCGACCAATTGCGTCAAGTACGGCGCCTGGTCGGTGCCGCAGGGCAAGGTGCGCATCGCCTGGCAGATCGCCACGCGCGACGCCACCCGCGTGCTGCGCCTGAGCTGGACCGAGCAGGGCGGCCCGCCGGTCACCGCGCCCGAAAAGACCGGCTTCGGCCATACGGTGATCCGGGATTTCGTGGCGCAGAAACTGGGCGCCGAGGTCGCGCTGGCCTTCGCGCCGGACGGGTTGCGATGGACCGCCGAGCTTGCGCATCCGCGATGAGCGTGCGTCGGTCGGCGCAGGACGGAACAAGCGCGGCGCCGCGGCGTTGCCCCCCTGCGCGCCATGAAGGATCGGGACACCACGGGTAATGCAGCTTGAACATCAACAGATCCTGGTCGTCGAGGACGATTTCCTGATCGCGATGGATCTGGCCGAAACCCTGCGCGAGGCGGGCGCCGAGGTCGTCGGCCCCGCCGCGACCGTGGCCCAGGCGCTTGAGCTTCTGTCCGGCCAGCCGATCACCGCGGCGGTGCTTGATGTGACGCTGGGCAAGGATGTCTCGCTGGCGGTGGCGCAGCGGCTGGCGGGCGCGGGCATCCCCTTCGTCTATCACTCCGGCCAGATCGCCCTGCTGCGCGGCGCCGGATGGCCCAAGGCGCCGGTGATCAACAAGCCCGCCCTGCCCTCGGTCTTCGTCGCCGCGGTCGCGCGCGCGGCGCAGGGCCGCGCGGGTTAGACCTGCGGCGGGCTGGCCTGCGCCCGGCTCACAGCACCTTGCGGACGAATTTCGACTTCAGGCCGATCTGGCCGATGCCCTGAACCCGGCAGTCGATGTCGTGATCGCCGTCGACCAGCCGGATATTGCGCACCTTGGTGCCGACCTTGACCACGGTGGACGACCCCTTGAGCTTGAGATCCTTGATCACCGTCACCGTATCGCCGTCGCTCAGCACGTTGCCGACGCTGTCGCGCACTTCGGCAGGCGCGGCACCCTCGGACCCCGGCGCCCATTCATGGCCGCATTCCGGGCAGGTCAGCAGGGCGTCCGTCGGGTAGGTATAGGTCGAGGCGCATTCGGGGCACGGGGGCAAGGTCTCGGTCATGCCCGGCTTCATAGCGCCAGGGGCGCGGGCTGGCCAGAGGGCATCGGCCCCCTGCCGCGCGGCGCCGGACAGCGAAACGGCCGGTCGCGCGGGGCGACCGGCCGGGGACATTGCGTGTCAGGTGCGATTGGCGCGTTCGGTGTCGGCGGCCAGCGCCTGCACCGGGGCGGGACGGCTGACCGAGGCCTCCCGGGTCAGCGCCGCCATGCGGTAGAAGCCATGCGCCATCTTGGAATAGGGCGTGAGCAGGAAGAAGCTCAGCACCGCGCCCAGGTGCAGCGGCAAGAGCCAGCCCACCGCCGTGGTGCCGGTCGCGGCATAGAGCACCAGCCCCGACAGCCCGATGAAGAACAGCAGCAGGACGAAGGCCATCTCGCCACCCCATGCCTTGGGCGCGCCGAGATTGCGGTCGGCCTTGGTCTTCAGCCAGGCCAGCCCGGCGGTGCCGATGCACAGCAGGATGCCGCCCGGCACGCCCAAGAGCTTGGGCAGGCTGAAGAAGCCGTAAGGCGCCTCCATCCCCAGCAGGTAGTGCATCAGCGTCCCGGCCGAGGTCGCGCCGAAACACAAAAGGAAGCCATAGAGCACCGCCTGGTGGAAATGCCGCCGCGCCTGGCTGAAGCGGTCCTCGTCCTCGAAGTTGCAACCGTCGCCGTGGCCGCCGGTGAGGTTCTTCATCCGGCCCGCCGACTTGGTGGCCTCCCAGAGATCGCCCAGCCGCAGCGAGCCGCCGCCCACCGTCCGCCAGTAGCCGCGCAGCGAAATGGCAATCGCCAGCAGCGGCAGAAGGAAGGCCGGGGCAAACACCGCCACCATCAGGTTGTGCGACATATAGGCATAGAACCCCGCGCCGGATTCCGGCCGCAGCGTCTGGGCCAGGACGAACATCAGCGCAAAGCCCAGCACCAGCCCGGTGGCCAGCAGCACGCCGGAACGGTCGAAAAGCTCGGCAAAGCCGCGCGGCCAGGCGTGATCCTTCCAGCTTTCCTGCCGCACCTCGGCCAGAATCTTTGGCAGGTTCAGGTCGAACTCATGCGGGGCGGTGTACTGGCAGGCGTAATAGCAGCCGCGGCAGTTGTGACAGAGGTTGGCAAGCTGGGTCAGGTCGCCATCGGAAAAGGCGCGCTCGCGGTGGAGAGCGGGAAAGACCGAGCAATAGCCTTCGCAGTAGCGGCAGGCGTTGCAGATCTCGGCCTGGCGGCGGGCCTCGTTGAGGAAATCAATTTGCATGGGCTGCGGCCTCCTTGCCTGCAATGCGGCCAAACACCGTGCCGATGGTCATGCCGAACCCGGCAAGATAGCCCTGGCCGAGGATCGAGCCGGCCATGGTCTCGCCCGCGGCCCAGAGGTTGCGGACCGGGCGGTCGCCGACCGAGCATTGCGCGGTCTCGTCGACCTTCAGCCCGAGATAGGTGAAGGTCACGCCGGTGCGCAGCGAATAGCCGTAGAACGGCGGCTCGGTGATGGGCCGCGCCCAGTTGGTCTTGGGCGGGGTGAGGCCTGTGGTGCTGACGCCGTCGAGTTCGGTGGGATGAAAGCCCGAGGTATCGCCACAGGCGGCGTTGAATTCGTCCACCGTGGCGCGCAGGCTCTCGGGCGGCAGCTCCATCTTCTCGGCCAGCCCCTCGAGCGTGTCGGCCTTGATCGGCGGAAAGACCGAAGGCATGAACAATTCCAGCGACTTGGCGTCGATGATGACATAGCCCACCTGGTCGGGTTGCGCCGCCACCAGCCGGCCCCAGATCGCATAGCGCTTGGGCCAGACATCCTCGCCTTCGTCATAGAAACGCTCGGCGTCCTTGTTGACCACGATGGAAAACGGCACGCAGTCGAGCCGGGTGACGATGCCGCCGTCGAACTTCGGCGCGCGCCCGTCGATGGCGACGGCATGGCATTGGGTGGGGTCGCCCACCTGGCCGATGCCCTGCTCGAGCAGGTCGGCCAGCACGATGCCGCGGTTGTAGGGCGTGCCGCGGATCAGGAAGTTCTTGGCCGCCGGTCCCCAGGCCCGCGCCAGCCAGTCGGTATCGGCCTGGAACCCGCCCGAGGCCACCACCACCGACTTCGGCGCGACGCTCTTTGCCGCGCCCTCATGGGTGTAATCGACCCGGGTGACCAGGTCGCCGTCAAGCTCCAGGTGGGTCACGGCGGCCTCATAGAGCACTTCGACCCCCAGCCCCGCTGCGGTGCGGTAATAGGCGTTCACCAAGCTCTTGCCGCCGCCCAGGAAGAAGGCATTGGTGCGCGCCAGCGACAGCGTGCCCGAGAGCGAGGGCTGAAAGCGCACGCCGTGTTCCTCCATCCAGGGCAGGCACTCCTCGGAGCTGCGGATGGCCAGCCGGGCAAGGTGTTCGTCGGTCTTGCCATCGGTCACCTTCATCAGGTCGGCGAAATATTCCTCTTCGGAATAGCTTTCGACCAAGGGCCCCAGCGGGCCGGAATGCATGCAGCGGAAGTTGCGGGTGTGGCGGGAATTGCCGCCGCGGTAAGGCTTGGGCGCGGTTTCCAGGATCAGCACGCGCGCCCCGGCTTCGGCGGCGGTGATCGCCGCGCAGAGGGCCGCATTGCCGCCGCCGATGACGACGATGTCGGGATCGCTTTGCATGGGTGTCTCCTCGTTTGATACAAGGCTTAGCAAGCGGCGATTGATTTGACTAATGCTGAATTCTCGCGGATTAATGCGCCATGCGGATCAATTTCGACTTCTTCGATCTCGAGGCCTTTCTGGCGGTCAAGGACACCGGCTCGTTCCACCTTGCCTCCGAGCGGTTGAACCTGTCGCAATCCTCGGTCACCCGGCGCATTCGCAAGCTGGAAGAGGCGCTGGGCACCACGCTCTTCGACCGCACCACCCGCGAGGTGCGCCCGACGCTGGCCGCCAAGCGGCTGCAACTGCGCGCCGAGACCATCCTGCAGGACGCGCAGGAAACCGCGCTGGCGATGCGCGACGAAAACGCGGCCTTTGCCCACCAGCGGGCGCAGACCGTGACGCTGGCCACCATCCCGACGGTGATCGCGGCGCTTATCGTCCCGGCGCTGCGGGCGTTTCGCGCCGCGGGCCATGCCAGCCGCATCCGGCTGCTGGATCTGGCCGCCAACGAGGTGGCCGAAGCGGTGGCCCAGGGCGAGGCGGATTTCGGCATCTGCTCGATCCCGATGCTGGAACCGGTGACCGAGTTCACCCTGCTGTTCAACGACCCCATGGTGCTGGCCCTGCCGCAGGACCATCCGCTGGCGGCGCGCACGACGCTGAGTTGGCAGGATCTTTCGGATGAGCCGCTGATCCTTCCGGCCCGCGGCACCGGCAACCGGCTGTTGATCGACGAGGCGCTGGCGCGCAGCCGCACGCCGCTGCGCTGGACCTACGAGGTCGGGCGCACCACCTCGGCGCTCGACCTGGTGGCGCGGGGCATCGGCGTGGCACCGCTGCCCCGGATGGCGCTGGCCGGGCGCTCGGCCGACCTTGTCGGCTGGCGCCCGATCGGCGCGCCGCCGGTCACGCGCGCCATCGGGCTGGTGTCGCGCGTGGGCCAGGCCGATGCGCCCGCGGTGCGCGCCCTCAAGGAGGCGCTGGCCGCGGCGGCCCCCGGCTGACTCAGCTGCGGCCTTTCCACGGCACCAGCCAGTTTTCCGCCTTGCGCATCAGCACGTCGATGCCGAAGCCGATCACGCCGATCAGGATGATCCCCATCAGCACGATGTCGGTCAGCTGGAATTTCGACGCCACCATGATCATCATGCCCGCCCCTTCCGAGGCCGCCACCAGTTCCGCCGCCACCACCGTGCCCCAGCAGACGCCCATCGCCACCCGCGCGCCGGTGAAGATCTCGGGCAGCGAGTTGGGCATGATGACATGGCGCATGATCTGGAACTTGCTGGCGCCCAGTGAATAGGCCGCGTGGACCTTGGAGATATTCACCCCCGAGACCCCGGCGCGCGCCGAAATCGCCATGATCCAGAGCGAGGCGAGAAACAGCAGGATGATCTTGCCGGTCTCGCCGATGCCGAACCAGATGATCACCAGCGGGATCAGCGCCAGCGGCGGGACGGGCCGCATGAATTCCACGATCGGCTCGAACCAGCCGCGGAACCAGTCCGACAACCCCATGGCATAGCCCAGCGGGATGCCCAGCAGCGCACCGAACAGGAAGCCCGCGATCACCCGGAACAGCGAATAGCCCAGGTGATTCCACAACGTGCTGTCGCGGTAGCCCTCGTCGGCGATCTCGATCAGCCGCCCGACCACCGCTTCGGGGGGCGGCAGCCAGATCGGCTCCATCTGCAACCCCCGCGGCGGAGCATAGCTGATCGCGCCCTTGGCGGTCAGCGCGAAACGGCCCGCCGGGGTCTGGATCGCCTTGTCGGGGCCGATCGCCACGCCGTCGATGGCGACCACCTGCGCGCCGTCCTTGCGCGTCACCTCGTCGTTGCGGTCGAACAGGATGGTGGAGGAGCGCGAGGCCGGCATCGCCACCGCATCATCCTTGGCAATGCCCTCGCCCGGATCGACCTCGAACTTCTCGGCCTGCTCGCCAAAGCCTGCCACGCGCACGAAGACGGTCGCATCGTCGCGCGTGCCGTCCCCGGTCTCGATTGTGTAGACGAAGGAGGTGTCGCCGACGAAAGGCCCCGGCGCATGAAGAAAGCCCGGCACCCAGTTCGAGCCGGTGAAGGACCCCCAGATCAGGAAGATGGTGACCACCGAGACCACCGAGGCAATGCGGTTCGAGGCGACGGCGCTTTCATCGCCGAAGGTCACGGTCTTGAGCGCGGTGAAGTCACTGGTCGAGCGGCGCACGAAGAAGCGCACCACGAGGAACGAGCCCAGGAAGATCGCCACGTAGACCAGCAGGATCATCACGCCGATCATTGCATGTCCTCCGTGCGGCCCATGATTTCCTCTTCCATGTTCCAGATCATCTCGAGGATCTCCTCGCGGGTCTCGGCATAGCCCGGCGCGGTCTTGACCTCGCGCAGGTCGCCGCCGACGCCCATCTCGGCAAAGGGCAGGCGGTATTCCTCGTGGATGCGCCCCGGGCGCGGCGCCATCACCAGCAGACGCTCGCCCAGCAGGATCGCCTCTTCCACCGAATGGGTGATCAGGATGATGGTCTTGCCGGTCTCCTTCCAGAGCTTCAGCACGAGACCTTGCATCTTCTCGCGGGTCAGCGCGTCGAGCGCGCCCAGCGGTTCGTCCATCAGGATGACATCGGGGTCATTGGCAAGGCACCGCGCCAGCGCCACGCGCTGCTGCATCCCGCCGGAAAGCTCATAGGTGGCCTTGTCCTTGAAATCGCCCAGCCCCGTAACATCGAGCAGGTGGTCGACCTGCGCGCCCCATTGCGCCTCGGTCTGGCCGCCCATGCGCGGGCCGAAGCTGACATTCTCGCGCACGTCCATCCACTCGAACAGCGCGCCCTGCTGGAACACCATGCCACGCTCGGCATCGGGGCCGGTGACCGCATGGCCGTTCAGCACCACCTGCCCCGAGGTCGGCGCGAGGAAGCCGGCGACGATATTGAGCAGCGTGGTCTTGCCGCAGCCCGAGGGGCCCAGCACGCTCATCAACTCGCCCTTGTTCAGCAGCAGCGAGACATCCTGCAAGGCCTGAACCGCGGTGCCGTTGGGCAGGTCGAACCGCATGGAAATATTCTCGATCGACAATCCCGACATGGATCGCGTTTCCCGTCATCTGAAATCAGCGCGCGGCACGGGCCACGCAATCCGACGGGGCGGCGGTCAATTCCTGCCGCCCCGGGTGTCGCGCTACATCTGGCTCGCGGTTTCCAGCGGGCCGGTGTTGACGTTGTTTTCATAGGTGTCCAGCGCGCCGTCGATGCTGCCGGCCTCGACGAAGATGTCGGCGACACCTTTCATGAAGCTCTGCGCATTGCCGCCCAGCCACTTGGCGCTCAACTGCTCGTCCACCGGCGGAAACTCGAAGGTGGCGAGGTTGGCCTCGGTGGCCGCTTCGTCCATGCCGGCGTCCTTGGCGATGACGGGCAGCATCTCGGCCCGGTTCGCCTCGTCGGCCCACATGGCATTGGCATCGGCGGTGACTTTCAGGAACCCGGCCACCAGATCGCTGTTCTCGGCCACCCAACCGGCGGGGCCGGAGGTCACGTCGAACACGAGAATGCCGATCTCGGTCTTCTCGGCGCCGCTGAGCAGCACGTTGCCGTATTCCTTGGCCCGCCCCAGCGCGCCGCCCCAGCCGCAGAACATGTCGATCGCGCCCTGGGCAAAGGCGGCGGCACCATCGGGCGGATCCATGTCGACCACGTCCATCGAGGCGACATCGACGCCGAAATGCGCCATCTGGGTCAGAAAGCCGTAATGCGCGGCGGTGCCCAGCGGAATGGCGACCTTCTTGCCGGCCAGTTCCTCGGTATTGGTCTTGTCGATCTCGAGCTCGGAGCGGACGACGCAATTGTCGTTCTCGGAATACGAGACCGCGACATCGAGGATCTGCAGGTCCTGCCCGGCGCTGGTGGCCACGACGAAGGGCGGCACCCCCTGGCTGACCGACAGTTGCACATCGCCCGAGGCCATGGCGGCGGACATCTTGACGCCGGACTCGAAGCTGACCCAGTTGATGTCGACGCCCAGTTCCTCTTCATAGGTGCCCATCGCCTTGGCGTATTGGAAGGGCATCGGCCATTCGAGGAAATAGGCCACGGTGAGATCCTGTGCCGAGGCGGCACCGGAGGTCAGCGCCAAGAGGCTTCCGGCGAGAAGGACCTTGGTTGGATGTTTCATGCATGTTGCTCCCGGTTGGTATCGTGACACGGCTTTGCGCGTTTTCTGCTGGGGCTGCGGCGCCCTTGGCCTTACGACCGGACACCCGCCACGAGGTTCAGCTTTGCACATCAGACGCGCTGTGCAAAGAATTCCATGTCCGGCCCGACCGCGCCGCCGCGCCTTTCTCGGCCTAGCCCATGGCGCACTCGGGGCTGTCCGGGCGGGGCAGTCCCGCAGTCCGCACCGCCAAGGTCCGGGCTGTTCCCCGAGACGCCGATTACGGAGGCAGGGCATGAAAACGCGCACCAGGGTCGTGGTCATCGGCGGCGGCATCGCCGGCTGCTCGACGCTCTATCACCTGACGCAG
Source organism: Paracoccaceae bacterium (assembly GCA_006226775.1). Lineage (GTDB taxonomy): Bacteria > Pseudomonadota > Alphaproteobacteria > Rhodobacterales > Rhodobacteraceae > Marinovum. Next base: position 33,580 of record SBGD01000062.1, on the reverse strand, counting down.
GAGGGCTGGAGTGATGTCATGCTGCTCGAACGCGACGAGCTGACCAGCGGCACCACCTGGCATTCGGCGGCGCAGGTGACCAATTTCGGCATGACCCAGACCATGGTCGGGCTGAAGTCGCATTCCATCGCGCTTTACCGCGAATTGGCCGCGGACCCCGACTACCCGGTCAACTACCACCACGGCACCGGCGGGCTGAGGCTGGCCGGGACCGAGGCGCAGATGCAGGGCTATCGCCATTTCGCCTCGATGGCGCGCGGCATGGGGGTCGAGTTCGAGGTGATCGACGCCGCCGAATGCGCCCGCCGCCACCCGCTGATCTCGACCGAGAACCTGCTCGGCGGGCTCTGGGATCCGCTGGACGGCGACATCGACCCGGCGCAGCTGTGCCAGGCGCTTGCGCGCCGCGCCCGCAAGGCCGGGGCGGAGATCCATCGCCATACCCCCGTGACCGGGCTGACCCAGCACCGCGACGATACCTGGACGGTCGAGACCGCGAAAGGCGCCATCGCGTGCGACATCGTGGTCAATGCCGGCGGCTACCGGGTGAACGAGGTCGGCGCGATGATGGGGGTGCAGCATCCCGTGGCCGCGATGGAACACCAGTATTTCCTGACCGAGGAGATTGCCGCGATCCGCGACGCCGGCCACCGGATGCCGCTGATCCGCTGCCCGATCTCGGACTATTATTGCCGGCAGGAAAAGTCCGGGCTGCTGGTGGGCTTCTACGAGCAGGGTTGCAAGCCCTGGGGGCTGGACGGGATCGACCCGAATTTCGCCAATGCGCTTTGTCCCGACGACCTCGACCGGGTGATGGATGTGCTGGAAGGCGCCATGGCGCGGATGCCGGTGCTGCGCGAGGTGGGCATTCACTCGGTGGTCAACGGCCCGATCACCTATACCATCGACGGCGCGCCGCTGGTCGGCCCCGTCCCCGGCAAGCGCAATGCCTATTGCATCGTCGGGCTGCGCGCAGGCCTGGGCGAAGGCGGCGGCCACGGCTGGCTCCTGGCGCAGCAGATCGTGCAGGGCGAGGCCTGCTACGACACCTGGGTGATCGACCCGCGCCGCTTCGGCCCCCATGCCAATGTCGAGCTGACCGCGCTGAAGGCCATCGAGGACTACCAGAACGAATTCCGCTTACATTTCCCGCAGGAAGAGCGCCCCGCCGGCCGCCCCGCCCGCACCACGCCGCTGACCCCGCTGCTCGAGGCCAAGGGCGCCGCCTTCACCGTGGTCAACGGCTGGGAGCGGATGGACTACCGCAAGCCCTCCCCTGACTTCCACCCGACCTTGGGGTTCGGGTTCGACGAGACCTTCGAGCTGGTGGCGGCGGAGGTGCGGAGCGTCGCGCAAGACGTCGGGCTCTGCGAGGTCAACGGCTTCAACCGAATCGAGATCACCGGCGCGGACGCCCATGCCTTTCTCGACCGCATGACCTGCGGCCGGGTGCCGCGGCGCGAGGGGCGGGTCGGCTTGGGCTATCTTCTGAACCACCAGGGCAGGCTCAAGGCCGAGGCGACCTTTGCCACCCTGCCCGCCAGCGCCCGCGGCCCGGCGCGCATCTGGTACGGCGCGGCGGCGGCGAGCGAATGTCACGACATGGACTGGCTGCGCGCGCATCTGAACCCGGGTGAGGACGTGCAGATCCGCAGCCTGACCGAGGCGCAGACGATCCTCGTTCTGGCCGGACCCAAGGCGCGCGCGGTGCTTTCCGCCTGTGCGCGGGGCGATTGGTCGCGCGAAGGATTTCCCTGGCTCTCGGCACGCGAGTGTTTCATCGGCATCGCCCCGGCCACGGTGCTGGGGGTCAGCTTTTCCGGCGAACTGGCCTATGAGATCCATGTGCCCAACGCTTCGCTCCAGGCCGCCTGGCTGGCGCTGCGCAAGGCGGGGGCGGCGCATGGGCTGGGGCTCTTCGGCGCGCGGGCGGTGGAATCGATGCGGCTGGAAAAGAGTTTCCTGCACTGGAAGGCCGAGATCCTCACCGAGTTCGATCCCTACGAGACCGGCCTTGCCCGCTTCGTCACGGCCGACAAGGGCGCGTTCATCGGCAAGACCGCCCTTCTCGGGCACCGAGAGGCGGGCCCGCGCAAGAAACTGGTGCCGCTGAAGATCGCCGCGACCCACGCGCCCGCCCCGCCCGGCGCTTCGCTGATGCAGGGCGCGCGGGTGGTGGGCACCGTGACCTCCGGCGCCTGGGGCCACCGGGTCGGGCTGAACCTGGCGCTGGCCTTTGTCGATCCGGCACATGCGACAGAGGGCAGCCGGATGGAGCTTGATCTTTGCGGCGCGCGCGTGCCGGCCGAGGTGATCGCGCCGTCGCCCTATGATCCCGGTTTCACCCGCATCCGCAGATAAGCCGCCCTGCCCCGAGCCGCGGCAAATGCGTGGCTTTGCTGCACAGGCTGGCGCGCCACGCCGCCTGCGGCGCCACTTGCCCCTTGCCCGCGGACCCCTCCGGGGGTTTTCTGAGACAAGGCGCAGGCAACGCCCCGCGCATCCCTGCCGATGGCCCGCCCGCTGCGGGCCGTCCAAGTCCAACCGCGCCCGAGGAGTTCCGGTGACCGTCACCTACCTGAAACGGGCAGCCCCCCGCCCCCGCGCCGAAGACAGCGGCATCCGCGCCACCGTGCAGGAGATGCTGACCACCATCGAAGACGGGCGCGAGGCGGCGGTGCGCGCCTATGCGCAGGAGCTGGACGGCTGGCAAGGTGAGGTCGTGCTGTCGGATGCCCTCCGCCGCGACGCCTGTGACCGGGTGCCCGAGGCGATGAAGGCCGACATCCGCTTTGCCCAGGCCAATATCCGCCGCTTTGCCGAGGCGCAGAAGGCCACGCTGCACGACTGCGAGATCGAGGTGATGCCGGGGCTTTTCGCCGGCCAGCGCCAGATCCCGGTGTCCAGCGCCGGCTGCTACGTGCCCGGCGGGCGCTACAGCCATATTGCCAGCGCGCTGATGACCATCACCACCGCCAAGGTCGCCGGCGTGCCGCAGATCATCGCCGCCTCGCCGCCGCGCCAGGGCGGCATTCCCGATGCCATCGTCTTCGCCATGGACCTCTGCGGCGCCGACCTGATCTTTACGCTCGGCGGCGTGCAGGCCATTGCCGCCATGGCCGAGGGGCTGTTCGGTGCCAATCCCGCCGATATCCTCGTCGGGCCGGGCAATGCCTTCATCGCCGAGGCCAAGCGCGTGCTCTTCGGCAAGGTGGGCATCGACATGCTGGCCGGGCCCACGGATTCGCTGGTCATCGCCGATCGCACCGCCCGCCCCGAGACCGTCGCCTGGGACCTGGTGAGCCAGGCCGAGCATGGCGTCGACAGCCCGGTCTGGCTGATCTCGACCGACCGGGCGCTGGCCGAGGCGGTGCTGGCCCGGGTGCCCGCCCTGATCGAGAGCCTGCCCGAGCCCAATGCCGCCCCCGCGCGCCGCGCCTGGGCCGACCGCGCCGAGGTGATGCTCTGCGACACGCGCGAGGAGGCCGCCGCCCTCTCGGACAGCTACGCCCCCGAGCACCTGCAGGTGCAGGCGGCGGATCTGGACTGGTGGCTTGACCGGCTGACCACCTATGGCTCGCTCTTTCTGGGCGCCGAGACCACCGTGCCCTTCGGCGACAAGGCCTCCGGGCCCAACCACGTCCTGCCGACCAGCGGTGCCGCGCGCTATACCGGCGGGCTCTCGGTGCACAAGTTCACCAAGACCGTCACCTGGCAGCGCTGCACCGCGCAGGCCGCGCATGAACTGGCCCAGCGCACCGCGCGGATCAGCCGGATGGAGGGGATGGAGGGCCATGCCCGCGCCGCCGAACTGCGCCTGAAACCCGGCTGAGGGCACCGAAGCCCCGGAATCTGGACCTAAAGTTTGCGGCCCTCTGGCCCTACTCGCGCGGGCCCTTTGGTCTCAAATGATGACGATGCGCCAGGAAAACGCGGGCTTGCCCCGCGGTCCGCGCCCTTCGTCTTCATCCAGGCCCAGGGAGATTCGCCATGTTGCACTCGGTTCCCGTGAACGATCTTGAAAGCGTGATTGCCGCCGACAAGGCGCATGTCTGGCATCATCTGATGCAGCACAAGGCGCTGGAGGTCAGCGACCCCCGCGTCATGGTCGAAGGCAAGGGGATGCGGCTCTGGGACGCCACCGGGCGGGAATACCTCGACGCGGTCTCGGGCGGGGTCTGGACCGTCAACGTCGGCTACGGGCGCGAGAGCATCGCCAATGCGGTGCGCGACCAGTTGGTGAAATTGAACTATTTCTCGCAGAGCGCCGGGTCGATCCCCGGCGCGCGCTTCGCCCAAAGACTGATCGAGAAGATGCCGGGGATGAGCCGGGTCTACTACGTCAACTCGGGCAGCGAGGCCAACGAGAAGGTCTTCAAGATGGTCCGCCAGATCGCCCACAAGAAGTATGGCGGCACCAAGCACAAGATCCTCTACCGCGAGCGCGATTACCACGGCTCGACCATCACCACGATCTCCGCCGGCGGCCAGCCCGAGCGCAACCTGCACTACGGCCCCTATACGCCGGGTTTCGTCGCGGTGCCCCATTGCCTCGAATACCGCGCGCAATGGGATGTCGAGGATTACGGGGAACGTGCCGCCGATGCCATCGAGGAGGTGATCCTGCGCGAAGGCCCCGAGACCGTCGGCGCGCTCTGCCTCGAGCCGGTGACGGCGGGGGGCGGGGTGATCGTCCCGCCCGAGGGCTATTGGCCGCGGGTGCAGGAGATCTGCCGCAAGTACGACATCCTGCTGCACATCGACGAGGTGGTCTGCGGCATCGGCCGCACCGGCAAGTGGTTCGGCTACCAGTACTACGGGATCGAGCCGGATTTCGTCACCATGGCCAAGGGGCTGGCCTCGGGCTATGCCGCGATTGCCGCGATGGTGACGACCGAGCGGGTGTTCGAGATGTTCAAGGACGACGATACCGATCCGCTGAACTACTTCCGCGACATCTCGACCTTCGGCGGCTGCACCGCTGGGCCGGTCGCAGCGCTCGAGAACATGCGCATCATCGAAGACGAGGGGCTGCTGGAGAACACCACCGCCATGGGCGCGCGGCTGATGGTCAACCTGCGCGCGTTGATGGCGCGGCACGAAGTCATCGGCGAGGTCCGCGGGCTGGGCCTGTTCTGCGGCGCCGAGCTGGTGACCGACCGGAAGACCAAGGAGCCGGTGCCCGAGCCGAAGGTCCAGGCGGTGGTGGCCGACTGCATGGCCCAGGGCGTGGTGATCGGCGCCACCAACCGCTCGCTGCCCGGGTTCAACAACACGCTCTGCCTGTCGCCGGCGCTGATCGCCACGGCGGAGGAGATCGACCGGATCACCGAGGCCATCGACGGGGCGCTGGGGCGGGTGTTCGGGTGAGGGTGCGGGGTGATGGGCGGTCGTTCGTTTCGTTGCAGGCTGTGACCTGTCCCAGCCCGAAGCGGACATCAACGGATTATTGCCGTCCCCGTTCATTTGCCCGACCTATCGAAATCTGACCAGATGTTCGACCGGGGCAAATGGTATATCTATGAATTCAGGCAGACGCTGCGGCGAGTTCCCTTGAGGCCCCACCCGCCGAAATTGAAATCTGTATTCTTCCTCGCGTTCAAAATATCGCGGCGGGCCGCTCGGTTTGATAAACGTTGCGTTTGCGAAAAGCATAGCCGCCAATTGACCTTGTTTTGTGTTATCAAGTGCCGCTTCCCTCGGCGCATAGACAACCGGCTCATGCTTAAACTGCGTGACCGACGACTGCGCACCCATCGCACTCAAATAAGGAAAGCTAAATTCGGCGGGATATCTTTGGTTGAGGCTGAGCAGGACTAGTTCAGAAAACTCGTCGGCATCAGATCGACTAATTGACCAAGTGACACGCTCGCCTGCAAACGTGTCGGAGTAGGATTTCGATGGGGAAGTCATGCAGAATACAAATGCATCCAAAGCGAAGAACTCCCATGTGCAGGCAGCCCCACTTAGCGTGACCTGTTCAAGCGTAGTGTCAAGAGCCATTGAGAGGCCCGGCTCCCCGACCTTCATAACTGTTGCGCCCGGCCTATTAACGCGCTGTCCCATAATTTCTAGACCCGTCAGCGCACTGGCCAGCCTAGAGTTTAGGGTCACGCTTTGTCCTGAGGTGATTGAAACCTTCCCGGTTCCTTCCCCTTGGTCGGCCACTGCTTCGTCATAGTGATTTTGATAGAACTTAAGAGAACCAACCCTCATTGTCCCGACCGTCCGTGGATCATATTCCTTCTGTACGCTTTTGAACAAGCGTTTGTGGTCACTATCCAAATCGTTCTTCATTGGGAAACCATCTCCGGTTTGAGTAATTCGCTTCCACCGACCGCAGTCATGTAGTCGGCTTGCACCATTATGCTCTCTGCGCTCCTATCTGCCAATCGCCGCACTGATTTTAGTTCCACCGTTGAGAAACGGCCAAGACTTTGCAAAGTACTCTCTCTGCGCATAGCTGCCGTTCAAGCAAGATGCAGCAATCGCTGAACTGCGCCGACACCAGCCATCCCCTCAGCCAATGGTCTCGCCGGATGCAAGACCATCTCGACCCGCTCCGAAACCAATGTTTGCCCCCCTCCCCGCCTCCCCCTACACTAAGTCCAAACGCCCCGCGCAATAGGTCCAGTCATGGCCATCCCTCCCGAGATGTTCCTCCTCCCTGGCGGGCGCGAGGCGACCCTGCAGCAGCAGATCCAGCAGGTCGTCTCCGAGGCGATCGTCTCCGGGCGCTGCCTGGCGGGCGAGAGGATGCCCTCGTCGCGCCGGCTGGCGGCGCATCTGGGGGTGGCGCGGATCACGGTGACGCTGGCCTATACCGAACTGGTCGCCAACGACTACCTGACCGCGCGCGGGCGGTCGGGCTATTTCGTCGCCGAGACCGCGCCGCGGCGCCCGGTCTTTGCCCCGGTGGCCCCGGCGCAGGCCAGCGCCGTCGACTGGAGCGTGAAACTCGGGCAGCGCACCCGGCGCCGCGATCCGATCTTCCGGCCGCCGAACTGGCGCGACTACCGCTATCCCTTCATCTATGGCCAGTCGGACGCGACGCTCTTCGATCACCGCAACTGGCGCGCCTGCGCGCTGCGGGCGGTAGGGCGGAGGGATTTCGACATGCTGGCGATGGATCACTACCAGCGCGACGATCCGCTCTTGGTGGAATACATCCTGCGCCACATCCTGCCCCGGCGCGGCATCAACGCGCGGCCCGAGGAGATCATGATCACCATGGGCGCGCAGAACGCGCTCTGGCTGACCGCGCAGGCGCTTCTGGGACAGGGGCGCGTCGCGGTGGTGGAGAACCCCGGCTATCCGGGGCTGCGCGAGGTGCTGGACCAGGTGCAGTGTGCCACAAGCGCCATCGACGTCGACCCCGACGGGCTGCCGCCCGACCTGATCCCGCGCGGGGCGGATGTGGTCTTTACCACCCCCAGCCACCATTGCCCGACCAATGTCACCATGCCGCTGGAGCGCCGCCGCGCCATCCTCGACCGCGCCCGGCGCGATGGCTTCGTCATCGTCGAGGACGATTACGAGTTCGAGGTCTCGTTCTTCAAATCCCCCTCCCCCGCGCTCAAGTCGCTGGATGAGGCGGGGTCGGTGGTCTATGTCGGCTCGTTCTCGAAATCGCTGTTTCCGGGGTTGCGGCTGGGCTACGTGGTGGCGGCCCCGCCGCTGATCGAGGAGTTGCGCGCCCTGCGCTGGGTGGTGCTGCGCCATCCGCCCAGCCATATCCAGCGGACGGTGGCCTATTTCCTGTCGCTCGGCCATTTCGACGCGCAACTGGCGCGGCTGTCGCGCAGCTTCAGCCGGCGGCGCGCGCTGATGGAGGCCAGCATCCGCGCCAACGGATTGCAGCCTTCCGGGCGCGAGGTGCATGGCGGGTCGTCCTTCTGGATGCAGGCGCCGGAGGGCATCGACACCGATGCGCTGGCCCTGACCTTGCAGCAGCAAAGCGTGCTGATCGAGCCGGGCAAAGCGTTTTTCGCCGGCGCGCGGCCCGATCACCGGCATTTCCGGCTGGCCTATTCCTCGATCAGCGCCCGGCGGATCGAGGCGGGCGTGGCGCTGATTGCCGAGGCGCTCGGCGCGGTGGCCTCTTGACGGATGGCGGCGGGCCTGTCTCGCTGTGACAAAAAGGGGGGGGGTCATGTCGGTTCTGGACAGAGCATATGAGCAGGCGCGCGGGCGAAGGGCGCGGGTGGTCTTGCCCGAGTTGCACGAGGATCCGCGCACCGGCGAAGCGGCCCGGCGGATGCAGGACGAGGGGCTCTGCATCCCGCTGGCGCTGGCCGAGGTGAGCGAGGCGCAGGTGGCCGCGCTGGTCACCGCGCGCGGCATGAAGGAGGCGCTGGCGCGGCGGATGCTCTCGCGCCCGCTTTACCGCGCGGCGGCGATGGTGGCGGCGGGCGAGGCCGAGGCGATGGTGGCCGGCGCGCTCAGCCCCTCGCGCCGGGTGATCGAGGCGGCCTCGATTGCCATTGGTCTCGCGCCCGAGGTCAGCCTGCCCTCGTCCTTCTTCCTGATGCTGTTCCCCGACGGGCGCGAGATGGTCTTTGCCGATTGCGCCGTGACGGTCGCGCCCGATGCCCCGGCGCTGGCGGCGATTGCGCGCGCCTCCGAGGTCTCGGCGCGGCGCCTGCTGGGCAGCGCCCGGGTCGCACTCCTGTCCTATGCCACCGGCACCAGCGGCGCGGGCGACAGCGTCGCGCGGGTGCGCGCGGCGGCGGATCTGACCGGCTTTACCGGCCCGGTGCAGGGCGATGCGGCGCTCAATCCGGGGATCGCGGCAAGCAAGGGGCTGGGCACGGGCGAGGCCAATGTGCTGATCTTTCCTTCGCTCGACGCGGGCAATATCGCCTACAAGCTGGCGCAGGAACTGGCCGGGGCGCGGGCCATCGGGCCGTTCCTGCAGGGCTTCGCGCGCCCGGTCTGCGATCTCAGCCGGGGCGCCACGGTGGACGACATCGTCGATGCCACCGCGGTGACGATTGCGCTGGGCTGAGCCGTCCTATCCGCCCTGCGCCCGCATGTCGTCGCGGCTGATCCCCGCCACCGAGACCGGCTTTTTCATCGCGTCGCGGCGGAAGGGCTCGCCCAATTCCTGGTTCAGCATGACCTCGAGGAAGGTGGTCTTGCCGTCAGACATCTGCGCCTTGATCGCCGCGTCCAGCGCCTCGGTCAGTTCCGTCATGCCCTGCACCGCGACACCTTCGATGCCGCAGGCGCGGGCGATGCCGGCATAGCTGACCTCCTGCGACAACTCGGTGCCGACGAAATTGTCATCGAACCAGAGCGTCGTGTTGCGCTTCTCGGCGCCCCATTGGTAATTGCGGAAGATCACCATGGTGATCGCGGGCCAGCCGTCGCGCTTGACCGAGACCATCTCGTTCATCGAGATGCCGAAGGCGCCGTCGCCGGCAAAGCCCACCACCGGCGTATCGGGACAGGCGATCTTGGCGCCGAGGATGGCGGGAAAGCCATAACCGCAGGGACCGAACAGGCCGGGGGCGAGGTATTTGCGCCCCGATTCAAACGTCGGATAGGCATTGCCGATGGCGCAGTTGTTGCCGATGTCGGAACTGATGATCGCCTCTTTCGGCAGCGCCGTTTGGATCGCCCGCCAGGCCATGCGCGGCGACATCTTTTCCGGCTCGCGGGTCCGGGCGCGTTCGTTCCAGGTGGTGCCGGGGTCGTCCTCCTCGTGATCCATCGAGGTCAGTTCCTGCGCCCAGGTCGACTTGGTAGTGGCGATCAGGGCCTTGCGCTCGGCGCGGCCCGTGTCGCCGGCCTCGTCGGAAAGCTGCGCCAGCAGGCTTTGCGCCACCTTCCTGGCGTCGCCGACGATGCCGACGCTCACCGGCTTGGTCAGGCCGATGCGGTCGGGGTTGATGTCCACTTGAATGACCTTTGCCTTGGCGGGCCAGTAGTCGATGCCATAGCCCGGCAGGGTCGAGAACGGATTGAGCCGGGTGCCCAGCGCCAGCACCACGTCGGCCTTCGCAATCAACTCCATCGCCGCTTTCGAGCCGTTGTAGCCCAGGGGCCCCACCGACAGCGGGTGCGAGCCGGGGAAGGCGTCGTTGTGCTGGTAGCCGCAGCAGACCGGCGCATCCAGCCGCTCGGCCAGCGCGATGGTGTCGGCGATCGCACCGCCGATCACCACGCCTGCGCCATTGAGGATCACCGGGAATTCCGCCTGCGACAGCAGCCGCGCAGCCTCGGCCAGCGCCGCCTCGCCGCCCGCGGGGCGCTCGAACTCGACGATGGCCGGAAGCTCGATATCCACCACCTGGGTCCAGAAATCCCGCGGCACGTTGATCTGCGCGGGCGCCGAGGCGCGTTTGGCCTGAAGGATCACCCGGTTGAGCACTTCCGCCATGCGCGAGGGATCGCGGACCTCCTCCTGGTAGGCCACCATGTCCTCGAACAGCTTCATCTGCTCGACCTCCTGGAAGCCGCCCTGGCCGATGGTCTTGTTGGCCGCCTGCGGCGTGACCAGCAAAAGCGGCGTGTGGTTCCAGTAGGCGGTCTTGACCGGGGTGACGAAATTGGTGATGCCGGGGCCGTTCTGGGCCACCATCATCGACATCCGCCCCGAGGCGCGGGTGAAGCCATCGGCCATCATGCCGGCATTGCCCTCATGCGCGCAGTCGAAGAAGCGGATGCCCGCGGCGGGAAAGAGATCCGAGATCGGCATCATGGCCGAGCCGATGATGCCGAAGGCATGGTCGATGCCGTGCATCTGCAGAACCTTCACAAAGGCTTCTTCCGTGGTCATCTTCATTTGACACCTCCTGGCTGGCGGGCCCGCCGGGGATCCGGGCGAGCGCTTGCTCTGGTTCTTATTCTTACTCCCGGCGGCGGGCTTAGGGCCAGATCCTTGCAGTAGATGGCGCCAGACGGGCCTTCGCGCCCGCAGCGCCCCGCATTTCGCCCTTGGACTTGCCGCCGCGGATCTGGCAGCCTGCACGCGCCCCGCGCCCGAGCCTGCCAGAAAGGAGCCCGCCTTGCGTATCCTGATCGCCGAGGACGACCCCAAGCTGGCCGACCTGCTGTGCCGGGGCCTGCGCGAAGAGGGGTTTGTCGTCGACCTGGCGCAGACCGCCGAGGATGCCGAGTTCATGGCCTGCGAAGCGCTCTACGACGTGGTGCTGCTGGACGTGATGCTGCCCGATGGCACCGGGTTCGAGGTCTGTCACCGGATGCGCGCGGCGGGGCGCTGGGCGCCGGTGATCATGCTGACCGCCCGCGATGCGGTGGCCGACCGGGTGCGCGGGCTGGATGCCGGGGCGGACGACTACCTGACCAAACCGTTTTCCTTCGACGAGCTGCTGGCGCGCATCCGCGCCGTGCTGCGCCGCGGCAGGGGCGCGCGGCCGACAGTGCTGACGGTCGGCGGGATCGCCCTCGATCCGGTGGCCTGCCGGGTGACGGTCTGCGGCACAGAGGTTGCGCTGACCTCGCTGGAATACAAGCTGCTGGAATACCTGATGACCCATGCCGGCGAGGTCATGAGCCGCACCCGGCTGCGCGATCATGTCTGGGACCAGGCCTATGACGGCGATTCCAACGTGGTGGATGTCTATATCCGCTACCTGCGCAAAAAGATCGACCGGCCCTTCGGACGGGCGCATATCGAAACCCTGCGCGGTTTCGGCTATCGTCTGCGCGATGATGCACCTCCTGGCTCCGGTTAAGACCCGCCTCACCCTGGCGTTCACCTGCCTTCTGGCGGTGGTGATTGCCATCGGCGGGGTGCTGATCCACTCGGGCTTCAAGCAGCAGATCACCCGGCAGATCGACGCCGGGCTGGTCGCCCTCGCGCTCGACAACATGGACGACTACGAGGAGGGCGAGACCGACGATCTCGCCGAGATGCCCGATGCGGCGCAGCGCGCGCTCTTCGGCTTTGCCTTCGCGCCGGACGGGACGCTGCTGGACGCAAGCCCCGGTGCGGAAACGCTGCGCATCCGATTGGCCGACTGGCCCCGGGTGCCGCAGGACCGGGTGATCGAGACGCGCGCCGCCTGGGCCGGGTCGGACGAGACCGGGCTGGTCCGGCTCTATGCGCTGGAGGCCGCGGATGGCGGCTGGATCGTCATCGGCCAGGCGCTGGCCCAGCGCGACCGGGATCTGGCGGCCCTGCGCAGGCTGCTGCTGACCGGCGGGCCGATCCTGCTGCTGGTGACCTCGGCGCTGGCCTGGGTGCTCTCGGCCGCCTCGCTGCGCCCGGTGGAGCAGTTGCGGCAGGGGGCGGCGCGCCTGTCCGACAGCAGCCCCGACCTGCGCCTGCCGGTGCCGCGGACCCGCGACGAGATCGCCCGGCTGGCCGAGACGCTCAACGGCCTGCTGGCGCGGCTGGAGGAGGCGCGCGAAAAGGAGCGGCGCATTCTGGATGACGCCAGCCACGAGCTGCGCACCCCGCTGGCCATCCTGAGCATCGAGACCGAACTGGCGCTGCGCCGCGCGCGCACGCCCGAGGAATTGCGCGCCTCGCTGGAGAATGCCGCCAAGGTCTCGCAGGATCTCAACCGGCTGGCCGAGGATCTGCTGGTGCTGTCGCGGTCGAACCGGGGCATCCTCGAGGTCCACCGCGCGCGCGCCGATGTCTCGGACCTGGTCTCCGAGACCGTGGCGGCGCTTGGCACGCTGGCCCGGCAGAAGGCGGTCACCCTGCGGGCCGAGGCGCCGCCGGGGGTGGAGGCCGAGGTTGACCGGCTCCGGCTGCGCCAGGCGCTGGGCAACCTGCTGGAAAACGCCATCCACCACAGCCCGCCGCGGGGCACGGTCACGGTGGCGCTGACGCGCGGCGACGGGCAGCTGCGGCTTTGCGTCCGCGACGAGGGCCCGGGCTTTCCGCCCGGTTTCATCGACGCGGCCTTCGAGGCCTTCACCCGCGCCGATGCCGCCCGGACGCGGCAGCGCGGCGGCGCCGGGCTGGGCCTGGCCATCGTCAAGGGCGTGGCCGAGGCCCATGGCGGCACGGTCGTGGCGGCCAACCGCCCCGGCGGCGGCGCAGAGGTCACCCTCACCCTTCCCGCCTGATCCCCGCTGACGCGCGCCGTCACGCAACGCGCATTACCCGGCCCACCGGCAGTTTTTCGCCGTCCTGAGACGCCCGGCGCCCCTGTCGCCCGGCGCAAGGGCGCGCGTCTCATCTTCCTCTCACCTGCGATGGCTATCGAAGGGCACCGAACCTTTTCGGTCGCGCAGAGCGGAGGCTTGTCATGCCGTCAATTCCCGAACGACCCCGCGTCCCTGACGCCCCGCCGAGGCCCGCGGCATGACCGCCCTGCTCAAGGTCGCGGGTTTCCTGCTTGCCCTCACCTGCGCCGTGGCGGCCCTCGAAGCGCAATACCTGCCCTACGCGGTCTCGACCCTGCGGCAGGCGACCGGCACGGCGCCGGCCACCGGGTTCGCCGCCCCCGCGGCGGTGATCGACCCGGAAGCCCGCAGCCTCACCCTTCTGGCGGCAGGCGATATCGCCGATTGCCCGATGCGCCCCGGCCTGCCCCGGGTGTTTCCGACCGTGGCACATGTGCTCGGTTGGCCATCGGCCTTCGATCTTTCGGAGGTGGCAGCCACGAAGACCGCCCGACTGGCCGAGGCCTGGCCCGAGGCGCCGATCCTGGCGCTGGGCGACCTGGTCTACAATTCCGGCACGCCGGCGGAATTCGCCGACTGCTTCGATCCGATCTGGCGCGGGCTCAGCCCACGGACCCTGCCGACCCCGGGCAACCACGAATACGCGACCCCCGGCGCCTTCGGGTACTACGACTACTGGGGCGCGCGGGCCGGGCCGGAGCGGCGCGGCTATTACGCGGTCGAGACCGCCGACTGGCTGATCCTGTCGCTGAACAGCGAAATCGCGGCCGGGCCGGGCTCGGACCAGGGCCGCTGGTTGCAAGACCGCCTCGACGCGGCGCCCGACAAATGCGTGCTGGCGGTCTTTCACAAGCCCGCGCAGTCGCTGCAACACCGGGGCGACAGCGAAGCGGCGGGCGCCCTCTTCCGCCAGCTTCAGCGCAATGGCGCGACCGCCGTGCTCAATGGCCACAACCATTTCTACGAGCGGACCGCGCCGCTGGACGCCGCGGGGCGGATCGATGCGAGGACCGGCACCCGGTCTTTCATCGTCGGGTCCGGCGGGCGGATGTCGAAGCTGCGCCCGACCTTGGCCACCACCGAAAAGGCGATCTTCCGCACCACGGGCCTGCTGCGCCTGTCGCTTGAGCCGGGGCAGTATCGCTGGTGGTATCACGCGGCGCAGACCGGCGCCGCTCTGGATAGCGGCGCCGCGCCCTGCAACCCCGCGCGGCCCTCACCCGGCGCCGAACTGACCGCCCAGGCGCAAATGCGCGGCGAGTGAGGCGGCCGGGCCAGCGCCCGGACCGCCAGGGCAATCGACAGGACGAAGAAAGGCACGGTGCCCAGCAGCGCCGATCCGGCGCAGCGCGCGCGCTCGACTATCTTCAGCTGCGCCCGGGTCGAGGCGATGCGGCGCGCGGTGATCCGGCTGGCGAAGCGCGCGCCACGCCTGACCGGATCGGGCGGCGCCGATCAGCGGCGCGAAGCGGCCGAGCGGTCGGGCACCGCGTTGCGCCAGGCTTTCAGGCCCTTGCACTTGCGACAGATCCGTTCGCCGAACCCCTCGCTCGGGAAAGAGGTGCTGCAGCGCAGGCAGCGCCGTTCGCGCGGGACATCGCCCAGCGCGCGCTTGGGGGCGAAAAGCGGGAGATTGGCCTCCGAGAGGCTCCTGGCGGTCATGACAGGGCCTCCGCTTCCAGGGGGCTGTGCCCGGTAGCCGCCGGCGCCAGCATGGCGTCGGGCACCTCGAGGCCCGCGCCCGGCGCCTCCAGGTCGGCGCGCGAGGTGGTGAGGCCTGCGTAGAGGTGCCGCAATTGCGCCTCCGAGACGCCGTCGGCCTGCATCACCAGCCGCACCATCGGATCGGCCAGCATTTCCTCGACAAAGACATCGGGCAGGCTCCGCCCGGTCAGCTTGTCGCGGGCGCGCGCCGCGTCGAGATCGGCCAGCGACACGGTCAGCGGGGCCGAGAGGCCGGGAAGCGCGGTGCGCGGGCGCAGCGTCACCTGCACCGAGGCCTTCCAGGCCTCGGGGTGCTGCGGGTCGGGCGGTGTCAGCAACTCGGTTTCGACATCGTAATCTCCCGCCGGGAGCGGCTCGCCATGTCCCGGAACGATGAACGGCCGGGAGAAGACGGCAACGGTTCTGGTGATGGTTTCTTCCATTGGCGTGGTCCTCCTTGATGGTCGCATTGGGTCCGGCGCCCCTTCTCGCGAAGGGGTGCAAACGGCATGTCTCGGGTGCGGGCCGCCAGGACCGGTCAGCCGAAATATGGCGTCGGTCCGTGCGGTCCCCGCAGGGTCGCCCGCGCCGCGGGCGGATCGGTGAAAAGAGAAGATGTCTCTCTTGAGAGCCTGCAATGGCTTCGCGCAGCTTGAAATTCGCGCCGGCTTTCGACGCTGATGCTAATATAGGTACTCCCGGCCCGCTTTACCATGGGTCACGGATTTGACCGCGCTTTCGCGCCCTGCGGCCCGGCCCAGCGCGAGACCAGCGAAAGCGTCGCGCCTCCGGGCGGATCGGCGGCCAGGGCGGGCGCGCGGATATGGGCGCGGGCCACGTCGCGCGCGTTCATCACCCGCATGAGCGCGTCGTAATTCACCTGGCACCTGATCTCGTCCCCGACCCGCAGCGCGGTCCCCGGCGTTTCCAGCACCGCGTGATCGCTGGTGGCGCCGATGAAGACGCCCTGCGCGGGACAGCGCAGGCCGCGCACGTTCGTGTCCTGCCCGCCCAGCGCCAGGATCACGCGCGCGCCGGGCCGGTCGCGCACGAGGCGCAAGGCCCCCTGCGCGGGGGCGACAAGCTGCAGCGGTGCGGCGGTCCGGGGGCCGGTCTCGATGACCTCGGCCACCAGCGTGAAGGCATCGGTGTGCAGCCCCTCGATCGGCTTGCCCGAGACCGGGTCGGTGCCCAGCAGGATCGCCTCGCCCAGTCGCAACTCGTTGATGCGCCCCCTGGGGCCGGGGCCCAGCGCCCAGGGCAGGGTCGCAGACCCGCCGCCCGAAACCCTTTCCAGGACCGGCCCGCAGGTGCCCTCGATCTCGGTGGCGAGGTCGGAAAGCCGCGCCATGGCGCCGGCATCCGGCGGCAGGTTGCCCAGGCAGGCGAAATTGGCGCCGATGCCGCGGAGCGCGACCCCGGGCATCACGGCGACCGCCCGGGCGAGGCCCACCGCATCCTGCGGCAGGATGCCGTCGCGCCGGTCGCCCATCTCGACCATCAGGATGATGTCATGCACCGTGCCGGCGCGGCGCGCGGCAGCACAAAGCGCGGCGATCAGGTCCAGCCCGGTGTTGTAGCTGGCCGCGCAGGTCGTCACCACGCGGCCCGCCTCGCTCAGCATCGGCGAGCGGATCAGGGTGATCGGGCAATCGATCCCGGCGCCGCGCAGCCGCGCGACGTTGGAAACCCGCGCATCGGCCAGCGACGACGCGCCGCCGTCGAGCATCGCTTGCGCGACCTGCGGATCGCCGCAGACCGCCTTGGTCACGCCGGCGACCGCAATCCCCTGGCCCGCCAGCCGATCGACCAGGCACCGGGTGTTGCGCCGGATCTTGCCCAGGTCGATCTCGATGCGCGGTGCGCTCACTGCGCGGCCACGACCCGCATCGGGCGCAACTGCGGGAAGGCCGAGAGCACCATCTCCGCCAGGATCTCTTCCGGCAAGAGCAGCGCGTCGGTCACCGGCAGGCCCAGCGCCCGGGCATGATCGGTGATGGCGGTGTCGACCTCGGCGGGGGTCATGTCCTCGTGGTTGATCGTGACCCCGATCACCCGGGTGTCGGCGAAGGCCTCGATCAGCGCGATCTCGGTTTGCGGCACCGGCATCGGCATGGCGGGAAAGTCGCAGCGATGCGCCCGCCCGGGGGCGTGCTGCAGGATGACCGCATGGGGCTGGCTGCCGCGCAGGATGAAGGCCGAGGTGCAAAAGGCCGGATGGCTGAGCGCGCCCTGGCCTTCGATCAGGATCACATCGGGCGCCTCGCCCTCGGCGGCGGCGACGATCACGCGCTCCAGTTCGCCACAGCAGAACTGCGGCGGCACCGCGTCCATGGCAATGCCGTATTTCGCGCCCTGCATGAGGCCGGTCTGGCCGGTGCCGACCAGCACGGTGCGGATGCCTTCGGCATTCAGCGCCCGCGCCAGGATGGTGGCGGTGGTGCGCTTGCCGATCGCGCAATCGGTGCCCAGCACGGCAATGCGGATCGCTTTCACCTCTGCGACGCTGCCGTCGAACAGGCGCATGTCCTTGCTGGCGCGCGGCTTGCGGATGTCGCGGATGGTCACGCCCCGGGCGCGGGCGGCGGCCGAGATCCCGGGGTCGTCGTCAAGATATTCGTGCAGCCCGCTGACGATGTTCATGCCGCGGGCAATCGCCGCCAGCACCACCGTGCGGTCGGCCGGCGACAGCTTGCCGTCGCAGGGCGCCATGCCGTAGATCAGCGTGTCCGGCATCTCGGCCTGATGCGCGAGTGCCGCGTCGAGGTCGCCCAGCACCGGGATGCCGTTGCCGATGCCATCGAGCACCTCGCCGCTGTCGCGCCCGGCCAGGGCGCCGTCGATCACCGACAGGATGCGGTAGGCCTGGGAATGCCGGACAAGGCCATTCGCGGTCTTGCCGTCGAGCTTGCCGAAATTGCCCTGGCAGAACACCGTTGCGGTGGGCACGCGGCCGGAAATCACCCGGCCCGGGCTGTCGCGCCGCGACGGGTCATGGGGCGGATCAAGGCGCCTCGGCCTCTCGTCTTCCTGTGTCATGAAGGGTCCTTTCTCATGGGGGGTCACCCGGGGCGCAGACCGGCCGGGGCGGCCTGTCCTGCGCCTTCGGGTCGGCGCCTGGTCGTTGAGCACGCAAAGCCCGCGCGAACGCTGGTAGTTGCGATGGCATTCCCAGCGGTTGCCGGCGCGGTCGAGATGGGCATTCTCCGGCAGGTCGATCCGCAGGCAGGCCTCGCCGGATTTCTCGTAGCCGCGGTCGCAGTCCCAGCCCGGCCCATAGGTGCGGTTGGTCGGATAGGCATTGGCCGGCACCAAGATGGCGACGCATTGCACGCCGTCGAGGCGATAGGACAGGTCGCATTCCCAGCCGTCGCCATAGCGCCTGGCACGGGCGTTCTCGGGCATGGGCGCGCTGGCCGATTGCGCGGCACCCGGCAACGCGAGGGCGGCGAGCACCGAAGCCGCGACCGGCAGCGCCGCGATCCGCCGGGCCCGCGCCAACCGGGCCCGCAGCGCGCGGGACGGCCCGGGCAAAAGGGTCTTCAAAGGCTTACGAGGCATCCAGGTCCAGCCCCTCGATACAGGCCAGCGCAAGCGCGCGGTCGGGCGTGTCGGCACCGGGCATGGTCGCCCAGCCGGTCGCCATGTCCGCGTCGCGGCGCTTGTAGCTCGAGGCGGCGCGGATGGTGTCGAGTTGCGCACTGCGGTCCGGGTCGGCGCGGGCCAGGTCGAGACAGACCGGCACCACCGCCGCGACGACCCTGTCACGCGCCATGGCGTCGGCCATCTTGTCGGCATTGCCGCCGGTCATCCAGCCGCCCCAGGAAAATCCGACGATGCCGACAAGCGCGGCACCGATCACGGCACCAATGATGCCGGGTTTCAGCCATTCGGGAGTGGTCATGTCAGGTCCTCCAGCGGAGAAAGCGCCGCGTCGCTGTATGTGTCGGTGTCGCTTGTCGCGCGGTCCAGGCGCTGCGCCTTTTCAAGGTCGCGCTCGGTCGTCGCGCGCATCTCGGTGTCGCCGGTCCGACGGCCCCGGCCCTGCACCAGCAGGTAGGTGGCGGTCCGGCGCCAGGCCTCGAAGCTCAGCCCCTGAAGGCGTTCCTCCTCGACCAGCACGTCATAGTCGCCCGCGGGCAATGCGTCGGCATAGCCCATCAGCACGAAGGCATTGGCGAATCTCACCGTCGATCTCGATGACCGCATGTTCATCTCTGGTCTCCGCTATGTCGGCAGGGTCGTCGCGCATCGCTCCTGGCGGCCCATCGCATTCGGGGCACGCAGGATCGGGCGATCTCATACGGTATAGATCACACCCCCCCGGCGGGCGCTGAAGCAGGTTAGTCCCCCCCGTCCCGGGCGGCGTCCGAGCCACCTCCCGTCACGTCACCCGGAAAGACTGACCTGCGTTAGCGCAAGGAATGCGGCGCGCGCGTAGCATGGGCTGAACCGCGCGGCACCCGGCCTCTGCCCGGATGCGCGGTCTGCGCGATCCGGCGCGGACCAGGGCGCCCCCTCCCCCTTTCAAGGATCAAGATGACATGACCGAAAAGATCGTTCTCGACCCGCACCCGCCCGAAGACGACAGCTTTCTCCAGGCCCCGGTGTCGGTCGAGGCCGCGCGCTCCAGCGGGCTTTCGGCCGGGCTGTCGGGCAGCAGCAGGCTGAGGTCCCGCGCCACCTTGCCGTGATCGCGCCCCAGCGCCGGCACGTCGCGAAACTGCGACAGCAGCAGCCCGAGCCGGACCTGCGCGGCGTCATGCCCGAGGGTGGCAAGCTCGGCATCGGTCAGGGCGACGAAGGCCGAAAGCTTGCGGGTGAGCGGGCTGATTTCGACCGGAGTCATGGCTTTTGCTGTCCAATTGCGGCGCCGGGGCAGAAATCGGCCCCGAGACTGCTCTCGATCAGTCCGGCCCGGCGCAGTTTCTGCAAGAAAACGGGATGTGTCAAACCCGCGCATCGGCGCAACCGGCGCTGCCATGGAAGGAATCCCCAGATGTCCACCACGCGCGAGCATTCAGGCCAGGCCGCCCTGTCGATCTGCGAGGCGCTGCTGCTGGCGATGAACGACCGCGGGCTGCTGCCGGAACACGAGATCGTCGGCGTGTTGCGCGATGCGGCCGCCACCCACGAGAACGCCATCGGCACCGAGGCGGAAACCCGCGACCACCGGGCCATCGCCGCGCTGATCAACGCGATCATCACCGGCGGGCTGTCGCCGCGGCGCGCGTGACGCGGCGGCCAGCCCATTTTGCCTGACTGAACAGGGAAGGAAACCACATGTCCAAGGGTGACCGCAAACGCGGCAATCGCGAAGTGAAAAAACCCAGGAAGGCCAAGGAAAAGGTCGTGGCAACGGCCGATTTCGCCAAGGGAAAGACCCCGCTCGATATCGGCGCGAAGAAAAAGCCGTAGCGCCGACAGATGCCTCGTCCGGAAAGCCCCGAGGGCCTGGCCGGACGACACCCTCCTGCGGTCCCGGGCGAAGCGCCCTCGCCGCCCGTGCCGCGCGGCCCTGCGCGACACGGCCCGTTGGCATGAAAGACGATTTTCCGTCTGACCCCAAGGCCTTACGCACGCGCATGCGCGATTCGGCCCCTGCCACAAGCTCCCAAATTCCTTGATGATTCGCCGCCCGCCGCGCGGGGCCGAATCCGGCGCGTAAACCAAATCCCCACCGAACTATCTTTGATTTGAATCATGTCGCGCAATCAAAATTCAATTATCGTGACCTGGTGGCCCCGTAGTCCGGATTTGCTGGCGGTGGGTTTGGCACAAGTGCCCTTGCCCATCTGGTAATACACGCGCCGGTTATCCTCATTACCCGATCACAGACCATGGGTCTGTTGCTCCGCGCATCTGCACGCTCGCCTTGCGGGACGCGGCACGACGGCCTTGTCACTCAGGAGGAACCCCAGATGGACCATACCGACGACACCGATCCGCCCGCCGCGCCGCCGCCGCCGCTCGAGCCGATCCCCGCCATGCAGCGCATTCTGGACAACCCGTTTCTGCTTTTGTTCATCGGCGTCACCATGCCGACGGTGCTCTACGTCATCTGGGGGGTGATGGAAGTCGCTTCCGTGCCCATCGCCAACTGAACGCCAATCCACCTTGAAAGGGTGCGCCATGTCCATCAACCCTCCGAGCAACCGCCTCTGGTGGAAGGAGCCGATCCACGGAATCGAGCTGGCGTGGATCATCATCGCCTTCCTGTGGGGGTTGTTCATGTTCTTCTTCATGATCGCCTGGCACTTCATCGGCAATCAGAACCTGTCGACCGAAACCTATCGCGTCACGCCCGACCAGTTCGTCGAGAAGGTCGAGGCCTTCGCCGAGGAATACCCGCTGCTCGATGCTTCGGGCGATCCGGTCGACATCGAAGGCACCCCGGTGGTCAGCCCGCCTGCGGGGGGCGATGTCTACATGCTGGGGCGGCTCTGGGAATGGTGGCCGGCGCTCGAGCTCAAGAAGGACCAGAGCTACCGCTTCCATTTGTCCTCGGCCGACTGGCAGCACGGCTTCTCGCTGCAGCCGGTCAATATCAATATCTCGGTGCATCCGGGCTATGAGCACGTCTTCACGCTGACCCCGACCCAGACGGGCGAGTTCGGCATCGTCTGCAATGAATACTGCGGTATCGGCCATCACGCGATGTCCGGTCACATCCGCGTCGTCGACTGATCGGGAGAACAGGGACATGACCACCATTGATCACGGAGCAATCGGATATGTCGGCCCGGACATCAGGTATCGCAGCTGCCCCTTCACCGGGCGGCGCATCGAGCGCAGCGCCGAGCTTTTGATCCGCGCCAATGCCGTCGCGGCGGTCATCTTCCTGGCGGTCGGCGGCTTTTTCGGGCTGATGGTCGCGCTGACGCGCTGGCCGGCGGTGCAGCTTCTGCCCGCGGAATGGTTCTACCTCGTGCTGACCGGGCATGGCGCCAACGTGCTGCTGTTCTGGATCGTGTTTTTCGAGATCGCGGTGCTTTACTTCGCCTCCGCGGTGCTTCTGGGGTGTCGCCTTGCGACGCCGCGCTGGGCCTGGCTGGGCTTCGGGCTGATGGTGATCGGCGCGGTGATGGCCAATTACGCGGTGCTCAACGGCGATTCCACCGTCATGTTCACCTCCTACCCGCCGATGATGGCCGAGCACTGGTTCTACCTCTCGCTGATCGTCTTTGCCGTCGGCGCGCTGATCGGGGTCTTCGTCTTCTTCGGCACGCTGGTGGTGGCCAAGGACGAACAGACCTACGAGGGCTCGGTGCCGCTGGTGACCTTCGGGGCGATAACGGCGGCGATCATCGCGGTCTTCACCCTGGCCTGCGGCGCGATCATCCTGATCCCGACATGGCTCTGGTCGCTCGGGCTGATCTCGGGGATCGACACGCTGATGTACAAGCTGGTGTGGTGGGGCATGGGCCATTCCAGCCAGCAGATCAACGTCGCCGCCCATATTGCCATCTGGTACGCCATCGCGGCCATGGTGGTGGGCGCCCGGCCGCTGTCGGAGAAGGTCAGCCGCTTTGCCTTCCTGATGTACATCCTCTTCCTCCAGTTGGCCTCGGCGCACCACCTGCTGGCCGAACCGGGGATGAGTTCCTCGTGGAAGATCATCAACACCAGCTACATGATGTATCTCGCGGTGATGGCCTCGATGATCCACGGGCTGACCGTGCCCGGCGCCATCGAGGCGGCGCAGCGGCGCAACGGCTTTACCCGCGGCATGTTCGAGTGGCTGACCAAGGCGCCCTGGGGCAACCCGGCCTTCTCGGGGATGTTCATGTCGCTGGTGATGTTCGGCTTTCTCGGCGGGATCACCGGGGTGATCCTCGGCACCGAGCAGCTCAACGTGCTGATGCACAACACCATCTATGTGCCGGGGCATTTCCACGCCACGGTGGTGGCAGGCACGACGCTGGCCTTCATGGCGATGACCTACCTGGTGGTGCCGCTGGTCTTTCAGCGCGACATCATCTGGCCGACGCTGGCGAAATGGCAGCCCTATCTCTTCGGTCTCGGCGCCGGGGGCATCTCGCTGTTCATGATGGGGGCGGGCACGCTGGGGGTGCCGCGGCGGCACTGGGACATCTCGATGGTGGATGCGGCGCATCAGTACGAATTCGCACCGGCCGCCTATCTGATGATGGGGCTGAACGGCATGTCGGCGATCCTTGCCGCCGCCGGAGGCCTGCTGTTCATCGTGCTGGTCGTCGCCTCGATCCTGGCCGGGCCGCGGCTGGACCAGCCGGGCGCCAAGCTGGTGTTCCCGCTGCATGATGCAGGCGCCCAGGCGGTGTCGGAATACGGCAGCGAAGCCTCGCTCAAGATCCCCGGGACGGTCATGCTGGTGGCGATCTTCTTCTTCACCTTCGTGCTCTACTACTTCGTGAACTGGAAGTACCTCTCGGAACTCTGGCTGTTCAATTGAGCCGAAAGGACCAGGCCATGCTTGCCGCCCTGAACATGACCGTCTCGATCCTGAAGCTGCGGATCGGTTTCTTCATCGCCCTGGCCGCGCTGGTCGGGGTGATGACCGGGGGCGGCGCGCTTGGCCCGCTCGAGGCGCTGGTCTTCGCGCTGGCCGTGCTCGGGGCGTCCGGGGCGGCGGGCGGCTTCAACCAGTACTACGAGCGCGAGAGCGACCGCAACATGGCGCGCACCCGCAACCGGCCCTTTGCCAGCGGCCTGCTCAAGGCCGGGCCGATCTGGCCCGCGACGCTGCTGGCGCTGCTGGCCGGGTCGCTGCTGATGGCCTGGTCGGTGGGCGGCACGCTGGCCACGGTGCTGGTGTTTCTGGGGGCGCTGACCTACGGCGTGATCTATACCGTCTGGCTCAAGACCCGCACGGTCTGGAACGTGGTGATCGGCGGCGCGGCGGGCAGTTTCGCGGTGCTGGCCGGCGCCGCGGCGGCAGCGCCGCAGTTCGGGCCCGCCATCGGCCCGGTGCCGGCGCTTCTGGCGACGGTGCTGTTTCTCTGGACGCCGCCGCATTTCTGGAGCCTCGCGGTGGCGCGCAGCGAGGATTACCGCCGCGCGCAGATCCCGATGCTGCCGGTGGTGACCGAGCCCGAGGTCTGGGCGCCGGTGATCTTCAGCCATGTGGCGACGCTTTTCGCGCTGTCGCTGGTGCCGCTGTGGTTCGGCATGGGCTGGGTTTACGGCGTCTTCGCGCTGGCGGGTGGCCTGCCCTTCCTGCTCGCCTCCTGGCGCCTGCTGAAGGATCCGACGCGCGGCCCGGCGATGCGCACCTTCCGCGCCTCGCTGATGCAATTTGCCCTGCTGTCGCTGGGCGTGGTGCTGGACGAGGCCGCGCGATGGGCCTTCTGAGACATCTTCTGCCGCTGGTCTGGCTGCTTGCGCCCATCGCCCCGCTCGCGGCTGAGGGCCAGTCGCCCGAGGCGCTGGACCCCGAGCAGGTCTACCAGGTCAGCCAGGACGCCATCGGCCGCGAGGTCGGCGCCCATGTGCTGCGCGACCAGACCGGCGCGCCGCTGGCGCTGGCCGACCTGCGCGGCCGTCCGCTGGTGATTTCGCTGGTCTATACCAGTTGCAGCTCGATCTGCCCGGTGGTCACCGATCACCTGCACGACGCGGTCAGCGAGGCGCGCAAGGTGCTGGGCGAGGACAGTTTCGCCGTGCTGACCTTCGGCTTCGATGCCAGCGGCGACCGGCCGGCGCGGCTGCGGGCCTTTGCGATTTCGCACCGGCTGGGCCGGCTGGACGACTGGTTCCTGGCCAGTGCCGAGCCCGCGACCACCGAGGCGCTGCTGCGCGACCTGGGCTTCAGCTGGCGCGACGCCGCCGGTGGCTTCGACCATCCCAGCCAGACCACGATCCTCGACGCGCGCGGCCGGGTCTATCGCCAGCTTTACGGCGAGGATTTTCCCCTGCCGGTCTTCATGGCGCCGCTCAAGGAGCTGGTGCTGGGGCGCACCACGGCCTCGATCGCGCCGGCGGATCTCTGGTCGCGGCTGACGTTTCTCTGCACCGTCTACAACCCGCTGACCCGCGCCTATCGCTTCGACTACGGCATCCTCTTCGGCATCTTCTTCGGCGCGGTCTCGCTTCTGCTGACCGGGGTGGTCATCCTGCGGCTCTGGCTGGAGCGGCGGCGCGCGCGGCGACGGGGCGGCCTGCCGCGCCCGACGACCCGCAACGAAGTGGCCCGGTGATGGGAGTGCGGACCGCGCTGAAACGCGGCTTTGACCGGGTGGAGCGTCCCTTGGACAGGCTGTTCGGCCCCGACTGGAACCCCATGGCCAACCTCGGCACGCTGAGCTGGCTGATGTTCTGGATCGTCACCGCCACCGGCATCTACCTGTTCATCTTCTTCGACACCGGCGTGGTCAATGCCTATCAATCCGTCAAATGGCTGAGCGAGACCCATTGGCTTCATGCCGGGCTGGCGCGCAGCCTGCACCGCTATGCCTCGGATTTCCTGGTGCTGCTCATGCTGGTCCACATGGTGCGCGAATGGGCCTTCGACCGCTATCGCGGCAAGCGCTGGTTTTCCTGGATCACCGGGGTGCCGGTGATCTGGTTCGTCTACATGTCGGGCATTACCGGCTACTGGCTGGTCTGGGACGAGTTGGCGCAATACGTGGCGTTGACCACCACCGAACTGCTCGACGCGCTGCCGTTCTTTGCCGAGCCGATCGCGCGCAATTTCCTGACCCCGGCCAGCCTTTCGGGGCGGTTCTTCACGCTGATGGTCTTTCTGCACATCGCCATTCCGCTGCTGCTTTTGCTGATGATGTGGATCCATATCCAGCGCATCACCGCGGCGCGCACCATGCCGCCGCGGGGCCTCAGCGTGCTGACGCTGGCGGCGCTGGTCATCGTCTCCTTTGCCATGCCGGCGGTGCTGCAGGGGCCCGCGGACCTGGCGCGGTTTCCGTCCACGGTGGGCCTCGACTGGTTCATCCTCGGGCTCTACCCGGTGATCGACCTGGTGCCCCCATCGGTGATCTGGACCGGCGCGCTGCTCTTTACGGTGCTGATGTTCGGCCTGCCCTGGCTGCCGCCGCGCAAGGACAAGGCGGCGGCGGAGGTCTTCCTCGACTTCTGCAACGGCTGCACGCGCTGCGAGGCCGATTGCCCCTATACCGCGATCACCATGGTGCCGCGCAGCGATGGCGCGCCCTTCCCGCAGGAGGCTTTGGTCGACCCCGAGCGCTGCGTCGCCTGCGGCATCTGCATGGGGTCGTGCCCCTCGTCGACACCTTTCCGCCGCTCGGGGCCGCTGATCACCGGGATCGACCTGCCGGGCCGTCCGCTGAGCAAGTTGCGCGAGGAGGTGATTGCCGCCTCGGCCGATCTTGCCGGGCCGGGCCGGGTGATGACCCTGGCCTGCGAACATGGCGCCGCCGCGGCGCCGGAGAAAGGCCGGGTGATCCTGCCCTGCGTGGCGATGGCGCCGCCCTCGCTGTTCGACTTCATCCTCAGCCGCGACCTGGCCGATGGGGTCTGCATCGCCGGATGCGCCGAGCGCGAGTGTCACAACCGCGTCGGCGCGCAATGGACAAAGGAGCGCATTGCCAGAACCCGCGATCCGCTCTTGCGCGAGCGTGTGCCGCGCGACCGGCTGCTGACGCTCTGGGCCGGGCCGACCGAGGGCGCGCGGCTGGACGAAGCCCTCGCCGGTTTTTCCAAGGATGTGGCGGCGCTGGAGCCGATGCCGGGCAAGCGCAGCCTCGAGACGGACGCCACCGGCGAGGAGGATCCGCGATGAAAGGGCGCCTGCCCCACCTGCTGATGGGCGGCGCGGTGACGCTGGTTCTGGGGCTGGGGGTGGCCTGGCTCTCGGCCTCTCCGGCCTGGCGGAACGCGCCCGAGAACATGGCGCTGCTGCGGCTGAGCTTCACCCATAGCGGCGACCGCAGCGCCAGTTGCCGCGACCGGACCGCCGAGGAACTGGCCAAGCTGCCGCGCAACATGCGCCAGACCCAGGTCTGCGACCGCCGCCGCCCGCCGATCCATGTCGAACTGGAAGTCGACGGCGCGCTGATCTATTCTGCCGAAAGCGCGCCATCGGGCATTGCCGGCAGCGGGCCGTCGCGTCTTTATGAACGTTTGCTGCTGCCTGCGGGCGTGCATGAGCTGACGGTGCGGATGCGCGACAACCCCGCGTCCGAAGCCTTTGACTATGAGGCGACGCGCGAGGTCGAGCTGCACCCCGGCCAGAGCTTCGTGATCGACTTTCGCAAGGACAGCGGACTCATCTTCGAGTAACGCGGAAAGGGGCCGACATGGCACCGATTGAATGGAAACCGGAATACAGCGTCGGAAACCCTTCGGTGGATCATGAACACCAGGAGTTGATCGCGCTGGTCAACCAGACCGCCTCGGCCATCCTCGACAACGAGCCGGAGGCCGACATCCAGGACAGTTTCGGCGATCTGCTGCGCGCCATCTCGGCGCATTTCGCGCTGGAGGAACAGCAGATGAAGGCCTACGGCTACGACCAGCGCGCCCAGCACAAGGCCCATCACGAACGCCTGCTCGACGATCTGCGCGACCTCATGGACGAAGCCGCGGGCGCGCCCGACCAGACCGCCCGGCGCCTGGCGACGACGCTGGAAGCCTGGTTCGGCGACCACTTCAAGACCCATGACGCGCGCCTGCACGACCGGCTGGGCCCGCATCCGCATTCCTGATCCGCACCGGGCGGCCCCGCCCTATGCGCCCGGCACCCGGACCCGGGACAGGAAGACGCGCCCGCCCAGGAGGATCGTGGCCGAGCACAGCATCAGCACGCGGAACAACCCGTCGAAGCCCCAGGTCTTCTGGATCACGGCGATCAGCGGCAGCGCCGCGGAGAAGGCAAGAAAGCTGACCAGGTAGCGCGCCCCGAAGGCCCGCGAGCGCGCGCTTTTGGAGGCGGTGGTGCCGATCAGGAAGTCATTGACCGGCACCTGGCCGAAGACCCCGATCATGAAGCCGATGGCCACCGCCAGCGCCGCCAGGTCCGTGAGCCCCGGCATCAGCAGGAAGGCCGCGACCTGCACCCCGGTCGCGACGGTCAGCGCGGTGCGCGCGCCGTAGCGATCCAGCAGGTAGCCGGTGACAAGCTGGGCCAGCGAGGCGGTGGAGAACGCCAGGAAGGCCAGCAAGCCGATCACTGAGGCCTGCTCGAAGCGCGTCGTGCCCCCCGAGGCCAGCGCATCGGCCAGCCCGACCAGGCGCTCCTCGAAGATCTCGGGCAAGGCGACCGTGGTCGACTGGAACACCACCGTGCCCAGGGTCGCGGTCATGTAGACGCAGAACAAGACCCGCCACCTCGGGCCGTAGCTGGCGGGCCTTTCCGTCGCCAGCCCGCCCAAGGGGGCATGTTCCAAGGCGTCGATCCCGCGCGAGATGCTCAGGTAGGGCAGCGCCACCAGCAGCGAGAAGACCCCCGGCACCATGAAGGCCGCACGCCAGCCGGCAAGGTCGATCATGATGCCCGACATCAGCGCGGCGGACCCCACCCCGAGGTTGCCCCAGATGCCGTTGACCGCCAGCCGCATCCCGGTCTTCTTCCAGCGCGCCGTGACGATGGCCAGCCCCACCGGATGATAGATCGCGCCGAAGATGCCGATCAGCAAGAGCCCTGCGCTCAATTCCTGCGGCGTGCGCGCCAGGCCGGTCAGGATGGACGAGATGCCGATCCCGAGGAAGAACACCACCATCATCCGGTCGCGGCCCCAGCGGTCCGCCAGCATCCCCATCGGCAGGGCGCAAAGCGCGAAGGCGGTGAAGCCGGGCACGCCGTAGGGCAGAAGCTCGGCATAGCTCATGTTCCACTCCGCCCCGAGCGCCAGCGCCGCCACCGTGGCGAAGATCAGCATGAAGTAATGGTCGAGGAAATGACCGGCGTTCAGCAGCAGGAAGTACCGAGTGTCGCGCGTGATCATGCCTTGCCCCATTTGCCCGTGATGTCCGACCGCTATGGTCGCGCCTGCCCTGCCGACTGAGCGACGATCCGCTGGCGCGGGTCAAGCCCCCCCTGCGGCGCTCAGGCCGCCTGCGATGTCGGCGGCTCGAGCGAGGGATGGGTCGCGACCGCCTCGGCATCGTAGAGATGACAGCGGACGCGGTGGGCCTCGGCGGTCGGGACAAGCTGCGGCTCGACCGTGGTGCAAAGCTCCGTCGCATAGGGACAGCGCGAGGAAAACCGGCACCCGGGCGGGATATCGAGCGGTGACGGCACGTCGCCCTTCAACTCCACGCGTTCGCGGTTCTCGTCGGGCACGATCGACGGGATGGCCGCCATGAGACGCTGGGTATAGGGATGCTGCGGCGCGGTCAGGATATCCTCGGCGGTGCCTTCCTCGACGATCTGGCCGAGGTACATCACCGCGACATGGCTGCAGATATAGCCCACGGTCGCGATGTCATGCGAGATATAGAGCACCGCCAGCCCCAGGTCGCGCGACAGGTCGTCGAGGATCTCCAGCACGCTGGCCTGGATCGAGACGTCGAGCATCGAAACCGGCTCGTCGGCGACGATGAACTGCGGCTCCAGCACCAGCGCGCGGGCAATCGCCACCCTCTGCCGCTGGCCGCCCGAAAGGTCGCTGGGATAGCGGTGCAGGTTCTCCTCGGCCGGGATGCGCACCAGTTCCAGCGCCTTTTCCACCCGCCGCTGACGCTCGGCGGCATCGCCGATCCGGTGGATCTTCAGCGGCTCCTCGATGATCTGGCCGATGGTCAGCCGGGGGTTGAGCGAACTGTAGGGGTCCTGGAAAATGATCTGGGCGGCGCGCCGGTAGTCCTTGAGCGCCTTGCCGTGAACATGGGTGATGTTCTCGCCATTGTAATGCACCTCGCCGCCCGTCGGCTCGTACATGCGCACCAGCGACATGCCCAGGGTCGACTTGCCGCTGCCGGATTCGCCGACCAGCCCGTAGATCTCGTTTCGGCGGATCGCCAGGTCGACACCGTCCAGCGCCCGGATCGCCCGGGGCTGGCGCCCGGCCAGCGCGCCGATCAGACTGCTGCGGGCCTGGAAATGGGTCTTCAGGTCGCGCGCCTCGATGACGGTCGGGCTTGGGGGCGTCTTATCCATCTTTGTGTCTCCATGTGCTGGCCTTCTGGGCAATGGCACGGAACTCGCTGGCCCGGTCCTGGTAGTGGCAGGCCGCCGACTGGCTGATGCTGTTGGACAGCTTGGCCGGCGCCTCGGACCGGCACAGATCCGTCGCGAAGGGGCAACGGCCGGCAAAGCGGCAACCGACCGGCGGGTGCAGCAGGTTGGGCACCGTGCCGGGGATCGAGATCAGCGGCATCCGGGACTGGCCCCGCACCGGCAGCTTGGGAAAGGCGTTCTGCAACCCCATGGTATAGGGATGGCGGGGGTTTTGCAGCACCTGCGCGGTCGGCCCGGCCTCGACCACCTCGCCGGCATACATCACGGCGATGGTTTCGCAGGTCTCGGCCACCACGGCAATGTCATGGGTGACCAGGATCATCGAGCGGCGCATGTCGGCATGGATGCTGCGGATGCGGCTCATGATCTGGTCTTGCATGATGGGATCGAGCGCGGTTGTCGGCTCGTCCGCCAGCAAGAGCCCGGCATTGAGGCTCAGCGCCATGGCGATCACCGCGCGCTGGCGCATGCCGCCCGAGAACTGGTGCGGAAACTCGGTCAGCCGCGATCCGGGCAGGCCGACGATCTCGAACATCTGCTCGGCGCGGGCCCAGGCCACGGCCTTGGAGACCCTCTCATGCGCCAGGATGGATTCGGTGATCTGGTCGCCGATGCAATAGACCGGATCGAGCGAGTTCATCGCACTTTGCGTGATCAGCGCGATCTTTGTCCAGCGGACATCCGACAGCGCGCGCTCTGACAGCCCGAGGATATCGGTGCCGTTCAACAGCGCCCGCCCGCTCACCGAGGTGCCCTCGGGCAGGAGCCCCATCAGGGATTTGACCACCGTGCTCTTGCCGCAGCCGGATTCCCCGACCAGCCCCAGCGTCGCCCCCGCCGCCACCTCGAACGAGACGTCATCGACCGCCCGGAACGGCCCGCGGGGGGTCTGGTAGGCGATGCTCAGCCTCTCGACCAGCATATGCGCGGCGGGCTTGGCACGCAGCCGTTCGTTGAGTTTTGCGAGCGCGCCCATCAATACCTCCGAAGCCTGGGGTTGGTCTGCTCCTCGAAGCCGCGCCCGATGAGATAGAGCGACGAGACCAGCAGCGTCAGCGCGATGCAGGGCGGCACGACCCACCACCAGGCGGTCCGCAGGCTGCCGCTCGAGAAGGCGGTGTTGAGCATCTGGCCCCAGCTGATGACGGTGGGATCGCCAAGCCCGAGAAAGCTCAGGCTGGCCTCGGCGAGGATGGCAAAGGCCACCGACATGGTGATCCACAGAAAGATCACCCGGACGATATTGGGCAGGATGTGATGCAAGATGACATGGAAATGCGAGGCCCCGGCGGCGCGCGCCCACTTGACGTAGATGCGTTCGCGTTCGGTTAGCACCGCCGAGCGGATGATCCGCGCGCCGTTGCGCCAGAACAGGATCGAGATCACGAGGATGATGTTCTGCACGCTCGGCCCGAGCAGCGACACCGCGACGATGGCAAAGGGCAGCGTCGGGATGCTGAGCGCCACATCGGTGATCCGCATCAGCACATCGTCGACCAGCCCGCCGAAGTAGCCCGCCACCACGCCGAAGACGGTCGAGACGAAGCCGACCGCGACCGCCGCCACCAGCCCCACGATCAGCGCCACCCGCGAGCCGTGGATGAACTGGCTCAGCACGTCGTTGCCGTAGGCGGTGGTGCCCAGGGGATGCTCGAACGAGGGGCGCGCCAGCCGGTCGAGCCGCCCGGCCTCGGTCATCATCACCTCGTAGGGGCCATAGGGCGCCAGCACGGTGGCGAAGGTCGCGATCACGATGAAGAACAGCAGGATCGCCACGCCCATCGCCACGAAACTGTCCTTCATCACCAGCCGCATGGTGGTCCACGCAGCACTCGCGGCATTGCCGCGGCGATAGGGTCTGGTTGCGGGGTTTGTCATTTGTACACCACCCTGGGGTCGAGTTTTCCATAGATCAGGTCGGCCGCGAGGTTCGCCAGCACGATCATCACCGCCAGCAGGAAGAAGGCCGATTGCGTCAGCGGGTAGTCCTGTCGCGTCACCGCCAGCACCAGCTCGCGGCCCACGCCGGGCCAGCTGAACACGATCTCGACCACGACGATGCCGGCAATGGTCTCGGCCAGCGCGGGAAACAGCCAGGTGATCAGCGGCAGAAGCGAGTTGCGCGCGGTATGCCAGGCGACGCGGGACTGCGACACGCCCTTGGCCCGGACCAGCTCGACATAATCCTCGGTGCGGTTCTCGACCACGCCGCTGCGCATCAGCAGCAGGTTCTCGGGCAGGAAGTAGATGGCGACCGCGATCAGCGGCAGCGCCAGGTGGTGCAGGAAATCGAGCGTCAGGTAGCGCGACGCCCCCTGGTCGGCATCCACTGATCCCATGCCGAAGGCCGGAAACCAGCCCAGCGCACTGGAAAAGACCGCCAGCAGGGCAATGCCGATGACGAAGCCGGGCACGCCGCGAATGATGGTGGCCAGGAAGATGCCGATGCGTTCGGTCTTGCCGCCGCGCGGCGCCCAGCCGACCAGCACCCCGAGCCCCGAGCCCAGCACGGCGCCCAGCAACAGCCCCGGCACCGCCACCCAGAGGGTATTGACGATCAGCGGGCCGAGCACCTCCCAGACCGGTTTGCGGTGGAAGAAGGAATTGCCGAAATCGCCCCGCATCAGGTTGCCGATATAGGCGACATATTGATCCCACAGCGATCCGGTGAGGCCCCAATCCTCGAGCAGCTTGTCGCGGGCGGCCTCGGTCATGCCGCGGTCCATCAACATGGCCGTCGGATCGGTCGGCATCACCCGGAACATGAGGAACATGATCGACGTGACGGCCCATACGACCAGGACGCTCTGGAACAAGCGTCTGAGCACATAGCCTCGCATTGCTGTCATCCCTTTTTGGGGTTGGTGTTTTCGGACGGGGTCCGGCCCGCCGGACGGATACCGGCGGGCCGAGGGGTCATTTCACCGGGTAGTGAAGCCGGCCGTTCCTGTCCCAGCCATAGCCCGCATCGGCGAGGATCTGGCGCGCTTCCTCGATGTCGAAGGGAACCTCGGGCAGATCGGCATTGTGCCAGGCGGCAAGCTGGTTCGGCAGCGGGCCGGAACTCGCCTCGATGGCGAAGCCCTGGTAGGATTCGATGATGATCCGCCGCTTGTTGGTCGACTTGCGCAGCGCCTCGCGGAAGGCGATGTCGGTATAGGGCGCCTTCTCGTTGTTGAGCCAGATCAGCGTCGAGCCGTGGCTGTTGCCTTCCAGGAAGGACAGATGGGTGTTCTGGTCGGCCAGGTCGCTCATCGCCGCCTGCGGCAGGATGCCGGTGGCAATGTCGCCCTGCCCGCTGATCAGCGCCGAGCGGATGGCATCGGCCTGGCCCAGCGCCAGGCGGCGGATGCCGTCGTACTTGGGCGCGGCCCAATGCGGGGTGTGGGTTTCCAGCTCATGCACCTCGTTGCGGCGCCACAGCTTGAACTTGAACGGACCGCTGCCGACCACGACACCGTCGGCAACCACGTCACGCGCCACCACATCGCCTTCGTAATCCGCCCAGAGATGTTCCGGCATGATGAACAGGAACGGCAGGCCGGTCGTCACGAAGGCGGCATCGGGCGTCTTCAGCCTGATGTCGAAATGCAGGTCGTCGACGGTTTCGACCGTCTCGATATTGCTGAC
>SBGD01000040.1 GCA_006226775.1 Paracoccaceae bacterium | reverse complement strand
AAGCAGAGGAAATCTTCTACGCAAGCTTGAACGCAGATGAAAAAGCAGCCTAACTATTGAAGCAAACCCTCTCCGGTAAACCCGGGGCGGTTCAGGCCGCCGGACATCGCAAAAACCATGCCGATCGCAATGGGGCCGCCGATACCGGACCCTCCCGTCATATCTTTGCTGCCCGCAGCCTCAGCGAGTTGCCCACCACCGACACCGACGAGGCGCTCATCGCGAAGGCCGCGAACATCGGGCTGATGAGGATGCCGAAGAAGGGAAACAGGACCCCCGCCGCGATCGGCACGCCCGCGGCGTTGTAGATCAGGGCGAAGAACAGGTTCTGGCGGATGTTGCGCATGGTGGCGCGGGCAAGGCGGCGTGCCCGCACGATGCCGTCGAGATCGCCTTTCACCAGGGTGATGCTGGCGCTCTCGATGGCCACATCCGCCCCGGTGCCCATGGCAATGCCGACATCGGCCTGCGCCAGCGCCGGTGCATCGTTCACACCGTCGCCGGCCATGGCGACGCTGCGGCCCGCCTCCTGCAACTCCCTGATGATGCGCGCCTTGTCCTCGGGCAGCACGTCGGCCTTGATCTCGTCGATGCCCAGACGGGCGCCGATGGCCCTGGCGGTGCGCGCGTTGTCGCCCGTCGCCATGATGACGCGAAAGCCGAGGTCGTGCAGCGCCTTGATCGCGGCCGGCGTGGTCTCCTTCACCGGGTCGGTGACGCTGACCAGACCGGCGATTTCATCACCCAGCACGACAAACATCACCGTCTCGCCCTCGTCGCGGCGCGCATTTGCCGTGGCCGTCAGATCGCCGGGCTCCAACCCCAGATCGGTGATCATCGCCAGGTTGCCGAGCGCGACGGGTTTGCCATCGACC
This sequence comes from Paracoccaceae bacterium, assembly GCA_006226775.1. Taxonomy (GTDB): domain Bacteria; phylum Pseudomonadota; class Alphaproteobacteria; order Rhodobacterales; family Rhodobacteraceae; genus Marinovum. The sequence continues at coordinate 16,539 of SBGD01000040.1, read as the reverse complement.
GTGCCCTTGACGCCCTTGCCGGTGACCGCCTCGAAATCCTGGAGCTCGCTCATCGTCACCCCGCGCTCCTCGGCACCGCGGACGATGGCTTCGGCCAGCGGATGCTCCGACCCGCGTTCGAGCGAGGCGGCAAGGCGCAGCACTTCGGCCTCGTCGTGGCCGGCCTCCGGCAGCACGGCGACCAGCTTTGGCGCACCTTCGGTCAGGGTGCCTGTCTTGTCGACGATCAGGGTGTCGACCTTCTCGAACCGCTCCAGCGCCTCGGCGTTCTTGATCAGCACGCCCGCCTGCGCGCCGCGCCCCGTTGCCGTCATGATCGACATTGGCGTGGCAAGCCCAAGCGCGCAGGGACAGGCGATGATCAGCACCGCGACCGCCGAGACCAGCGCATAGGAGAGCGACGGCGCCGGGCCCCAGATTGCCCAGGCGATGAAGGACAGGATGGCGATGCCGATCACGGCGGGAACGAAGATGCCCGCCACCTTGTCGGCGTATTTCTGGATCGGCGCGCGCGAGCGTTGCGCATTCGCCACCATCTCGACGATCTGCGACAGCATGGTGTCGGCGCCGACCCGTGTCGCCTCCATCACCAGGCTGCCGTTGCCGTTGATCGTGGCGCCGGTGACGGGGTCACCGTCGGTCTTCTCGACCGGAACAGGCTCGCCCGAGATCATGCTTTCATCCACGAAGGTCTGGCCGCTGACCACGACGCCATCCACCGGCACCTTGTCGCCGGGGCGCACGCGCAGGTGGTCGCCGACCTGCACATGCTCAAGCGGGATTTCCTCTTCCGTGCCGTCCGGCCGAACCACCCGCGCGGTCTTGGCCGCCATGTCCAGAAGCGCGCGGATCGCCTTGCCGGTCCCTTCGCGGGCGCGCAGCTCCATGACCTGGCCCAGCAGGACCAGGACCACGATGACCGCCGCGGCCTCGAAATAGACGCCGACATGGCCCTCCGCATCGCGGAACCCGTCCGGGAAGATGTCCGGTATGAGAACCGCGACGACGCTGAACAGCCAGGCCGCGATCACGCCCATGGCGATCAGCGAGAACATGTTGAGGTTCATCGTCCAGAACGAGTTCCAGCCGCGCACGAGGAACGGCCAGCCGCTCCAGAGCACGACCGGCGTGCCAAGCACCAGTTCGAGCCAGAGCGACCCGCGTTCGCCAAAGACCCCGCGCACTTCGGGAAACCCGAGAAACGGCCCCATGGCAAGAACCAGGATCGGCAGGGTCAGGATCGTACCAACCCAGAAGCGCCGGGTGAAATCGACCAGTTCGGGGTTCGGGCCATCGACAGCCATCGCCGCTGATTCAAGCTCAAGCCCCATGCCGCAGAGCGGGCAGGAGCCGGGATGGGTCTGACGGACCTGCGGATGCATCGGGCAGGTATAGACGGCGCCGTCATGATCCTCAGGAACGGTGTCGTATTTTCCGTTGTCGGGCCTCTCGTGGCCGTGCGGGCCGTGGGCCTCAAGCTCTGCCTCCGGCACCAGGTGCATGCCGCATTTCGGGCACTCCCCCGGCCCGTCCTGCCGCACCTCGGGGTGCATCGGGCAGACATGGGTCACATTTCCGATATCGGATGCGGCATCATGCGGGTGGTCGTTCATTGTCATATCCTTTCCGGACAGCTCGGGAGCACGGTAGTCCTTCCACCTGCTGGAAGGTCAAGCGGCGCCATGACGGGCCGCTCCTGCCGCAGAAATCCGCGCCGCTCGACAAGTCAGCGCCAGCCCGATCAGGATTATCGGCGCGGGAAGCCCATGGCCCATCGTCAGCCCCCGATCGCCAAAGCGAAGCACCTGGCCGATCGGATTGTCGGCGGTCACGACCTGCCTGTCGGGCTGTCGGAACAATGGTCAGCATGTGTGACGCTCCTGAACTTGCGGGTGGTAGTGATGGTGCAGATCAGTCCTCGGGCCCCCGGTGCCTTTTCCAATCCCTGACGGCAACGACCAGAAGCGGCGTCAGCGTCAAAGCCCCCAGCCCGATCGCGGCCTCGACCCAGCCGGAGATTCTCTCGCCATCGAAACTTTCGACGACACTGGCGAGAGGACCCAGGGCCAGGGCGACCATGACGACAACCAGCAGCGCGCCGGCGATCAATCGTGCGGTTTGCCGGGAAACGGGCCGGTTCATTCCAGCGTCTCCTGACATCGCGGTGCGGTAGGGGAGGCTGGTGACAACAGGTCAATGCCGACAGTGGATAGCCCGGCAGACCGGCAATTCCCTGTCGCCTGGATGGTGTCGATGACCATGCCGCCCTGCCTTCCGGTTATTGCCGTGTGTGACCGGTTCCCCAAGGCATGCGCTTTCCGGCAAGGGGAAGGTGGCACTCAGGCCGCGTCGACGGCCTGGCGCAGCATGTCGCGCACCTCGCCCGCGATTTGGTGGAGCGGATCGTTGTCGATGGCCTGCATGGACGCGACCGGATCGATGGCGCTGATCTCGGTGCCGCCGTGCACTTCGCGCAGAATGACGTTGCATGGCAGCATCGCGCCCACGCGCGGCTCAAACCCGATGGCCTTGTGGGCCATCTGCGGATTGCAGGCGCCAAGGATGCGATAGCCGGCCATATCGACGTCGATCTTCTGCTTCATCGTCGTCTTGACGTCGATTTCGGTCAAGACCCCGAAACCCCGATCCGCCTGGGCGGCGCGGACGCGCGTTTCCGCGTCGTCGATGCTGACGCCCGTGAGCGCACGGTCGTAGGTATAGGTCATTTCCATCTCCTTCGGTTATTTGCGCGGCTGCCTGATCGGCTGATGCGGTGCGCCTCCGTCAAGACAGGGCCAAGTCCGTAGCGATCCGCCAATCCTGGCTCGGGGTCGAATATGGCGCCGGTCCGCAGGCCGACGCCACGTGAGCCCTCAGTCGTCTTTCATCATGTCGCTGTCGCCCATGCCGGGGCGGTTGCCAGGTCGCATCTGCTGCATTCTGCCTCGCATCTGCTGCATGCGCTCCATCCTGTCGGCCGGGGCCATCATTTCTTCGGCTGTGATGGCGCCGTCGCCATCGGCGTCCAGGTGCTGGATGCGATCCACCATCATCTCGCGGATCATCGCGCTGTGCAGCGCCTCGAATTCCGCGAGTGACAGGGCACCGTCGCCGTCGCTGTCGTATTCGGCGAGCTTCGCCTCAAGCCCGGCGCGCATGTCCTCGGGCGTCACCGTGCCGTCGCCGTCGGCGTCGAACATCTGCATCATGCCGCCGCCCATCGGGCCCATTCCGCCCATCATGCCGCCGCCCATCATCTGGCCGTGCATACGCTGCATCATGCCCATCATGTCGGACATGCCGCCCATGTGGCCCATCATGCCGGAACCGTCCTGCATCATGCCGGCGCGGTCGTTCGGGCCGGACGGGCCCCCATGTCCGTGACCGGCCTGTGCGATTGCGGTTCCTCCGATTGCGGTTGCGGCCAAGACAGTCACTGCAAGAAAGGTTTTGCGGGTCATCGTGATCTCCTCGTGCTTGGGTTTCGATAGACGTCATATGGCAGCGTCACGTCGCGATGGAATGCCGGGAAACCGCGGTATTGTATCGCCATGTCGCAAGCGCCGCCCCGGTTACACTTCGTGACAATTCTCTTCGGGAAACCGATGCGGCACTCACTAAAAGGAAGAGCATGAACGATCAGCCCCATATCCTCGTCGTCGACGATCACCGCGAAATCCGCGACTCCGTGACCCGCTACCTGGAAAAGAACGGCCTGCGCGCAACCCCTGCGCGGGATGCGGTCGAGATGGATGCGAAGCTGGCGACGGGACAGTTCGATCTGATCGTCCTCGACGTCATGATGCCGGGGGAGGACGGGCTGTCGGTCTGTCGCCACCTGTCAGCCAAGGGCGACGTGCCGATCCTGATGCTGACGGCGCTTGGCGAAGAGACGGACCGCATCGTCGGGCTTGAAATCGGCGCGGACGATTATCTGGCCAAACCGTTCAACCCGCGCGAGCTGCTGGCGCGGATCAAGGCCATCCTGCGGCGCACAACCCTGCCCGAGACCTATGCCGGAACGCTGTCGGGGAGGCGCATCGCCTTCGCACACTGGACACTCGATACCGACAGCCGCCTGTTGACCGATGAGGACGGCGCGCAGGTCGATCTCACCGGTTCGGAGCTCAAGCTTCTGGTGGTCTTGCTCGAACGGCCCCGTCTGGTTCTCAACCGCGATCAACTTCTTGACCTTAAGGCGGGCCGCGCGGCCTCGCCGTTTGATCGGACGATCGACAATCAGATCAGCCGCCTGCGCCGAAAGATCGAGGCCGATCCATCGAGGCCCCGGCTGATCACGACCCTGCGCGGCGGCGGATATTGCCTTGCCGCCGATGTGAGGGAGCTGGATTGATGCGGCACTTCTTCGACAGCCTGCGCGGACAACTGGTCCTGTTGATCATCGCCGCGCTGGCGACCGCCCAGGCGGTCAGCCTCTGGCTGTTCGTTGACGAGCGCAGCCTGGCCATTCGCGCCGCACTCGGGTTCGAGGCGGCGGGGCGGGCGGCAAACGTCGCGCGGCTGATCGAGGAAGCGCCGACAAGGCTGGAACCGGCCATTCTGCGGGCGGCCAATTCACCGCTGGTGCGGTTTGACGTGTCGGATTCGCCGACCGTCGATCACGACACCCACGCCGACAGCGGCGCCATCGAAGCCAGAGTGCGCGGCCTTCTCGGCGCCAGCGACACCCGCGAAATCCGCGTGGAGGTCCACGAGGTCGATCACGGCATCCTGCCGATGCCGCACATGGCGCCCGAGATGGCCGAAATGCACCTGGCGATGATGCGGGGCGATCTGTCGGCAATCGAGATGCAGCTGTCCATTGCCCTGGCGGACGAACAATGGCTCAATGTCGGCACGCGATTCGAACGCCCGCCCTTGCAATGGCCCTGGGCCTCTTTCCTGAGCTTCGGCATCACGGCGGCCATCATTCTGGTGACGGCCTGCTGGTTTCTTCTGACCCGCCTGACCGGCCCGCTCCTGCGCGTGTCCCAGGCCGCCGATAGCCTCGGGCGCGGCGAAAATGTCGCGCCATTGCCCTTGATCGGACCCGCGGAGGTGCGCGACCTGATCCGGACATTCAACCGGATGCAGGACAGGCTGACCCGTTTCCTCGCCGACAGGACCCGGCTTCTCGCGGCCCTCGGACATGATCTGCGCTCGCCTCTCACGGCCCTTCGCGTCCGTTCGGAGATGGTCGACGAGCGGGAAACGCGCGACAGCCTCGTCGCCTCGATCGAGGAGATGCAGGAAATGGTGGATTCGACGCTGTCCTTTGCGCGCGGGATCGCAAGCTCCGAGGATTACGAGACCGTCGAAATGGGCGCGTTTCTGGGTCAACTCCGCACCGATATGCTGGACAGCTTTTCTTTGCAGGACGGCGAAGCCATTCACCTGCGCTTGCGGTCGCACGCCGTCCGGCGCGCGCTTCGCAACCTCATCGACAATGCCGACCGCTATGGCGGAAAGGTCGAGGTCAGCTACGGGCGCGAGGGTGATCACGTCCTTGTCCGCGTTGCCGACACCGGCCCCGGTATCCCGGACGGCGAGCTTGAACAGGTCTTCGAGCCCTATTTCAGGCTTGAGAAATCCCGGTCGAGAGAAACCGGCGGCACCGGGCTGGGGCTGTCCATCGCCCGGACGATCATCCGGGCGCATGGCGGGGACATCAGCCTTGCCAACCGGGCAGAAGGCGGCCTTGTCGCGACCGTGACGCTGCCGCTGGCATCGGACCCCCTGGAACGAGACAGGACAATGACATGAAACATCGCGACTTTGTCGCCGCCGAGCGGCACTCGAATTGCACCGACAAATCAAAAAACCGAGGGAGGACATCTTGCAAGGACGCATACTCTTGACGGGGCGGGCGACGACGGTCGGATGGTTGGCGGCGGGGCAGGGGCTGACGCATCCGCCCATAGCGAGGCCTCGTGACCTGCCCGAGGCCATGTTGCCCAAGCATGTCTCCTGTTTCGGCCCGGCTTGCGAAATCCACGTCGATCCCGATCGGTTTGCGCTCTATCGGACGCTGCCGAACAAAGCGCCCTGCGGGATATCGTCGGCCTTGGGCGTCCCGGTCCCCATGACGCCGGCGCGTTCTCACCTAGGGTCGCGTCCGTTCATCTGCACTGCGCCTCCGGGCCGTCATGAGACGGGCCAAAGGCGTCCTGCACCGGAGGGTCCGCGATACAAACCGATACAAAATTCACGGTCTTGTCAGCGGGCCTTCGATTGACCTTCCAGTGCTGGAAGGTGGTTTATCCGGCCAAAACAGGAAAGATACCGAAGCGAGAGCAGGCGATGGCAGAACATGGGCCCCGTCGATGATCGCGCGTGATCCGACACTGCCGCGCTCCTTGCCGCCGGGTTTCGCGCCATGCCCCCGGGCTGGCAATACGATCGCCGTCACGGTGCCAACGACAGGCACAGGATCGGTCGCAAATCGTCGAATGGCCGTATCGGCCTGCATGACCAACAGATTGTCGAGGTTTTCGACAGAACGCCGGTTGGCACCCAGGTCAGACACATCTGACCGGGACCATTCGGTTCGAGGGGCAAAGGAAACATGAACAGGACACTGCTGGCGATCGTCGCCGTTTTTCTCGTCGGAGGGGTCGTGGTCTACTGGAACACGACGCAGCAAGCGCCGCAGGGCGCGGGCCATTCGATGGCTCCGCCCGATACCGGCACCTTGGCCGAGGGCGCACCGATCGTCGAGGTGGCACTTCCCGCCGAATTGTCGGCAAACGCGCAGATCGGAAAACGGGCGTTCGACGCCAAATGCGCCGAATGTCATGGTGCCAATGCGGCGGGCCGGAACGGCGTCGCCCCGCCGCTCGTCCACAAGATCTATGAGCCCGGCCATCACTCCGACATGGCCTTCGTGCTCGCGGCCAAGAACGGCGTGCGTGCGCACCACTGGAGATTCGGCGACATGCCGCCGGTCGAAGGGCTGACCGACGGCGATGTGAAGCTGATCGCGCGCTACGTCCGCGAACTTCAGAAGGAGAACGGCATCCATTGACGGTTGCAAGGCTCATGGTCGAACCTGTTGGCCTGCTGCGCGCGATGCGTCGTTGTGCGCTTGTCGTGGTCGCAGAGTATCCGGTGGGCATCCCTCGCGTCAGGTGAAGTGGTCGGCAGCATGGGGAAGGTTGTCCGGAAGGAAACACGGTTCCTTGCACAAGCGGACTTGAAAACGATGGCGATCCATCTTTTCCACAGCGACGTGCCGAGCGGCACTTGGCCGGTTAACTTCAAGGATACGACGAAAAATGACGACACGGCGAGAATTTCTGGGGCAGGGCGCGGCGGCCATTGCGGGATTGACAGCCCCGACGCTGGCGCGTGCTGGAACGCCCCGCTTTGCCGAACTCAAGGCCCGGCCCGCGCGGGTGCAACTCGCGCCCCCAACCTATCCGCAAACTGAAATCTGGGGCTATGACGGCGCGATGCCGGGGCCCGAGTTGCGGCTGACCCAAGGTGCCCGCGTCCAGAGATCGTTCCTCAACGAACTGCCGCAGGCCAGCTCGATCCATTGGCACGGGATCCGCATCGACAACGCGATGGACGGGGTTCCCGGGCTGACGCAGGCGGCTGTCGCGCCGGGGCAGGGGTTCGACTATGACTTCGTGGCGCCCGATGCCGGCACCTATTGGTATCACGCGCACAACCGGTCGACCGAACAGGTGGCGCGCGGCCTTTACGGCGCGCTGATTGTCGAAGAGCCCGAGGCGCCGGATATCGACCGCGAGGAGGTCTTGATCCTCGACGACTGGCTTCTCGACCCCGAAACGGCCCAGATCGACCCGGATTTCACGTCGCGCCATGATCGCAGCCATGCCGGGCGGCGCGGCAACTTCGTCGTCACCAACGGGCGCTTTGATCTGTCGCTGGACGTGGCGCAGAACGAACGGCTGCGCCTGCGGTTGATCAATGCCGCGAACGCCCGGATATTTGTCCTGTCGCTTGCCGGAATGGACGGCTGGACCGTGGCCCTTGATGGCATGCCGCTCCGCGATCCTGACCCTGTGGGCGAGGTGCTGATCCTCGGACCGGGCCAGCGCGCCGATCTGATCGTGGATGTCACAGCCGCGTCGGGCGAGACAGCGCATCTTGTCCACATCGAGAACCAGGAGAGTTTCTCTCAGGTGGCCTTTGCGGTCTCGGGCAGCAAGGCGGCGGCCCGTCGCGCGCCGCCGCGTCCCCTGCCGCCGAACCCGCGGATGGACGTGTCGGGCCTGGAAAGCGCCGTCACGGCGCGGCTCCACATGCAGGGGGGTGCCATGGGCAGGCTCGATTCAGCGATCCTGGACGGCGAACGCAAGAGCTTTCGCCAATTGGTCGATGCGAACCAGTTCTGGGCCTTCAACGGAACGATCGGGATGACCGATACGCCGCTCGTGAGCGTGTCGGAGGGGGAGACGATCAAGCTGGAAATCACCAACGACACATCGTTCCCCCATGCCATGCACCTGCACGGGATGCATTTCCGCGAGGTGACCAGGGACGCGGGCCTGGGCCCCTTCCGCGACACCCTGCTGATGTTCGGGGGCGAGACCCGGACCATCGCTTTCGTCGCCGACAATCCGGGAAAATGGCTGTTTCACTGTCATATGCTGAGCCATGCGGACTCAGGCATGATGACCTGGCTGAAGGTGACCTGATGCGCAAGGCCCTGCTTCTCTCTGCCGTGCTTTTGGCGAGCGCCGCTGTGGGCGCATGGCGGATGACGCAGGCCGGGGCCGAACCCAATGCTGCCCCGGAGCGTGCCGATCTGGCCGAGGGCGAGACCCTCTACCAGGGGTCCTGCGCCTCCTGCCACGGCGCGGATCTCGAGGGCCAGCCGGATTGGCGCTCACCCGGGCCGGACGGCGCATTGCCGGCTCCGCCGCATGACGAAACCGGCCATACATGGCATCACCCCGACAGCGTCCTCTTCGAATACACGAAACTTGGCGGCAAGGCGGCCCTCGCCGCACAGGGTATTGATTTTGCAAGCGGCATGCCGGGCTTCGGCGATCAACTGACCGACGCTCAGATCCGCAACATCCTCGCCTATATCAAATCCACCTGGCCGGATCGGCTGCGCCGGAGTCAGGCCGAACGCAGCGCCGCCGAAGCCCAAAGAGAAGGAAAGTGACACGGCACCCGATGAAAACCACCGCCCTGGCGCTTGGCCTCGCCATCGTGCCGATTGCCGGCGTCGCGCAGGGCCCAAACGATGCGCGCATCAAGGAGTTGGCGCTGGAAGCGATCCGGGAAAACCCGCAGATCATCATGGAAGCCGTGCAGTTGCTCGAACAGCAGCAGGCGGCCACCCAGGCAGAGGCCGCCGCCGATGTTCTGACCAACCAGCGCCAGATGCTCGAGCAGGATCCGAACGCGCCGGTCCTCGGAAATCCCGAAGGTGATGTCACGGTCGTGGAGTTCTTCGACTACAATTGCCCCTACTGCAAACGGGCCATGTCCGAGGTTCAGGGGCTGCTCGAGGCCGACCGGAATGTCCGGCTTGTCCATCGCGAATGGCCCATCCTCGGCGAAGGGTCCGTCTTCGCGGCCAAGGCGGCCCTGGCCGCAAGGGAACAGGGCAAATACGAGGCGTTTCACTGGGCGCTGATGGGCCTGCAAGGCCGCGCCGAGGAGGCATCGGTCCTGCGCCTGGCCGAGGAGATCGGGCTCGACGTCGAACGACTTCGTGCCGATATGGACGCCCCCGAAGTGCAGGCGCATATCGACGTATCCATGCGCCTGGCCCAGGCGCTCGGGTTCAATGGAACGCCGTCCTTCGTGATCGGCGAAAACCTCGTGCCCGGGTTTGTCGAGCAGGAGAAACTGGAAGCCCTGGTCGACAAGACGCGGGGCAGCGATTGAGGCCCGCGCATCGGATCACGCGTTGAACTGGCGCCGGAGTGTCCGGCGCCGTTTCACGTATCAGGTCGCAACCCTGGCCTGCACATCATAGCCGGCCTCGCGAATGGCTTCGGCCAGGGCTTGCTCGCCGAGGGCGCTCTCAACCGCGACGCTGCGCGCGCCAAGATCGCTGGACACCCGCGCGGCCGGGTCGATTGCCTTGATCGCCTTCTCGATGGCGGCGGTGCAGTGCCCGCAACTCATCTTCGGAACGCTCAGTCTGGTCATGTCTGTCTCCCTTCCTTTTCCCTGCAGGTGAGATATTCCAGCGCGGGAAGGTCAAGGGCGTGGCAGAAATTTTTCTGCACCCCCATTGACCCTCCAGTTGGTGGAAGCCTTATCTGTCAGTCAAACACAGTCAGGAGTCCGTCATGCCAACCCCCCGAACCCTTCGGCTTTCCGTGCAGAACATGACCTGCGCCTCCTGCGTCGGGCGGGTCGAACGCACGCTGTCGGCGCTGCCGGGCGTTGATGACGTGCATGTCAACCTCGCCAGCGAGACCGTGCAGGCGCAGGTCGATGGGCCAAAGCGGCTTTCCGACATCATGTCGGCGCTCGACGGGGCGGGCTATCCGGCGCGGACCGAAAGCCTGCGTCTGAATGTGGCCTCGATGACCTGTGCCTCCTGCGTGGGGCGGGTGGACAAGGCGCTGGCGGCGGTGCCGGGGGTGCTTGATGTCAACGTCAACCTCGCCTCGGAAACCGCGACCGTGACCTATGCCGAGGGCGCCGTGGCGCTGGCCGATCTGCTGAAGGCCGCCGAGGAGGCCGGCTATCCGGCGGAACCGGCGGAACAGACCGCGCCCGAGGATCGCAGCGCCCGCAAGGACAGCGAGGCCCGGGCGATGGCGCGCAAGACCGCGCTGGCCGCCGCCTTTGCCCTGCCGGTCTTTCTGCTGGAAATGGGCGCGCATATGGTGCCCGGCGTGCACGATCTGATCGGGCGCACCATCGGGCATCAGACAAGCTGGATGATCCAGTTCGTGCTGACCACCCTCGTGCTGGCCTGGCCGGGCCGCGCCTTCTACACCAAGGGCTTTCCGGCGCTCATCAAGGGTGCGCCGGACATGAACAGCCTTGTCGCGGTGGGCACCTCGGCGGCCTATCTCTTTTCGCTGGTGGCGCTGTTCGCCCCGCATCTGCTGCCCGAAGCCGCGCGCGCCGTCTATTTCGAGGCCGCGGCGGTGATCGTCGTGCTGATCCTGCTGGGCCGCTGGATGGAGGCCCGCGCCAAGGGCCGCACCGGGGCGGCGATCCAGAAACTGCTGGGGCTGCAGGCGCGCACCGCGCGGGTTCTGGTGGAGGGCGAGCCGCAGGATGTGGCGATCGAGAAGATCCGCACCGGCGACATCCTCGTCGTGCGCCCCGGCGAGCGGATCGCGGTGGACGGAGAGGTGACCGAGGGCAGCGCCCATGTCGATGAAAGCATGATCACCGGCGAACCTGTGCCGGTGGCCAAGGCGGCAGGCGATCCGGTCACCGGCGGCACCGTCAACGGCACCGGCGCCTTCCAGTTCCGCGCCACCCGCGTCGGCGCCGACACCACGCTGGCGCAGATCATCCGCATGGTCGAAGAGGCGCAGGGCGCCAAGCTGCCGATCCAGGGCATGGTCGATCGGATCACGCTGTGGTTCGTGCCTGCGGTGATGGTTTTCGCGGCGCTGACCGTTCTGGTCTGGCTGGTCGTGGGCCCGTCGCCTGTTCTGTCCTATGCGCTGGTGGCGGGGGTCTCGGTGCTGATCATCGCCTGCCCCTGTGCCATGGGCCTGGCCACGCCGACCTCGATCATGGTGGGCACCGGACGGGCGGCGCAGATGGGGGTTCTGTTCCGCAAGGGCGATGCCTTGCAGCAATTGTCCGGCGTCAGCGTCGTGGCCGTCGACAAGACCGGCACGGTGACCGAGGGCCGCCCGGAACTGACCGACATGGTGCTGGCCGACGGGTTCGACCGGGCCGAGGTTCTGGCGCTGGTCGCGGCGGTCGAGGAACAGTCGGAACATCCCATCGCCGATGCCATCGTGCGCGCCGCGCGCGCCGGGAACGTCGCTCGGCACGAAGTGGAGAGCTTCGAGTCGATCACCGGGCACGGTGTCCGCGCCCGCGTCGCCGGTCGCGACGTGCTGGTCGGCGCCGACCGTCTGATGACCCGCGAAGGGCTGGAGATCGGCGCGCTGGCCGAGGCGGAAACGCGCCTCGCCGAACAGGGCCGCACCGCGCTTTTTGCCGCCATTGACGGAAAGGTCGCGGCGGTCATCGCCGTGGCAGACCCGGTGAAACCCTCGAGCGCCGCCGCCATCAAGGCGCTGCACGACCTTGGCCTGAAGGTCGCCATGATCACCGGCGACAAGCGCGAGACAGCCGAAGCCATCGCCCGCGAGACCGGCATCGACCAGGTGATCGCCGGGGTTCTGCCCGACGGCAAGGTCGCCGCACTGGACGATCTGCGCGACGGCGGGCGCAAGGTGGCCTTCGTCGGCGACGGCATCAACGACGCCCCGGCACTTGCCCATGCGGATGTGGGCATCGCCATCGGCACCGGCACCGACGTGGCCATCGAGTCGGCCGATGTGGTGTTGATGTCGGGCGACCTGCGCGGCGTGGTGAATGCCTTTCGGGTCTCGACCTGCACCATGCGCAACATCCGCCAGAACCTGTTCTGGGCCTTCGGCTACAACGTGGCGCTGATCCCGGTGGCGGCGGGCGTGCTCTACCCGGTGTTCGGCCTGCTGCTCTCGCCGGTGCTGGCCGCCGGTGCGATGGCGCTGTCCTCGGTCTTCGTGCTGAGCAACGCGCTCAGGCTTCGCCGCATGGATCCGGCGATGGACGAGACGGAAACGGTGCGCCCCGCGGTCGCCCTTTCCCCGGCCCCCGCGGAATAAGGAGGACCTTGACATGAACATCGGGGATGTCGCGGAACGCTCCGGCCTGCCGGCCAAGACGATCCGCTATTACGAGGACATCGGGCTGGTCAAGCCGCTGCGCAGCGCCAACGGCTACCGCAGCTTTCGCGAGCGGGACGTGCACAAGCTGGCCTTCCTCGGGCGCGCCCGCGCGCTCGGGTTCAGCATCGAGGATTGCCGCAATCTGCTGAAACTCTACGAGGACGACCACCGCACCAGCGCCGAGGTCAAGCAGATCGCCGAAGAACACCTTGACCGGATCGACCGCAAGATCGCGGAGTTGACCGAGATGCGGGCCACGCTGTCGCACCTGGTCGATGCCTGCGCCGGCGACCACCGGCCCGATTGTCCGATCCTGTCCGACCTCGCAACGAAACCGGAAGATATCGCTCTGCTGAAAGAAACCGGAGGAGCGAGGAAGGCGCGCATCTGATCGCCGTTCCGGACGCGGGGTATCGCAGGCTTTGCGGCGCCGCAGCACGTCCGCCATTGCTTCCGCTCAGTTGATAATCGCAAGCGCGGCTCGTGCTGTCGTCCAGGTCGTCGCGGAATTCTGCCAGGCCATCATCCAGGGCCTTGCGCGCCGCCGTGTCCGGTTCCGCCAGAGTACCGGTGATGCGCGAGATCTGGCTCTGCGCGGTCCTGTCCGATGATCGAGAAGGCCCCGATCGTCAGGCAGGTCAGCAAGATCGCAAAATGCGCGCCGTCACCGCCACAGCACGAGAATGTTTCCGGGTGCATCCGGCGGATCGGAGCAAGCCACCTAACCCGCCAGGAGCGGCCCGGCGTTCCTTGTGTCAGTCGATGTTCATTGAAGACCCTGGCAGTCAGGGCCCTCTGCCGCCATGCGGGTTGCAGTGTGTCCCGGCCCCGCGTCAGCTGTGGTCTCGAAACCTCCGGCCGAGGCTATGTGTCCCCAGCAGGTCGCGATACTGCGGTGCGGCGCGACGAACCTGCCGTTCACGGCACTCGGACAGACTTGGACCCGGTGTCCTTGCACACTGCGAACGAACCAGGCGCGTGGCGCGTCGGTGAGCGGCCCAATCCTACTCGGCGCGCGGCGCGTTGTAATCGGCGTCGGTGACATGCTCCAGCCAGTCGGCAGTCTTGCCCTCGACGGAGGTCTGCACTGCCAGATGGGTCATTGCGCAGTCGGGTGACGCGCCGTGCCAATGCCGCTCGCCCGGTGCAAACCAGACCGTATCGCCCGGGCGCAGCACCTGCACCGGCTTGCCTTCGGACCCGGCCAGCCCTGTGCCCGACAGGACATGCAGCGTTTGACCGGCGGGATGGGTGTGCCAGGCGGTGCGCGCGCCGGGCTCGAAGGTCACCGACAGGATCTTGACCGGAGAGGGATCGTCCGCCGAAACGACCGGATCGAACCGGACCGTGCCGGTGAAATACTCACTGCCGGGGAATTGCGAAGGCCGGTCTCCGGCGCGGTGGATCATCATGGCAGGCTCCTTTTTGGCGGTGTTGCGAGGTTGGCAGAGGTCCGGCCAAAGCCCTCGGGTCAGAGCAACCCTACAGGTTTTGGTGCAGTTGGGCGGCACAAAAGCGCCACAGGTCTTGCCTTGCTACCCGACGGATCGGCGGTTGCCGAGATGCCGAGTGTCTAGGCGCGCAGGTCTGCATCTGTTCACTTCCAAAGCTGCGGCGCGACGAAACGGCCATCTGATCTTTGCCGCGGCACATGGTATCAGTACAGCGAAGACCAAGCGACGCAAGCGCGGACGGCACAGGTTTGCCAGGGAAACACTCGGGGACGGTCTTGCCATGATTGTCGTCCATGCAGGTGTCGCGGTCCTCGCCCTTGGAACAGGCTTCCTCGTGGTGCTGGCGCTTCTGGACCGACGGGCCGATCGCGCGGAATGGGAGAGGCTGGCCGCGCTTCAGCCTGAAGAGCCCGCGGTCTTCGATCCGGCAATGGTGGCCGACCTGCCCGAACCCGCGCGGCGTTATTTCGGTTTCACCATTCAACCGCAAACGCCGTTGCGGCCGGTCACCGTCTTGGAGATGACAGGCGCGTTCGGCCTGGGGACCAAGGCGGATCCGCGCTATCAGCCGATGGTCGCGCGTCAGATCCTCGCGGTGCCGGAGGGGTTCGTCTGGTCGATGCATACGCGCGGCGGATTGCCTGTCTCGGGCTCGGATTCCGGCCGCTGGACGCGGTTTCGCATCTTCGGTCTCATTCCGGTCGGGCGTCTTGGGGGCGACCGCGATCACAGGCGCTCGGCCTTTGGCCGCCATATCGGGGAGGCCGCGATCTGGGCGCCCGCGGCGCTGATGCCGGGACCGGGGGTTCGCTGGTCAGCCGGGGATGCCGATACCGCGCGGGTGACGGTCAGGCATGGGACGCTGGAGCAGGCGGTCGACATCACGGTCGATCCCGAGGGCCGTCCCGTCCGGGTCTGTTTTCAGCGCTGGAGCGACGCGAACCCGGACAAGGTCCACAGGCTGCAACCCTTCGGTGCCGTCCTGTTGGATTTCCGCGACGTGGGCGGCTATCGTCTGCCGTTCCGGGTCGAGGCCGGCAACATGTTCGGCACGGGGGCCTATTTCCCCTTCTTCCTTGCCGAGGTGACCGAAATCCGCTTTCCGGGGGCGCAAGGATGACCGCCGGCGCCGATTGGCCGCCCTCCTTGCGCCGCGCGGATCAGCCGTCCCTGGCGCACGGTGACCGGGTGCAGGGCGGCATCGCGCATCCCGCATCGTCCTGGGCGCCTTTGCCCCGGCCGGCGGCATCGCCAGCACGGCGGCCCCGGCCAAACCTGCCCCGGCTTGCGCCCGACCTGATCCCGGCGGCGCTTGCGTCTTTTCAGGAGGCAACGGCTTCCACATTCCCGGGCATTTCCACTCCCCCCTCCCGGCGGGGCGTGCGCAGCAACCGCAGGCCATTGAGCACCACCAGAACCGTCCCCCCTTCATGGCCGATCACCGCCAAAGTCAAGGGCAGGTCGAAGAACAGCCCGCCCAGCACAAGCACGGCCATGGCACCCATGGCGAAGACCAGGTTCTGGCGGATGATCGCGGCGGTCCGGCGCGCCAGCCGGTGCGCCTCGGCCAGCTGGCCCATGTCTTCCGACAAGAGCGCGACGTCGGCGGCCTGGAGCGCGACCTCCGAGCCCGCGGCCCCCATGGCAATCCCCACGTCCGCCCGCGCCAGCGCTGCCGCATCGTTGACGCCGTCTCCGACAAAGGCGATCCGGCCCTCGGCCGCCAGCACGCCGATGCGGGCCAGCTTGTCCTCGGGGAGCATGTCGGCGTGGATCTCGCCCGTCTCAAAGCCGAGTTCGCGGCCGATGCACAGGGCGACCGGCTGGCGATCCCCCGTCATCATCAGGATCTGGGTGACGCCGCTGTCGCGAAGCGCCGCCAGTGCGGGCCGGGAACTCGGGCGGGTCTGATCGGCGAGGCTGACGGCACCGAGAAGCCGGGACCCCCGACCAAAATAGATCACCGTCTCGGTGTCCTCGGCCAGCACCCTCAGGGACGGATGGTCGATCCCGGCCCCCATCCGCGCCGCCATGCGCGGATTGCCGGCCCACAACGTCTCACCTGCCCACTCGCCGGAGATCCCCTCGCTGGGCAGTGCTGCGACATCCTCCACCTCGGCGGGCGTGATGCCGCGATCGGCCGCCTCCTGCCGGATCGCCGCGCCGCTGTGGTGCTCCGACTGGGCTTCGAGCCCGGCCAGGAGGGACAGGAATTCCTCCTCATCGCCGTC
>SBGD01000014.1 GCA_006226775.1 Paracoccaceae bacterium | reverse complement strand
GCAATGTCAAACAGCGTGAGAGACAAATATCAACCGGATGCGCCTCTACTTTTCGGCGCGCCCGCCCGTCATGCCCTCGAATTTCTCCGCCTCGTCTGCAGCAACTCCGCGTCTCGCATCATCACCGCCCCGTCTGGCGCCCCGTTGTGCGCCTCAGCGCCGCCGGTGAGGGGGCTTTTACGAATACCTACCAAGACCCGCAAGCACTATTTTCAGGTTTCTGCAGGTTTTTTGGCAGAAACCCGGCAAGCGCTTGATTTTGCTGCATTTGCAAAGTGAGAATTTCTGCATGGCAGCATGAGCGAGCGCGGGTTTCCGGTGACCTTCGAGGCGTCCCCACGCCGTTCCGACTCGCTTTTGGCGGAATCAGCCCCGAAAACCCGGATTTCGGCGACTCGATTCTGGCTTCGTCGGGGGATCGGCACCTGTTCGGCCTGGGTGGAGGTGGCCATCCGGAGCGAGATCAGGGACGTGGGTAAATTTCGCGGGCAGTATCGGGCCGTGACAGGGCGATCCGCGGCGTGGCCCCCTCGACCCGCAGGGCCGAGGCAAGGTGCGGCCCGCACAATGGCGCGGGCCGCTGGAGTGTCAGGTCAGGTCGCCGGGCAGGAGGGCGTCCGGCATGTTCTGGTAACAGACCGGGCGCAGGAATCGACGGATGGCCAGGGTACCGACCGAGGTGGCGCCGAAATTGGTGCTGGCGGGATAGGGCCCGCCATGGACCATGCTCTCACAGACCTCGACCCCGGTCGGGAAGCCGTTGACCAGCAGGCGCCCGGCCTTGCGCTCCAGCACCGGCATCAGGCGCTGCGCCAGGGCGGTATCGCCGTCGTCCATGTGCAGCGTCGCGGTCAGCTGGCCCTCGAAGCCGCGGGCGAGGGTTTCCATCTCGTCCGGGCCCGACACACGCACCACCAGACCCAGCGGGCCGAAGACCTCTTCGCCCAGGGCGTGGTCCTGCAGATAGGCCTCCACGTCGGTCTCGTAGAGGTTGGGCGAGGCATTGCGCCCCTCGTCGCTATTGCTCAGCACCGGCTTGACCGCGTTGCGGCCATCGAACCGGGACTTGCCGTCCTTGTAGGCCGCGGCAATGCCATCGGTCAGCATGCATTGCGCCGTCACGCCCTGCAGCGCCGTCTTGGCGGCCGCGACAAAGGCATCGCCATCCGCGCCCTTTTCGACCACGGCAATGCCGGGGTTGGTACAGAACTGACCCGCGCCCATGGTCAGCGATCCGGCCCAGCCCTCGCCAATGGCCGCGCCACGGGCCGACAATGCCTCAGGAAGGATGAACATCGGGTTAACCGAGCCCAACTCGCCGTAGAAGGGGATCGGCTCGTCGCGCCCGGCGCAGAGATCGAAGAGCGCGCGGCCGCCGCCCAGCGAGCCGGTGAAACCCACCGCGCGGATTAACGGATGTGTAACCAGTGCCGTGCCAACATCCCTCTTGCCGCCCTGAATCAGGGAAAACACACCGGGATGGAGACCGGATGCCTTGAGCGCGGCATGTATCGCTTCGGCCACGATCTCGCCCGTGCCGGGATGGGCGGAGTGGCCCTTGACCACCACCGGGCAGCCTGCGGCCAGGGCGCTGGCGGTGTCCCCGCCCGCGGTCGAGAAGGCCAGCGGGAAATTCGAGGCCCCGAAGACCGCCACCGGGCCGATCGGGCGCTGCACCATCTTGAGGTCGGGCCGCGGCAGGGGCGCGCGGTCGGGCAGGGCTTCGTCGTGGCGCCGGTCGAGGTAGTCGCCTTTCAGGATGTGCGAAGCGAACAGCCGGAGCTGGCCGCAGGTGCGGCCGCGTTCGCCCTCGAGCCGGGCTTCGGGCAGGCCGGTTTCCTGGGTGCCGATCTGGGTGATCTGCGGCCCGCGGGCCTCGATCTCGTCGGCGATGGCGTTCAGAAAGGCCGCGCGCTCTTGGCGGGTGGAATAACCGTAGCTCCAGAAGGCCTCTTCCGCCGCCTTGCAGGCCGCATCCACCAGCGCCGGGGTGCCGACGCTGTAGTCATGCGCCGGGCCATGCGCCGGTTCCGAGGAAAACCGGCTTTCGCCGACAACCCATTCTCCCGCAATCAGGTGTTTCCCGTGCGGTACAAACGTCTCGTCAAGCATTGAGGTGCTCCTTGTCAGATCCGTCCGCGACCGCCCCGTCAATCCCGCACCGCGGAACCCCGGACAGCCGCTCCGGATGGTATACCAGTTTGATCCCATCCCTGCCGGCCCGCGTCAAGCGAGGATCCCCCCGCCCCGCGCCCGGCAGCGCGATACGAAAAGGGGCGCCCGAAAGCGCCCCTGGAAGGTCAGTCCGCGGCGACGGTTTCCTGCCGCTGCGTGCCGAGCCCTTCGACCGTGACCTCCATCACGTCACCCGGCTTGAGGAACCGCTGCGGCTTCATCCCCATGCCCACCCCCGACGGCGTGCCGGTGGCGATGATGTCGCCCGGCATCAGCTTCATGAACTGGCTGAGGTAGGAGACGATCTCGCGCACCGAAAAGATCATGTCGGCGGTATTGGAATCCTGCACCGTCTCGCCGTTCAGCTTCAGCGACACGTCCAGCGCCTGGGGGTCGCCCACCTCGTCGGCGGTCACCAGCCAGGGGCCGATGGGCGCAAAGGTCGGCGCCGACTTGCCCTTGATCCACTGGCCCAGCTTCTCGATCTGGAACTCGCGCTCCGACATGTCGTTGATCGTGCAATAGCCCGCCACATGGTCCAGCGCGTCCTCTTCCGAGACATAAAGCGTCTCGCGCCCGATCACCACGCCAAGCTCGACCTCCCAATCGGTCTTTTGCGACCGGCGCGGGATGATCACCGGGTCGAAGGGGCCCGACAGCGACGATGTCGCCTTGGAAAACACCACCGGCTCGGTCGGGGCATCCATGCCGCTTTCCTTCGCGTGCAGCGCATAGTTCAGCCCGATGCAGAAGAAGTTCGGCACCTTCGACAGGCAGGCGCCGATGCGGCCGGGATCCTCGACCAAGGGCAGCGTCGCCGGGTCGAGCGCCCGCAGCTTGTCAAGCGCCTCGGGGCTGACCGCATCGCCCGACAGGTCCGGCACATGGGCCGAGAGATCGCGCACCTTGCCGTCGCTGTCCAGCAGGCCGGTCTTTTCAGAGCCCGCGGGCCCGTATCGCAGGAGTTTCATGTCTTTGTCCTTGTCTCGATGAATTGCACTGGTGGTCCGCCGGGCTCAGCCCGACCGGACCGTTTCCATATCGGCCTCTTCCGATTCGAAAAATTCGCTGACATTGAGCAGCAGGTGTTCCAGATGCGCGTTCAGTTCCTTCTGCGCCGCCGCCACATCCCGCGCCTCGAGCCCGGCGATGATGGCGGAATGCTGGTTCAGCACGCGGTCACGCGACCGTCTCCTGATAGCCGAGAGATAGCGCGCGCGCCAGAGCCGGGCGAGGTAGGAGGAATGGGTCTCGGCCAGCATCTCGTTATGCGCCGCGCGCGCGATGGCGACGTGAAAGCTCATGTCGATCTCGAACCGCTCGACATCGTCGAGCCGGTCGTAGTTTTCCGACATATGCCGTTCGAGCTTGCGGATCGCGGCGATCTCGTCGTCGGTGGCGCGGTCGCAGGCCAGCTGCACCGACAGCATCTCCAGCGCGCTCAGCACCTCGATGGCATTGGTCACTTCCTTGAGCGAGGGCTGGGCGACGATCGGGCTGCGCGACGGGCGCAGGACGACGAGCCCCTCCTTGGCGAGGATGCGAATCGCCTCGCGCATCGGCGTGCGGCTTACGCCCATCTCGAGCGCATTGTCGCGCTCCTTGATCGGCGCGCCGGGGGGCATGACGCCCAGCAGGATATCGCGCCGCAACTGTTTCGCGATCTGGTCCGCACGATTTTCCTCGGCCATGGTCCCCTGCCTTGCTCTTCGGATTCAGCGGATTTTCGCGGCACCCTGATCAAGCCATCGCCCCGTCAGGCATTTCGAGATTTGGTATACCAAAAGTTGTTGATTGTCGAGGAGGCTTTCGGTAGCGTGTTTCGGGGATGGTATACCATTCAGCCCGCGCTTTGGAGAGGCGCGAAAAAAAGCGGCCCCGCAGGGGGTCATTGGGAGGAGAGACTAGATGACATTGAATTCGCTTCTGAGAACGGCTGCCGTCGGCGCGCTTGCCGTGGCCGGTGCGGCCGTTTCCGCGCAGGACGTCACCCTGCGAATCCAGACGCATTACGCAACCGAACACCCCACCGGCAAGGCGCTGGCGCAGTGGATCGACGACGTCCAGACCATGTCGGACGGCGAGATCACCATCGAGATGTTCTATTCGTCCTCGGTCGTCGCCACCACCGAGACCTTCGACGCCGCGATCAACGGCATCATCGACTGTGACGCCACCGGCGGCGCCTACCAGACCGGCAAGAACCCGGCGTTCCAGTTCGTCGGCGACCTGATGGGCGGCTACGACACCGCCTGGCAGCAGTATTCCTGGCTCTATTACGGCGGCGGCTACGACGCGGCCCAGTCGCTTTACAACGAACAGAACATGCAGCTGATCGGCTGGTCGATCTACGGCCAGGAATCGCTGTCCTCCTCCAAGCCCATCGCCGGGCCGGACGACCTCAAGGGCTGGAAATTCCGCTCGCCCCCGGGCATGGAAACCGAGATCTTCGAGGAACTCGGCGCCTCGCCCATCGTGATGGACTTCACCGAGATCTTCACCGCGCTGGAAACCGGCATCATCGACGGCGCGGACGCCTCCGGTCTGGCCAACAACGTGGGCCTGGGCCTTTACGACATCGTCAAGCACGCCACCTATCCGGGCTTTCACTCGATGCCGTCGGACCACCTGGCCTGCAACAAGGACATCTGGGACGGGCTGACCGAAAGCCAGCGCCGGATCATCGAGACCGCCTGGCAGAAGCTGTCGTTCCACATCGCGTTGCAGAACGAGAAGAACAATGCCGAAGCGGCCGCCAAGCTCCAGGAACAGGGCGTGACGCTCTATGCCTGGTCGGATGCCGACCGCAAGGTGTTCCGCGAGGCTGCCCAGACCTCCTGGGAGACCTGGGGCGACAAGAATGACACCGCGCGCGCCATTCTGGAAAGCCACAAGACCTACCTGCGGCAGCTTGGCCTGATCGGCGGCTGATGTCGGGTTTCGGCACCTGACGCACAGACATATGGCGGGTCCCTGACAAGGGGCTCGCCTTTTTTGACAGCGACCAGATTTTGGAGGGGAGGCCAAACTTGGACACTCAATCAGATCCGCATTCCGTATGGCTGGGATCGATGCAGCGACCGGTCAAGCTGATCGCGCTTGCCTTCGGCGCGGTGACCGCGCTGCTTTACCTCTATCTCGTGGTGATGAAGATCCTCGACCCGGAGAATGCCATCGGGATGCAGGAGATGATCCGCCCCGAGGGCCGGCCCCTCGTGATGATCATGCTCGTGGCGATCATCGGCACGCTGGTCTTCACCTCGATCTACCTGTCCGACCATATCGGCGCCATCGAGGGCGACCCGCACGGCTTCTTCGACATCCTGTCGCTGGTCACCTCGCGGCTGGCGATGATCTCGATCGGGCTGATCGTGCTGGTGATGTTCTACGAGGTTGTGTCGCGCTATGTCTTCAGCAAGCCGACGCTCTGGGCCAACGAGCTGTCGCTGTGGATCGCGGCCTTCGTGTTCCTGTTTTCCGGCCAATACGCCATGCAGCAGCGCAGCCATATCCGCATCTTCGTGATCTACGACATCATGCCGCGCTGGATGCAGAAGACCGCCGACGTGATCTCGGTCGGGCTGATCGTGGGCTTCACCTTCGCGCTGGTCTGGGGCGGCTATACCGACGCCTATACCCGCTTGATGCGGATGGAGACCTTCGGCACCGCCTGGGATCCGCCCATTCCCGGCACCGTCAAGGGCGCCATTCTCTTCATCATCGTGCTGGTCACGGTCCAGGCGGTGTCGAACCTGATCGCCGACTGGAACAAGGCGCCGGAGCATCATTCGCCGATGGATGACATCGACCAGACCGAGATCGAACATATCCGGGCCACCCTTCAAGAGCAGGACAAGACATAATGGTCGATATCGGAACCCTCAGCCTGCTGATCCTGCTGGGCATGTTCGCGCTCCTGGCAATCGGAATGCCCCTGGGCTTTGCTTCGGCCTTCCTGGCCGTGGTGACGCTGATCCTGAAATTCGACGTCGACATCCTGTTCCGCACCTTCGGGCGCGGGCCGTTCTCGGTGCTGGGCCAGGCGGTCTATCGGCAGATGACGAACTACGTGCTGATCTCGATACCGTTGTTCATCTTCATGGCCGCCCTTTTGGAGCGATCCGGGATTGCACGCGATATGTATTCCTCGCTCAACACCTGGCTTTCCCGGGTGCGCGGCGGCATCGCCTTCGTCACCTCGATCATGGCCGTCATCATGGCCGCCATGTCGGGCATCATCGGCGGCGAAGTCGTGCTTCTGGGCCTGATCGCGCTGCCGCAGATGCTGCGGCTGGGCTACAACCAGAACCTCGCCATCGGCACGATCTGCGCCTCCGGCTCGCTGGGCACCATGATCCCGCCGTCGATCGTGCTGATCTTCTACGGGCTGGTGACGGAGACCTCGATCAAGGCGCTGTTCACCGCCTCCTTCCTGCCCGGCTTCATGCTGGCGAGTTTCTTCATCATCTACATCTACATCCGCACCAGGCTCGACCCCGACCAGGCCCCCCTGCCCCCCGACGACCCCACCGCCCCCAGGGGCAGCGAGAAGGGGCTGATGTTCCTGGGCTTCCTGGCGCGCTTCACCATGTGGCTGACGGCGGTGCTGCTGGTGCGCGCGCTGTTCTTTACCGTCACCGGCGCCAATATCGTCGAGGAAGGACTCGATCCCATCGTGCTCGGCATGGTCAGCGACATCCCCTGGATCATCGGCGCCTTCGCCATCGCGGCGCTGATCGTCTTTGTCGTGGTGGGGCGCGAGCGTACCGCGGCGGGCTGGGCCATGGGCAAGGGTCTGATCGCGCCGATCATCGTGATCGGCGTGGTGCTGGGCTCGATCTACATGGGCATCACCGGCATCACCGAGGCCGCGGGCATGGGCGTCGTCGCGGTCTTCTGCATCGGCCTGGCCCGCAAGGAGATGACCTTCCTCATCGTCTGGGACAGCCTGATGCGCACGTTGCGGTCGACCGGCACGATCATCTGGGTCACCATCGGCGCCGCGGCGCTGGCGGCGGCCTATACCCTGGCGGGCGGGCCGACCTACGTGGCCAATGCCATCGTCGGCGCGGACATGCCGACCATGGGCGTGATCCTGATCATGATGTTCATCTTCCTGATCATGGGGATGTTCATGGACTGGGTCGGCATCGTGCTCTTGATCATGCCGGTGTTCCTGCCGATCGTGCTGAAGCTGCCGGTCGAGGAAATCGGCCTGCTGGGCGACCTGAACCCGCGCCACGTGGCGATCTGGTTCGGCGTGGTGTTCTGCATGAACATGCAGGTCTCGTTCCTGTCACCGCCCTTCGGCCCGGCCGCCTTCTACCTGAAATCGGTGGCCCCGGCGCATATCACGCTGACCCAGATCTTCAGCGGTTTCCTGCCCTTCATCTGCCTGCAATTGCTGGCACTGTCGGTGCTGCTGATCTGGCCGCCCATCGTCTCGATCTTCCTCTAGGGTCGCGGCTTGCACTTTGGCCCGGGGCAGAGGACACTCTGCCCCGGGCCTGACGTTCCACCGGCCCCAAGGCCCGGTTCTCCTCCGGAGGCTCTGATGCTCACGCAGACGCAAATCGCCCAGTTCGAGACCGAGGGCTTTCTCGTGATCGAGAATGTCCTCGATCCCGCGACGCTGGAGGCGGTCAAGACGGAATACGCCGCCCTACTCGACCGGCTCTATGCCGGATGGCAGGCCGAGGGCCGGGTGCCCGACGGCGCGCACCTCGACTTCTGGCAGAAACTTCTGGCCAGCTACGCGGCCGGCTGCGACTGGTTCCAGCCGATGGACATCTCGCTGCCCGGCGATGCGATCACCGAAAAGACGCCGTTCCACTTCGGCCCCGCGGTCTTCGACATGCTGACCGCGCCGCGGCTGCTCGACATGGTCGAAGACCTGATCGGCCCCGAGATCACCTCGAACCCGATCCAGCACGTTCGCCTCAAGCCCCCCGCCGACCGGCTGAGCGGCGACGAGGTGCGCGCCCATATCACCGCCACCGACTGGCACCAGGACCGCGCGGTGGCCCATGAAGAGGGCGACGCCACGCAGATGGTCACCGTCTGGCTCGCCATCACCGATGCCACGCGCGACAACGGCTGCCTGCAGGTGATCCCCGGCAAGCCGCAGATGTACCCGCATTGCCCCAGGACCCAGACCGGCATCGCCGAGGGCTTCCTCGACGCGGCCGCGGCCCTGCCCCTGCCGGTCAAGGCCGGCGGCGCGGTGCTGTTTCACCCGCTCACGCCGCATGCCTCGCTGGTCAACCGCTCGGGTGATTTCCGCTGGTCCTTCGACATCCGCTACAATGTCACCGGCCAGCCCACCGGCCGCGCCCATTTCCCCGCCTTCATCGCCCGCTCGCGCGCCGACCCGGACGCCGAGTTGCGCGACTGGCGGGCCTGGCGCAGCCTGTGGCAGGACGCCCGCGCCCGCCTCGCCGCGCAACCCCATATCCCGATCCACCGCTGGCGCGCCGACAGCCCGGTCTGCGCCTGACCCGGTCCTTCTCTGGTTCAAAAATATCCCGGGGGTCCGGGGGCAGAGCCCCCGAACCCCGGTCAGCAACAAAGAGCTCTCCTATGAAAACTGTCCGCCTGTCCGACGCCGACAATGTCGTCACCGCCATCGCGCCGCTGGAGATCGGCGACCAAGGCGCCACCCAGATCATCCCCCGCGGCCACAAGATGGCCAGCGAAGCCATCCCCCGCGGCACCCCGATCCGCAAATACGCGCAAGTGATTGGCTACGCCGGCGAAGACATCGCCCCCGGCGCCCATGTCCACACCCACAACGTCGAGTTCCGCAAGGTCGGCGAGAAATTCGCCTTCGCCACCGACAACGAAAGCTGCCACACCGCCGAATTCCTCGAAAACGCCGAACTCGCCTACGAGTTCTCCACCAACCTGCGCCCCGCGCCCGAACCGCAAACCCGCGACAGTTTCATGGGCTACCGCCGCCCCTCCGGGCGGGTCGGCACGCGCAATTACATTGCCGTGCTGACAAGCGTGAACTGCTCGGCCACCGCCGCGCGGATGATCGCCCAGCATTTCACCGACGAGAAACTGGCCGCCTACCCCAATGTCGACGGCGTCGTCGCCTTCGTGCATGGCACCGGCTGCGCCATGGGCGGCGACGGCACCGGCTTTCAGGCGCTGCAGCGCGTGCTCTGGGGCTATGCCCGCAACCCCAATGTCGGCGGCGTGCTGATGGCCGGGCTGGGCTGCGAGATGATGCAGATCGACTGGCTGATCGAGGCCTATGGCCTCACCCCCGGCCCGCTGTTCCAGACCATGAACATCCAGGACGTCGGCGGCCTGCGCAAATGCGTCGAGCTGGGCATCGCCAAGATCGACAAGATGCTGCCCGTCGTCAATGACATCAGCCGCGAGGAATGCCCCGCCTCGGAGCTCATGGTCGCGCTGCAATGCGGCGGCTCGGACGCCTGGTCCGGCATTACCGCCAACCCGGCGGTGGGCCATGCCTGCGACCTGCTGGTGGCCCAGGGCGGCACCGGGGTTCTGGCCGAAACCCCCGAGATCTACGGCGCCGAGCACCTGCTCACCGCCCGCGCCGCCACCCGCGAGATCGGCGAAAAGCTGATCGACCTCATCAAGTGGTGGGAGGATTACACCGAGCGCAACCGCGGCTCGATGGACAACAACCCCTCGCCCGGCAACAAGAAGGGCGGGCTGACCACGATCCTGGAAAAATCCCTCGGTGCGGCGGCCAAGGGCGGCACCACGCCCTTGATGGGCGTCTACAATTACGCGGAACCGATCACCGCGAAGGGCTTCACCTTCATGGACAGCCCCGGCTACGATCCGGCCAGCGTGACCGGCCAGATCGCCAGCGGTTGCAACCTCGTGTGCTTCACCACCGGGCGCGGCTCGGCCTTCGGCGCCAAGCCCAGCCCCTCGATGAAGGTCGCCACCAATACCGAGATGTACAACCGCCTGACGGAGGACATGGACGTCAACGCCGGCCGCATCCTGACCGATGGCGCCACCATCGAGGAGGTGGGCCGCGAGATCTACCGGATGTGGCTGCGCATGGCCTCGGGCGAGCAAAGCAAATCCGAAGCCCAGGGCCTTGGCGATTTCGAGTTCGTCCCCTGGCAGATCGGCGCGGTGATGTGATGCGCGCCCTCTCCCCCCGCGCGGGCAAAAGTTTTCGAAAACTTTTGCAAATTTCATCGATGAAATTTCGCCCCCTGACCGGCGCTGCACCATGACGCCCCACCCGATCCGCAGGTCGCAGGCCCGGGCCATCACCGCGCCCCTCCGCAAGACCCCGAACGTTTCCCGACCACGAGGAGAGTGACATGACCACACCCACCATCGGCTTCATCGGCCTCGGCCTCATGGGCCGCGCCATGGTGTCCTGCCTTCAGGATGCCGGCTATGCGCTGACCGTGCTCGGCAACCGCGACCGGACCGGCGTCGAGGCCGCCCTCGCCCGCGGCGCGACCGAAGCGACGGATGCCCGGGCGCTGGCCGCCTCGGTCGACATCGTCATGCTCTGTCTCGGCACCTCGGAGCAGGTGGAATCGCGCGTCTTCGGCGACAATGGCGTGCTGGCCGGCACCCGCGCCGGACAGGTGGTGATCGACTTCGGCACCTCCCTGCCCGCCTCGACGCTGAAGATCGGCGCGGCGCTGGCGGAAAAGGGCGCGGATTACCTCGACGCGCCGCTGGGGCGCACCCCGGCCCATGCCGAGCAGGGCAAGCTCAATATCATGTGCGCGGGCGATGCGGCGGCCTATGAAAAGGTCAAGCCGGTGCTCGACGTGCTGGGCGAGAACGTCTTTCACCTCGGGCCCTTGGGCAATGGCCATACCATCAAGCTGATCAACAACTTCTTCGCCATGACCACCGCCTGCGCCATGTCCGAGGCCTTTGCCGTCGCCGATGCCGCCGGGATCGAGCGCGAGGCGCTTTACAAGGTGATCGCCGCCGGGCCCAACCACTCGGGCATGATGGATTTCATCCGCAACTACGCCCATTCCGGCCAGATCGACCTCGCCTTCTCGATTGCCAATGGCGCCAAGGATGTGGGCTATTACCGGCAGATGACCTCCGACCTGGGCGCGCAGTCGCGCATGTCCGGCGCCGCCGATGCCACCCTGCGCGAGGCGAAGGACAGTGGCTTCGGCGATCACATGGTCCCCGAGATGGTGGACTACCTGAGCAAGAACCTGAAAGGCTGAGACATGCGACTGACCGGCAAACGCGCCTTCATCACCGCCGCGGGCCAGGGCATCGGCCGCGCCATTGCCGAGCGCTATGCGCAGGAAGGCGCCGAGGTCACCGCCAGTGACCTCGACGCCGCGCTTCTGGCCGGGCTCGAGGGCCGGACATTCGCGCTTGACGTTCTGGACAAGGCCGCGCTGCAACAGGCGGTGACCGAAGCCGCGCCCGACATCCTGGTCAATTGCGCGGGGTTCGTGCATGCGGGCACGGTGGAGCAGGCCACCGATGACGACTTCGACTTTGCCATGAACCTCAATGTCCGCTCGATGTTCCACGCCGTTCAGGCGGCGGTGCCCGGGATGCTGGCACGCGGCGGCGGGGCGATCGTCAATATCGCCTCGGCGGCCTCCTCGGTGAAGGGCTTTCCCAACCGTTTCATCTACGGCACCTCCAAGGCGGCGGTGATCGGGCTGACCAAGGCGGTGGCGGCCGACTACATGACCCGCGCCATCCGTTGCAACTGCATCGCGCCGGGCACGGTGGACAGCCCCTCGCTGCACGACCGGCTGCGCGCCACCGGCGATTACGACGCCGCCATGCGCGCCTTTGTCGCCCGCCAGCCGATGGGCCGGCTGGGCACGCCGCGCGAGATCGCCGATCTGGCGGTCTACCTGGGGTCCGAGGAATCGGCCTACATGACCGGCCAATGCGTCGCGCTCGACGGCGGCACCACCGCATGAGCCTGTCTTGAGTACGCCGCAGCCCCGCGAGGACCGGACCTCCTCCGGCGTCATGCTGATGGCGCTGGCGGTGACCTTCTTTACCTGCATCGACACCTCGGCCAAGTGGCTGATCCTGGCCGGGATGCCGGCCTTGCAGGTGGTCTTCGCGCGCTATGTCGGGCACCTGGTGGTCGCCCTCGTGCTCTATCTGCCGCAGGAGGGCTTCACGGCGCTGCGCTCCAACAGTCCCGGCAAGCAGTTCCTGCGCTCGGCCTTCCTGCTGGGCAGCACCTCGCTGAACTTCACCGCGCTGCAATACCTGCCGATCACCGTCACCACGACGATCATGTTCGCCGGGCCAGTGGTGGTGACCCTGCTGGCAATCCCGCTCCTGGGCGAAAAGGTCGGGCTGCGGCGGATCATCGCCGTTTGCGTGGGCTTTACCGGCGTGATCGTGGTGATGCAGCCCTGGGGGGCCGAGTTCCATCCCGCGATGCTGCTGTCGCTGGGCGCGCTGGTCTCGGCCTCGCTCTACTTCGTGATGACCCGGATGCTGGCGGGGGTCGAGAGCAACTCGACCCAGCAGCTCTGGTCCGCCGGTCTGGCGGCGGGGGCGATCCTGCCCTTCGTGCTGAAGGACTGGCACTGGCCCGCGGATCCGGGGACCTGGGCGGTGTTCTGCATCATCGGCGGGTTCGGCGCGGCGGGGCATATCTGTGCCACCATCGCCCATCGCTGGGCCGATGCCTCGATCCTGGCGCCGGTGATCTATATCCAGATCTTCCTGGCCGCGCTGGCCGGAATCCTGGTCTTCTCCACCTGGCCCACGGTCTGGACGCTGGGCGGCGGGCTGATCATCATCGCCTCCGGCCTCTATATCTGGCAGCGCGAGCGCCGGGTCCGCGGCCGCGTGCGCCGACCGGTGCCCGCGGCGCGCTAGGGCTTTGCGCCGTAGCGGGCGAGGAAGGTGTCGATGGCGCCGTGGATCACCCGGTCGATCTCGTCGGGGCGGAACCGGGCCGAGATGTTGAAGATCATCCGCGGCCAGAGATCGGCCTTGCACAATTCGGCGAACTGGTCGGCGGCCAGGGCGCAATCCGGCACCGCCAGCTCGCCGCGCGCCACCGCCTGTTCTATATAGCCCACCATCGCGCGGTGCATCACCGCCGGGCCGGAATTGTAGAACTGCCGCCCGAGATCGGGGAAACGGTCGCCCTCGGCGACGCAGATGCGAAAGATAGACTGGCCGAAATCCGACAGGATGAAGCCGAGGAAATGCCGCGCGCATTGTTCGAGCACCTGCGGCGGCGGGCCGGTCATGTCGATCACCGTCAGCGCGTGATCCGCCTGGCGGCTGCACTCGCGCGAGGCGACCTCGGTGAACAGCAGCCGCTTGTCGGGGAAATAGCTGTAGAGCGTGGCCTTCGACACCCCCGCCGCGCGGGCGATATCGTCGACCGATGCGCCCTCGTACCCCTGGGCCAGAAACACCTCGCGCGCCCCGGCCAGAACCTGGTCGAACTTTCGGCCACGGCGGATCTGCCCTGCATCCCCGGCCGCGACCGGCTTCGCTTTCGCGCCCATGCCCCGTCTCCCCTTGACCGGGCAACTATAGACCGGGCGGTTCAGTTTCAACAAGCGCGCCCGCGACGTCACGCGCAGCCCCCTTGTCAGCCGCGTCTGAATCGGTATGTTTAGAACAATTCTAAACTGGAGAGCCCATGCGCTTCATCACCCAGAGACGCCGCTTCACCGATCTGTCCGAGCAGGAGGTCCTCGCGCTGGCGATCTCCTCGGAAGAGGACGACGCCCGCATCTACCGGATGTATGCCGAACGCCTGCGCCCGGATTTCCCCGACAGCGCCCGGGTCTTCGACGGCATGGCCGCCGAGGAGGACGAACACCGGCACCGGCTGATCGAGATGCACCGGCGCCGCTTCGGCGAGGTCATTCCGCTGATCCGCCGCGAGCATGTGGCGGGCTATTACGCGCGCCGGCCGGTCTGGCTGGTGGAAAACCTCGGGCTCGAGCGCATCCGCGAGGAAGCCGCGGCGATGGAGCGCGATGCCGAGCGTTTCTACCTCGCCGCCGCCAAGCGCAGCAGCGACGCGGATACCCGCAAGCTGCTGGGCGATCTCGCCGCGGCGGAGGCCGGGCATCAGGACAGCGCCGAGGAACTGCAGGCCGCGCACCTCGATGAAGATACCAAGGCCCAGGAGAACCGCAGCGCCCACCGGCAGTTCGTGCTGACCTGGGTCCAGCCGGGGCTGGCCGGGCTGATGGATGGGTCGGTCTCGACGCTGGCGCCGATCTTTGCGGTGGCCTTTGCCACCCACGACACCTGGACCACCTTTCTTGTCGGTCTTGCCGCCTCGGTCGGGGCGGGGATTTCCATGGGGTTCACCGAAGCGGCCTCGGACGACGGGCAACTTTCGGGGCGCGGCTCGCCGATCAAGCGCGGCGTCGCCTCGGGCGTGATGACCACGGTCGGCGGGCTGGGCCATGCCCTGCCCTACCTGATCCCCGACTTCTGGACCGCGACGACCATCGCCTTCGTCGTGGTCTTCATCGAGCTCTGGGCCATCGCCTGGATCCAGAACAAGTTCATGGAAACCCCGATGCTGCGCGCCGCCTTCCAGGTCGTGCTGGGCGGGGCTCTGGTCTTTGCCGCGGGGGTGCTGATAGGGTCCGGCTGAAACATGGGCTGAGACTTGGGCCGAGACATGGGCTGGATCGAATTCATTGCCGCCTTCGCGGCGTTTTTCCTGACGCACGCGATTCCGGTGCGCCCGCCGGTCAAGCCCTGGCTGGTGGCCCGCCTGGGCGCGCGCGGCTTCATCGTCGCCT
Source organism: Paracoccaceae bacterium (assembly GCA_006226775.1). GTDB lineage: Bacteria > Pseudomonadota > Alphaproteobacteria > Rhodobacterales > Rhodobacteraceae > Marinovum. Next base: position 61,988 of record SBGD01000014.1, on the reverse strand, counting down.
ATTCGCTGCTGTCGCTGGGGGTGCTGATCTGGCTGCTCCGGGCCGCCGGGCGCGCGCCTTACCTGCCGCTCTGGGACTGGGCCGAATGGCAGGTCACCGCGGCAATGACGCTGATGCTGCCGGCCTGCCTGATCCTGGCGCTGGCGCTGGGCCGGCCCAACCCGTTTTCCTTCGGCGGCCCGGCGGCGGGCTTCGATCCCGCCCGCCCCGGCATGGTCCGGGTGATCCGCCACCCGCTGCTGATCGTGCTGGCGCTCTGGGCCGGCGCGCATACCCTGGCCAATGGCGACCTCGCCCATGTGCTTGTCTTCGGCAGTTTCGCGCTTTTCGCCCTGCTGGGCGGAAGCATCCTCGACCGGCGCAGGCAGCGCGAGATGGGGGCGGAGTGGCACAGGCTCTGGCAAAAGACCCGCAGCGCTTCGGCGCGCCCGCTCTCCCGTCGGCTTTTCGATCCGGCGATGTCGCGCGGCCAAATGGCGCTGCGGCTGGGGGCGGGCCTGCTGCTCTACGGGGCCCTTCTGGGACTGCATCCTTACGTGATCGGCGTCGCCATTCTCGGCTGAAGCCGCGGGCCGGGGGCCGGTTGGAATTGACCCCGGGCCGCAGGATGCTATCGGTTGCGGATGCTGGCCATCTTTCTCAAGACCCTGCCGTTCTTCGCGATCATCGCCCTGGGCTATATTGCCGGGCGACAGAGGTTCTTTTCCCAGGAGGCCACGGCCTATCTGACCAAGTTCGTCTTCTACTTCGCGCTCTCGGCGATGCTGTTCCGGTTTTCGGCCAACCTGTCGCTTGGCGAGATCTGGAACCTCCAGCTGGTGCTGGCCTATCTTACCGGCACCACGGCGATCTATGTCGTCGCCACCGCGGTCGGCCTGCTCCGCGGCATCGGCATCGAGGAAACCGCGGTCGAGGCGCAATGCGCGGTGATCGGCAATACCGGCTTTCTCGGCGTGCCGATGTTCGTCCTGCTGTTCGGCGCGGCGGCGATCGGCCCGGTCATGCTGGTGCTGGCGGTGGACCTGATCGTCTTTTCCTCGCTGATCGTGATCCTGATCACCGGCGCGCGCGACGGGCGGATGCGCCTCGGCGTGCTGCGCACCGTGGGGCTTGGCCTGCTCAAGAACCCGATGATCGTGTCGATGGTGCTGGGCCTGGCCTGGGCCGCGACCGGTGTGCCGCTGCCCGAGCCGGTCAATGAATTCGTGGTGATCCTGGGCGGCGCGGCCACGCCGGGCGCGCTGTTTGCCATCGGCGCCTCGCTGGCGTCGAAATCGGCCGAACGGGTGAGCGTCGCGGGCTGGCTCACCTTCTGCAAGCTGGTGCTGCATCCCGCGGCGGTGGCCTTTGCCGCGCTGGTGCTGTTTCCGGTCGATCCCTTCACCGCCACGGTCATCGTCTCGGCGGCGGCATTGCCGGTGGCGGGCAATGTCTATATCCTTGCCCAGCATTACGGCGTCGCGCCGCACCGGGTCTCGGCGGCAATCCTGTTCTCGACCGCTGCCTCGATCCTGACCCTGCCTTGGGTCATCGCCTGGATCTCGGGCGCTTGACCTCGGGCGGCGCAGGGCCTCTTCTGGCCCGCAACACGCATGTCGCAAGGAGTCATCATGAACATCATATCGGAAAATCGCGCCTTCGGCGGCCGCCAGATCGTGGCCAGCCATCCGTCACGGGTCTGCGACTGCAACATGACCTTCGGGCTCTACCTGCCGCCGCAGGCCGCGGACGGGCCGGTGCCGCTGATCTGGTTCCTTGCCGGGCTGACCTGCACCCATGAAAACGCCATGACCAAGGCCGCCGCCCAGGGCTGGTGCGCCGATTATGGCGTCGCAATGGTCTTTCCCGACACCTCGCCGCGCGGCGAAGGGGTGGCCGACGACGAGGCCTATGACCTGGGCCAGGGCGCCGGGTTCTACGTCGATGCCACCGAGGAGCCCTGGGCGCCCAACTTCCGGATGCAGAGCTACATTCTCGACGAATTGCCCCGGGTGCTGTTCAACAACTTCCCGCTGGAGGAAGAGCTGCAATCGATCACCGGCCATTCCATGGGCGGGCACGGCGCGCTGACCCTTGCGATGAAGGCGCCGGGGCGGTTCAGCAGCGTCTCGGCCTTCTCGCCGATCTGCAATCCTTCGGACAGCGACTGGGGCCGCAAGCAGTTCACCGCCTACCTCGGCGAGAATGCCGATTGGGAGGATCACGACGCCTCCTGCCTGATGCGAGTCGACGGGATCGACGTGCCGGTGCTGATCGATACCGGCACCGACGACCAGTTCGGCGACCTGCTGAAGACCGAGGCGCTGGCCAAGGCGATGGCCGAGAAACGCGTGGCCCATACCCTGCGGATGCAGAAAGGCTATGACCACAGCTATTTCTTCGTCTCCACCTTCATGGAGGACCATGTCGCCTTTCACGCCGAGGCGCTCTGGGGCTGACGCGGTGGCGCTCTACATCGACGCCGATGCCTGCCCGGTGAAATCCGAGGCGGAAAAGGTCGCGACGCGGCACCGGGTGCAGATGTACCTGGTGTCGAACGGCGGGCTGCGGCTGTCGGCCAATCCGCTGGTCGAGGTGGTGATCGTGCCCGACGGCCCGGATCTGGCCGACATCTGGATTGCCGAGCGCGCGGGTCCGGGCGACGTGGTGGTGACCGGCGACATCCCGCTGGCGGCGAAATGCGTGGCGGCGGGGGCACAGGTGCTGCGCCACACCGGCGAGGCCTTCACTGAGGCCAATATCGGCCAGCAACTGGCGATGCGCGACCTGATGGCCGACCTGCGCGCCGCCGATCCGTTCCGCCAGGGTGGCGGCAAGGGGTTCACCCGGGCGGATCGCTCGCGGTTTCTCGATGCGCTGGAGCGGGCGTTGCGGATGGCGAAAACGGCGTAGGGGTGCGCCCTTTCACCTGGAGTGCCGTATGTGCCAAGCGCAAGCCGCGCATCGTCGGGCCGCGGTGCGGCGATCCGACGTAAATGCAAAGCGCTTTATACCAGCCACATCCGAAGAAGCTCCGAGCGGAGCGCAGGCGGCAGACAAATCGCCGTGCCGTGGGGGCGGCCCGGCGATGCGCGGCGGCTTTGCCGCTATTAACGCGCTGGGGGTTTAGCCCACCCCCAAAAACGACAAACCCCCGAAGCAAGGCCCGGGGGTCGTCTGATCTTTCGTGTCCAAAGCCGGAAAGGGTGCTCAGAGCATCCCTTCGCGCTGGGCTTTCTTGCGTGCCAGTTTACGAGCACGGCGGATCGCTTCAGCTTTCTCGCGCGCTTTCTTCTCGGACGGCTTCTCGAAATGTTGCTTGAGCTTCATTTCGCGGAAGACGCCTTCACGTTGCAGCTTTTTCTTCAGGGCACGAAGCGCCTGATCGACATTGTTGTCGCGAACACTAACCTGCATGTGGTTTTCACCACCTTTCTAAGTTGAGTTGCAAGGATTTGCAGGAGGTGGCCATATAGCAAGTGCCGGGCTATTTGTCCAGTATCCGCCCAACCCCTCAGGAGGGATGTGACATGACCGACCCCAAGGCGCAATTGCTCGACGCGGCTTTGGCCCACGTGGCCTTCGATGGCTGGAGCGACGCGACCTTTCGCGCCGCGGTTTCCGAAAGCGGCGTCAACGAGACCGTGGCCCGCGCGCTCTGTCCGCGCGGCGCGGTGGACCTGGCGCTGGCCTTTCACAAGCGCGGCGATGCCGCCATGGTCAAACGGCTCCAGGCCGCCGATCTTGGCGGGATGCGGTTTCGCGACCGGATCGCCTTTGCCGTGCGGGCCCGGCTCGAGGCGGTGGAGGACAAGGAAGCGGTGCGCCGCGGCACCACGCTGTTTTCCCTGCCGCATCACGCCGCCGATGGCGCGCGCGCCATCTGGGACACCTGCGATGCGATCTGGAGCACGCTGGGCGATACCTCGGACGACGTGAACTGGTACACCAAACGCGCCACGCTGAGCGCGGTCTACGGCGCGACGGTGCTCTACTGGCTGGGCGACGAGACGCCGGGCAGCCAGGCGACCTGGGACTTCCTCGACCGGCGCATCGACAACGTGATGCAGATCGAGAAGGCCAAGGCCCAGGTGCGCGAGAACCCGGTCCTGTCAAAGCTGATGGCCGGGCCGAATGCGCTGCTGTCGCAGATCCGGGCGCCGCGCAAACGCGACGACCTGCCCGGCCAGTTGCGCGCACAAGACACTGAAAACTGAAGGATATTCCATGACCAAGACCATGCAGGCGGTTGAGATCACCGCCCCCGGCGGGCCGGATGTGCTGCAAGTGACCGAACGCCCGGTGCCCGAACCGGGCCCGGCGGAGGTGGTGATCCGCGTCGCCTGGGCCGGGGTGAACCGCCCCGATGCGCTGCAACGCGCGGGCAGCTACGCGCCGCCGCCCACCGCCTCCGACCTGCCCGGGCTGGAAGCCTCGGGCGAGATCGTGGCGATCGGCGCCAACGTCAGCACCTGGGCCGTGGGCGACACGGTCTGCGCGCTCCTGCCCGGCGGCGGCTATGCGGACTACGTCGCCACCCCGGCGGCGCATTGCCTGCCGGTGCCTGCGGGCATGGGGATGAAGGAAGCCGCCTGCCTGCCCGAGACCTATTTCACCGTCTGGTCCAACGTCTTCCAGCGCGGCGGATTGCAGGCCGGAGAGCGGTTCCTGCTGCATGGCGGCTCGTCCGGGATCGGCACCACCGCGATCCAGCTGGCGCATCATTTCGGCGCACGGGTCTTTGCCACCGCAGGCTCGCCCGAGAAATGCAAGACCTGCACCGATCTCGGCGCCGAGCGTGCGATCAACTACCGCGAGGAGGATTTCGTCGAGGTGCTGCGCGCCGAGGGCGGCGCCGACCTGATCCTCGACATGGTGGGCGGCGACTATATCGTGCGCAACCTCCGGACCCTGGCCGATGACGGGCGGCTGGTGCAGATCGCCTTTCTGCAAGGGCCGAAGGCCGCGGTGAACTTTGCCCCGCTGATGTCGCGGCGGCTGACCTTCACCGGCTCGACCCTGCGGCCGCAATCCGACCTCGCCAAGGCGCGAATCGCCGAAAGCCTGCGCGAACACGTCTGGCCGCTGCTCGATGCCGGGCGAATCGGCCCGGTGATGGACAGCGAGTTCCCCCTGGCCGAGGCCGCGCAGGCCCATGCGCGGATGGAGGCGGGCGACCATATCGGCAAGATCGTCCTCAGGGTCGGCGGCTGAGCCTCAGATCCAGCGCAGCGCCTGGTCGGCCCAGATCACCACGGTGAGCCCGCGCAGCGCCGAGACCAGGATCAGGGCCTGGCGCAGCGCCGGCAGCTTGGCGCGCAGGCGCATCTTCAGGCCAGCGCCGCCCGCGGCGCGGCTGTCGCCGGGCGGCGGGCGCGGCGCTGGTGGGCGATCCAGATGATCAGGCCCATCTGCGGCTCGATCAGCGCCATCAGCGCCGCCATGCGCCCGGAGATCCGGTACTTCCGGTCAATCTTCATGCGCGCCAGGAACCCGCGCACCTCGACCGGCGAGAGCGGCGCCTCGGCGGCATCGACGACGCTGACGTCGAAGCGCGCGCGCCCGAGGAGCAGGTCGCGGATCAGCCCGCGCGCCTCGCGCCGATGCGCCTTCATCGCGTCGCAGCGCTGCCAGCCCTCCTGGGCGCGGCGAAAGGCCATGTCGGGGGTATGGCCCACGGTATGATAGGCCAGTTTGCGGTCGACATGCCGGACCAGCCAGATCAGCTGGCCATCGTCGGTCATGCCCCGGCGGGCATACATCCTGCCGCAGCGCGAGCGGACCGCCCAGGAATTGTCGACCCACATCCGGACCCAGCTTTCGCTGTGTCGCACGATATCGCCGTTCAGGGGGCGCAGGCCGGGAAAATCTTCGGAAAGCAATTTGCGTTCGACGGCCAGGCGCGCCTTGCGCTCGGCTGCCTTCCTGGTGCTGAAAATATGTCGCATGGATCACCTCGATGTTGGAGGGCACCCCGCGCGACCGCTTCAATCGGACCGGGTCCGGGGAGATCTTGGCGCGATGCCCATGCAGGGATCATGCGACATCTTGCCCGCTCGGCATAAGTCCGGGAAACCATACGGTATGGAATCCCCGACCTGCCCCCTTTCCAGCGCGGCGCGCCTCACCGCAGCGGGGTGAAAAGCGCGTCCTTCAGCGTGCAGTCGCGGATCACGTCGCGCCCGCAGGGCACCGGCTCCAGGTCGAGCGACAGGCAGATCCGCGCTTCCTGGATGTGGCCGCCCTTGCAGGTGATGGTGATCATGTCCGCCTCGAGCCCCGGATTGGCCTTCAGGAACGCCGCCTCGACCACCGAGGCCGGCAATGTCACCACCTTGTCCAGCTTGCGGAACACCGCCGGCCGCGCGATGCTGTCATAGGCCTGCCGCGCGGCCCGGAAATAGCCCGCCGCGGACAGCCCCGAGCAGACCCCGTGCTTGTTCCACTGGTACCAGGCCAGCCCGGACGAGCCCATGATATCGGCCATCTGCCCGGTCATCACGCGCGACGGCGGACGCTCGAGAGTGGGGCAGAAGGAGGGCCAGCCACGGTGGTATTGCGGCCAGAGCCCATGCAGCACCCAGCCGACATCCTGCCGCGCCGCGCATTGCTCGGCGCCGCGGGCATCGCCTTCGATCTCGCACCAGTTGGGCGACCAGGACAGCGCCATCACCCAATAGTCGAAGTGTCCCGATTTCTCGCCCTTCGCCCGGCCCGCAACGGGCAGGCAGAGCAGCACACAGATCACGATCACACGCATTTTTACTTCCAATTCGGCCTTGGCGCCACTATATACCCCGTCAGTTCCCCGACAACGGAAACCGTCCCGGCCCCCGGGACCGCCCTTCCAGGCGACGGGAAAGATATGTTCCAAGGAGACCGACCCATGGCCAAACTGCTGCACCCCAAGGCAACCGCTGTCTGGCTGGTGGACAACACGACGCTGACCTTCAAGCAGGTCGCGGATTTCACCGGGATGCACGAGCTGGAAATCCAGGGGATTGCCGATGGCGACGTGGCCGCCGGCGTCAAGGGCTTCGACCCGGTTGCCAACAACCAGCTGACCCAGGCCGACATCGACCGCGCCGAGCAGGACCCGATGGCCCGGCTGAAGCTCAAGTTCAACCCCGCCGCCCATGACGAGGAAAAGCGCCGCGGGCCGCGCTACACACCGCTGTCCAAGCGCCAGGATCGGCCGAACTCGATCCTCTGGCTGGTGAAGTTCCACCCCGAGCTGGCCGACAGCCAGATCGCCCGGCTGGTGGGCACCACCAAGCCGACGATCCAGTCGATTCGCGAGCGCACCCACTGGAACATCGCCAACATGCAGCCGATCGACCCGGTGGCGCTGGGCCTGTGCAAGCAGACCGAGCTTGACGCCGCGGTCCAGAAGGCCGCCTCCAAGCGCGCCGCCGCCGGCGAGGCGATGTCGGACGACGAGCGCCGCAAGCTGCTCTCGACCGAACAGAGCCTCGACATGCCCGCCGAGCCGCGCATTCCCACCGCCATCGAGGGGCTCGAGACCTTTTCGCTGTCGGGCAGCGACGACGACGAGGACGACAAGAAGGAAGACATCCTCGACGCCGAGAGCTTCTTCAACCTGCCCTCGGGCGACGACGACGAGGAAGACGAACAGCCCTGAAAGGCGCCGCATCGGCCCGGAGCGGATAGGGGACTGCTCTGCGCCCCGCCGTCCCGGACTTGATCCGGGACCTCATCGCCGGCGTTTGCCAGGAGGTCCCGGATCAAGTCCGGGACGGGCGCGCGCGGCGGCTGTCGTGGCGCTGCCGAAGGTGACTCAGAGCTTGCCCGCCAGGTGCAGCTCGAGATCCGCCAGCCGATCCTGTCCCCAGAACCGCTGATCGCCGACGATGTAGAAGGGCGCGCCGAAGACGCCGCGCTCGACCGCCTCCTCGAGGTTGGCGGAATAGGTCTCGGCGCCCGCCAGCAACCCGCTGTCGGCCAGCGCCGGATCGAAGCCCGCCGCTTCCAGCACGTCGCGGATCACCGCGTCCTCGGCAATGTCGCGCTCCTCGGCCCAGACCGCGCGGGTGAACCCATGCGCCAGCGCGCCCGGATCGCCGCCCCCGGCCCGCGCCGCCGCGATGAAGGCATAGGACGAGGGCGCCGGGTTGGTCGGGAAATGCGCGGGCTTGACAGTCAGCGGCAGGTCCAGCTTGCGGGCCTGGCGCGCCAGGTCCTGCAGGCGATAGGCCTGCCGGTTGGGGTGGCGGTCCTTGGGCGGCTGGCCGCCGGTGCGGGCGAAACAGGCGGCGATGTCGAAGGGCTTGTAGGCGATCTCCGCCCCGTGACGCGCCGCGATCTCTTCCAGCCGCGTGCCGGCGAGGTAGGTATAGGGCGAGATTGTCGAGAAGTAGTAATCAATTTGTCCCATGCGCCGTTCCCTCGCGTCGGTATTCTTTTGCGCAGGGTAGCTGCGTGCTAAGCGAAGTCAACTTAACGAATCCTTCATGTCTTCGCTCAGGACCCCCTCATGCCCCAGATCCTCGAACCCAAACTGATGTCCGGCAATGCCAACCTGCCGCTGGCGCGCTCGATCGCGCGGCGCATGTCCATGCACCGTGGCATGAACGTCGGACTGGTCGATGCACGGGTCGAGCGTTTCAACGACCAGGAGATCTTCGTCGAGGTCTTCGAGAACGTCCGCGGCGAGGACATGTTCATCATCCAGCCGACCTCGAACCCGGCCAATGACAACCTGATGGAACTGCTGATCATGGCCGACGCGCTGCGCCGGTCCTCGGCGGCGCGGATCACCGCGGTGATCCCCTATTTCGGCTATGCCCGCCAGGACCGCCGCTCCAAGGCGCGCACGCCGATCTCGGCCAAGCTGGTGTCGAACATGATCGTCGAGGCGGGCATCGAGCGGGTGCTGACGCTGGACCTGCATGCCGCCCAGATCCAGGGCTTCTTCGACATCCCGGTCGACAACCTCTATGCCAGCCCGGTCTTCGCGCTGGACATCAAGCACCAGTTCAAGGGCCGGATGAAGGACATCATGGTGGTCTCGCCCGATGTCGGCGGCGTCGCCCGCGCCCGCGAACTGGCCAAGCGGATCGACGCGCCGCTGTCGATCGTCGACAAGCGCCGCGAGAAGGCCGGCGAAGTGGCCGAGATGACGGTGATCGGCGACGTGAGCGGCAAGAAGTGCATCATCGTCGACGACATCTGCGACACCGCGGGCACCCTGTGCAAGGCGGCGGAAGTGCTGATCAAGGCCGGGGCGACCGAGGTGCATTCCTACATCACCCACGGCGTGCTGTCGGGCCCTGCGGTCGAGCGGATCAGCAAGTCGGTGATGAAATCGCTGGTGATTACCGATTCCATCGCGCCGACCGACGAGGTGCGCAAGACCAAGAACATCCGCATCGTGCCCACCGCGCCGATCTTTGCCCAGGCGATCCTGAACATCTGGAACGGCACCTCGGTCTCCTCGCTGTTCGATCACGAAACGCTGGAGCCGATCTACGAAGGCATGTACGCGCAGGCCTGAGCCTTTCTCGCCTTTCGCAAAGCCAAAGGGCGCGTCACGCCGCGCGCCCTTTTTCATTTGATACGACGGAAATGGGGCCTCGCTGCCGCCCTACTTGAGCAGCGGCGGCGGCGCGTCCAGCCGGTTGGCGGCAGCGACGAAAGCGGCGATCCTGGCGCCATCCTTCCTGCCCGGCGCCGATTCCACGCCCGAGGAGACATCGACCTGCCTCGCGCCGGTGCGGGCGATCGCCTCGCCCACGTTCTCGGGCGTCAGCCCCCCGGCGAGCATCCAGGGCACCGTCCAGCGCCGCCCGGAAATCAACCGCCAGTCAAAGGTCAGCCCGTTGCCGCCGGGCAGCACCGCATCCTTCGGCGGCTTGGCATCGACCAGCACCTGGTCGGCCACCCGGCCATGCACGTCCAGCAGCGGCAGGTCATCCGCATCGGCCACCCCCACCACCTTGATCACCGGCAGGCCATAGCGCGCGCGCACCTCGGCCACGCGCTCGGGGCTCTCGCTGCCATGGAGTTGCAGGAAATCCAGCGGCACCGTCTCGGTCAGCGCATCCAGCAGGGCGTCATCGGCATTCACCACGAGGCCCACCTTGGCCAGCCCCAGCGGCACCTCGAGCGCCAGCGACCGGGCCTGCGCGAAATCGACATAGCGCGGCGAGCGGGGAAAGAAGTTGAACCCGACATAGGAGCCGCCGGCCGCGGCGACGGCGGCGACATCCTCGGGGCGGTTCAAGCCGCAGATCTTGGTGCGAACGCCGGTCATGGCACCACGCTCAGCGCGCGTCTTCGAGGATCGCCAGGACCTCGTCCTTGCCCTGGTGCTTTTCGACCTTCAGACGCCGCAGGTCGCGCTTGAGCGCCTTGATCTCGGCGTCCTTGCGGGCGCTTTCGGCGCGCTGGCGAAACTCGCGCAGCCATTCCCAGACGAAACCGACCAGCAGGCCGATGGCGACCCCGGCGATGATCACCGCGAACAGCGGCATCTGGATCGACTGGTTCATCCCGGCCAGCGCGGCAAGACCGGAAGGCAGCAGGGTCAGGGTGACAAGCTCGCGGTTGGCCACGGCCACCGCAACCAGGGCGATCGCGACGATCGCCAGAAACGCGTATTTGATGTAACGCATGGGTCCGATCTACTTTCCGTTCAGGCGATCGCGCAGAAGCTTGCCGGTCTTGAAAAATGGCACATGCTTTTCCTCGACTTCGACGGCCTCGCCAGTGCGCGGGTTCCGGCCCGTGCGCGCATCGCGTTTCTTCACCGAAAACGCACCGAAGCCACGAAGTTCGACCCGGTCCCCGCGTGCCATGGCACTGGTGATCTCTTCGAAGATCGTGTTCACGATGCGCTCTACATCGCGTTGATAAAGGTGCGGGTTTTCATCTGCAAGTTTCTGGATCAGTTCCGATCTGATCATCTGCGCCATCCCCCCTGAAACGGTCCGGGCTCTTACCGGCGAGCGTCCCCGACTCTGAGAGGACTATAGAAAGAATGTCGGCATTCGGGAACATCCCATGCCCGCCTGAATCGAGCAAACCACCTGAGAATTAGTGATTTTTTTGCTTGCACCCGCCGCGGCCCGCCCGATCCGGGGGCGGGCGGCGCAATTGGGCCCGGTCCCGCTTCGGCGCGGATACCGCCGATTCGGCCCGGCCCTTCCGCCCCGGTCGCGTCACGCGGACCCGGGCCACCAGGTCAGACGCAGCGATTGAAAGAGCGTGATCGCGGTGAACCAGATCTGCCCCAGACCGGCAATCAAAAGCCCGATCCCGAAGATCACCATGACGTGGCCGGTCTCTGGCCCCGCGGCAATACTCTTGAGATAGATCGCCAGCACGAGCAGCGCGAATCCCACCCCCCAGGCCGCCGTCAGACGCCAAAAATAGCGGATCTGGCGGGAATAGTGGCGCTGGTTGGCCGGGTCCTTTCGCCGCCAGGCATAGGCAAGCAAGACCCCGAGGAAGATCGAAACGACCGTCACGGTGCCCGCGGCACAAAGCGCCCCGGTAAAGGCCGGCTTGATGCAGCGCAGCCGATCCGGCCCGGGGGCTTTTTCGCCCGGTTCGGGGTTGGAGCGCCTGCCGGCGCGCGGCACCTGCAGATGGGCCTAAGCGAGAAGCGCGGCGCGGGCATCTCGCCGTTGCGGCGATGCCCCGAGGCCATGGGCCTCCAGGTCGGCGCAGATCACGCTGAGCTCGCCGATCTCGTGATCGGCAAAGACCACCCGGCGCGCGATGCCCGCCTCGTCCGGCAAGAGCAGGAAATAGTCGCCACAGCCATTGAAGGCGACGAGAAAGGCATTCTCCTGCAAATGCCAGTTCTCGGCGTAACCGTCCCAGCCGCCCATTTCGGTGATCGGCACCCCGTCACAATGGGCAAAGATATGCGTGCCCTGCCCCTCCGGGGCGAGCCAGAGATCCAGGAATTGCCCATCCCCGAGGTCGAACGACGCCTGCCCGTCCGCGATCAGCGCGCTGCGGCAGAGCGGCGGCAGGCGCGCGCCCAGCATGTCTTCTGCGGCCTCGATCCGGCGCCGGCGGTCGTCTGGGTCTGTCATCGCGCATCCTTCGTGATGACGGCGACCGTGGCGGATGGACCTGGCCGAAACATGGCGCCCCGGCTGCAAAATGAAGAAGGCCCCCGCGCGCGGCGGAGGCCTTCGATTTTCTGGATCGGAAGACTGACAGAAATCAGTCGTCGTCGCCGCCCTTCAGGGCCGCGCCAAGGATATCGCCCAGCGATGCACCCGAGTCCGACGAGCCATACTGCTGCACGGCCTCTTTCTCTTCGGCGATCTCGCGCGCCTTGATCGACAGGCCCAGACGGCGGGTCTTGCTGTCGACGTTGGTGACGCGGACGTCGACCTTGTTGCCGACCGAGAAACGCTCGGGGCGCTGGTCGGACCGGTCACGCGCCAGGTCGGAGCGGCGGATGAAGGATTTCATGCCTTCGTATTCCACCTCGATGCCGCCATCCTCGATCGCGGTCACTTCGACCGTGATGACCGAGCCGCGCTTCACGCCGCCAACAGCTTCGGCAAACTTGTCGCCGCCGACGTTCTTGATCGAGAGCGAAATGCGCTCCTTGTCGATGTCGACTTCCGACACCACGGCCTGGACGACATCGCCCTTGCGGTAGTTCTGGATCGCATCTTCGCCACGCTCGTCCCACGACAGGTCCGAGAGGTGAACCATGCCGTCGATCTCGCCGGGCAGGCCGACGAACAGACCGAATTCGGTGATGTTCTTGACCTCGCCCTCGACGACGGTGCCCTCGGGATGGGTCTCGGCAAAGACCTCCCAGGGGTTGCGCATGGTCTGCTTGAGGCCAAGCGAGACGCGGCGTTTCGCCTGGTCGATCTCCAGCACCATGACCTCGACCTCTTGCGAGGTGGAGACGATCTTGCCGGGGTGCACGTTCTTCTTGGTCCAGGACATTTCCGAGACGTGAACGAGACCTTCGACACCCGGCTCCAGCTCAACGAACGCACCGTAGTCGGTGATGTTGGTGACGCGGCCCTGGTGGGTCGATTCCAGCGGGTACTTGGCCGCCACCAGATCCCACGGGTCTTCCTGCAGCTGCTTCATGCCGAGGGAGATACGGTGGGTTTCCTTGTTGATCTTGATGACCTGGACCTTCACGGTCTCGCCGATCGACAGGATCTCCGAGGGGTGGTTGACGCGGCGCCATGCCATGTCGGTGACGTGCAGCAGGCCATCGACACCGCCGAGGTCGACGAAGGCGCCGTATTCGGTGATGTTCTTGACCACGCCGTCGACCGCCTGACCTTCGGCCAGGTTGGCGATGACTTCGGCACGCTGTTCGGCGCGGCTCTCTTCGAGGATCGCACGGCGCGAGACAACGATGTTGCCACGGCGACGGTCCATCTTGAGAATCTGGAACGGCTGCTTCAGACCCATCAGCGGGCCGGCGTCGCGCACGGGGCGCACGTCAACCTGAGAGCCGGGCAGGAAGGCCACGGCACCGCCGAGATCGACGGTAAAGCCACCCTTGACGCGGCCAAAGATCGCGCCTTCGACGCGCTGGTCGTCGGCATAGGCTTTTTCCAGGCGGTCCCAGGCTTCCTCGCGGCGGGCCATTTCGCGGGAAATGACGGCTTCGCCACGGGCGTTCTCGGCGGAGCGGAGGAAGACCTCGACTTCGTCGCCGACGCTGATGTCGGGCTGTTCGCCGGGATTTGCGAATTCCTTGAGCTCGACGCGGCCTTCCATCTTGTAGCCGACGTCGATGATGGCCTGTCCCGCCTCGATCGCGATGACCTTGCCCTTGACGACAGTCCCCTCGTCGGGGGTGTCCATTTCGAAGCTTTCGTTCAGGAGGGCTTCGAATTCCTCCATCGATGTGTTTGCCATGTGGCGGTTTGTTCCTTTTACATACGCTTTGTCTGGCCAGGCGGTTGTCTCCACCGGTCTTGATTGCTGCCCGCCTGCGGCGGACGGATTGGTCACGAGGTGATCCGCAAAACGAAAGAGGGCCGGTGGTTTTCCGACCCTGCCCGATCTTCTGTTCGCGGCGTTCTTCGCCTTGTCGACGGGGCGTCTATACGCCTCCCTTGCCCTTGTTTCAAGCGGTTTCCGGCGCAAGGCGATGAATGCCCGCAAGGGCTTGAAGAGCCGCTCCTCCAGCCCTTGCGGGCTGTCCTCGCCCCGGTCAGCGCTGCGGCATCCGCGCCATCGCCGCCGCGACCTCGTCGTTGATCACGGTGTCGCGCGGCATGGTCAGCCGACCGGAAGATTTCCACGCCGTCGACACCCCCCGGCAATGCATGAAGACGAAATCCTTGTGAACGCGCGAGCGCAGGAACGGCAGCCGCTCGAACCCGTGGATATCCCAGCTGCACCCGCCCAGCGGCCCCGAGGGCACGACGCAGAACTTCGGCGGCGAGGGGCGCGGCGGCTGGTGCGCATAAAGGTGATCGCCATGCCGCCAGGGCCCTTCGCTGCCCGCCGCGGCATGGACCCAGAACCCCGGCACCTGCACAAAGCCGATCCGGCTGGCCTGCGCCGCGTCGAACACGCCGCGCGCGCCCCGGCGCAGGATCAACTCGTCCACGTCGCAGCTCAGCACCGCCCGGGCCGCGCCGAAAAACCGCAGGCGCATCACGTTGAACAGCGCGGTCTGCATGTATTTCTCGGTCCGGCGATAGGGTTTCAGCCCCATCGGCCCGTATTTGAACGGCGCGCGCAGCACCTCGATGCGCGCGAGCCCAACCGGCGCCAGCGCCGCCGCGATCTCCTCCGCCCTGTAAGCCGTGGACATGTTGTCCACCACCGCCAGCGCCTGAAGCCCATGCTCCTGCTTGTGCCAGGCGGCGTGATCCTTCAGCCATTCCAGGTCGTTGTTCTTGTTGACATAAAGCGCCGAGTTCAGCCCGTCGAAAAGCTCGGGCGCCGCCCTGGCCACCGCGCCCTCGCCGGTCCAGCCCTGCAGGGTGACGGCAATCCGTTCCGGCGCGGTCTCGGCCAGGAACTGCGCCACGAAATGCCGCTTGTAGCGCCGCATCCGCCAGAGCTTGACCGGCCTGCCGTCCAGCCGGACCTCGGCCTGCCGGAACGCGCCGCGCAGGTTGTTGAGCGGCGGGCCGATCACCGTCACCCGCCCCTCGGACCAGAAGGCATCGTACCAGAGCGTTTCGCGGTCCAGCGCCTCGAGATAGCCCTCGGGCCGGAACTTCGCCTGCAGGATCGACTCGCGCCGCAGGTCGGCGGGCAGGATCACGGGGTTGAAACGCTCGGTCATCCGCGACGGGTCAGCAATAGCGTTCCGGGCCGACGTATTGCCCGGGGCTGTAACGCGCGCCATGCGCCCAGCCGACCGGCAGCACCGCCTCGATCCCCATGCGCGCCAGGCTGCCGTCCAGATGCGCCGGGTCATTGCGGAAACAGCGGTTGCCCGCGGCGTCCCTGGTGATCCCGGCCTTGGTGGCGATGTGAAAGAACTCCCGCGCCTCGGGATGCTGCTTGAGGGAGGCGCCGATCGTGTTTTCCGACCGCCCCATGCCATGGACATTGGAGGTGTCGATATGGCTCACCCCCAGCGCGCGCGCCGCATCCAGCACCGCCCGGGAGGTTTCCTCGGTGGTCGGCCCGTAGAACCCGGCGAAGGACATTGCGCCCACGCCCATGGCCGAGACCTCTGCCCCGGCGATCCTGCGTTGCGGCAGGGTCATGCGCTCTCCTGCCGGGCGCGCACCCGCGCCATGGCGGCGGCAAAGGCATCCTCGATGGACATGTCGGTGGTGTCGATATGCACCGCATCCGGCGCCGGTTTCAGCGGCGCCTCGGCGCGGCCCATGTCACGCTCGTCGCGGGCGCGGATATCGGCAAAGACCTCCTCGAAGGTGGTCTCGATCCCCTTGCCGGCCAATTCCTTGAAGCGACGCTCGGCCCGCGCCTCGGCGCTGGCGGTAACAAAGAGCTTCACCTCCGCCTCGGGGCAGATCACCGTGCCGATGTCGCGCCCGTCCAGCACCGCGCCACCGTCGCGCCGCGAAAAGGCGCGCTGGAAATCGGTCAGCGCCGCGCGCACCTCGCTCAGCACCGCCACTTTCGATGCCGCCAGCGCCACTTCTGGGGTCCGCAGGCTGTCATCTTCCAGGTGCTCGGCCTGCAGGGTCTGCGCCGCCGCCAGCGGCTCCTGCCCGGTCAGCACCCGCTTGCCGACGGCGCGATAGATCAGCCCGGTGTCGAGATGGGCAAAGCCCAGCTCCTGCGCCAGCCGCTTGGAAATCGTGCCCTTGCCCGAGGCCGCGGGGCCGTCGACTGCTATGGTAAATGCCATCTGATCCTCTTCTCTTGCCTGCCCCGCAGGGTGAATTCAGCCCGTCCCGAAGCCGCCCTGCGACCGGATCAGCCCTTCCGTCATCCGCCCCAAGCTACCCAAAGGACGCCGGGAGGAAAAGCAGCCGCAAACATCGGGCCGCCCGTCATGCCTCACGGGTGATCTTGGCGCCCAATTGCGCCATCAGCGGCTCGAAGATCGGGAAGGAGGTCGCAATCGGCGTGCCGTCGTCGATGCGCACCGGTTCTTGGGTCGCCATGCCCAGCACCATGAAGGACATGGCGATCCGGTGATCCAGATGGCTGGCACAGGTCGCCCCGCCCTTGACCGTCCCCGGCCCCTGCCCGGTGACAGCCCACCAGTCCGGCCCGTCCTCGACCGCAACGCCACAGGCGCGCAGGCCGCTGGCCATGGCCTCGATCCGGTCGCTCTCCTTGACGCGCAATTCCTTGACGCCGGTCATCTCGGTGACGCCCATGGCATTCGCCGCCACCACCGAGAGCACCGGGTATTCGTCGATCATGCTCGCCGCACGCGCGGGCGGCACCTTGATACCCTTCATGTCGGGCGAATATTTCGCGCGCAGATCGGCCACCGGCTCGCCGCCTTCCTCGCGCAGGTTCTCGTAGGTCAGATCCGCGCCCATCTCCTTGAGCGTGGTGAACAGCCCCGCCCGCGTCGGGTTGAGGCCGATGCCGGGCACCAGCACGTCCGAGCCGGGCGTGATCAGCGCCGCGCAGACCGGGAAGGCCGCCGAGGACGGGTCGCGCGGCACGGCAATCACCTGCGGTTTCAACTCCGGCTGGCCGGTCAGGGTGATGACCCGGCCCTCACCGGTCTCTTCGGTGGATATTTCCGCTCCGAAGCCCGCCAGCATCCGCTCGGTATGGTCGCGGGTGGCTTCCTTCTCGATCACCACGGTCTGGCCCGGCGCGTTCAGCCCCGCCAGCAGCACCGCCGATTTCACCTGCGCCGAGGGCACCGGCACCGTGTAGCGCACCGGCACCGGGTCCGCGGCACCCACCAGCGTCATCGGCAACCGCCCGCCGGAGCGGCCCACCGCCTGGCAGCCGAACAGCGCCAGCGGATCGGTCACCCGCGCCATGGGGCGCTTGTTGAGGCTGGCGTCGCCGGTATAGGTCACCGAGATCGGCGAGGTCGCTGCCGCCCCCATGATCAACCGCACGCCGGTGCCGGAATTGCCGCAATCGATCACCTGGTCCGGCTCGGCAAAACCGCCGGTGCCGACACCGTGGATGTGCCAGGTGCCATCGTCATCGCGCGTCACCTCGGCCCCGAAGGCGCGCATGGCCTTGGCGGTGTCGAGCACATCCTCGCCTTCCAGCAGGCCGGTCACCACCGTCTCGCCCACCGCCATGGCGCCGAGGATCAGCGACCGGTGCGAGATCGACTTGTCCCCCGGCACCTCTGCCGTGCCCGACAGCGGCCCGCAGGGGGAGGAGATCATCGGGATGGGCGTGCCGTGTCCGGACATGGCGGGTTCCTTCGCTAACAGTTGCGGGTCTCTTAGCAAGCGGACTAGGGGGGGTCCATCCCGATGCGGGGTCAGGCGGCTGAAGCATCGGCGGCGGGACGCGTGTGCAAGACCCGGTTGCGCCCGTCCCGGCCCGGAATCAAGGGCGTAGCCCGCCAGGCCAGCGGCCGCCCGCCCCCCGGGCTGCCGCTACCTCTGATCCTGGCGCGTCGCTCTGGGGTCGGAGGGGCTTGGCCGGCATAAAGTTCCCCGCACAACCGTTGCAGCGGCATCCCGCGGGCAGCCGCTGGCCCGGCTGGTGTTGCGCTTGAGGCAGAAAGACCCCTACCGCTTCCGAAACGTCAGGTAATGCGGCACCCGCCCCTCGCGCAGCGCCTTCTGCTCGTAGCGCGTCGAAATCCAGTCCGCCCAGGGATTCCGCCAGTCCCCCGGCCCTTCCGCCAGCCAGTCGAAGCCATGCCGCGGCACCTCGATCAGCGTCTGGCGCACGTAATCGGGAATGTCGGTGGCGACGCGGAACTCGGCCCCCGGCTTCATGAGCCGTGACAACGGCTCCAGATGCTCGGGCGTCACGAAGCGCCGCCGGTGATGGCGGGTCTTGGGCCAGGGGTCGGGATAGAGCAGGAAGGCCTTGGACACCGAGCCTTCGGGCAAGACATCGAACAGATCGCGCGCATCGCCGGGATGGATGCGCAGGTTGCTCACCCCGGCCTCGCGCACCTTGCCCAGGAGCATGGCGACCCCGTTGATGTAAGGCTCCGCCCCGATGATCCCGACGCCGGGGTTGGCCGCCGCCTGATGCACCAGGTGCTCGCCACCGCCGAAACCGATCTCGACCCAGAGATCCCGCCCGCCAAAGAGCGCCGCGATATCCAGCGGCGCGCGCTCGGGGTTCACCTCCCAGCCCACCGGCCCGGGCGAGAGCGCGTCGAGGTCCTCGTCGAGATAGCGTTCCTGGGACTTGCGCAGCCCCTTGCCCTTGAACCGGCCATAGAAATTGCGCCAGGGGGCGCCGGAAGGATGTGTCTTGTCGCTCATGATGCGCGGGTTTAGCCGGGTGCGCCCATGGGTGCAACGCGACAGCGGCCCGGCGCGGCACGGATCACCCCCGACGACGGCAGCACTGGCGGAACAGATGCGCCAGCGTCACCACCATCGCCATGGCAATCAGCCCGAGACCGCGCTCATAGACCCCGTCGATCCCGGTCGGCAGAAAGAAGAACACCGGTGCCGCGACCACCCAGAGCAGCGCCAGCCCGACCAGCCCCCGGCCATGCCGCCCCCCGGCCCCCGCAGCGCCCCGGGCAAGGCCCAGCGGCACGAGGGTGAACAACAGCCCCAGCGCATAGACAAGGTAGACGTGGATCACGACGCCGTCGTGATCGTTGTCGCCATATTCGTTGCGGGCGCCGACAAGAAAGACGATCAGCCCCGCCAGCGCGAGGCCGATCACCCCGAGGCTCCAGTCCCAACCGCCCAGATGCAGATGCGCCGCGCCCAGCGCGGTGGCGACGAGAGCGGCGGAAAAGGCATAGATGCCGATATCGACGATGAACTCGTAGCGGCCGGCGCCGAGATCGCTGATCGTGTCGGCGATCCAGTCGTGACCCGGCACCACGAAATCGGCAATCAGGATGCTGAGCGCAAGGATCCCGCAGCCGAGGCAGGCATAAAGGCTCAGCCCGGTGACAAACCCGGTGCGCACCCGTGGCTGGGCCGATGGTGTTGCGGTGCTGTCGCTCATCCGCCCTCTTTCCTGCGCAGGCTCACGGCGACGAGCACCGGAGCCGGATCAGCTAGTCCGCGCCGCCCCGATGTCGAGGCGCTGTCGCGCCGGACCACCCGGGCCCGGCCCGTTCCTGCACGCTCACACCAGCTCGATGGCAATCGCCGTGCCTTCGCCGCCGCCGATGCAGATCGCCGCCACGCCGCGCTTGAGCCCGCGCTTTTCCAGCGCGTTGAGCAGCGTCACCATGATCCGCGCGCCCGAGGCGCCGATCGGGTGGCCCAGCGCACAGGCGCCGCCGTTGACGTTCATGATGTCGCGCGGCAGGCCCATTTCCTGCATGAAGGCCATGGGCACCACGGCAAAGGCCTCGTTGACCTCCCAGAGATCGACGTCGGATTTCTTCCAGCCGATCCGCTCCAGCAGCTTCTGCGCCGCGGGCACCGGCGCGGTGGTGAACCAGCCCGGCGCCTGGGCATGGGTGGCATGGCCCAGGATGCGCGCCCGCGGCGTCACACCCTGCGCCTCGGCCAGGTCCATCGTGCCCAGAAGCAGCGCCGCCGCCCCGTCGGAGATCGACGAGGAATTGGCCGCCGTCACCGTGCCATCCTTGCGGAAGGCGGGTTTCAGCATCGGGATCTTCTCGGGCCGCGCCTTGCCGGGCTGTTCGTCGCAGGTGATGATCTCCTCGCCGTGCCGCTGGTGCAGGGTGACCGGCGCGATCTCGTCGGTGAAGGCGCCGGTGCGCTCGGCCTCCAGCGCATTGTCGAGCGAGGCGATGGCATATTGATCCTGCGCCTCGCGGGTGAACTGGTAGTGCGCGGCGCAATCCTCGGCGAAGGTGCCCATCAGGCGGCCCTTGTCATAGGCATCCTCCAGCCCGTCGAGGAACATGTGATCGACCACCTGTCCATGCCCGATGCGCGCGCCGCCGCGCATCTTCGGCAGCATGTAGGGCGCTTCGGTCATGCTCTCCATGCCGCCCGCGACGATGGCCTCGGCCCGGCCCAGGGCAATCTGATCGCAGGCGATCATCGCCGCCTTCATGCCCGAGCCGCACATCTTGTTGAGCGTGGTGGCCGGCACCGTATCGCCCAGCCCGGCGGCAAAGCCCGCCTGCCGCGCCGGCGCCTGGCCCTGGCCTGCGGGCAGGACGCAGCCCATGATCACCTCGTCGACCGCGGGCCTGCCGGCCTCGTGAAAGGCCGAGGCGATGGCCACGCCGCCCAGTTGCGCCGCGGGCACGCCTTCGAACTCGCCCTGAAACCCGCCCATGGGGGTCCGGGCCGCGCCGAGGATCATCACGTCTTTCATGTCGCTCTCCCTGAATTCCGAGTTCTGCATACCGAATAGTAAGGTTTGCCGTCTAGCGTGCTGGAGAAATCGTAACGCAAGGTGAGCGAAGCCATGGACATGAGCAGCAGATCGGAAGGCGCGCTTCAGATCGTCACGGTGAACGCCCGGCGGATCGACGCCGCGGTGGCCATCCAGTTCAAGGATCTGATGCGGGCCGAGACCGAGGGCAGCGCGCGGCGGGTGATTCTCGACCTGCGCCAGGTCGACTTCATCGATTCCAGCGGGCTCGGCGCCATTGTCGCGGCGATGAAACAACTGGGCGCGGGCCGCAGGCTCGATCTGGCCGGGCTGACCCCCACGGTGGAAAGCGTGTTCCGGCTGACCCGGATGGACACCGTCTTTTCGCTGTTTCCGACGCTTGACGCCGCGCTGATGGCGCAGGCCGACTGATCCCTGTGCAGGAGCGCCGTTCGACGTGGACCAGGCCGTCACCACCCGCATGGCAGACCGCCGCATCCTGATCGAGGCAGAGACCGGCACCTTCGCGGTGCGCGCGGTTCTCGACCGCGCATTGGCCGTGCTGGCGGAATGGCGCCTGCCGATTGCCTGTATCGGCAATGTGCACATCGTCCTCGCCGAAGCGCTCAACAACGTGGCCGAACATGCCTACGGGTTCCGCGATGGCGGTCGGTTCTCGCTCGACATGACGCTCGAGGACGGCCGGCTGACCTGTGTCGTGCGCGATCACGGCACCCCCTTTCCCGAAGGCACCCCGCCCGATGGCGATGCGGTCGCGCTCGACGGCCCGACAGAGAGCCTGCCCGAGGGCGGATTCGGCTGGTTCATGATCCGCAAGCTGACCGAGGATCTGGCCTACGATCATGCCGACGGGTGCAACGCCCTGACCTTGCGCTTTGCGGTTGTGTGATATTGCGCACATCCGCCGCGCCTTTCCGGGTGGCGGGGGCAAATGCCGCAAAACCGCCGCAATGACATCGCAACCGCGTCAGATTGCAGGGCGATACAGGTGGGGTAGCTGCATATAGCTTCACCTCGGTGCCGCGTATTCATAGCCCCCACCCAGTGCGCGGTACCGAGGTTTCTTCCCAGATCGCCAGTGCATCACGCGGCATCGGACCTGCGCAGGAACGGCTGTTTCCTGGGGTTTCGAAGGGGGATCGTGGGTTGGGAACCCACCCTGTGGATGCGACGAAAGGCCGCGATGCCTTCAGGTGTCGGGCGCGGCCTCAGCCCCCCGGTTCACCCCGCCCACCGGCTCAGTTCAACTGGAAATGCAGCGGATAGGCACCGTCCTCGAACTCTCCGAAGAGGTCGGGGATATCGGGATGTTCCACCGGGCGACCGGAGTAATCCGCCACCAGATTCTGCTCCGAGACGTAGGCCACGTAGAAGCTCTGATCGTTCTCGGCCAGCAGATGATAGAACGGTTGTTCGCGCGCGGGTCGGCTGTCCTCGGGGATGGCGTTGTACCATTCCTCGGTATTGCTGAACTCCGGGTCGACATCGAAGACCACCCCGCGAAAGGGGTGCTTTCGGTGCCGGACCACCTGGCCCAAGTGATATTTTGCCCGCGACGTATGCATTCGGAGAGACCTCATATTTCCGCAGGGTAGCGCCATCAAGGGGTAATTGTCCAATTTAGACACGCATTTTCCCAGAAACAGTCTGTGAACCGCGAATCAACAGTCCCCCGCCGATCTGCCAAAACGTGATTTCCCTGCGCCCCGCTTTCGGCTAGGATGCCACAAAACAAGACGATAAAAAACATGAGCGAGAGGCAGATGAGCAGAGTCCTTCGCGCATTGGTGATCGTGCTTGCCGTCGCATCCTGTGGCGGTGGCAATCACTCTGCGCCGCGCAATCTTGATGACGCCTGTGCGATCCTGAAGCAGCGTCCGAAATACATCAAGGCCTTCCGCGCCACCGAAAGGCGCTGGGGCGTGCCGGTGCATGTCCAGATGGCCACCATCTACCAGGAGAGCAAGTTCATCGGCAATGCCCGCACGCCGCTGCGCTACAAGCTGGGGGTGATTCCCATGGGCCGGCAAAGCTCGGCCTATGGCTATTCGCAGGCGCTGGATGCCACCTGGGACGAGTACCGCAAGGAGACCGGCAAGCGCCGGGCCAAGCGCGACCAGATCACCGATGCCACCGATTTCATGGGCTGGTACATGAACAAGACCCGCGATCGCAACGGGCTGTCGCTGCATGACGCGCGCAACCAGTACCTGGCCTATCACGAGGGCCATACCGGCTTTGCTCGCGCCTCCTACAACGACAAGGCCTGGCTGTTGCGGGTGGCCGACGAGGTCGGCACGCGTGCGATCACCTACCAGGTCCAGCTGGCCTCCTGCCGCCACGCCCGCTGAGAGGCCCTTCCCCGGCCCCGCCGGAAGGCCCATATTGGCGTTTGGACAAGGGAGACTGACATGGACGACCAGACACGTATCGAGTTGGAAGCCGCGGCGTTCCGCACCCTGCGCGCCCACCTGATGGAAAAGCGCACCGACGTGCAGAACATCGACCTGATGAACCTCGCCGGGTTCTGCCGCAACTGCCTGTCGCGCTGGTACCAGGAAGCCGCCAACGACCGCGGCATCGAGATGGACAAGGACCAGGCGCGCGAGATCTTCTACGGCATGCCCTATGACCGCTGGAAGGCCGAGCACCAGACCGAGGCCGGGCCGGAGAAGCAAAAGGCCTTCGACACGGCCTTTGCCGAGAACGTCGGCAACAAGGGCTGAGCGCATCGGGGGCTGAGGCCGCCGGGCGCTTGACATCGCGCAGGCGCTGCCGCACCTCTCGGCCCGACAGGAGAGCGCGATGCCCGAGCCGAAGACCCCCAAACCCCAGCGCCAGCAGGTCTATACCCTCGTGGTCCAGGTCGGGCGCAAGTCCGGCGACGGGCTGCCCGAGGGCGCAACCGGCGCCGGGCTGATCTGCTACGCCTCCGGCGTCGACGAGGCCGAGGCGGTGCGCGAGACCGTGGCGATCCTGAAGCAGGCCGATCTCGCGCCGCTGGACGTCACCGGCCATGGCACGCTGGACGAAAGGCGCAGGGCGGGCGACGAGATCGACGCCGAGGAAGAAGCGCTGATGCAGCGCGCGCTGGACGAGAATTCGGTCATCGTGGCGCAGATGACGCCGTTCTTCGACCCGCTGGTCGAGGGCGACTGACCCGGTGGCTCAGGCCACCTCGGCCAGGGCCTGCGCCTCGTAGCGCTTGAGCACCGGCAGCGGCATCCGGGCCTGTTCCGGCAGCAGCGTCGGGTTGACCTCGGCCAGCAGGGTCGCCGCCAGCCGCGCGCCATCGCGCCGGAGCCGCCCGACATAGAGGCTTTCGGCCCAAATCCCGCTGGCCTCCATGACCGCATGGCCGGGCAGCAGCGCCTGGGC
This sequence comes from Paracoccaceae bacterium, assembly GCA_006226775.1. Lineage (GTDB taxonomy): Bacteria > Pseudomonadota > Alphaproteobacteria > Rhodobacterales > Rhodobacteraceae > Marinovum. The sequence continues at coordinate 37,766 of SBGD01000014.1, read as the reverse complement.
GTAATGCACCAGCGGCAGGTCGGGCTCGGCCAGCGCCGACACCCCGTTGACCAGGTAGCCGGCGGGCACCAGCACGCCCTCGCAGCCGAAGGTGTAGTCGACCGCCGCGCCGCTGAGGAAAATCTTCTGGTGCGGCGCCACCACGATGTCGCGCTGCAAGCCGAAATAGGGCGCGCGCAGCCGGATCGGCGCGAAGGATCCCAGCCCCGGCACCACCCGCTGCGCCACGTGCAGCACCGGTTCGGGCGCGCCATTGCGCGTCACCACCTGGTCGCCGCAGCGCAGCGCAGAGAGTTCGCGCGCGCCGAAGGGCGTCTCGACCAGGGTGCGCGCCGCCATCCCCGGCAGGGGGCCGACCGGCTCGACCCGGTTGGAGATCGCGAGGAACCCCAGGTCGACCTGCGGACAGGCGCAGAGGTCCATCGCCTCGAAGGCGGTCAGGCTGTTGATCGCCAGCGGCGCGGGCACGTCCAGCAGGCCGGTGACAAAGGCCGGGCCTTCGGTCTCTTCCACCGCGAAGCGGGCGAGGCCGGCATCGCAGTCCCAGGCGAAACTCAGCCGGACGCGCGCCGCCCCCTCGCTCTCGGCCAGCCGCAGGGTGCGGTGCACCATCTGCCGCCCCTGCGCCACCACCAGCGCGAAACATCCCTTCGGCAGGGCAAGGATCGACAGATGCCCGGCGGCATGGGCCTGCAAGGGCATCCGCAGGATCGCCTCGGCCCGGTCGACCCCGGTCACCCGGCACTCCAGCAGCACCGTGCCGCGCCGCAGCGCGCCGCGTGGCGCCACCCGGTCGAACGGCGGAAAGACCTGGCGCGCGCCGGTGGCGGAACAGGCCGCGACCCAGCTCATCCGGCCCCCGGGGGGACGGGCGTCGGGGAAAAACAAATCCGAAAAACCATGGTACTGCTCCAACAAGTTGCGTCTTTCAGACCCATGGACGCGACATCCTGTGCCGGAGGTCTCCGGCGACGCCTGGATTTCGCGCCATGGGCGACGCTTATTCTTGCGCGCGAGCCTAGCACCAGCGCCCGCCATCTGTTAAGCGAATGTGTCGCGCGGCACTGCAAGCCGCTGCAAATAGGTCACAATTCCGAAACGTGAAGGCCCCAGCCATGCCAACGACTGATCCGCTCGACCTTACCGCGAAACTGGTCCGCTGCCCCTCGGTCACGCCGGACGAGGGCGGCGCGCTCGTGCTCTTGCAGGACCTGCTGGAAGATGCGGGCTTTGCCTGCACCCGGGTGGACCGGGGCGGGATCAGCAACCTCCTTGCCCGCTGGGGCGAGAAGGGCCATGCGAAGACCTTCGGCTTCAACGGCCATACCGACGTGGTGCCGGTGGGCAATCCCGAGGACTGGAGCGCCGATCCCTTCGGCGCCGAGATCCGCGACGGTTTCCTCTATGGCCGCGGCGCGACCGACATGAAATCCGGCGTCGCCGCCTTTGCCGCCGCGGCGGTGGATTTCGTCCGCGACACGCCGCCCGAGGGCGCCGTGATCCTCGCCATCACCGGCGACGAGGAAGGCGACGCCGAACATGGCACCGCCGCGCTGCTCGATCACATGAAGGCCGAGGGCGAGCGGATGTCGGTCTGCCTGGTGGGTGAGCCCACCTGCCCCGACCGCATGGGCGAGATGATCAAGATCGGGCGGCGCGGGTCGCTCTCGGCCTGGATCACGGTGACCGGGGTGCAGGGCCATTCCGCCTATCCGCACCGGGCGAAGAACCCGCTGCCCGCCATGGCGCGGCTGATGGACCGGCTGGCCTCGCACAAGCTGGACCGCGGCACCGCGCATTTCGACGCCTCGACGCTGGCGGTGGTGACCATCGACACCGGCAACCCGGCGACCAACGTGATCCCGGCGCAGAGCCGCGCCACCGTCAACATCCGCTTCAACGACGCCCATTCCGGCGCTGTGCTGACCGACTGGCTGCACGCCGAGGCCGATGCGGTGGCAGAGGCGTTCGACGTGAAGATCGCGCTGAAGGTGAAGATCTCGGGCGAAAGCTTCCTGACCCCGCCGGGGCCGCTGTCGGACCTGGTGACGCGCGCGGTGGCGGCGGAAACCGGGGTGACGCCGGAGTTGTCGACCACCGGCGGCACCTCGGATGCGCGCTTCGTCAAGGATCATTGCCCGGTGGTGGAATTCGGCCTTGTCGGGCGCACCATGCACCAGGTCGACGAAAGGGTTGCGGTGGAGCAGGTGCATCAGCTCAAATCGATCTACAGCCGAATCCTCAGGGAGTATTTCGCATGAGTGCCGAGATCATCCGGACCGACGATTTCGAGACCTGTCTCAAGCTGCGTTTCGAGGTCTTCGTCGATGAACAGGGCGTGCCGCCCGAGGTCGAGCGCGACGCCTATGACGAGATCGCCATCCACCTGCTGGCCCGGCAGGACGGCGAGGCGCTGGGCACCGCGCGCATCCTGCCCAATGGTGATATCGGCAAGATCGGCCGGGTCTGCGTGATCAAACGCGCGCGGGGCAAGGGCCTCGGCGCGGCGCTGATCCGCGCGGCGCTGGACGAGATGCGCGCCGACGGGCGGTTTTCCAGGGCAGCGCTGGGCTCGCAGCTCTACGCCATCCCGTTCTACGAAAAGCTGGGCTTTGCCGCCTATGGCGCGGAATTCGAGGACGGCGGCATCCCGCACCGGATGATGGAACGCAAGGTCTGAAGCGCCCGGCCCCGGGGCGAGGAATGCCCGCACGGGCTTGACGAGCCCCTCATCCGCCCCTTGCGGGCCGTCTTCGGGTTGGCCGCACGCCCGCCGCGCCCTACCTTTGCCGCGACGTCCTACAGCCCCCGGAGACCCATGCCGCTCTTTCAACACGAGAATCGCCAACGCACCGCCGAAACCCGCCGTCTCTATGCGCTCTTCGAGGTGGTCTATACCCTGGTCGACTTCGCCGCCGCGCTGTGTTTCGTCGCCGGATCGGTGATGTTCTTTTCCGAGGCCTGGAAGACCCCCGGCACCTGGCTTTTCCTGGTCGGATCGCTGCTCTTTGCCGCCAAGCCCACCCTGCGGCTGGCGCGCGAAATCCGGCTGGCCGCCGCCGGCGACGACGACACATTGGCCGAGAGGTTTGGCAAGTGACGCCGCCCCAACCCCGTGCTACCCAAGCGCCATGACCCTGCCCAGCAAATCCCAGATCCTCGACTGGATCGCCGCCAACCCGACCCTGACCGCCAAGCGCGACATCGCCAAGGCCTTCGGCATCAAGGGCGCGGCCCGCATCGACCTCAAGCGCCTGCTCAAGGAGCTCGAGGACGAAGGCCACCTCGAAAAGCGCAAGAAGACCTACCGCGATCCCGACCGCCTGCCGCCGGTTTCGGTGCTGCAGGTCGAGGCGCCCAATCCCGATGGCGATCTCTTTGCCCGGCCGCTGGAATGGCATGGCGAGGGCATCGAGCCCATCGTGCTGGTGGTGCCGCGCGCCACCGACCCGGCGCTAGGCGAAGGCGACCGCATCCTGGCGCGGCTGCAACTGGTGCAGGAAGCGGATCACAATTACGAGGCCCGGCTGATCCGGCGCATCGGCACCAATCCGCACAAGATCCTCGGCATCTTCTCGAAACGCGCCGAGGGCGGGCGGATCAAGCCGGTCGACAAGGGCGCCGACAAGGAATGGCAGGTCGCCGCCGGGGACGTGAACGGCGCCAGGGAGGGCGAGCTGGTCGAGGCGGAACTGGTCGGGCCCAAGGCCCGCATGGGCCTGCCCAGGGCGCGCATCACCGACCGGCTGGGCGATCCTTCGGCACCGAAAGCCGTCTCGCTCATCGCCATTCACCAGCACGGCATCCCCGACGATTTCCCCGACAAGGTGATCGCCGAGGCCGATGCGATGAAGCCTGCGGGTCTGGCGGGCCGCGAGGATCTGCGCGATCTGCCGCTGATCACCATCGATCCGTCCGATGCGCGCGACCATGACGACGCCTGTTTCGCCGAGCCCGACGACGACCCCAAGAACGAAAGCGGCCATATCATCTGGGTCGCCATCGCCGATGTCGCGCATTACGTCACGCCCGGCTCGGCGCTCGACCGCGAGGCGCGCAAGCGCGGCAACTCCAGCTATTTCCCCGACCGGGTGGTGCCGATGCTGCCCGACCGGCTGTCGGGCGACCTGTGTTCGCTGCACGAGGGCGTGCCGCGCGCCTGTATCGCCGTCCGGATGCAGATCAACGCCCATGGCGAGATGCTGTCGCATCGCTTTGTCCGCGGGCTGATGCGCTCGCCCGCCTCGCTGAATTACCAGGAGGTGCAGGAGGCGATGGACGGCGCGCCGAGCGACAGGCTCGCGCCGCTGATGGAGGACGTGATCCGCCCGCTCTATGCCGCCTACGGCGCGCTGGTGAAGGCGCGCAATGCCCGCCAGCCGCTCGACCTCGACCTGCCCGAGCGGCGGATCGAGCTGACCGAGGAGGGCAAGGTCAAATCGGTCAACTTCAAGGACCGGCTCGACGCCCATCGGCTGATCGAGGAATTCATGATCCTCGCCAATGTCGCCGCCGCCGAGACGCTGATCGCCCGCAGGACCCCGCTGCTGTTTCGCGTCCACGAGGAACCGCCGCCCGACAAGCTCGAGTCCTTACGCGACACCGCCGAGGCCGCCGGGCTGACGCTGGCCAAGGGTCAGGTGCTGAAGACCCAGCATCTCAACAAGCTGCTGCATGACGCCGCCGGGACCGACGAGGCCGAGCTGATCAACCTCGCCACCCTGCGCTCGATGACCCAGGCCTATTACAGCCCGAAGAACTTCAGCCATTTCGGCCTGGCGCTGAAGAACTACGCGCATTTCACCTCGCCGATCCGGCGCTATTCCGACCTGATCGTGCACCGCGGGCTGATCTCGGCGCATGGCTGGGGCGACGACGGGCTGAGCCCCGAGGACATCGACAAGCTCGAGCCCACCGCCGCGCATATCTCCGACACCGAGCGCCGCTCGATGATCGCCGAGCGCGACACCACTGACCGCTACCTCGCCGCCTTCCTGTCGGAACGGGTGGGCAGCGATTTCACCGGCCGCATCTCGGGGATCGCGCGCTTCGGTGCCTTCGTAAAGCTCGACGAGACCGGCGCCGACGGGCTGATCCCGATGCGCAGCCTCGGGTCCGAGTATTTCCATTTCGACCGCGACACCGCCTCGCTGCGCGGCGCCGATACCGGCCTGACCATCACCATCGGCCAGCGCGTCACCGTGCGCCTGGCCGAGGCCGCGCCGGTCACCGGCGGCATCGCGCTGGAACTGCTGGAGATCGACGGCGAGAAGCCGCCGCGGGGCAACGGCGGACGCGGGCGCGGCAAGGGCGCAGGCGGTCCAGCCAGGCGCAAGCTCGCGCGGGCGAAGAAGAAAGCCGCCAAGGTCAGCCGCAAGCGCCGCCAGACCGGCGGCTGAACGCGCGCCGCTGGAGCCCCCCGTCCCGGCCCCGCGCCGGGACCTCCATGTCGGCCATGAGGCCCCGGATCAGGTCCGGGGCGCGGAGCACAAGAGTGGCACCCTCCGGCCTTTCCCCCCGCGTCCCGGCCCCCGCGCCGGGACCTCGACCTCGGCCACGAGGCCCCGGATCAGGCCCGGGGCGCGGAGCACAAGAGCGGCACCCTCGGGCCTTCCCCCCGCGTCCCGGCCTCCGCGCCGGGACCTCGACCTCGGCCCTGAAGCCCCGCCGATGGCCGTCCTCAGGTCACCACCCGCAGCGTCAAATTGATCCGCCCGCCATCCGGCAAGAGCGACGACGAGCCAAAGCGGATCCGGTCCACCCCGTGATGCACCAGCCGCGCTGCCCCGCCCAGCACCACCGCGTCGCCGGACTCCAGCCAGACCGACTCGGTCCGCCCGCCCTTCTCGACATTGCCAATGCGGAACAGCCCCGCATCGCCCAGCGAGACCGAGACCACGGGCTGCGCGAAATCCGCCTCGTCGCGGTCCTGGTGCAGGCCCATGCGCGCGCCCTCGCCGTAGTAGTTCACCAGGCAGCACTCGGGCGCGCGGGCCCCGGGCGCCAACTCGTCCCAGATCGCCCGCACCGGATCCGGGATCGGCGGCCAGTCCATGCCCTGCGGGTGGCGCCGCTCGTAGCGATAGCCCGTGCGGTCGGTGACCCAGCCGAACGCCCCGGCCGAGGTCATGCGCACCGACATCTGCCGCCCGCCCGGCGTGACCGGGCGACAGAACGGCGCCGCGCGCGCAACGGCGCGGATTGCGTCCAGCAAATCAACCTGTTGCTCGGATGACAGATGCCCCTTGAACACCTTGACCCCGCGCAGCACCAGTGCCGTCATCTCTCGTTCCCTTCCCGAAACCTGAAGAAATCGCGCCGCATTTGCACAATACCGCTCCCTGCACCGCTTGCAGCCCCCAAACCCGGTCCCTATATAAACGCCGAAACGCGGAACGGACCTCATGAGGACCGGCCGCTTAACAGTTCGGGGACGGGATGCCGCCATGGGTTCCGCCTCGTGTCATCGCCTTGAAGAAAAGAGGGATCGAAACAATGGGTAAAGTCATCGGTATTGACCTCGGGACCACCAACAGCTGTGTCGCCATCATGGACGGCAGCCAGGCCCGGGTCATCGAAAACTCCGAAGGCGCGCGGACCACGCCGTCCATCGTCGCCTTCACCGACAATGAGCGTCTGGTGGGCCAGCCGGCCAAGCGCCAGGCCGTCACCAACCCCGAAGCCACCATCTTTGCGGTCAAGCGCCTGATCGGCCGTCGCGTCGGCGACGAAGCGGTCGAAAAGGACCGGAAGATCGTGCCGTACAACATCGTTGACGGCGGCAATGGCGACGCATGGGTCGAAGCCAAGGGCGAGAAATACTCGCCGAGCCAAATCTCTGCCTTCATCCTCGGCAAGATGAAGGAAACCGCCGAGTCCTACCTCGGCGAGGACGTCACGCAGGCGGTCATCACCGTCCCGGCGTATTTCAACGACGCCCAGCGTCAGGCCACCAAGGACGCCGGCAAGATCGCCGGCCTCGAAGTGCTGCGCATCATCAACGAGCCGACCGCGGCGGCGCTGGCCTATGGCCTCGACAAGGAAAACACCCATACCATCGCGGTCTATGACCTCGGCGGCGGCACCTTCGACATCACCATCCTCGAGATCGACGATGGCCTGTTCGAGGTGAAGTCCACCAACGGCGACACCTTCCTCGGCGGTGAAGACTTCGACATGCGGATCGTCCAGTACCTGGCCGACGAGTTCAAGAAAGAGCACGGCGTCGACCTGACCAAGGACAAGATGGCCCTGCAGCGTCTGAAAGAAGCCGCTGAAAAGGCCAAGATCGAACTGTCGTCCTCGAGCCAGACCGAGATCAACCAGCCGTTCATCTCGATGGATCCCAACGGCGGTCAGCCGCTGCACATGGTCATGAAGCTGACCCGTGCCAAGCTGGAATCGCTGGTCGGGGACTTCATCAAGAAGTCGCTGGTGCCCTGCAAGGCCGCGCTGAAGGATGCCGGTCTGACGGCCGCGGACATCGACGAAGTCGTCCTGGTCGGCGGTATGACCCGGATGCCGAAGGTCATCGAAGAGGTGACCAAGTTCTTCGGCAAGGAGCCGCACAAGGGCGTGAACCCCGACGAGGTGGTCGCCATGGGTGCGGCCATCCAGGCCGGTGTCCTGCAAGGGGACGTCAAGGACGTGGTCCTGCTCGACGTGACCCCGCTTTCGCTGGGCATTGAAACGCTGGGCGGTGTCTTCACCCGCCTGATCGACCGCAACACCACGATCCCGACCAAGAAGTCGCAGATTTTCTCGACCGCCGAGGACAACCAGAACGCGGTGACCATCCGGGTCTTCCAGGGTGAACGCGAAATGGCCGCCGACAACAAGATGTTGGGCCAGTTCAACCTTGAAAACATCCCGCCCGCCCCGCGCGGCATGCCGCAGATCGAGGTGACCTTCGACATCGACGCCAACGGCATCGTCTCGGTCCAGGCCAAGGACAAGGGCACCGGCAAGGAGCAGAAGATCACCATTCAGGCCTCCGGTGGCCTCTCGGACGAGGACATCGAGAAGATGGTCAAGGAGGCGGAAGAGAACGCCGAAGCCGACAAGGCCCGCAAGGAGCTGGTGGAAGCCAAGAACCAGGCCGAGAGCCTCATCCATTCGACCGAGAAATCGCTCGAAGAGCATGGCGAAAAGGTCGATCCGACCACCGTCGAGGCGATCGAACTGGCCGTGGCCGCGCTCAAGGACGAGGTCGAGACCGACAATGCCGACAAGATCAAGTCCGGCATCCAGAACGTCATGGAAGCTTCCATGAAGCTGGGTGAGGCGATCTACAAGGCATCGCAGGAAGAGGCCGGCGAAGAGGCCCCCGCACAGGCGGACGGCCCGGCGGAAGACGACACCATCGTCGACGCCGACTTCGAGGATCTTGACGACGACAAGCGCGCCTGATCACCCGTGACGATCGCGCGTCGGAACCACTGCGAAGGCCGGTCCGGACACCGGGCCGGCCTTCGCACGTTCCCGAAAGGAGGATGGACGCATGTCCAAACGTGACTATTACGAGGTTCTGGGGGTCGCCCGGACCGCCTCCGCCGACGAGATCAAGAAGGCCTATCGCAAGAAGGCCAAGGAACTCCACCCCGACCGGAACTCGGACAATCCGAAGGCCGAGGCAGAGTTCAAGGAGGCGGGCGAAGCATACGAGGTCCTCAAGGACGCCGACAAGAAGGCAGCCTATGACCGCTACGGCCATGCGGCCTTCGAGGGCGGCATGGGCGGCGGCGCACGTCCCGGCGGCCATCCCGGCCAGCACGGCGATTTCGCCAGCGCCTTTTCCGATGTCTTCGACGATCTCTTCGGCGATTTCATGGGCGGCCGGCAGGGCGGGCGCCAGCGCGCAGCGCGCGGCGCCGACCTGCGCTACAACCTGCGGGTGACGCTGGAAGAGGCCTTCAACGGCCTGCAGAAGACGATCACCGTGCCGACCTCGGTGCAATGCGGCTCGTGCAACGGCTCGGGCGCCGAAGGCGGCGCGGAACCGACCACCTGTCCGACCTGCTCGGGCATGGGCAAGGTGCGCGCGCAACAGGGGTTCTTCACGGTCGAGCGGACCTGTCCCACCTGTTCCGGCCTCGGCCAGACGATCAAGAACCCCTGCAAGACCTGCCATGGCGCGGGCCGGGTCGAAAAGGACCGGGCACTGTCGGTGAACATCCCGAAAGGCGTGGAAACCGGCACCCGGATCCGGCTGGCCGGGGAAGGCGAGGCCGGGATGCGCGGCGGACCGCCGGGCGATCTCTACATCTTCATCGAGGTGATGCCGCACAAGATTTTCGAGCGTGAGGCGCTGGACCTGCATTGCCGGGTGCCGGTGTCGATGTCGGCGGCCGCGCTTGGCGGCGATATCGAGGTGCCGACGATCGACGGCGGCCGCTCGCGCGTGAAGATCCCCGCCGGGTCACAGTCCGGGCGTCAGATGCGCTTGCGCGGCAAGGGGATGCCGGCGCTGCGCGGCGCGGGCGCAGGCGACATGTTCATCGAGCTCGCGGTGGAAACGCCGGTCAACCTGACCTCGAAGCAGAAGGAACTGCTGCGCGAATTCGAGGCGCTGAGCGAGGACAACAACCCGGAATCCAAGAGCTTCTTCTCCTCGGTCAAGGGGTTCTGGGATTCGATGAAGGGCTAGGCTTCATGGCCCCGCTCCTCGGGCCTTGCAGCCCTCCTCGCGAAGACGGCCCGCAAGGGCCCGGATGAGCGCCGGCGTTAACCGGTGATTCACCTATCCGGGCCATGATCGTCTCATGGCCCGGACCCGTTCCTTCGCAGAAGCTCCCCTGCCGCTCTTTCACGGCGATGAAAGCGCCGATCCCGCACCGCTGGGGGCCGGCACCCGCCTGCCCTCCTACATCCGCGACCATCGCAAACGCCTGCGCGAGCGGTTCATGAGCGGCGGCGCCGATGCCCTGCCCGACTACGAAATGCTGGAACTCGTCCTGTTCCGCGCCATCCCCCGGCAGGACGTCAAGCCGCTGGCCCGCAGCCTGCTGGACGCCTTCGGCGATTTCAACCGGGTGATCTCGGCCCCCGTCGCACGGCTGGGCGAGATCAAGGGCGTCGGGGATGCGGTGATCTGCGAGTTGAAACTGATCGAGGCCGCCGCCCAGCGCCTGGCCCGCTCCCGGGTGATCGAACGGCCGGTGGTGTCCTCCTGGGACCAGCTCATCGCCTATTGCCACGCCGCCATGGCGCATCGCGAGACCGAGCAGTTTCGCGTGCTCTACCTCGACCGCAAGAACATCCTGATCGCCGACGAAGCCCAGGCCCGCGGCACCGTCGATCATGTCCCGGTCTATCCGCGCGAGGTGGTCAAACGGGCGCTGGAACTCAACGCCTCGGCGCTGATCCTGGTGCACAACCACCCCTCGGGCGACCCCACGCCCAGCCACGAGGATATCGACATGACCGCCCAGGTCGAGCGCGCGGCCCAGGCGCTGGGGCTCACGCTGCATGACCACATCATCATCGGCAAGAGCCGCGAACTCAGCTTCCGGGCCGAGGGCCTGCTTTAGCGCAGCCTGGTCAGGATGTGGAACGAGGCATTGCCGTCCGGCACCTCGCCGATGCTGCGCTGATAGGCCTGCAGCGCCGCGGTGGTGGCCGGCCCGACCCTGCCGTCGATGCCCCGCGTGTCGAAACCTTGCGCGGTCAGCCGGCGCTGCAATTCCTCGCGCTCGTCGCGGGTCAGGGCGCGGTCGTCCTTGGGCCAGCCCCCTTGGATCGGCCCGCCGCCGGTGATCCGGTCCGACAGGTGCCCGACGCCCAGCGCGTAGAGATCGGAGTTGTTGTAGCGCTTGATCACGTCGAAGTTCTTGAAGGCCAGGAACGCCGCCCCCCGCGCCCCCGCGGGCAAGAGCACATAGGCCGCGCCATGATCGGGCACCGGGCGGCCCTCCAGGCCCAGCACCCCGGCGCGCGCCCAATCCGACGGCATCCGCCGGGTCTTGCTGCCGACCTGGCCATAGTCGAAGCCTGCGGGCAGCGTGACCTCCACGCCCCAGGGCATCCCCTTGATCCAGCCGAAGGTCGCCAGGTAGGCGGCGGTCGAGGCCAGCGCATCGCTGGGGTCCTCGTCCCAGATGTCGCGGCGGCCATCGCCGGTGAAATCCACCGCATAGGCCTGGTAGGAGGTGGGGATGAACTGGGTATGGCCCATCGCCCCGGCCCAGCTTCCGGTCATCCGCGCGGGCGTGGTGTCGCCGCGGTCGAGGATGCGCAGCGCCTCGATCAGCTGCGCCTCGAAGAACGGCCCGCGCCGCCCGTCGAAGGCCAGCGTCGCCAGCGCCTCGATCACGCCGATCTCGCCGCGCCTCTCGCCATAGGCGCTTTCCAGCCCCCAGATCGCCGTCACCACCTGCTTGTCGACGCCGTAATGCGCCTCGATCCGCTCCAGCGTGGCGGAATGGCGGGCAAAGGCGGCGCGCCCGTTCTCGATGCGTTGGTCCGAGGCCGCGATCTCGAGGTAGTCTCCGGCGGACTTGGTGAACTCGGTCTGCCTGCGGTCGCGCGCGATGACATGGTCGTTATAGGCCAGGTCGCGCAACGCCAGGTCGAGGACGCGCGCGGGAATGCCCGCCGCCATGGCGCGGGGGCGAAAGGCCGCGATCCAGGCCCGGAACCGCGCGTCTCGCGCCCGGGCCTCGCGCTCTGCCGCCACGGTGATTGCCGCCGGGCGCGGCTTCGGGCGCAGGCTGCTGGTGACATCCTGCGCCGCCAGCGGCGTGGCACCGGCAAGCAGCGCAAGGCTCAGGACAAGGGATTTCACGGACATTGCAGGACCTCGGATCGTCGGTCCGTGCCGCAGCGTGTCAGGGCCTGCGGCAACGGAACACAGGGGGGGGTTGCACAAGCGCCACCGCGACGCCCGGCCAGGACGGGTCAGCGCCGGGCCGACCAGCTGGCCGAGGCATGGCGGCGGGTATAGAATTCGCCCATCAGCCCGATGGTGATCAGCGCGATGCCCAGCCAGATCGGGTATTCCAGGTTAGAGTTGCGCGGGAAGTAGTTGACGAAGGCATAGCCGCGCGCCTGGTCGATGGCGTGAAACAGCGGGTTCCAGTCGAACATCACCAGCAGGTAGCTGGGCAGGGTATTGGCCACGAACATCTTGCCCGAGGCGATCATGTTGGCACGCTGATAGATCGAGGAGGCGATGCTGACCGGCGTCGGAAACCAGGGCTTGAGGGCGAGAAACACCATGCCCACCGCCGCCCCGGTGAACCAGGCCAGGAGGATCATGCCGATGCAGCCGATGGGATCGTGGATCTCGACGTCGACGAAGCCCACGTCATAGATGAACAGCACGATCAGCACTGACAGGAACTGGATGTAGAGCGTCGAGAGCATCCCCGACAGGATCGCCACGATGGTGTTCATCGGCGCGTGCTGCATCATCGGCGAGGTCGGCCCCTCGGCGCCGACCACCGCGCTCATCGTCTTGATATGGGTCATGTAAAGGAAGATGCCGGACATGATGTAGATCATGAAATCGCCGCGCAGCTTCATGCCGCGCAGGCCCAGAACGGTGAACATGACATAGAAGACCATGACCATTATGATGGTCTGCAGCACGTTCATCAGGATCGACATGAAGGCATTGCCGTGGGTCTTGCGCACGTTGCGCACCGCGCCGTGATAGATCAGCTCGACCGTCGCAAGGAAGCTTTCCAGCGCGGTCTTGGGACGCCTTTGAACGAACATGAGGCCTGCTCCGCCTGTTTCTTGCCTTTGTGGCACGGAAATCTTGCCGTTCCGTTTGCAGAAGAGCATAACCGCTGGCGATCGGTCTGACAACAAAACAGCGCGGCCCCGCGGATGAACACACCTGCGTGGCCCCGCGCAAGGAGCGAAAGATGAACTACAGTGACCTGACCCGGGTGATGCGGAAACTGGCGCTCGAGGCCGGGGATGCGATCATGGAGATCTACGACTCCAAGGATTTCGCTGAATTCGAGGTGAAGACCAAATCCGACGCCAGCCCGGTGACCGCCGCCGACGAGGCCGCGGATGCGCTGATCTCGGCCGGGCTGCGCGAGGCCTTTCCCGACGTGACGCTGGTGACCGAGGAACAGGCCGACAGCCACGAGAATCGCGCCGGCACCTTCCTGATCGTCGATCCGCTGGACGGCACCAAGGAATTCATCAAGCGGCGCGGCGATTTCACCGTCAATATCGCCTACGTCGAAAGCGGCGTGCCGACCCGGGGCGTGGTCTATGCCCCGGCCCGGGGGCGGCTGTTCTATACCAATGGCGTCGGCCATTCGGTCGAGGAAACCGGCCCCTTCAGCAAGGACACGCCCGGTGAGACCACGCCGATCCGGGTCAACGAGCCGGACAATGCCAGGCTGATGGTGGTGGCGTCGAAATCGCACCGGGACGAGGCCACTGACGACTATATCGCCAAATACGAGGTCGCCGACATGAAAAGCGCCGGATCCTCGCTGAAGTTCTGCCTTCTGGCGACCGGCGAGGCCGATCTCTATCCGCGGCTGGGCCGGACGATGGAATGGGACACTGCCGCCGGTCACGCGGTGCTGGGCGGCGCGGGCGGCCATGTGGTGCGCTTTGACGATCACACCGCGCTGGCCTATGGCAAGGAGGGCTATGCCAACCCGTTCTTCATCGCCTATGCGCCCGGCGTCGATCTGAAACCGGCCTGATCGCGCGCCCGCGATGCGACCGGTCAGCGTCATCATCGTCTCGCACCGCCGACCCGAGGCGCTCAGACGCTGCCTCGTGGCGGTGGGCCAGATCGATTACCCGAATTACGAGGTGGTGGTCGTCGCCGACAGCCCGGGCCTCAAGCGGCTTGCCGCCGCGCCGCTGGGCAACGGGCTGAAGACCGCGGCCTGCGACACCGAGAACATCAGCCTGGCGCGCAATATCGGCATCGGCCTGGCGGCGGGCGATGTGCTGGCCTTCATCGACGATGACGCGGTGCCCGAACCGACCTGGCTGCGCCATCTTGCCGCCGCTTTCGACGATGACGAGGTTGCCGCCGCCGGCGGCTTCGTGCGCGGGCGCAACGGCATCGGCTGGCAATGGCGCGCCGCCACCGTCGATTGCGCCGGGCGGCGCCATGATCTGAACTGGGCCAGCCCCCTGCCCGCGGTGCTGCATCCGGCCAAGGGCCGCGCGATCAAGACCGAGGGCACCAACATGGCCTTCCGGCGCGAGGTGCTTTGCGGGCTGGGCGGTTTCGACCCGGCCTTCCGCTTCTTTCTCGACGAGACCGATCTGAACATGCGGCTGGCGCGGGCCGGCCATGCCACCGCCATCGTGCCGCGCGCCGAGGTGCATCACGGCTTTGCCGAAAGCGCCCGGCGCAGGGCTGACCGGGTGCCGCGCGATCTGTTCGAGATCGGGGCGAGCCATGCGGCATTCCTGCTGCGCCATTGCCCGGCGCCGCAGCGCGAAGGATTTGAGGCCGCGTTCGCCGAGGAACAGCGCCGCCGCCTTTTGCGGCACATGGTGGCGGGGCGGCTGGAGCCGGGCGAGGTGCGCCGCCTGCTGGCGCGGCTGCAGGCCGGCTTTGCCGAGGGCCGCGGCCGCGCGCCCACGCCGATGCCGGCGCTGGGCCATGCCGCGGCTGCCTTTGCCCCGCGCCCGCAAAAGCCGCGCCTGGCCCCGCGGGTGCATACCGGGCGCTGGCGCCATCGCGCGAAGCTCCGGCAGATCGCCGCACATGATGTGGCGGCGGGGCATGGCACGACCGTGCTGCTCTTTTCCTTCACCGCGCTCTATGGCCGCGTGCGGTTCACCGACCAGGGCTTCTGGGAGCATCGCGGCGGGCAATTCGGCCGGATGGAGCGCGGCGAGCCGCTGTTTCGCCTGCGCCGGTTGCGCGACAAATGCCGCGCCGAGCTTGAGCGGGTGAAGCGGGTGCGTGGATTGACCGCGCCACAGTAGGCAACCAACTGCGCCGATCCCCCTTGCCCGTTCCCCCCGTGCCCGGCATGGTCAAGGGAACGGCAGGACCGCGACCATGATTTGAGGACAAGTGATGCGTAACAAAGTGACAAAGGCGATTTTTCCGGTCGCAGGGCTGGGCACACGGTTTCTTCCGGCGACCAAATCGGTGCCCAAGGAAATCATGACCCTAGTCGACCGCCCTCTGATCCAATACGCCATCGACGAGGCCCGCGCCGCGGGGATCAAGGAATTCATCTTCGTCACCTCGCGCGGCAAGGGCGCGCTGGAGGATTACTTCGACCTCGCGCCCGCGCTCGAGCAGGAGTTGAAGAAGAAGGGCAAGACCGAGCTTCTGGAAATCCTCAAGTCCACCAACATGGAAAGCGGCGCGATTGCCTATATCCGCCAGCACAAGGCGATGGGCCTGGGTCACGCGGTCTGGTGCGCCCGGCGGCTGATCGGCAACGAGCCTTTCGCGGTGATGCTGCCCGATGACGTGATCGCGGCGGAAAAGCCCTGTCTGCAACAGATGGTGGAGGCCTACGAGGAAGTCGGCGGCTCGATGGTCGCCGCGATGGAAGTGCCGCATGACAAGACCTCGTCCTACGGCATCCTCGACGTGGCGGGCGAAGAGGGCAACCTGATCTCGGTCAAGGGCATGGTCGAAAAGCCGGAGGTCGAGGCAGCGCCGTCGAACCTCGCCGTGATCGGGCGCTACATCATCACGCCGGACGTGCTGAAGAACCTGCACAAGATGAAACAGGGCGCGGGTGGCGAGATCCAGTTGACCGACGCCATCGCCCAGGAGATCGAGGAAGGCCGCAAGGTCTCGGGCTATCGTTTCCGCGGCCAGCGCTTCGATTGCGGCTCGAAGGCCGGGTTCCTGCAGGCCACCGTGTCCTTCGGGCTGGCGCGCGAGGAATTGCGCGACGACCTCTACGGCTATCTCCAGCAGTTGATGTCGCAAGAAAAGGCAGCGCAGTAGAGCCGCATGTCCAGGGGCAATATTCTCGTCACCGGCGGCGCCGGATACATCGGGTCGCACGCCTGCAAGGCGCTGCGCGCGGCGGGCTATACCCCCGTCACCTTCGACAATATCTCGACCGGCTGGGAACAGGCGGTCCGGTTCGGCCCGCTGGCCCGCGGCGACCTGCTGGATCGCGCGCGGCTGGACGCGGTCTTTGCCGAGGTCCGGCCACAGGCGGTGATGCATTTTGCCGCGCTCAGCCTCGTGGGCGAGGCGATGGCCAACCCCGGGCTCTACTGGCGCAACAATGTCGCGGGCTCGCTCAACCTGATCGAGGCGGCGGTCGACGCCGGGTGTCTCGACTTCGTCTTTTCCTCGACCTGTGCGACCTATGGCGATCATGACAACGTGGTGCTGGACGAGGACACGACGCAAAAGCCGCTGAATTCCTATGGAAAATCCAAGCGCGCCATCGAAGACATGCTGGAGGACTTCGGTGCCAGCCACGGGCTGCGGCACGTCATCTTCCGCTATTTCAACGTCGCCGGCGCCGATCCCGAGGGCGAGGTGGGCGAGTTCCACCGTCCCGAGACGCACCTGATCCCGCTGATGCTGGACGCCATCGACGGCAAGCGCGCCGCGCTGACCGTCTTCGGCACCGATTACGACACGCCCGACGGCACCTGCATCCGCGACTATGTGCATGTCTGCGACCTGGTGGATGCTCATGTGCTGGGGCTGAAATGGCTCGAGGCGGGCAAGGGCAGCCGGGTGTTCAACCTGGGCACCGGCACCGGGTTTTCGGTCTTCGAGGTGATTGCCCAGTCGCACAATGTCACCAACCGCGAGGTGCCGCACCAGATCGGCGAGCGGCGGGCGGGCGATGCCACGAAACTGGTCTCCGGTTCGTCGCGCGCGGTGCAGGAGCTGGGCTGGCGGCCCTCCCGGTCGAACATGGAGGCGATGATCCGCGATGCCTGGCGCTGGCACCAGAGCGGCCATTACGAGCGCTGATCCCCCCGCGCGCTGTCTCGACATCACGCGGCTGATCCGGCGGGCCGGGCGGCCGATGACCGGGGTCGACCGGGTGGAGTTCGCCTATCTGCGGGCGCTGGTGGCCGATGCGGTGCCGCTGTTTGCGCTGGCCCGGACGCGGATCGGCTATGTGCTGCTCGGGCCCGACGGCGCCGCGGCGATCCTCGCCTGCGCCCGCGCCGAGGACTGGGGCCCGCTGGATGCGCTGGGCCGGATCGTGCCGCGCGGTCCCTTGGCGCGGCGCCAGGCCGAGGCCGCGCTGCGCCGCCACGCGCGGGCGCGCTGCCTGCCCCAGGGGCTGGGCGCGATGCTGCGGCGGCATCTGCCCGAGGGGGTCAGCTATCTCAACACCGGCCATTCCAACCTGACCGACCGGGTGCTGAGCGGGCTTGGCCGCGTGCCCGGCGCGCGCATCGCGGTGCTGGTGCATGACACCATCCCGCTGGATTTCCCGCAGTACCAGCGCCCCGAAACCCTGCGCAAGTTCAAGCACTTCCTGTCGCGTACAGCGCAAGGCTCCGATCTGGTGATCGCCAATTCGCAGGTCACCCTGGCCGATTGCCAGCGCCACATGGAGGCCTTCGGGCGCATTCCCGGCGGCATCGTTGCCCCGCTGGGGATCGATGCGGTGACGCCGGACCCGCGATGCCCCCTGCCCGCCGCGCCCTATTTCGTCACCCTCGGCACCATCGAGCCGCGCAAGAACCATGCGCTGCTGCTGGATGTCTGGGATCAGTTTGCGGCCGAGGGCGCCACGGCGCCGCGCCTGCTGATCTGCGGCGGTCGGGGCTGGAACAATGACGCGGTCTTTGCCCGGCTCGACGCCGGCAACCCGCTGGTCGAGGAACGCGCGGGCCTGTCCGACGCGCAGATCGCCGCGCTGCTGCGCGGATCGCGGGGGCTGCTGTTTCCCAGCCATGCCGAGGGCTACGGGTTGCCCCCGGTCGAGGCCGCGGCGCTGGGTGTGCCGGTCATGGTGCGTGATCTCGACATCTATCGCGAAACCCTTGGAGACATTCCCATTTACCTGGCCAGCGGGGATGTCTATTCTTGGCGCAAGAAAATAGTACAATTGACTGAGCAGAAACCTCCGGCGACCGCCTTTGTGCCGCCAAGCTGGGACGAGCATTTCAACCTTGTCTTAAGTTCGGTTTGATAACGACAGCTCGGATCACGTGACGGTTAACGAGGGACGGGATTGGGCGCCTGGCAATCATACCGCCTGCGGCTTCAGCGCAAGCGCTGGCGCGTGCGCGCCCTGCGCAAGCGCCGGGAATTGCGCGCCGCCTCGGACCGGACCGACAACATCCGGCCCGGCGATCTGCTGGTGCTGTCCACCTTCCGCAACGAACATGTCCGCCTGCCCTATTTCCTGCGCTATTACCGCGACCTGGGCGTCAACCATTTCCTGATGGTCGACAATGACAGCACCGATGGCGGCTATGAATACCTGATGGAGCAGCCCGATGTCTCGCTCTGGCACAGCCGCGCCAGTTACAAGCGGTCGCGGTTCGGCGTCGACTGGCTCAACTGGCTGGCGCGCAAGCACGCGCATGGGCATTGGGCGCTGACCGTCGACCCGGATGAGTTCTTCCTGTTTCCGTTTTGCGACACGCGGCCCCTGCGCGCGCTGACCGACTGGCTGGATGCCTCGTCGATCCGGTCGTTTTCGGCGATGCTGCTGGACATGTACCCCAAGGGGCCGATCAACGCGCAGCCCTATCTGCCCGGCGACAACCCGCTCGACATTGCCTGCTGGTTCGACAGCGGCAATTACGCCATCGACCGCAACCCGGTCTACGGCAACCTGTGGATCCAGGGCGGGCCGCGCAGGCGTGTGTTCTTTCCGGACATGCCCGCCAAGGCCCCGGCGCTCAACAAGATACCGCTGGTCAAATGGGACCGGAAATACACCTATGTCAGCTCCACGCACATGCTTCTGCCGCGCGGGCTGAACCTCGTTTACGACGAATGGGGCGGGGAAAAGGCCAGCGGCATCCTGCTCCATACCAAGTTTCTCGATACGTTCACCGCCAAGGCGGCCGAGGAACTCGAACGCAAGCAGCATTACTCGGCCTCGGTCGAATACAAGGCCTATGCCAGGACGATGGAGGACAACCCGGACCTCTGGTGCAAGTGGTCCGAGAAATACATCAACTGGCGGCAGCTGGAGATCCTCGGGCTGATGTCCAAGGGCAACTGGGCATGAGCGTCGGGGTCGTCATGCTGGTCCACACCGCCTTCTGGCGCGCGGAACAGGTGGCGCGGCATTGGGCCAATGCGGGCTGCCCGGTGGTGATCCATGTCGACCGCAAGGTGCCCGCACGCGCCTATCGCGATTTCGCCGCCTCGCTGGCGGATGTGGAGCATGTGACCTTCTCGAAACGCTACCGTTGCGAATGGGGCACCTGGGGCATCGTCGCGGCCAGCCAGGCGGCGAGCGAGGTGATGCTGTCGGAGTTTCCCGACGTGCGCCACGTCTACCTCGCCTCCGGGTCCTGCCTGCCGCTGCGGCCCGTGGAGGAGCTGGTCGACTACCTCGCCGCCCGCCCACGCACCGATTTCATCGAAAGCGCCACCACGGTGGACGTGCCCTGGACGGTCGGCGGGCTCGACGAGGAACGCTTTACCCTGCACTTCCCGTTTTCCTGGCGCCAGCACCGGTTCCTGTTCGACAAGTTCGTGCAGGTCCAGCGCTCCATCGGGTTGAAACGGCGCATTCCCAACGGGTTGAAGCCGCATATGGGCAGCCAGTGGTGGTGCCTGACGCGCCAGACCCTCTCGGCGATCCTGCAGGATCCCGACCGCGCCACCTATGACCGCTATTTCAAGCGCGTCTGGATTCCCGACGAAAGCTACTACCAGACCCTCGCGCGGCTCTATTCGCGCGACATGGAGAGCCGGTCGCTGACGCTGTCGAAGTTCGACTTCCAGGGCAAGCCGCATATCTTCTACGACGATCACCTGCAACTTCTGCGCCGCTCGGACTGTTTCGTGGCGCGCAAGATCTGGCCGCATGCCGACCTGCTCTATCGCGCCTTCCTGACCGACAAGGCCGGCGCGATGAGCCGCACGGAGCCCAACCCCGGCAAGATCGACCGTATCTTTGCCAAGGCGGTCGACCGGCGGACGCGCGGGCGGCCGGGGCTTTACATGCATTCGCGCTTTCCCAACGAGAACTGGGAAAACGGCGTGACGGCGGGGCCCTATTCGGTGTTCCAGGGCTTTACCGAGCTTTTCGAGGATTTCGAGCCCTGGCTCGCGCGCACCACCGGCACGCGGGTGCATGGCCACCTCTTCGGGCCGGAAGAGGCGCAGTTTGCCGATGGCGAGAAGGTGGTGCAGGGCGGCATTTCCGACAGCGCCGCGATCCGCGATGCCGACCCCTGGAGCTTTCTGACCAGCCTGCTGTGGAACACCCGGGGCGAGCGGCAGTGTTTCCAGTTCGGCCCGCTCGACACGCAAGAGAACGTGGTCTGGCCGATGGCCAAGGACCCCAATGCCCAGATCTCGGTGGTCTCGGGCGCCTGGGCGGTGCCGCTGTTCCAGTCCAACCTCGATTTCGCCACCATCCGCCGCGCCGCCGCCAAGCTGCAGAAGATCGAGGCCGAGGCGCTGGATGCCTACCGGTCGCCCTATGCCAAGGCGCGGATCAAGATCTGGACCATGGCGGAATTCATCGAGGCGCCGATGGAGCCCCTGCAAAGCGTCATCGACGAGATCGGCATACGCTCGGGGCGCCGGCTGGCCGAGGTGCCCAAGATGCAGGACCTGACCGGCTTCGGCCAGTTCCTGCAGAACCTCAAGAACCAGGGGATGCACCCCTATCTGATGGGCGATTTCCCCGTCGAGGGCCGAGAACTGGGCCAACGCCCGCAGGCCCGCAAACCCTATCTGGTGAGGTAAGACATGGCGCCCTTCGATACCTTCGTGGTCTTTGCCGAGATGCGCACAGGCTCCAACCTGCTCGAAGCGAACCTGAACCTCTATGACGGCATCACCTGTCACGGCGAGGCCTTCAATCCGCATTTCATCGGCTACCCCAACAAGACCGAGATCCTCGGCGTCGATCAGGCGGCGCGCGATGCCGACCCGTCTGTCCTGCTGCGCGCGATCCGCGACGCCGAAGGCCTGGGCGGTTTCCGCTATTTTCACGATCACGACCCACGGGTGTTCGAGCCGCTGCTCGACGATGCGCGCTGCGCCAAGATCGTGCTGACCCGCAACCCGGTCGACAGCTACGTCAGCTGGAAGATCGCCCAGGCCACCGACCAGTGGAAGCTGACCAATGTGGCGAAACGCAAGGATGCCCGGGCGCGCTTTGACCGGGCGGAGTTCGAGGCGCATCTGGAGACATTGCAGGGCTTCCAGGTCCGCCTGCTGAACGGGTTGCAGCGGCGCGGGCAGACCGCCTTCTACGTCGCCTACGAGGATGTGCAGGACGTCGGCATCATGAACGGGCTGGCGGCCTGGCTGGGCTCTACGGCGCGGCTGGAGGGGTTCGATCACAACCTCAAGCGCCAGAACCCCAGCGCCATTGCCGAAAAGGTCGAGAATTTCGACGAGATGGAGCGCGCGCTGGCGCAACTGGACCGTTTCGACCTGTCGCGCACCCCGAATTTCGAACCGCGGCGCGGCGCGGCGGTGCCGGGCTACGTCGCGGCGGGGGCGGCGCCCCTGCTCTACATGCCGATCAAGGGCGGGCCTGAGGCCGAAGTCACCGGCTGGCTGGCGCAATTGGGCGGTGAGGTAAAGGGCGATTTCAACCAGAAAGCGCTGCGGCACTGGCTGCGCAAGCACCCCGGCCACCGGCGCTTTACCGTGCTGCGCCATCCGCTGGCGCGGGCGCATCACGTCTTCTGCACGCGGATCCTGCCCAAGGGGCCGGACACCTTTGGCCGGATTCGCCGGGTGCTGGTCAACCGCCATGACCTGCCGATCCCCGAGCGCTGGCCCGATGCCGGTTATGACCGCGACACCCATCGCGCGGCCTTCGGCGGGTTTCTCGATTTCATCCGCGCCAACCTCGCCGGGCAGACCAACCTGCGGGTCGATCCGCATTGGGCCAGCCAGGCGGCGATCCTGCAGGGCATGGGCGAGTTGAGCTTGCCCGACCTGGTGCTGCGGGAGGAAGAAATGGCGGCCTTCCTGCCCGCCGTGGCGCAGCAACTGGGCGTGGCCGAGGTGCCGGAGATGCCGGATCCGGCGGCAGAGGTGCCCTTCGCGCTGAGCGAGATTTACGACGCCGACCTGGAAGCCAGGGCCCGCGCCGCCTATCCCCGCGACTACCTCATGCTGGGGTTCGGCGACTGGCGGGCGGAAAGCGCGTGACGCCCCGCCGGAACGCGGGCGGTTGCAACCGAAAGCCGGTGGTCTACGGCCGCCAGGTCAGGAAATTGGCGATCATGCGCAGCCCGTTGGCCTGGCTCTTTTCGGGATGGAACTGGGTGCCCACCATGGTGCCCCGGCCGATCACCGCGGTGACATCGCCGCCATAGTCGACATAGGCGATCCGGTCCGCCGGGGTATCGACCTCGACGTGATAGGAATGCACGAAATAGGCATGGGCCCCGGTTTCGATCCCCGCCAGAAGCGGATGCGGGCGGTCGATCACCAGGTCGTTCCAGCCCATGTGCGGCACCTTGAGCGCGGCATCCGACGGCGTGATCTTCACCACCTCGCCCGGCACCCAGCCGAGGCCGGCGGTATCCTCGTACTCCCGCCCCCAGGACGCCATGAGCTGCATCCCGACGCAGATGCCCATGAAGGGGCGGGCTTTCACCTCGACCGCCTCGACCAGCGCGTCGTAAAGCCCCGAGTGGCCTTTCAGCGCGCGCATGCAGGCCGGAAAGGCGCCATCGCCGGGCAGCACCACGCGGTCGGCGCGCGCCACCACCTCGGCATCGCCGGTCACCACCACCTCGCCGCCGCCAACCTCGGCCGCCATGCGCTGAAAGGCTTTCTCGGCGGAATGGAGATTGCCGGATTCGTAATCGATGAGGGCGGTGAGCATGGGCGAGCACTTTCGGCTGGATCGGCGTGAGGGGTCGCGCAAAACGCGGCCCGGGTCAAGGGTCGGTGCCGATCCGGTCAAGCAGGGCCAGCACCGCGTCCTCGGGCACAGGGTCGGGGCCGAAGCGCCCGGTCAGGATCAGCAGCGCGAACCCGTGGACCAGCGACCAGACCTGGGTCTCGATCACCACCGGGTCGGTGCCCGGCGGCACCAGCGGCGCACAGGTGTCGCGCAGTACCTGGTAGGCCGGGTCAGCATTCAGCTCGACCTCCTTGATCAGCCGCGAGGTCGCGCGGAAGCTGAAGATCAGGTCGTAAAGCGCCGGGTCTTCGCGGGCAAAGGCGAGGTAGCCCTTGCAGATCCCGTGCAACCGCCCGCGCGGCGTCTGCGCGCCGGCATCGGCGAAATCCAGCATCCGCTGGCGAAACCGGACGAAACCCTCCTCGGCAATGGCCACGCGCAGCCCGTCGACCCCGTCGAAATGATGCGCCGGGGCGGCGTGGGACACACCGGCACGGGCGGCACATTTGCGCAGGCTCAGGGCCTCGAGCCCGCCGTCCTTGAGCAGCGCGATACCGGCCTCGACAAGCGCCTGGCGCAGGTTGCCGTGATGGTGGCGCGGGGGGTCGTCGGCGGAGGTCATGCAGCCCGGATAGGCAAACGGCTTGACAGTGTCAAGCGACTCGCATATTTGACAGTGTAAAGTTTACAGCGTCAAGATTGCGGGAGGGATCGGGATGGCCGGGAATCGCATGGTAGGAGATCGGAGGGCAAAGGCCCGCGGCTGGCTGTTCTGGGGGCTTACGCTGGGCATTGCGCTGCTGTCGTGGCGGTTCATTCCGCTGGGGGTGCCGGTCTCGATGCCCTTCATGGCCCATCATCTGGATGAGCGGGCGCTGGCGCTTTACGCGCATATCGCGATCGCGCCGCTGGTGCTGGCGCTGCTGCCGGTCCAGTTCAGCCCCCGGCTGCGCGCCCGGCGTCCGCGGTTGCATCGCTGGACGGGGCGGGTCTATGCGCTGGGGGTTCTGGTCTCGGGGGTGGCCGCCCTGTCGCTGGCGGTGAATACCGTGGCGGGGCCGTTTGCGGGGCTGGGCTTCGCGCTTCTGGCGGTGCTCTGGATCGCGCTGACGGCGCGGGCGCTGTGGCTGGCCATGGGGCGGCGGATCGCCGACCACCGGGTCTGGATGATCCGCTCGGCGGCGCTGACCTTTGCCGCCGTCACCCTGCGGCTGCAATTGCCGCTGCTGGAGGTGACGCTGGGTTTCGAGACCGGCTATCCGATCGTCGCCTGGACCTGCTGGGTGCCGAACCTGATCGTGGCGGAATGGCTGATCCGCCGGAACAGGGCGCTGCCGATGCCGGCCTGACCGCGCCGCTGTCAGCCCAGGTGCAGGACGTGATCGAAGATCTCCGGCTCCAGCGGCGTGCCCTCGGCGGTCGCCGCATGCTGTCGGTAGGTCCTGAAACCCGCGGGCACCATCGCGCCGCGCGGGGCGCTGTCGAGGAAAATGAACTTGCTGTTGTCAGGCGTGACATCGAACCAGCCGGGATCGTCAAAAGCGCCCGCGCAGACGCCCAGCCGGTCGGGCCAGCGGTCGAAGGTCAGATGGGTCTTGGTGCCGCAGCTTTCGCAGAAATGCACATGCACCGTTTGCCCGCTGCCTTCGGACAGATGGTCATAGACCTTCGGCACCCCTTGGGTGATGGCAAACCCGGGCCGGTCAAAGATCGGCTCGATCATGCCCTGCGCCCCGGTGGCGCGCTGGCAGAAACGACAGAAACAGATCGTCACCCAGAGCGGCGGCGCGGTGACATGAAAGCGCAGCGCGCCGCAGAGGCAGCCACCTGTGTGCCGGGTCATGGCGGGGTCCTTGTCAGGTTGGGTCTGGCCACAGCGTTGCATGTCAAGGCGATCCGTACAATGGCCGGCGCAGCACCGACCCGACAGGCCGCCACGACGCTAGACCACGCCCGCCTCGACGAAAAAGCTCTGGCCGGTGCACATCCGCGCATCGTCGGAGGCCAGGAAGAGCACCATCCGCGCGAGATCCTCGGGCTGGATCAATTCCTTCAGGCACTGGTTCTCCAGGTTCTTCTCCAGCGCCTCCGGCGTCGCCCAAAGCGCTTTCTGCCGCTCGGTCATCACCCAGCCCGGCACCACGCAGTTGACCCGGATGCCATGCGGCCCCAGGTCGGCGGCAAAGCTGCGGGTGAGGCCATGCACCGCCGCTTTCGCCGTCGTATAGGCAGGCATCCCGCCCATGCCCAGCCACCAGCTGCTCGAGCCCATGTTGATGATCGCGCCGCCGCCCGCCGCGATCATGCCGGGTGCTGCGGCCTGGATGGCAAAGAACTGGTGGCGCAGGTTGGTGGCCTGGCGTTCGTCCCAATATTCCGGCGTCACCTCGCGCCAGTCGTGACGGTCGTCCCGCGCGGCATTGTTGACCAGCACCGTCGCGGGCCCCAGCTTGCGCTCGAGCGCCGCGAAAGCGCTGCGCAAAGCCGCGATGTCGCGCAGGTCGCAGGCCTCGAAGGCGGCCCCCGGCAGGTGCGCGGCCAGCGCCGCCCCGGCCTCGGCATCCAGATCGACAAAGCCCACCTTGGCGCCCTGTTCGGCAAAGCCGCGGACGATCGCGGCGCCGATCCCCGAGGCGCCGCCGGTGACAAGGACGCTGCGGCCCTTCAGGCTGGGATAGGTGGCGAATTGCTGCGTCATGCGGCGCTCTCCGGCTGGTTTGGCACAGCATTCCCCGGGCGCGCGGAAATTGCAATTGCCCCCCTGCGCGCCGCGGCCTATGACAGCCCCATGCTCAAGATCCGCATCATCCCCTGCCTCGACGTTGCCGATGGCCGCGTTGTCAAAGGCGTGAACTTCGTCGACCTGCGCGATGCCGGCGACCCGGTGGAATCGGCCCGCGCCTATGACGCGGCGGGGGCGGACGAGCTCTGTTTCCTCGACATCCATGCCACCCATGAAAACCGCGGCGTGATGATGGACGTGGTGCGGCGCACCGCCGAGCAGTGCTTCATCCCGCTTACCGTCGGCGGCGGCGTGCGCACGGTTCAGGACGTGCGCAACCTGCTGCTCGCCGGGGCCGACAAGGTCAGCTTCAATTCCGCGGCGGTCGCCAACCCCGACGTGATCGCCGAGGCCGCCGACCAGTTCGGCAGCCAGTGCATCGTCTGCGCCATCGACGCCAAGACCGTGGCCCCCGGAAAATGGGAGATCTTCACCCATGGCGGCCGCAAGCCCACCGGCATCGACGCGGTGGAGTTTGCCAGGCTGGTGACGGCGAAAGGCGCAGGCGAGATCCTGCTGACCTCGATGGACCGCGACGGCACGCGCGCGGGCTTCAACCTGCCGCTGACCCGCGCGATTTCCGATGCGGTTTCGGTGCCGGTCATTGCCTCGGGCGGGGTCGGCACGCTCGACCACCTGGTCGAGGGCGTGACCGAGGGCGGCGCTTCGGCGGTGCTGGCCGCCTCGATCTTCCATTTCGGCGATTACACCATCGCCGAGGCCAAGCGCCACATGGCCGCCGCCGGCATCCCGATGAGGCTGACATGAGCGTGCTGCACGATCTCGAAACGGTGATCGCGGCGCGCAAGGGCGCCGATCCCGAAAGCTCCTGGACCGCCAAACTGCTGGCCAGGGGGCCGGAGAAATGCGCCGAGAAATTCGGCGAAGAGGCGATCGAGGCGATCATCGCCGCGGCCAAGGGCGACACCGAGAACCTGACCTACGAGGCCGCGGACGTGCTCTATCACCTGCTGGTGTTGCTGGCCGCGCGCGGCATCGCGCTGGATGACGTGCTGGCCGAACTCGCCCGCCGCCAGGGCACCTCGGGCCTCGCGGAAAAAGCCGCCCGAGGTTAGCGCCCCGCAGTCCCGGACCTGATCCGGGACCTCATGGCAGGCGTGAAAAGAGGTCCCGGATCAGGTCCGGGACTGCGGCGGGGTCGGCCTACTCCCGCTGCGCGGCCCGGGGACGGATCAGGTGACCCGACTGCGCCTGTTCCTCGGCATGGGCCATCCAGCCCGCCGCGCGGCCCACGGCAAAGAGCACCAGCCCGGCCTCGCGCGGCAGGTCCAGCACCGTCACCACATGCGCCAGCGCGAAATCGAGGCTCGGGTGCACCTGCCGCTCGCGCAGGGCCGCGACCACCGGCGCCCAGGCCCGGTCCAGTGGCAGGACCCGCAGGATTTCCGCTGCGCGCGGATCGCCGCGGGGATAGAGCGGATGGCCGAAGCCCGGCGGCGGCCCGTCGTCGAGATCGGGCGCCCGGCCGTCCTTGACCGCGGCCTGCATGAACGCCAGCGCGCGGCTCACCATGCCGCCATGGCGCGGGCCCGACAGCGTCGACAAGCCGGTCAGAAGGCAGGCCGGCAGGCAGGCGCCGGTCGAGGCGGTGACCCGGCAGGCAAAGGTCGAGGCGTTCAGCTCGTGATCGGCGCAGAGCACCAGCACCCGGCGGAGCACGTCCGCCTCGTCCTCGGACACGTCCCAGGCCGCGGCCAATTGCCCGTGCACCGGCCCTTCGCCGCGCTTGCGGGTGACCGCGTGGACCATGGCCTCGACCAGGTCGAGCGGCCTGACCTCGGGGTCGGTCACCTTGCGGGTCAGCGCCATCAGCATCCGCTGCAGCGGATCGGGGGCGGCCAGCAGCGGCATCCGGTCGGGCGCGGGCGCTTCCAGGTCGCGGTCGAGCAGAAGCGCCGCGGTCTCCTCGAGCAGCCAGTCGCGCGACACCTCGACCGCGTCCTGGCCGCGGTAGAAGACCCGCCCGTCGCGGATTTCGGTGATCTCCGACACCAGCGCCGGTTCGCCCCAGTCCAGCGCCGAGGCCGCGACCGAGCGGCGCGACCGCCCGCTGGCCTTGCGTTTCGCCCAGCGCTCGACATCTTCGCGCAGGTACAGCGACTTGCGGGCATCGCGCGGGCTTTGAAAGGCGCGGATATGGCCGCGGCTGACATAGGAATACAGCGTCTGGGCACTGACCCCCAGCCGCTTGCGCACCTCCTTGGCGCTCATCATGTCCTGATCGGAAAAGTTCATGTTGATTATCTTGATCAAGATTGTGCCACAGTCAATCCGGCCCCTAGACTTCCCCCCGATCAGACCCCCGACCAGACCCCCGGCCACCCCCCCGGAGAGACGCCCATGGCCCAGCCCCTTTGGCCGCAGATCACCGCGGCACTCGCCCTGCCGCAGACACCCTTTGCCGAAGCGGGCGAGGGCGATCTGCCTTCGGTCTTTGCGGTCGGCGATTTCGCCTGCGCCACCATCGGCGCGGCCGGGGCGGCGCTGGCCGCACTCACCGGGCGGGACGCGGGCGCGGTGGCGGTCGACCGGCGCCGCGCCGCGCTCTGGTTCGACATGACGCTGCGGCCTCTGGGGTGGGAACTGCCGTCGATCTGGGATCCGATCGCCGGGGTCTATGCCACCAGGGACGGCTTCATCCGGCTGCACACCAATGCGCCGCACCACCGCGCCGCGGCGCTTGCGGTGCTGGGGTGCGCCGGAGACCGGGACGCCGTGGCCGAGGCGGTGCGCGGCTGGTCCGCCGAGGCGCTGGAGACGGCGATTGTCGCCGCCAGGGGCTGCGCCGCCGCGCTGCGCAGCGCGGAAGACTGGCAGGCCCATCCGCAAGGCCGGGCGGTCGCCGCCGAACCGCTGGTGCGCTGGCACGAGGCGCCGGACTGCGCGCCAGCGCCGCCCCCCGGCCCGCCGGAACGGGTCTTGACGGGCCTGCGGGTGCTCGACCTGACGCGGGTGCTGGCCGGGCCGGTGGCCTCGCGCTTCCTGGCCGGGTACGGCGCCGATGTGCTGCGCATCGACCCGCCGCACTGGACCGAGCCGGCAGCGGAGGCCGAGGTCAACCTCGGCAAGCACTGCGCCGGGCTGGACCTGCGGGACGCGCAGGACCGCGCCCGCTTCGAGCATCTTCTGGACAGCGCCGATGTCCTTCTGCACGGCTACCGCCCCGGCGCGCTCGAAGGCTTGGGCTATGGCGCCGGGGCGCGCCGGACGCGCAACCCCGGGCTGATCGACGTCAGCCTGTCGGCTTATGGCCGCAGCGGGCCCTGGGCCACGCGGCGCGGCTTCGATTCGCTGGTGCAGATGTCCTGCGGCATCGCCGCCGAGGGCGCGCGGATCGCCGGGCAGGACAGTCCGCTGCCCCTGCCGGTGCAGGCGCTGGACCATGGTACGGGGTATCTGCTGGCGGCAACCGTCCTGCGTGGCCTGGCCCGGCGCGCGCAGGGACGAACCACAAGCGCCGAGCTGTCGCTGGCGCGCAGCGCGCGCTGCCTGATGTCCGCCCCCGGCACGCTGACCCCCGAGGTGCCCGTCACCGCGCGCGACACCGACCTTGCGCCCGGGATCGAAGCCACCGGCTGGGGCCCCGCCCGCCGCATCCTGCCGCCGCTGAGCGTGGCCGGGCGCGCGCCCTCATGGACCATCGCCTCCGGCCCGGTGCGCCGCCATCCGGCGCGCTGGCAGACCTAGCCCATGCTGCGCTCGATCCGGTCCAGCAGGTCCGGCAGGCCGTCGAATTCCAGCCCCTCGACCATCTGCCGGTTCAGGGTGCGCGGTGTGGCCAGCGCCCATTTCGCCTCGGCCAGCCGCCCGGCGCGGTCGAGATCCATGTTGCGCAGGAACCCGGCCACCAGCGCCGCGACATAGACCTCGGCGCTGTCGGCATCGCCGGTCCGCGCGCCCAGCCATCCGGCCCCGGCCTCCAGCAAGCCCAGCGCCCCCGACACCAGGGTCGAGGCGGCGAAGAAAGACGCCATGGCAGTCTCGCTCTGCTGCGGCAGGACCGGGTTCATCGGCCCGAAAAGCGCGCTTACCGCCCCGGCATCGCCCGCCACCGGCAAAGGACAGCCGCCGAACTCGACAAAGGCATAGGGGATGGTGAGCGACAGCCGCGTCACCGGCGCGCAGACCCGCGCGATCTCGGCCAAGGGCACCCCGGCCATCACCGAGACGATCTGCTGATCGGGCCGGAAACTGAGCGCCGTCGCCGCCGCTTCCCAGACCGCCGGGCGCAGGCAGAGGAACACCACCTCCGAGGCGTCGACCACCTCCTGGTTCTCGGCCACCGCGATGCCCAAGCCCGCCTCGGAGAGCGCGGCCGAAACCTCGGCATTGCGGCGCGAGACCGTCACCTGGTGTTTGCGCCGGGCCAGCGCCCGGGCCATGGGGGCCGAGATATGCCCCGTTCCGATGAACCCGACCCTTGTCATGACCACCTCCGGCGCTGATGGCTGTTGCGCGTCAGCCTAGGGTCTGCCGGCCCGCCGTCAAAGCGCAATCGCCGGAGCACCCCGCGATCAGCCCACCGCCTCGCGCCGGGCGTTCTGCCATTGGCGCCAGAGGAAGGCGGCGATGAACCAGAGCGTCAGCATCAGGATGATGGTCGGCGCCGGCGCGCTGTCGAGCCAGAAACTGGCATAGACCCCGCCCAGCATCGCCGTCAGGTTCACGCCCACCGCCACCAGCAGCATGTGCCGGAATTCCCGCGTCAGCAGGAAGGCGATCGCCCCGGGCGAGATCAGCAACCCGATGGCAAGGATCAGCCCCACCGCGCTCAGCACCGCGACGATGGTCAGCGACAGGATCGACAGCATGCCGTAGTGCAGCCATTTCACCGGCAGCCCGATGGCCTGGGCCTGGGCCGGGTCGAAGGCGTGCAGCAGCAGGTCCTTCCATTTCAGCCCCAGCACCAGCGTGACGAAGGCGCCGACAAGACCCGCGGTCCAGAGATCGGCGGAACCGACCCCCAGCATGTTGCCGAACAGGATGTGATCGAGGTGCACGTTGGTCTGGACCTTGACGTAAAGCACCATGCCGAATCCGAACATGCCCGAGAACACCACGCCCATCACCGTGTCCTGCTTGACTCGCGAATGGGCGGTCAGGTAGCCGGTGGCCAGCGCACAGGTCATGCCCGCCGCGAAGGCGCCGACGATCAGCGGAATGCCCGCGATATAGGCCAGCACCACCCCGGGCAGCACCGCATGGCTTACCGCGTCGCCCATCAGCGACCAGCCCTTGAGCACCAGGAAACAGCTCAGGATCGCCGTCGGCGCCGCCAGCAGCAGCACCACCCAGAAGGCGTTCTGCATGAAGGGAAACTGAAAGGGCAGCAGAAGCTGGTCCATCACACCTCCCGCAGGGCCCGTGCCGCCCGTGCCTTGGCCGCCAGCAGCCCGTGTTTCGGCGCGAAGACAAAGGCCAGCAGGAAGACCAGCGTCTGTAGCGTGATGATGATCCCGCCGGTGGCCCCGTCGAGGAAATACGAGGCATAGGCGCCGAAAAACGAGGTCAGCGTGCCGATGCTCACGCTGATCACCAGCAGCACCGGGAAGCGGTCGGCCAGCAGGTAGGCCGTCGCGCCGGGGGTCACCACCATGGCGATGACGAGGAAGGCCCCCACTGTCTGCAAGGCCGCGACGCAGGACGCGCTGAGCAGCACGAAGAAGATGAAGCGCAGCCGCTCGGGGCGCAGCCCGATGGAGCGCGCGTGGTTTTCGTCGAAGAAGGCGACCATCAGGTCCTTCCACTTGAGCAGCAGCACCGCCAGCGAGACGAAGCCGATCACCGCCAGTTGCAGCGTATCCTCCGGCGTGATCGCCAGGATATTGCCGAGGATGATGGTCTGCACGTCCACCGAAACCGGCGAGACCGAGACCATGAACAGCCCCAGCCCGAAGAAGCTGGTGAAGATGATGCCGATGATGGCGTCTTCCTTCAGCCCCGTCCGCTGGTTGAGAAACAGCATCGCCCCCGCCGCCAGCCCGCCCGACAGGAACGCGCCCAGCGCGAAGGGCAGGCCCAGCATGTAGGCTCCAGCCACCCCCGGCACGATGGAATGCGAAAGCGCGTCGCCGATCAGCGACCAGCCCTTGAGCATCAGGTAGGTCGAGAGGAACGCACAGACCGCGCCGACCAGCGCCGAGACCCACATGGCGTTGGTCATGTAGGCATAGGAGAAGGGCTCGAGCAGCAGGTTCATTCCTCGCCCTCTTTCGCCGCCTGGGTCCGCGCCTGGTCGTCGTACATCACGAAGGGCCGCTCGTCGTCCGACAGGATGGTGACGGCGCGCGCGTCCTCGTCGTCATGCAGGTCGGCGCCGCCGAGCACGAAGTGCCTGAGCACGCCGCCGAAAGCGGCTTCGAGGTTCTCGCGGGTGAAGACCTCCTCGGTCGGGCCGTAGTTCAGCACCGTGCCCTTGACCAGCACCACCTGGTCGCAGAACTCCGGCACCGAGCCGAGGTTGTGGGTCGAGACCAGCATCACCCGCCCCTCGGCGCGCAATTCGCGCAGAAGCGCGATGATCGCCTCCTCGGTCTGGACATCGACGCCGGTGAAGGGCTCGTCGAGCAGGATCACCCGGCCCTCCTGCGCCAGGGCGCGGGCCAGGAAGACGCGCTTGCGCTGCCCGCCGGACAATTCGCCGATCTGGCGCTTGCGGTAGGGTGTCATGCCGACCCGCTCCAGCGCCGCCTTCACCGCCGCCTTGTCCTTGGCCGACGGGATGCGCAAAAGGCCCATCCGGCCATAGCGGCCCATCATCACCACGTCCTCGACCAGCACCGGGAAGGTCCAGTCGACCTCCTCGGCCTGGGGCACATAGGCCACCAGCCCCTGTTTCAGCGCCGATCTGACGCTTTCGCCGAGGATGCCGATCTCGCCCGCCGAGGCCGGCAGGAACCCCATGATCGCCTTGAAGAGCGTCGATTTCCCGGCGCCGTTCACCCCCACCAGCGCGGCGATCGAGCCATGCGGCACGGCAAAGGTGGCCTGCCGCAGGGCGGTGACGCCATTGCGATAGGTCACCGCCAGGTCGCGCACCCAGAGGCCGGCGGTGTCGAAGTCGGATCTCGCTATTCTAGCCACCGGTCAATCCGTTCACCACGGTTTCGGTCGTCACCCTGAGCAGGTCGAGATAGGTCGGCACCGGCCCGTCGGCCTCGGACAGGCTGTCGACGTACAATTCGCCGCCATAGCGCGCGCCGGTCTCGCGGGCGACCTGTCTGGCCGGATCGGTATTGACCGTGCTTTCGCAGAACACCACCGGGATTTTGCGCGCGCGGATGGTGTCGATCATCCGGCGCACTTGTTGCGGCGTGCCGGTCTGATCGGCGTTCATCGGCCAGAGATAGACCTCGTTGAGCCCGAAATCCCGCGCCAGGTAGGAAAACGCCCCCTCGCAGGTGGCCAGCCAGCGCTGGCCTTCCGGCACCGTGGCGATCAGGTCGCGCAGCGGGGCAATCGCCGCGGTGATCTCGGCCTTGTAGGCCTCGGCGTTGGCGGCATAGACCTTCGCATTCTGCGGGTCATGCGCGGCCAGCGCGTCGCGGATATTGTCGACATAGATCAGCGCGTTTTCCAGCGACATCCAGGCATGCGGATTGGGCTGGCCCTCGTAGGCGCCTTCCGAGATCGGGATCTCCTCGACCCCGTCGCTGACCACCGCCGAGGGCTTTTCGCCCAGGTTGTGCAGGAACTGCTCGAACCACAGTTCGAGGTTCATGCCGTTCCACAGCACCAGGTCGGCATCCACCGCGCCGACAAGGTCGCGCGGCGTCGGCTCGTAGCCATGGATCTCGGCCCCCGGCTTGGTGACCGAGACCACCTCGGCGGCGTCGCCGGCGACATTGCGCGCCATGTCGGCGATCACGGTAAAGGTTGTCACGACCTTGAAATCCTGCGCCGCCGCGGGCGCGGCGAGGGCAAGAAATGCGGCGGTGATGACCTGTCTCAGCATGAATGTCTCCGTATCCGGGTCTCATCGCCAATATGCGGCCCCGCCCGGTGATGTCAATGAAAATGAGAACCATTCTCAATATCACCGCGCCACCGCCCCGAAGACGGCCCGCAAGGGCCGGATGAGGTGCCCCCTTGCACCCCCGGCCCGCAGGCATATGCTCGCCGAAACCGCCGGGGTTGCCAGAATGACCGATACCCTCGATCCAAAGGATTGGCGCGCCTTCCGGGCGACCGCACATGATCTGCTCGACGCCTGCATCGACCGGCTCGAATCCGCCGCCGCCCACCCCTGGCAACCGGTGCCCGAGACGGTGAAAGCGGGCTATGCCCTGACCGGCGCCGCCCATGGCGAGGCCGAAACCGCCGCCCGGCTGATCGCCGAGGTCCTGCCCCATGGCACCGGCAATACCCATCCGCGGTTCTGGGGCTGGGTGCATGGCACCGGGCTGGCCTCGGGGCTTTTGTCGGAAATGGTCGCCGCCACGGTCAATGCCAATTGCGGCGGGCGCAACCACGGCATGATCCATGTCGAGCGCGCGGTGATCGACTGGACCCGCCGCATCATGGGCTTCCCCGAAACCGCCTCCGGCGTGCTGGTCACCGGCACCTCCCAGGCCACGGTCCTGGCGCTGGCCGCCGCGCGCCACCGCGCCCTGGGCCCCGAGGTGCGCCACAAGGGGTTGCAACACCGCCTCACCGCCTATGCCGGCGAAGGCGTCCACAATGCCACCCGCAAGGCGATCGAACTGCTGGGCATCGGCGCCGACAACCTGCGCCGCATTCCCGAGACCGAGGCCGGCATGGACCTCGCCGCCCTGCGCGCCGCCGTGGCGGCCGACCGCGCCGAGGGCGCGCGGCCCTTCGCGGTGATCGGCACCGCCGGGTCGGTGGATTTCGGCCGCTTCGACGATCTCGACCGGCTGGCTGACGCGGCCCGCGCCGAGGGGCTCTGGCTGCATGTCGACGGTGCCTTCGGCGCCTGGACCCGGCTGGCCGATCCCCCCTGGCGGGCGCTGTCGGACGGGATCGAGCGCGCCGACAGCCTGGCGCTGGACTACCACAAGTGGATCTACGTGCCCTACGATTGCGGCCTCTGCCTGATCCGCGAAGAGCCCGAGCATTACGCCGCCTTCGCCGCCCGCCCCGCCTATCTCGCCGGTCATGGCGAGGGGTTGGCGGGGGGCGATCCCTGGTTCTGCGACTATGGCACCGACCTGTCGCGCGGGGCGCGCGCGCTCAAGGTCTGGACCGCCATCGAGACCCATGGCGCCGCCGGGCTGGGTGCCGCGATCAGCGGCAATTGCCGTGCCGCCGCGCGGATGGGCGCGACGGTCGAGGCCTCCGCGCACATGGCGCTTTGCGCGCCGGTGATTTCCAACCTCTGCGTCTTTACCGCCGATGCCACCCTGCCGCCCGAGGCGCAATCCGCCCTCAACCGGCAGATCTCGGAGGCGCTGCAACTGGAGGGCACGGCGGTCTTTTCCACCACCGAGGCGCAGGGTATCACCTGCCTGCGCGCCGCGATCACCAATCACCGCACCACGCCCGCGGATGTCGATGCCGCCATCGCCGCGGTTGCCGCCAAGGCCCGCGCGCTGACCGCCGCCGGTGCCCCGCCCCTTCAGACCGACGGAGACCAAGATGTTCCCTGACCCCCTCCTCGCCCAGATCCGCAGCCGCTTTGCCCATGTCGAGACCTGCCCCTTCCAGGGCCCGCGCATCTTTTTCGAGAACGCCGGCGGCGCGCTGACCCTGAACGCGGTGGTCGAGACCTCGGCTCGCTTCGCCGCCATCCCCGACAACCAGGGCCGCGACAATCCCGCCGCCCATGCGCTGATGGAGGTCATCGCCACGGCCAGGGCCGACATGGGCACCTTCTTCGGCGCCTCCTCGGGGCAGTTCTTCGTCGGCGAATCGGGCACCGAGCTGACCTTCCGGCTGCTGCGCGCGATGATCCTCGGCGCGCGGCCCGGCCCGGTGCTGGGCTCGACGGTCGAACATCCCGCCTCGCGCTCGGCCGCGCGCAAATGGGCCGAGGTGGCCGGCCGCGCCTACATCGCCGTGCCGCATGACGACGCCGCAGGCCTGGCCACGCCCGAGGCCTATGCCGCCCGTGTCACCCCCGAGACCGCGGTGGCCACCGTGCTGCACACCTCGCCGGTGACCGGCATGGGGCTGGACCTGCCCGGGATCGTCGCGGCGATCCGCGCCACCGCGCCCGACTGCCTGGTCTTCGTCGACGGCATCCAGCACGCCAGCCACGGGCGGATCGACATCGACAGCTACGGCATCGATGGCTACGTGATCTCGCCCTACAAGGTGTTCTCGCGCCATGGCTACGGCATCGCCTGGGTCTCGGACCGGGTGTCGAAGCTGCGGCTTGAAGGGCTGATCGGCGGGCCGGAGGAAAACTGGGAAATGGGCACCCGCGACACCGGGGCCTATGCGACCTTTTCCGACGTGGTAGCCTATTTCGACTGGCTGGGCGGCGAGGTCTCCGACGAGACCGATCCCCGCGCCCGCATCCTCGCTGCCGGGGATGCGATCCACGCCCATGAGCAGGCGCTGACCGAGGCGATGCTGCATGGCAGCGGCAACCTGGCCGGGCTGGCGGAATTGCCGGGGGTGCATGTGGTGGGCGGGGCCGAGAACCCGGCGCGCGAGGGGCTGGTGAGCTTCTGGGTCGACGGCATGGCCTCGGAGGAGGTGGTGGCGCGGCTCAATGCCCAGGGCATCCGCACCCATACCCGCAAGGCCGACCATTACTCCGGCAATATCCTCGACCCGCTGGGCCAGCCCTCCTGCATCAGGGTGTCGATGTGCCACTACAACAGCCTGGCGGAGGTGACGGCGTTTCTGGCGGCAATGAAGGATATTGCCTAGGGCTTGGCGCCTGCTCGGACTCAAGGCCGAAGTCCGCCGCGCATCGTCATGCCAGAGGCATGCCTTCGGCATGACGCGCCCCCACGCGCCGACAATGCCCGGCTTGCGCTCAGCCCCTCACGCGAAACTCCCCTGGCAGAACCAGCCCGGCGACAGCGCCGCGCCATGGGCAAAGAACAGCCACAGCCGATCGCCCTCGGCACAGGTCACCCGCCAGTAATCGCGCTGCCCCGAGCGCCAGTCGGGATCGTCCAGCCACCATTCCGGCGCGATCCGCTCCGGCCCCGAAGCCGCCGCGAGATGCAGCGCGCGCCCGCGCCAGCGAAAGCGCGCCGGCGGCACCGGGCACTCCGGCGCCGTCACCGGCTCGGGGCGCCAGAGCATCAGCGGCCGGGGCCGGGCGGGCCGGGGCCAGGCGGCGGAAGGCTCGGACCAGGCGGCGGCCAGCACGGTCTCGGTCTTTTCCGGGATATGGCTGTCGCCGGGATGGCGCCGGGTGATCGCCTCCATCCCGACCCGCGCGCCCAGCCGCCCGATCAGGTCGTCGAGCGCGGTATTGGCCGCCAGCCGCGCATTGACCGCCGCCCCCGCCGCCATGTGACCGACAGCGGTGCGCAGCGCCACCGGCTCGACCTGCACCGCCTCCAGCCGCAGCATGTCGACGCCGAACCCGGCATCGATCTCGCCCAGCTTCATCGCCAGCAGCGGCCGCAGCCGCGCAGGCTCATGCGAGGCCCGCGCCAGCCGCACCTCGACGGCCTGCATGGTGTGATCGGTGCGATAGGCCTGCAACCGCAGGGTGCGCGCGCCCTGCCCCTTGTCCTGCAAGAGCTGCGACAGGCGCGGCAGCAGCCGGTCCAGCCCGGCCAGCATGTCCTCTTCCAGCCCGATCGGATCGGGCAGGGTCATCCGCACCGCGTATTTCGGCGGCGGCGCGGCGGGCGACAAGGGCTCGGGCACCGCGCCGAAGGCCTGGTCGAGCCGCAGCACCAGCCCCTTGCCGAAGCGCCGCGCCAGCGCCGCGCGCGGCTGCCCGGCCAGATCGCCGATGCAGCGCAGGCCAAGACGGGCCAGTTGCGCCACCACCTCCGCCTCGAGCCGCAGCGCCGCGACCGGCAGCGGGGCCAGCACCGTCCGGGTCTGCCCCGGCGGCGCGATGC